>CAMDEF010000014.1 GCA_945895265.1 Bordetella parapertussis | reverse complement strand
ATGAAAGCAGCATGGTATGAAAAAAATGGTGAAGCTCGCGAGGTACTAGTCCTTGGTGAGATGCCAACGCCCGAGGTCGGGGCTGGCGAGGTACGCGTCAAAATTAGTGTGTCGGGTGTGAACCCTTCAGATGTGAAATCGCGTCGCGGTCGTGCGTTGATCGCACCGCGTATCGTGCCGCATAGCGACGCTGGCGGGGTGATTGAGGCGGTCGGTGCAGGGGTCTCTGCTAGCCGAATCGGGCAACGAGTCTGGACTTGGAACGGTCAGTTTGGTCGCCCCTTTGGTACGTGCGCGCAGTACATCGTGTTGCCAGAAGCGCAGGCCGTCGCCTTGCCCGACAACACCAGTTTTGATGCTGCTGCGTGTATGGGTATCCCGGGCCTGACTGCCTTTGAGGCGGTGCGTCGTTGTGGCGATCTGACTGGCAAAACAGTTTTGGTGATTGCCGCGGCAGCGGCTGTTGGGCACTATGCGGCGCAAATGGCAGTGCTCAAGGGTGCACGCGTGATTGGCACCGTTAGTTCTGACGTGAAGGCAGCTCATGCGCGTGCAGTGGGCGTGGCTGAAACGATCAATTACAAAACAGAGAATGTCGCCGAACGTGTCAAGGCACTGACAGGCGGGCGCGGTGTTGACGCTATTATTGATATGGATTTTTCAACCACAGCGGATCTTGTGCGGCAGGGTGCACTTGCGCCGCACGGCACGGTGGCGTGCTATGGCTCAAACGAATATGCTGATCCTTTGATCCCATTTCGTGTGTGTTTGTTTAATACGCTGAGTTTTCAATTCTTTTTGGTGTACGACCTCACGCCAACTGAGCGCACGTTTGCCTTGAAAGAGCTTAACGCTTTGCTGGCGTCTGGCAAGTTGGTGCACGCGATCGGCGCGCGCTACCCTTTGTCAGAGATTGTTGCCGCGCACGAGGCCGTCGAGCAAGGCAAGGTGATGGGTAATGCAGTAATTGATATTGCGTAGCCTGCTGCGACAGCATTGCTTGCTGTCGCGATCTCAAGGTCAGTCGCGGTCAGTACGAGTTTAGTTGAACGGGCACGTCGAGTGCCCGTTTTCTATCGCTGTGCCCCGAGGTTTATTGCTTAGTTGAAATGCCGGCTTTCTTGATGACGTCACCCCAGCGCGCATAGTCTTTGAGGTAAAACGTCTCAAAATCTTTGGGGGTGCCGGGCATCACAATTGCGCCACCATCTTCAAGTTTTTTCTGTAACTCTGGCACAGCCAAGGTTTTGTTCATGGCGGCGTTGACTTTATCGATAATAGCCTGAGGGGTGCCTGCGGGTGCCATCAGGCCGTACCAGACCGAAGCCACCATGCTGGGGTAGCCGAGCTCGGTGAAGGTGGGTAACTCAGGCAATTGGCTGTTACGCTTGACGCTGACAGCTGCGATCGGGCGAAGCTTGCCGCTTTTGATATGCGGCAACAACGAAGGGATACCATCAAACATCATGTCGACTTGCCCACTGGCAACATCGACCACGGCAGGGGCCGAGCCTTTATAGGGCACATGTACCATGTTGACCTTGGTTTCTGTTTTAAACAGCTCGCCAGACAGATGTGGGGCACTGCCCGTGCCGGCTGAGGCAAAACTGAGCTGCTTGCCCTGCGCGAGTCCGATGAGCTCTTTGACGGATTGCACCGGTAATTGTGCGTTGACAGCCAAAATGATCGGAAACTCAGCGATAGCAGCAACGGAGACGAGGTCTTTGAAGGGGGCGTAAGGTAGATTTTCGTAAAAATAGGGGCCAATGCCGTGCGTAGAGATGCCCGCCTGTAGCAGCGTATAGCCATCGGGCGCAGCACGGGCGACTAGCGCACTGGCGATGGTGCCGTTTGCCCCGGCTTTGTTTTCAACCAGAATCGTAGTGCCTAATTCTTTGCCAAAACGCTCAGACAAGGTACGTGCAACAAAATCAGCGGCTCCGCCTGGCGGTACGGTGACGATCAGACGCACGGGCTTATCGGGGTAGTTGGCAGCAGAGGTCGTCGGTTGTGCCAGGCTGACAGCGCTAAGCATGACAGACACAAGACTGAATAAACCTTTGAACCAGTATGTTGAGCGCAGCATTGAGAACCTTGTTAGTAAAGTGAAAGCGTTAGCATGATTATGCACCAACTGAGCACGCAATATCTGTGCCAAGCGCAGTAACCGCGCTGTCCGTCGCGCTTCAAGACCAAGACCAAGATCAAGATCAAGATCAAGATCAAGATCAAGGCAGGGTTCAAGACCGAATTCAAGGCAAAGCCTTTCGCCGGTCTGCTCTAACATGAGAAAAAAGTACACCAACTAGGACTTCCCTTGAACATCAAACTTGCTGAAAACTTTCGCGCCGTGTTTTATGCGCCTTTTTACGCTACGCACGCCTTGGGGCTGTTTGCCGAGCAAGGTGTGACGATCACCCTGCTCGACTCGGCTTCGCCGGGGGCAGGGATCGCTGAGCTTGCTAAAGGCAACATCGATGTGATGTGGGGTGGCCCGCTTCGGGTGATCAAAGAACGTGATCAGTTTGACCGCACAGAAGGTTCGCTTGTGGCGTTTTGTGAGGTTGCAGCAAAAGATCCGTTTTTTTTGCTGCGCCGCAAGCGGGGCGAACTCCGTGCTTCGCAATCAACAGACTTAGCGGCGAATCAGAGTCAGCGAGGCGATGCGTTTGCACTTAAAGATTTAGTCAATCTACGCTTTGCTTCGGTCTCTGAGGTGCCCACACCCTGGCTGTGTTTGCAGCAAGATTTGCGTGAGAGTGGGGTTGACCCCGCCAAGCTTAACCGAGTCGCAGACCGCAGCATGCAAGAGAACCTTGACGCACTGTTGCGTGGTGAGGTCGATGTGATTCAGGTCTTTGAGCCCTACGTCTCTCTTGCCCTGGCGCAAGCAGACATTGAGGTCGTGCACGCGGCCAGTCAACGCGGGTATACCGCTTACACAACCTTTATTTCAACCTTTGGGGGTATGCAGCGTAACCACGCTGGGTTCGAAGCCATGATTTTGGCGATTGAGAAATTCAGACCGTGGTTAGCTGCGCATGGGCCCGCCGAACTAGCCCGTGTTGTGAAACCGTTTTATCCGCACGTCAGTCTCGATATTTTGACGGCATGCCTCACGCGCTATCACGCGGCCGAACTGTGGACATGTCGGCGGGTGATCTCACGCCAGGGCTTTGCGCGCCTGGCTGCCAGTATGCTCGATTCGGGCTATATCAAACAGGCCGCGCGCTATGAAGATTGTGTATCGGCGAGTGCGTATGAAAACTGAAATTTGTCAGTGAGCAATGGTCGCATCAAGCGGAGTCAGTGGCGTAAAACTGTCGGCGCTCGCCATTGGCCAGGCAACTTGAAATACGGGGCGTTGCAGGTCTCCAGCCAACAGCGAGCCTGGTGTGATACCGGGATATAAACTTGAAAGCAGGCTGACATGATTATCGGCGGTGCGACGGGCGATATGTGCGGTGGTGAGATCTTTAGGGTGCTGCAACCCCGAGGCTTGCAATAACTCTGCCAGGGCGTGCAGCGTATTTTGGTGAAAATGCGCGACGCGTGGCGCTTTTTCTAACGGTACTAGGGCACGCTGGCGCTCGGGGTCTTGCGTTGCGACACCCGTTGGACAGCGTCCAGTGTGACACTGTTGCGCCTGAATGCAACCAATTGCAAACATGAAGGCCCGAGCACTGTTACACCAGTCAGCGCCTAGGGCAAAGGTACGTGCCATGTCAAAGGCTGATACGATTTTTCCTGAGGCTCCGATCTTGATACGATCGCGCAAATTTAAGCCCACTAGAGTGTTGTGTACCAGGCGAATTGCCTCACGTAGTGGGGTACCAACGTGATCCACAAATTCGATGGGGGCCGCACCAGTGCCTCCCTCTGAACCATCGACCACGATAAAATCTGGCGTGATCCCGGTCTTGACCATCGCTTTTGCAATGGCGAACCACTCCCAGGCGTGACCAACACACAGTTTGAAGCCAACGGGTTTACCGCCTGATAGTGTGCGAAGGCGTTGTACGAAATGCAAGAGGCCAACGGGGCTATCAAACTCTGAGTGCGCCGAGGGCGAGTTGCAGTCTTCTCCGATCTTGACACCGCGTGCCGCCGCGATTTCAGCTGTGACTTTACTGCCAGGTAAGATTCCGCCGTGTCCAGGTTTTGCACCTTGTGAAAGCTTGATTTCTATCATTTTCACTTGAGGCAACAAGGCGTTGGCAACAAAGTGTGTTTCTGAAAAACGACCCTGTTCGTCACGGCAACCAAAGTAACCAGAACCAATGTTCCAAATCAGGTCTCCGCCTGGTTGGCGATGGTAGCTGCTAACGCCACCTTCGCCGGTGTCATGTGCAAAGTGCCCCAGTTTGGCGCCTTCATTTAAGGCCAACACGGCATTTGCACTCAAGGCACCAAAACTCATTGCCGAGATATTGAGAACTGATAACGATACCGGTTGGCTGCAGCCCGGGCCTCCTACGGTCAGGCGAAAATCTGAGTCAGCGATCTTTGACGGGACCAGCGAATGGTTAATCCATTCATACTGTTGGTCGTAGACGTCGAGTTGGGTGCCGAAGGGGCGTTTGTCGATCTCTTGCTTGGCACGCTGATAGACCAGTGACCGACTTGCTCTCGAGAAGGGTGTCTCCTCGGTATCTGTTTCAAAAAAATACTGACGAATGGCCGGACGTAAATCTTCAAAGAGAAAACGCAAATGACCGATGATTGGGTAATTTCGCAAAATTGCATGATGCGTTTGCGTAAGGTCACGCAGACCAAGTGCAGACAGTGCCCAAGAACCGGCGGCCACTAGCCACCAAAAAAGGGCGCTTTCACCTTGCAGTGCGAAGTAAGGCGCTAGCGCAGCAAAGGCAAGTGCGAGCCATAAGGCGAGATATCGAAATAAAAAAATTGCCATCGTTGGCTCCGGTTAAACATGGTGCAAGTGCGCGCCTGCCAGCGAGCACATCCATAATCATTGCGCTTGGGATTGCAAGCTCGGGACCCGTTTACGATTTTAAAGAGTCTGCCACTGACCACTATCTCAGCTTACAGTGCGAATCGTATAATTTCTATATTAGGAGAAAGCATGACCTCGTCCGATCATAGATCCGAAATGCCAGTTGATCAAAGCCTCAGTGCGAATAGAATTGAGGCGTGCGCTGACCGGCGAGCAAGCCCTTGGCGCGTCGAGCTAGGAGATTGGCCGACCCTGCAACCCTGGGCTGCGCCGATTCGGCTCGAAGTGTTTGTGCACGAGCAACTCGTGCCAATTGAAGAAGAGATCGACGCTCTTGACCCCTTGTGTGTGCATGCCGTGGCCTATGACGTGCACGGCCTAGCAATGGCAACTGGCCGTTTGTTGCCAGATGCTCATATTGGTCGGATGGCAGTGCTGAAAGGCGCGCGCGGGCAGGGCCTCGGGCGCGCGGTGCTGACAGCGTTGGTACAACAGGCAAGACAACAGGGTTTTGGCGAAGTGTTGCTCTCTGCACAGACACACGCCCAAGGGTTTTATCTGCGCCAAGGGTTTGTGGCGGAG
This sequence comes from Bordetella parapertussis, assembly GCA_945895265.1. Taxonomy (GTDB): domain Bacteria; phylum Pseudomonadota; class Gammaproteobacteria; order Burkholderiales; family Burkholderiaceae_B; genus Zwartia; species Zwartia parapertussis_I. The sequence goes on along the minus strand of CAMDEF010000014.1, from coordinate 68,858 downwards.
GGCGCCGAATACCTTGATGCAAATATCCCACATGTTTTGATGCGCAAAGTGTTGTAGGGCTGCAGAGCCCCGAAGAGCAAGAAATCGTTAGAAACAGGCAAAGCGCCAAACAATGACAAGGCGTCATACTGCAATGACAATGCGTCATACTGCTTTTGCGCTAAAACAAAAAAGCCTCAAACATTCAAAGTGAATTTTGAGGCATTGTCATAAAAGCCAGGCACTTTATGCTTTACACTTCGGTGGTGCCCAGGAGAGGACTCGAACCTCCACACCTTTCGGCACACGGACCTGAACCGTGCGCGTCTACCAATTCCGCCACCTGGGCCTAACTTGTACTCAATAAGCCACGCATTATAAGCGAGATTTTAGCTTTGGCAAAACGCCTCCCACCAAATATCAAGAGCACTCGCGCCGCGACTGTATCGCCCGAAAAGATTCCTGACTTTGATCCCGATGTCCCTAGTCGCGAACAAATTCTAGAAGTCCTGCGTGTGTCGCCCGCACCATTATCACCAGAGGATTTGGCCGCTCGCATGGGGCTCACGCGGGATGAAACCTTAACGGGCTTTGATCGCAGAATTGCAGCGATGGAGCGCGACGGTCAGTTGTTGCCCAACCGTAAGGGCGTACTGTTGCTGGCCAATAAACTTGATTTTGTGGCCGGCCGTGTGCAAGGACATCGCGATGGGTTTGGCTTTTTGGTGGCTGACGTTGGGGGCCAAGACATCTTTTTGTCGCCTCGCGAAATGCAAAAGGTCTTGCACGGCGATCGCGTGCTGGTCAAGCCGACTGGCGAGTATCGCGGCAAACCCGAGGGCACGATTGTTGAGGTACTAGAGCGTCGCACCAATCGCTTAGTTGGGCGCTTTTTAAATGAACGCGGCATGACCATCGTTGTGCCCGAAGATCAGCGTATCAAGCACGACGTCTTGATTCCGCCCGGTGATACAGGCGGTGCACAGCATGGTCAGGTGGTGTCTGTCGACATCATCGAGCAACCATCGCGCCATAAACAGCCTTTGGGGCGTGTTGCTGAGATTTTGGGTGAAATTGACGATCCTGGTATGGAAATCGAAATTGCTGTGCGCAAGTTTGATGTGCCGGTCGATTTTTCTGAAGCAGCTTCACGGCAGGCCGAAAAATTGCCAGACACAGTGCGCGCCGTCGATTTGAAGGACCGTGTTGATTTGCGTGATGTGCCGTTTATTACGATCGATGGCGAAGACGCGCGCGATTTTGACGACGCCGTGTATTGCGAGCAGGTTGACATGGGCGAGGCGCGTAAGCGCCCAGCTTGGCGACTACTCGTTGCGATTGCCGATGTCAGCCATTATGTGACACCGGAAGATGCGCTGGATGAAGCGGCACGTGAGCGCGGTACAAGCGTGTATTTTCCACGTCGGGTGATCCCGATGTTGCCTGAAAAGCTCTCGAATGGGTTGTGTTCGCTCAAGCCTTCGGTCGATCGACTGGTGCTCGTGTGCGACATGGTGATTCCGCTTTCGGGTGCCAAAGCTGGCACGGTGTCGGCTTATCAGTTTTATAACGCAGTGATTCATTCGCATGCGCGTACAACCTACAACCAGGTGTGGGAGTCGTTGCAGCAGCCGCTAGGGCCAGTTGCGCGTGGTTTTGCCAACGTCATGCCGCAGATTAATGGGCTCTATGAGTTGTTTCAGTTGTTGTCTCAAGGTCGCAAAGAACGGGGCGCAATTGACTTTGACACGGTTGAAACCAAAATTGTGTGCAATGAGTTAGGCCGCATTGAAAAGATTATCGGTGTCTTACGCAACGACGCCCATCGTTTAATTGAAGAGTGCATGCTGGCAGCCAACACGTGCGCGGCCGACTTTATGCTGCGTAGCAAACATATCGGTTTATACCGTGTGCACGAAGGCCCAACGCCTGAAAAACTGCAATCGTTACGTGAATTTTTAAAGACGCTTGGCTTAAGTTTGGGCGGGGGCGCTGACCCGGCCGCGGCCGATTATGGCGCCTTGTTAGATAAGGCACGGGCACGTCCTGATTACGGCTTACTGCAAACAATGTGCTTGCGTTCGATGCAGCAAGCGATCTATGGGCCTGACAATGCTGGTCACTTTGGCCTGTCGTATCCCGCTTATACCCACTTTACGTCGCCGATTCGCCGCTACCCTGATTTAATGACCCATCGCGTCATCAAAGCTTTGCTTAAAAGTCAACGTTATCAACCTGTGTTGCACGGTTTTGCCTCAGCACCCGGTGCTACACTGCGCGAATATGAGCATGACCTCTGGGAAAAAATCGGTCTATTGTTGTCAGGCACAGAGCGACGTGCCGACGATGCGTCGCGCGATGTCGAGGCTTGGCTCAAATGCTGGTTCGTCAAAGAACGTGTCGGTGAAGTCTTCAGCGGGCGGGTCACTGGTGTGGCCAGCTTCGGGATTTTTGTCACACTCGATACCTTGCATGTTGAAGGTCTGGTGCATGTCTCAGAACTTGGTACCGAGTATTTTCAATTCAACGATGCGATGCACGAGCTTCGTGGCGAGCGCACCGGTTTGCGCTATCGTTTGACTGATGCGGTACAAGTGCAAGTGGCGCGGGTAGATCTCGAGGCGCGACGCATTGAGTTTAGGCTGGTAACGGGCACTACGTTTGATGCCTTGCGCAAGGCAGCCACTCGTGTTGAAGACCCAGCGGGCAGACGAATTAAAAAAGCGGCTGCACCTAAACCGCCCGAATTGAAAGGGCAAATTGCTAAAGTGCGTCGCGCACAGGCCCAAAAAGCTGCCAAGCAAGAGACTGCGCGCGCGCCTAAAAAGGCGGTGCGCGCTGGTAAAAGCGCTGGTGTAAAAAAATCTGCCCGTAAAGGGCGCTAGGAACACGTATGGCTGCAACTCAAATGCTAGCGGGCTTTCACGCGGTCATCGCGCGGCTGCGCCAGGCCCCAGAATCGATTCGCGAAGTCTATGTCGAGGCGCAACGGCGTGACAAGCGCATGCAGGCTTTGATTGCGACTGCCACGCAGGCGGGGCGAGCCGTGCACCCTGTGTCGGCTGATCGCTTAGACGGTCTGACTGGAGGCTCGCGGCATCAAGGTGTGGTGGCCGTCGCCGATGTACGAAAACTGGCCGATGATCTGGACGAGGTTCTGGATAGCGTGCAGGGGCCTGCGTTGTTGCTGATTTTGGATGGCGTGACCGACCCGCATAATTTAGGCGCCTGCCTGCGCACAGCCGATGCGGCAGGGGTGCATGCAGTGGTTGCACCAAGAGACCGTGCCGTGGGTTTAAATACGACCGTTCGGCGGGTGGCGTGCGGGGCGGCTGAGTCGGTGCCATACCTAATGGTGACGAATCTGGCGCGCACCATGCGCGAGTTAAAAGACCGCGATCTTTGGTTAGTCGGCACTGACGACACAGCGACACAAAGCATTCATCAAACCGACGGTAAGCGTTCGATGGCCTGGGTGATGGGTGCTGAAGGCGAGGGGATGCGTCGACTCACCCGCGAAACCTGCGACGAACTGGTCACAATCCCCATGTTGGGCAGTGTTGAAAGCCTAAACGTCAGTGTGGCAACGGCAGTGTGTCTGTACGAGACTGTTCGCCAGCGTCAAGGGTAAACGAATCGCCAGCGTCAAGGCTAGACTACCCTCTGCGACTGAGGCTTGTCTGTGAGCTTCGTCTAAGTGCTTCAAGATGATTTCCTAGGCTAGGCCTATTGCGCTAAGCTTATGTCCTCGCATCCATGCAATGAGCCAAGCTTATTTCGTGAGCGATCAAGGCTTATTTTTTAAAGTGAATGTGTGATGACTCAGTCTAAACAATCCCCCAAACAGGGCTTTACAACCACTATTTTGCACGGCGACCGCAGATTGTCGGTCGAGCATGGCGCGGTGCACAAGCCGATTCATACGTCAACGCAATACGCCTTTGCTGACTCGCGTGAATTGGCCGCAGTGTTTCAGGGTAAGGCGGGCTACACCTATGCACGTCAAGGTACGCCCACCAGCGATGCGCTTGAAAAGAAAATTAACAAAATGGAAGACGGTGTGGCAAGCTTGTCGTTTGCGACCGGCATGGCAGCGCTGACGGCCTTGTTTACGACCTTGCTGCGCGCGGGCGACCATCTACTATCCAGTCAGTTTATTTTTGGTAATACAAATAGTCTTTTTGGTACGCTTGAGTTGTTGGGTATTGAGATCACCTTGGTCGACCCGACTGACGCGCAGGCCGCCGCGGCGGCGATTCGCCCAAATACAAAAATGTTGTTTACCGAGACCATCGCGAACCCGGGTACGCAGGTTGCTGACCTTGTCGGCTTAGGGCAGTTGTGCCAAAAGCATAAATTAGTGTATGTCGTCGACAACACCGTGACCTCACCTTGGTTATTTCGGCCTAAGGCGGTTGGTGCATCGATTGTGATGAACGCGCTATCCAAGCATATTGGTGGGCATGCAAATGCGCTGGGTGGTTCATTGACCGATACCGGTCTGTTTGACTGGACCGAGTACAGCAACATCCTTGATATTTATAAAAAAGGTCCGGCAATGGGCTGGGCGATCACGCAAATCAAGAAGAAAGGTTTACGCGATATGGGCGGCACCTTGTCCGCCGATGCAGCACATCGAATTGCCGTTGGCGCCGAGACCTTAGCGTTGCGGCTGGATAAGATTTGCAGCAACGCGATGGCGCTCGCTACGTTTTTATCCAAGCACCCAGGAGTGCAACGTGTTGCTTACCCGGGGCTTACAAATCATCCTCAACACGCCCGCGCTGCACAATTATTTGGTGGCAAGTTCAGTATGCTGATTGCAGTTGAATTGGTGGCGGGTATCGATTGCCTTGATTTTTTAAATCACCTTCAAGTGGCAATTTTGGCGACACATGTGGGTGACACGCGCACTCTCGCCTTACCTGCTGCGCAGACGATTTATCATGAGATGGGGCCCGACTTGAGAGCCAAGATGGGGATTGCCGATGGCTTGATTCGCTTATCTGTGGGTATCGAGGATCAAACCGATTTGATCGCTGATTTTGAACAAGCGTTTGCGGCGTGTGGCGTTGTTTAATAAATGACGGGTACCACACTTGCTTGGTGCGGCCGTCGCACACAGCGCTTTGAGTCCCCTTGCTGTGCTTGCGATTGAGAGCGCAAGCGCGCGCGAATAATAGTGAGTTACCCTGATGAAAATCCAAATTGCCTAAAATTTATTTGAGTACTTTGTTGATTACTATCAATAAGAATGCGGGTCTCAAGCGATTTTTTCTTGACAGTCCTTGCTCAGAGTGGCCTAATACCGGCATGAGTGATGAGGGCCTTCGCAAGCGGGCGTTTTTATCTCTTGCCTGCGTAAGCAGGTGTTTCACTCCCTTCGCACACCATTTGAGGCACTTGTTAAATTGAATACAGGCAAGCGACTCAAATTTTTTTTGCAATAGATGATTTTGCTACCACCAAGGAAATAAACAACATGAACAAAACTGAATTGATTGATGACATCGCTACAAAAGCTGATATCTCTAAAGCAGCTGCAGGCCGTTCGCTTGACGCGATGATTGCTGCAATCAAGGCAACACTCAAAAAAGGTAATTCGGTTACGTTGGTGGGTTTTGGTACCTTTGCAGTGTCGCAACGTGCAGCACGTACCGGACGTAATCCACGTACCGGTGAAGCAATTAAAATCAAAAAAGCAAAAGTGCCAAAGTTTCGTCCAGGTAAGGCACTGAAAGACTCATTGAACTAACACGTTTCAATTTGCTAAAAAAATGCGTTTCGCTATAATGCGCTACGCATTTTTTTGTGCACCAGTACTAGCCCTTTGTTCACAGTATCGTTTTGTGCAGGTTCAAAACGCTCAGTCATATCTTAGGGTGCTTAGCTCAGTTGGTAGAGCGGCGCCCTTACAAGGCGTAGGTCACAGGTTCGACCCCTGTAGCACCCACCAGTATCCCCTAAGATGTAAACTTGCACTATGAGAGTGCTCGTCATCGAAGACGACGCGACGCTTGGGCGCGCGTTGCAAGAGTTTTTAACAGACCAAGGCTATGCAACCGATTGGTTGGCAGATGGCAAGCGGGCGCTAGCCGCCTTAGCAAACCACGCTTACGACTTGTTGGTGCTCGACCTAAATTTGCCCCTGATTGATGGCTTGCAGGTGCTGATCTCGTTGCGTGGCGAGGGCAGCGAAATCCCTGTTTTAGTGTTAACTGCGCGTGATGGCCTTGCAGATCGAGTGGCTGGGCTTGATGCCGGGGCCGACGACTATTTGACCAAGCCCTTTGAATTAGCCGAATTGGCGGCGCGTGTGCGTGCCTTGGCTAGGCGTCATTTAGGTGTGGCGAGGTCGCTGATTGAATTTGGTAATTTGTCCTTTGATACGGCCCATCGTGAGTGCAGGGCTGCAGGTCAACGACTCGCCCTTTCCGTACGTGAGCTCTCTGTGCTTGAAATGCTTATGATGCGCGCCGGCAAGGTCGTAACCAAACAGCAAATCGTGCAAGGCCTCTCGGCGCTTGATTCTGACTTCAGCGAAAATGCCGTCGAGGTCTACATTTATCGGCTGCGTAAACGTCTCGAGGGTAAAGGCGCTGCTATCCAAACTGTGCGCGGCTTTGGCTATCTTCTTGAAGTCGACACAGCTTAGCGCCTGATGACCGTCGACTCACGGCCGGTAATGTGTAAACGATCAATCCTAGCGATTAACATTCGGCTCAAACTAGACTCTCAGTCATGCCAAAATTTGCATTCTTAGCCTCGGGTACTCTGGCGCGTAGTTTGACACTACGCTTGTTGCCGCCCATCGTGCTGTTGGTCGGCCTTGACTTAGTAGCGACCTGGATCATTACGCATAAAATCGAGATGTCCGACTGGCAACTAGAAGATATTTTCTGGTTGATGGTCTTTGGACAATTTGTGTTGATTGCCCTGTGCATTTGGGTGGTCGTGCGAGGCGTTCGCTCGGGCATGCGCGCAGTCAATCAACTCTCTAGCGATATTGCTCAGCGCTCGGTGGATGATTTAGGCCAGTTGAAGGCCGAGGGGCTACCGCGTGAGCTTGAAGTGCTGGTGCGCCATACCAACGATTTGCTGGCGCGCTTAAACGATACGCTGGCAGCACAGCGCCGCTTTGTTGGTCATGCTGCCCATCAACTCAGAACGCCTCTGGCGGGTTTAAAGCTTGAGTCTGAGTTAATGCTTGCTAAGCCCTTATCCCCTGACCTTCGCGAACGTGCAGAGCGCATTAAACAAGTCAGCGATCGCATGATTCGTCTTGGGCGACAACTGTTAGTGCTCGCCCGTGTTGACCCTGAAGCACGTCCGCAAGATCATTTTTTGCGAATGGACCTCTGTGAATGGGTACGCACGAGTGGTGCTGAGTGGTTGTCGCGCGCGAATGAGGCCGGTATTACCTTGCAACTCGAGGCGCCCGAGCATTCGGTTTGGGTGGAGGGTGATCCAATTTTGCTCGACGAGCTTTTGGGTAATCTGATTGACAATGCGTTACGCTATGCCACTGGTGCGCACTACATCCGGTTAGTCGTCACGTCGACGCCGCCCACGCTCGCGGTTGAAGACGATGGCTCGGGCATCAGTACCCAAGAGCAGGGGCGCGTGTTTGAGGCGTTTTATCGCTCGCCTGACGCACCCCAAGGCGGGTCGGGTTTAGGGCTCGCCATCGTGCGAGAAATTGCCCGTGCCCATGGTGCGTGGTGGAACTTAGTGAGTCGCCCTCAATTTGCGGGCGCGCGCTTGACGGTGGTGTTTCCGGGCACCCGCAGGGGTGCCCAGTTAACGCGTCTGGATCGCTTTAATCAACTGCGTTGAGCTTGGCCCCTGCAGGAGTTGCTCGATTTACTGCGAGACGCGCATCACCTCGCTTGATCTTCGAGCGATGTGATGCAGACCTCTGAGCCGCTTTACAGTTTGCGGCCAGCGCGTGACTCGATGCGCATGCGTAAAGCATTGAGCTTGATAAAGCCTGCTGCGTCAGCTTGGTTGTAGGCGCCGCCGTCATCATCAAAGGTCGCGATGGTTTGATCAAATAGAGTATCTTTTGAGTCGCGCGACACGGTGTAGACGTTACCCTTGTATAGCTTCAGGCGCACCCAACCGTTGACTTCTTTTTGTGTGCTGTCGATTAAGGCTTGGATGGCACGACGTTCTGGAGACCACCAATAGCCGTTATAAATCAGGCTGGCATAACGTGGCATGAGGTCGTCTTTTAAATGTGCGACTTCACGGTCGAGCGTGATTGATTCAATGGCGCGATGGGCTTTGAGCAAAATCGTGCCACCAGGGGTTTCGTAGCAGCCGCGTGATTTCATGCCCACGTAGCGGTTTTCGACCAAATCTAGACGGCCGATACCGTGCTTGCCACCAAGTTCATTCAGCTTTGTCAGTACCTGGGCCGGTGAGAGGCGCACGCCGTTGAGCGCCACCACATCACCGTGTTCAAACTCAAGGTCAAGATATTCGGCTTTGTCCGGGGCGGCCTCGGGCGAGACCGTCCAGCGCCACATGGTTTCTTCGGCCTCTGCCTTTGGATCTTCAAGGTGGCGACCCTCAAAGCTAATGTGCAACAGGTTGGCGTCCATTGAATACGGCGCACCGCCTTGCTTGTGCTTCATGTCAATGGCAATGCCAGCAGCTTCTGCGTATTGCAACAGTTTTTCGCGTGAGACTAAGTCCCATTCGCGCCAGGGGGCAATGACTTTAATGCCGGGCTCAAGGGCGTAGTAACCAAGCTCAAAACGCACTTGATCATTGCCTTTGCCGGTTGCTCCGTGAGAGACGGCATCGGCACCAACTTGGCGGGCGATTTCGATTTGACGCTTGGCAATCAAGGGCCGGGCAATCGACGTGCCTAACAGGTATTCGCCTTCGTAGACGGTGTTGCAACGAAACATTGGAAACACAAAATCGCGCACGAATTCTTCGCGCAAATCATCGATAAAGATTTGTTCTGGTTTGATACCGAACTTGATGGCCTTGGCACGTGCAGGTTCGAGCTCTTCGCCCTGACCGATATCAGCGGTGAATGTGACGACTTCACACTGGTACGTATCTTGCAGCCATTTAAGAATGACAGAGGTGTCCAAGCCACCAGAATAGGCCAAGACTACTTTTTTGATATCGCTCATAAGGTGCTCTACGTTGACTGAATCATTAACAGAAGACAATATTTTAACGGAAGCCCGCTAGCCTGAGTCTAGGCGTTAGTTCAATGGATTTTCTATCGATCACAGACGCTAGCGCTAGGTTGGGTTTCATCGCTCAGACGTTAGCGTTGGGCCGGTTGCGTCGGCCTGATGCACGCGCCAGGCCGTGTTTCTTAGCCCAGACGCCCAAGTAACAAGAACTCCATCAGCGCTTTTTGTACGTGCAGACGATTTTCGGCTTCGTCCCAGACCACACTTTGCGGCCCATCGATGACCTCAGCGGTCACCTCTTCGCCGCGGTGTGCTGGCAGGCAATGCATGAAGAGAGCGGTAGGGGTTGCCTGCGCCATCATGTCTTGGTCGACGCACCAGTCTGCAAAGGCCTTGCGGCGTTCTTCGTTTTCGGCCTCGTAACCCATACTGGTCCAGACATCAGTCGTGACGAGGTGAGCGCCTTTGCAGGCTTCGTTGGGATCGGCGAATTCTTTGACCACGCCGGCCTTGACTGGGGTCAAGCGGGCCGGATCCAGTAGATAGCCTGTTGGGGCAGAGACGTGAAGTGTAAAACCTAGTCGTTCAGCCGCCTGAATCCAGGTGTAGGCCATGTTATTGGCGTCACCGACCCACGCGACGATTTTGCCGCTCAGACTGCCACGCGCTTGAATATAGGTGAAGACGTCGGCCAAAATCTGGCATGGATGAAACTCATTGGTTAACCCATTGATGACAGGCACGCGCGAGTGCGCGGCAAAGGTTTCAAGACGCGTTTGCTCAAAGGTTCGAATCATCACAAGATCGACCATGCGTGACACAACGCGAGCGGTGTCTTCAATGGGTTCAGAGCGACCTAAGTGAGAATCGGTGGTGGTGAGATGAATGACTGAACCACCCATCTGATACATACCCGCCTCGAAAGAGACCCGGGTTCGGGTGCTGGCTTTTTCAAATACCATCGCCAACGTTCGGTCGTGTAGCGGGCGATGCGGCTCGTAACGCTTGAATTTGTCTTTGATGAGTTTGGCACGCTCAAGCACATAGAGCAGTTCGTCGGTGCTGAGGTCTTGCAATTGTAGAAAATGCCGAAGAGGGCCGGCGGTAGGTAGGGCGTTTGACATGAGGGACTCGATAAAGTTGTCAGGCCTGGGCCGCACGACCTCACGCTATGTTTGAGCGTCAGGTCGTGTCAGTGCAGGTTAGGCGGTTTCGGCGTTAAACGCCTTGATCAATGGCACCAAAATCTTGACGATTTCGTCGGCCTCTTGGGTGGTGAGGATGAGTGGGGGTAACAGACGCACGACACGGTCGCGCGTGACGTTAATCAGCAAGCCTGCTTCAAGCGCACGCATCGTCAACACGCCACAGGGTTTTTCGAGCTCGACGCCTAACATCAAGCCCTGGCCGCGCACTTCACGCACGCCTGGTGTGCCCAATAACGCTTTGCCAAGCTCTGCCTTCAGATAGGCGCCAACCGTTGCCGCATTTTCAAGAAGTTTATCTTCTTCGAGTGCGCGCAGGGTGGCAATAGCCGCAGCGCTGACCAAGGGGCTGCCACCGAAGGTGGTGCCGTGGCTGCCTGGGCCCAGAACGCCAGCAGCAGGGCCACACGCGCCGATCGCACCAATTGGTACGCCACCGCCTAAGCCTTTTGCAAAGACGACGACATCGGGCAGAATCTCAGCCCATTGGTGCGCCAACCATTTGCCAGTGCGACCAATGCCCGATTGCACTTCGTCAATCATCATGAGCCAGCCGCGTTCGTTACATAGCGCACGCAACGCTTTAAGATTTTGCACGTCGATGGGGCGGATACCGCCTTCACCTTGTAAGACCTCAAGCAGTACCGCCACCACGCGCGGCTCAGCGTCGCCAGCTGCTTTGATGGCGGCAATGTCGTTGTAAGCGACTTTGATAAAACCACCTGGTAACGGACCAAAACCAGTGCGCGCTTTCTCGCTGTCGGTTGCAGCAAGCGTACCGATGGTGCGGCCGTGCCATGAGGATTCCATGGTGATGATGGTGGGCAGATCGTTGCCTTTTTTGTAGCCGTAGTAGCGTGCCAGTTTGATGGCCGCTTCATTGGCTTCGGCGCCGCTATTACCAAAGACGATTTCAGTCATGCCCGACATTTTTGTCATGCGTTGAGCGAGTTCTTCTTGTTCTGGCACTTCGTATAGATTTGAGACGTGAATGACGCGTGCAGCCTGTTCGCTGATTGCGGCTACCAATTTGGGGTGAGCATGCCCTAGGCATGACACGCCAATGCCTGCCATCGCGTCGAGATAGCGTCGGCCCTTGGTATCCCATAGCCAAACGCCTTTACCATGAGTAAAGGCTACTGGAAGACGGGAATACGTATTGGAAAGGGCAGATGTCATGGCCGAGGGCTCCGTAAGATGCCCGATATGCCGGATCGCAGATCGGGGTGTAAAACATCAATCATATACAATCTAGACGACAGAGGCGCGAATCAGAAGTTTGCGGGCTCTGAATTGGCGACGCGGGTTGTGCATGACAGCAGAAGTTCGTTATTTTGTCATTTATGGTGTGACAGAATCAGGTACTACATTCAGGCCCAGCGACTGGGCTGAGCGGCTTGCCGGTGTGTTGGCGCCATACCGTCCGCCCGGCACTTTAGGCGGCTACATCTCATACTCACCCTATGCCGTACCTTCAACTCTTGAGGGTCAACGTTGCGTCGTGGTTGACGGTCGTTTACGGGATCTTGAGCCCTTGGCCTGGCAGTTTGTACATGACTTTGCACACGATAATCAGCTAAAAACACAAGCTGATTTATCCGAAGATCCCTTGGTGCGACACGCGACTTAAATGAGCGGTGTCACCAACTTGCCCTGCGTAAACATGCTGTGCAGGTTGGCAAGGACGCAGTCGGTCATTGCGCGACGCGTTTCGTGCGTGGCACTTGCCACGTGTGGCATCAATACGACATTGTTGAGTGTTTTTAGCTGATCTGGCACTTTTGGTTCGTGCACAAACACGTCAAGCCCAGCGCCCCCGAGCTCGCCAGAGCTTAACAGGCGCACCATCGCTGGCTCGTCAATCACCGAACCACGCGCGATATTAATCAGATGGCCTGAGGGCCCAAGTGCGCGCATGATCTCTTCGTTGATCAGGTGCTTAGTACTGGCGCCGCCAACCGTGGCAAGCACCAGAAAGTCACTTTCACGGGCAAGTTCGAGCAATGAGGCCTGATAGGTGTAAGGCACATCTGTGCGTGGTTTACGGTTGTGATACGAAACAGCCATGTCAAATCCTAGACCGCGGCGTGCGATTGCTTCGCCGATACGTCCTAAGCCCACGACGCCCAACTTTTTGCCGCTCACGCGTGCGCCGAGAGGAAGAATGCTGGTTTTGTTTTCCCAGTGGTTTTCGCGAACGAAACGATCACCCCAGCCAATATTGCGTGCGCAGGCGAGCAGCAGGCCCCAGGCGATATCGGCCACACAATCATTGAGAACATCAGGTGTTGTGCTGACTTGAATCTTGCGAGCAGCGGCGCTGTCAAGATCGATTTTGTCGTAACCGACCCCCCAGGTGCAAATGGCACGCAGCTTGGGCAAGGCCGCGATGATTTCAGTGCTGCAACCGAAGTTGGCGGTTGTTGCAATGACCTCGATGCGGTTCGCATGCTCGCGCAAGAAGGCGTCTTTGTCTGTTGCTTTCCAGTATTCAAGCACTTCATAGCGCTCTGCGAGCTCGCCGTCGGCGGGCGCATGGCCGTTGAAGGATCCAATTTGTAAAATCAGCGGTTTAGTCATGAGGGCGAACCTATTGTTTGAGGTTGAACCGTGAGCACTACGGCATGTTCAGGCGTGCAGGCAAGCTGGGCACGACAGTCAGCGCGGCAGCAGTTAGTGGATCAAGTAGAACAGGCAGAGCATCAATGTGTAAAGAGATTCGAATCTCAGCACCAGATTGACATCCTCCCCGCCCTTAGTCGATGACTGTCGCTTGCGCGGGAAGGACGGGGATTCCTACGGTGCTCAGGCAAAAGTTGCCTGAGTCACTTCGGTGGGTTCCTGCTTCATCGAGCGGTCTGACTGCACCGACTCTCTACAGGCTAACAAGCGGTATCCCCGCTCTAAAATATTGACCGCGCTAACTACGTCAGCGTGATTTTCGTAGTCCAAATCGATGCAAAGGAATTTTGCCTGAATCTGTCGATTCTCTTTTGATACATGGTTGCGGGCTGGATCAGTGAGATGTTTCGTACTAGATTGGGCTTTTACGTTTGCTTGCTGAAGCTGGGTAAAGCATCAGTCAGCAACTTGTGTCACCACGCTGATTGAAACCTCTGGCAGCTGAAACCACTGCCAGCGCTGTCAACCGATACGTTATTTAACGTGACCGGTCAGTGTAGAGATATTAGGCCAGTGCTTTCACTGCAGCAGACAAACGGCTTTTATGGCGAGCGGCTTTGTTTTTGTGGATGATGTTTTTATCAGCCACGCGATCAATGACGCTGGTTGCTTTTTGCAAGATGTCAGCGGCAGCTGACTTGTCGCCGGTTTCGATCGCGGTACGTACGCGCTTGATAGCGGTGCGCAGCATTGAGCGCAGGCTTGAATTGTGCTTGTTCAGCGCAACAGATTGGCGTGCGCGTTTGCGGGCTTGGGCGGTATTGGCCATGTTCTAAATTCTTTGAAAGAGTGAAAGTTGCAGCAAAGTCCACAATTCTAGCACTAAGCCTCTGTTTTGCCAACTGTATTTGCACTCGGCACACGTCTAAAGTGCCGCGGGCGCAGTCCAGCAGCCGCTAAGACGGCAAAATACACTAGGCCGCCCACCAAAAATACCGCACTGAGGGCAGCAATACGCATCAATGGGGTCTGCTGTAAGCCCAGCCAGTCGATATTGCGGGATGCCCACCAAAGCGGCACTGCCAGCCCAGCCAGCGCTAACCCTTGCTGCACAAAAAAACGTAGCCAGCCTTTCGCTGGTTGGTAGACGCCTTTGCGGCGCAAGCCAATCAACAGCGCCAGTGCGTTGAGGCAGGCTCCTAGGGCAATTGCCAGCGCCAGGCCTGCATGTGCGAGCCAAGGGACTAAAAACACGTTGAGCACTTGAGTAAAGAGCAGCACTGCGATGGCGATTTTGACTGGGCTACGAATATCTTGCTTAGCGTAAAAGCCGGGCGCGAGAATCTTGATGCTGAGCAAGCCGACTAGGCCGAGCGCGTAGGCCATGACTGCCAGACGGGTTTGTTGGACATCGGCTGCCGAAAAGGCACCGTAGTGAAACAAGGTCGCGACCAAGGCGTCGGCAAGCATGATCATGCACACAGCAGCGGGCAAACCAAGCAACAGCATCAGACGCAGGCCCCAGTCGAGCAGGGCACTGTAGCGTTCGGTGTCATGGTCGGCGTGCGCCCGAGTCAGACTGGGCAGTAATACGGTACCGAGCGCCACCCCCACCAGTGCCGTCGGAAACTCCATGAGACGATCGGCAAAAGAGAGCCAGGTGACGCTTCCGGCAACCAACCAAGTCGCAATATTGGTGTTAATCAGCAACGAGATTTGCGCGACCGACACGCCCAAGGTGGCCGGTAGCATCTGTCGCATGATCCGGCGCACGAGGGGATCTTGTAAGGCGGGCCCGACAGGACCGAGTAAACGAGGGCGCAGGCTCAGACGCGAGAGTGCCCACCACTGCACGGCGAACTGTGCCACCCCGCCTATCATGACGCCCGCGGCCAAGGCGTATATGGGGCGACTAAAAAAACCCGATAAAAATAGGCTCGCGCCAATCATGGACAGGTTCAGCAGGGCAGGCGTGATGGCAGGCACGGCGAAGCGACGCCAAGTGTTTAATACCCCTGAGGCAAAGGCCACCAAGGACATGCAGATAATGTACGGAAACATTAATCTGGTCATCCAAACAGCGGCCTCAAAGTCGCTGGCACGCGAAGCGCCAGTCAAGCCGCTGGCCATCGCTGCAACCACCAACGGGGCGCCCAACACACCTAGCAAGGTCACCACGCAAAGCGCTAGAAATAATGTTCGGGCCACTCGATCAAGCAGCTGCTTAACGGCTGGCGCCTCGTGCTCATTGCGCGCTTGCCCTAAGATCGGCACGAAGGCCTGCGCGAAAGCGCCTTCGGCGAACAGGCGCCGCAACAGATTAGGGATTCTAAAGGCGACCCAGAACGCATCGGTCAGAGCGCTTGCCCCAAAAGCGCGGGCAATCATGACATCGCGCACCAAGCCTGTGATGCGCGATAACAGGGTCAGGCTGCTGACTGTGGCAGCTGCCCGCAAGAGACTCATTTTGGCGGCATGCGAATCGCACCGTCTAAGCGAATCGTCTCACCGTTCAACATTTCGTTGGTCACAATCTGATGGACTAGTTTGGCGTAGTCTTCTGGGCGACCCAATCTTGACGGGAACGGGATGCTGGCGGCTAAAGAGTCTTGCACGGCCTGAGGCATTCCAAACATCATCGGGGTGCCGAAGATGCCTGGTGCGATGGTGCAGCAGCGAATCCCTTGAGGGGCAAGATCACGCGCGATCGGTAAGGTCATGCCGACCACGCCGGCCTTTGAGGCGGCGTAGGCGACTTGACCGATTTGACCGTCATAGGCTGCCACTGAGGCCGTGTTAATCAGAACACCGCGCTCACCAGTTGCCTCGGGCTCGTTTTTGCCCATGGCTTCGGCAGCCACGCGAAGCATGTTGAAGCTGCCAATCAAATTGATACTGATGACCTTTTGAAACATATCGAGCGGATGCGCGCCTTGCTTGCCAACGGTTCGGGCAGCTGGAGCGATACCCGCGCAATTGACCAGGCCAAACAGCTTACCGGCTGATAGAGCCAGAGCCACCGCAGCGCGGGCGTCTTGCTCTTGTGTCACGTCGCAGTGGATGTAGAGTTGGCCGAGCTCGGCAGCTAACGCCTGACCAGCCTCGTCTTGCACATCGGCCAACACAACCCGAGCACCGTGCTGAGTCAGCATCTTGGCAGTACCGGCGCCTAAACCTGAGGCGCCACCTGTGACGATAAAAACTTTATTTGCGATATCCATGATTTGACTTTAAGCAAAGTGAATCCGACGTTGCGCCGCAGCGCTTCGTCGTAAAAATTATTGAAGGGCGGCTGAGATGCGCACTTGAATGTCTTGAACCGAACCCAGGCCATGGATTTTGCGGTAGCGTGGAGCCTTGGCATCTGCTGCGGCCCAGACTGAGTAGTAGTCGACCAGAGGGCGTGTTTGATTTTGGTAGACGGTCAGGCGATGGCGCACGGTCTCTTCTTTGTCGTCATCGCGCTGCACTAAGGGCTCGCCGGTTAAGTCGTCGCATTCAGCGACCTTTGGCGGGTTAAAGGTGAGGTGATAGCTGCGCCCGCTTGCGGGGTGCACACGCCTGCCACTCATCCGCTCGATGATGTCCTGCTCGGGCACTTCAATTTCGATCACGAAATCTAAGGCAACCTTTGCATGCTTCAGTGCATCTGCCTGTGGAATCGTGCGCGGAAAACCGTCAAACAGATAGCCCTTGCTACAGTCTGGCTGTTGCAGGCGGTCTTTCACGAGGCCGATAATGAGTTCGTCTGACACGAGGCCGCCGCTATCCATGATCTTTTTGGCTTCGAGCCCGAGAGGGGTGCCGGCTTTGACCGCCGCACGCAGCATGTCACCCGTTGAAATTTGCGGGATGCCGTAGTGCTGGGTAATGAAAGCCGCTTGTGTGCCTTTACCGGCGCCTGGTGGGCCAAGCAGAATAAGCCGCATGAGAACTCCTGGTGTCGTAGGTGAATCGTAAAACTGCCGTCATTATGCCGCATCGTAGCTGACCGTGCCCTGCATCCGGTTTAAGACTTACCCTCACGAGTCGGCATGCCCGCTGAATAGACGCCTGACTCTTAGGAGGTCTTCGGGTGTGTCGACACCTGCGCCCGGATGCGAAGCAATTTTCAAGACCGAGATGCCATAGCCATGTTCGAGTGCCCGCAATTGCTCAAGCATTTCAAGGCGTTCAAGCACTCCGGCACTTAGCGCAGGAAAACGCTTCAAAAATTCGACGCGGTAGGCATACAGACCGATATGGTGCAGTGCCGGAAAATCGCGAGTGAGTGTGCGTTGTTCTGTTTGAAAGCCGTCGCGATCCCAGGGGATTGGTGCACGAGAAAAATACAGCGCACGAGCGCGTTGGTCGCATACCACTTTGACAATATTGGGGTTAAACAGGCTTGCTGCTTCGGTCAGCGGACTTGCGCAGGTGGCGATCGCGGCCTCGGTATCTAGCGTTAACTGTTGAGCCACGCGATTAATCAATTGTGGATCGATGAGCGGTTCGTCGCCCTGAACGTTCACCACAATGGTTTGGTCTGTCAGCCCAAGTTGTGCGGCAGCCTCGGCTAGACGATCAGTGCCCGAGACATGATCGACACGCGTCATCAGTGTGTCGATACCGGCCGCGCGCGTGGCCTGCTCAATGTCGGCATGGTCTGTTGCGATTACCACGCGCGCGGCCTTTGAAGCGAGTGCCTGTTCAGCCACTCGCACCACCATGGGTTTTCCGCCTAGGTCGGCAAGCATTTTTCCTGGCAAGCGCGTTGAGGCTTGCCGCGCTGGAATCACAACAATAAACGAGGTTGGCGCGACAGTTTCGGTGACAGCTCGAGGGTTCACGGCAGCGTTGCCTTGTCGTTAGCGAGAAAGATTACCAGGGGCGGGTGGCGGTTCGACGTCTGACTCACTTTGAGAGATTGAGTTTGAGTCATCGTCTGCGCCTAGGCTGCGTGCTTGCGCTTCGAGCATGACCGGGACCCCATCGCGAACAGGGAAGGCTAAACGATCACCTCGACAAGTTAATTCTGTATGGTCGGCGTTCGGGTAAAGGCGGCCTTTACACAAAGGGCACACCAGCAGGTCTAGTAAGCGAGTTTCCATGTTGGTATTGTAATCACTCGGGTTGCGATCTTGCGCGGTGTGTCAGTTGTTTTGTGAGTGCAGTCGCCCAAAGTGCATCAGAAAATACGGCTGTCGTCGCAATGACCCACACCCTTGGGTCATGCAGCGCTCGACATTTGACAGCATCTTTGGTGGTGATGAGTAGCAAATCAGCCTGTTGGGCATTAAAAAACGCTAAATCAAGAGGATGGTGATCGGGTAGCCCGATACTATCCTGATACAGAATGGCTGCTTGATCTAAAGACTTAAAAAATCGATCCGGTTCACTTATTGCAGCAATGGCGCAGGATTTTTTATTTTTTTGAAATTGTATAAATTCATGTACGGATAGGTTTATTTTTTTATCTAGAGAATGAACAGCTGTGATTTGCAGCCACACTGATAGTTTGGTTGCTTGTGAGGCAGCATGCCGTATCGGGAGCCGCTCGGGGGCGCAGGCCGGCTCTTGCGGTGAGGTATTTGGCTCAGTCAGTTGCGGCTGAGTCGGCGGCTTTGGTGCTTGTTGTGCGCCGTGTTGCGGTGGGGTCGCCTGGCGCGTTATGACAAGGTCAACGGTGCTCAGCCGGCTAGCTGGCTCGCGCAAAGGCCCTGCAGGCAGCAACCAACCGTTACCGCTCAGACGTTCGTCTTGGACGAGGATCTCGAGGTCGCGGCCGAGCGCCAAGTGCTGCAAGCCATCATCTGACACAATGATATCGACCTCTGGATAGGCTGTTAACAAGGCCTGACACGCTAGGCGACGGTTCGGATGCACGCTTACAGGTGCCTGGGTTTGTTCGCTTATTAACGCCGGTTCGTCGCCCAGGCTGGCGGCATCAAGCTCGCCCCGGCCAACGCGCGGAGCGGGCCCAAGTTTGACCCCGTAGCCACGACTGATTACGCCGGGGTTCCAGCCTAAGGCCACGAGTTGTTGCACCAAAGCAATCACAACCGGTGTTTTGCCGACCCCGCCGACGTATACATTGCCCACAATGACGACTGGTACGGGGGCACGGTAAACCCGCATGGCGCCTTGTTGATACCAACGACGTTTCGCAAACACGTAGACGAGCACCAAGCAAGACACTGGCCACAGTAAGCTTGCCCACAAGCCGCGCTTTTGCCATTGCTGATGCAACCAACGAGCCGTTGCGCTTTGTAGGCTAACCGTTTTCACTCGCTCGCCTGCGTGGCGAAATGAACGCGCGCAATCCCTGCCTGACGCGCTGCCTGCATGCCAGTGATCACCAGTTGATGGGTGGCATTTGCGGCGGCTCGGATTAGGACGGTTGGCTCTTGTTGCCCTTCACTGGCTTTTTGTAATGCGGCCGTGAGCGAGGCGACGTCAGGATTGTTGAGTAACACCGCGTTGACAGCGAAGCGTCCTGACTCGTGAATGCTGAGTTCAATCGCTTGAGTCGGTTGTGTCTGGGCGTTGCCTTGGGGAAGTGTGATGGTTAACGCCTGGTGGCGCATGAAGGTGGTCGTCGCGGCCAAAAAAATCAGCATGACCAACAGGACATCGATCAGCGGAATCAGATTGATGTCGAGCGGCTCGTGATCGGGGGTGCGAAAGCGCATCGGTCTGAACCCTCAGTCGCGAAGGCTGTCACGCAAGCGACGGGCCGACTGCTCAAGGCGCAGCAAGAGAGCGTCGACGTGTGATTTCAAATAGCGGTGCGCAATCAGGCAAGGCACAGCAATTAAAATGCCTAAGCCTGTGTTGTAAAGCGCAATTGAGATGCCTCGCGCAAGTTCTGTCGGGTCAGAGCCATCGGGGCGATAGGCGGCAAAAATTTCGATCATGCCAACGACGGTACCAAACAGCCCCATCAGCGGCGCGACTGTTGCAATCATGGCCAAACTCGGAAGGTAACGGTTCAGTGAATAAGCGACGTCTTGGGCGACGTCTTCGACGCTGCGCCTAAGTTCGGCATCGGGAAGATCTCTGTGCACCAGAAGTTGCGCCAGTATTCGCCCGAGCGCCGATGAGGCTTTGAGCTTAGCGATGGCCTGAGCGTCATCGGCTTGGGCGCGAACCAACTGTATCACCTGAGTTGTGAGTTCTGGAGGGACGATTCTGCGTGTTTGCAGGCTGAGCAGGCGTTCGATGATGATGGCAAGCGCGGCCACAGAAAGAGCTAAAAGAGGCAAAATTGGCCAACCAGCCTGAGTAACGATTGATAACAAAACAAACCTCGCGAGTGGAGGGGGCAGAATACACGATGACTGGGCAGTCATTGTCGTTTCACGAGGTATCATCGTACGAGCCATTTATGGAGCTTGGCAAGTCGATTTAGACCGGATAAAACTATCCACAGGAGTTGTGGATAATTCTGTGTGCATCTTCCAAGAACGTGGAAAATACTAGCGTTAAGCGATTTGCTCAAAAAACGATCATCATTTTGTCATATTTGAAAATTTACATAAAAAACAATGGGTTGAAAAAAAATATTGACCTAAATCCGTACCTGTTTAAATAAATTGTTATTTCACAATGACTTAAAACGAACTTACTTGCGCTGTGGATAGAAACCAAGCCGGAAGCCTTATGACAATTAGAAGTCACGACACAAATGCCGCAATGACGAGCGATATCCTGACGGTGGCGCAGTTAAACCAAGCGGTAAGCCATTTGCTTGAAGACAGCTTCGATGCTTGTTGGGTTCGCGGCGAAATCTCAAATTTCACCAATGCCTCGTCTGGACATTGGTACTTCACACTTAAGGATGATGCCGCTTCGGTGCGGGCCGTGATGTTTCGCAGTCGGGCTGCGACGACTGGGTTTACCCCCAAGGCAGGCGATTCGGTCGAACTCAAGGCTCGCGTGACCCTCTACGAAGCTCGGGGTGAATATCAACTGCAAGTTGAGCAATTGCGCCGGGCAGGCCTAGGTACGTTGTTTGAAGCATTTGTGGCGTTGAAAAACAAGCTATCCGCTGAGGGGTTGTTTGACGCTGAAAACAAACGCGCGCTCGTGCCCTATCCTCGGGCCATTGGTGTGATTACCTCGCTGGGGGCGGCTGCTTTGCACGACGTCTTAACGGCCTTGGCGCGCCGTGCGCCACACGTGCCTGTGGTGATTTATCCGTCGCTGGTGCAGGGTGCTGGCGCAGCATTGCAGCTGCGCCAGGCGCTAGCGCTGGCCAATGAGCGCCAAGAGGTTGATACCTTGTTGCTGGTGCGAGGCGGCGGCAGCCTTGAAGATCTGTTTAGTTTCAATGACGAAGCCTTAGCGCGCGATATCGCGGCCAGTGTGATCCCGGTTGTGTCGGGGGTTGGGCATGAAACCGACTTCACCATCGCAGATTTTGTGGCTGACGTGCGGGCGCCCACGCCAACCGCGGCGGCTGAACTGGTGTGTGCGACGCGTCAGTCGCAGCTCGAGCGCGTGTTGGGGGCGGCGCAGTGGGCCGAGCAGTTGCTGCTGCGTCAACTCGAACGCTTGGCGCAACGGGTAGACCGAGCCACTATTGCTTTGGTCCCGCCAAGCCAGCGCGTCGCGCATCAGCTTGAAAAGGTCGCTGGTTTGGGGCACCGCGTGGCGGCGGCATTCGATAAACAGTTTCAACGCAGCCGTGCAAGGCACGCTCAGACGCATGTGCGCTGCAAGAGCTTACTGCCAGATTTGACCGCCCTGCGCGCACGACTGGTGCATGCAGATGCCGAACTGCTTGCGGGTCAGCGACGTCTGTTGGTGCGCCAGCAAACACGACTTGAGAGCGTGGGCGCACAGCTAAGAGCCTTGAGCCCCGAGCACACACTCGCGCGCGGCTATGCCATCGTGCGTACCGAAGATAAAAAAATCTTAAGAAAATCTGTCGAGGCGCAGGTTGGCCAAGTACTAGAAGTGACGCTAGCCGAGGGCGTGCTCAACGCAACAGTGACCCAAAGAGGCCTTTAACCCTGCTCCTGACAAGGCTTGACTTGCCCCTCGCTGAGCGTTCGATACAATAACGGTTGTTAGTTGTCTGACCCACATACAAAAGGATTTTGCAGCAATGGCCCATACGCTCCCAGCTTTGCCCTATGCCCTCGACGCTTTGGCACCCACCATTTCGAAAGAAACGCTTGAGTTTCACTATGGTAAGCATCATCAAACCTATGTGACGAACCTGAATAATCTGATCCCAGGCACAGAGTTTGAAACCGCTTCACTCGAAGAGATCGTCAAAAAATCTTCGGGTGGCGTGTTTAACAACGCTGCTCAAATCTGGAACCACACCTTTTACTGGAACTCGCTGGCACCAGCTGCAGGCGCTGAGCCAACCGGTAAGCTTGCTGACGCAATCAATGCAAAGTGGGGCAGTGTTGCCGCGTTTAAAGAGGCCTTTAACAAGTCAGCCGCCGGCAACTTTGGTTCAGGTTGGACATGGCTGGTCAAAAAGCCTGACGGTTCGCTCGACATCGTGAACACCAGTAACGCTGCAACGCCTCTCACCACGGCTGACGTGCCGTTGCTGACCTGTGACGTTTGGGAGCACGCCTATTACATCGACTACCGCAATGCGCGTCCTAAGTACCTCGAAAGTTTTTGGACACTGGCCAACTGGGCCTTTGCTGCTAAAAACTTCGGTTAAGCCGAACCATGCTTAAGAAAAGCCGACCTGAGGGTCGGTTTTTTTTGGGCTAAAGTAGCGGTAACCACCATCACCCAAACAAATTCATACAAGGATTTTTGCCATGGCTAACCAAGCCTTTATTTGTGACGCGTTACGCACCCCTTTTGGTCGCTATGCAGGCTCGCTTGCACCGGTGCGCCCCGATGATTTGTTGGCGGTACCAATTCGTGCGTTGGCCGAGCGTAATGCCAACATCAACTGGGCCGAGCTTGACGATGCGCTGATGGGTTGTGCCAACCAGGCGGGTGAAGATAACCGTAACGTGGCGCGCATGGCTACCTTGTTGGCGGGCCTGCCTGTGGCGGTGCCAGGCGGCACGATCAATCGCCTGTGCGGCTCGGGCATGGACGCCGTTGGTACTGCTGCGCGCGCGATCCGCTCAGGTGACGCGTCGTTGATGTTGGCTGGCGGAGTCGAAAGCATGTCGCGTGCTCCGTTTGTGATGGGTAAAGCCGATACGGCTTTTTCCCGTAATGCTGCGATCTATGACACCACTATTGGCTGGCGCTTTGTGAATCGTTTGATGAAAGCCAAGTATGGCGTTGACTCAATGCCAGAAACCGCCGAGAACGTCGCCGATCAGTTCAAGGTATCACGCGAAGATCAAGATCTCTTTGCGATGGCGAGTCAAGAAAAAACGGCCGCTGCGCAAAAAGCAGGCTTTTTTGACAAAGAAATCGCGGTGGTCTCAATCGCACAAAAGAAAGGTGATCCGCTTTTAGTCAATCGCGATGAGCATCCTCGCCAAACGAGTCTTGAGGCTTTAGCAAAACTAAAAGGGGTTGTGCGTGAAGGCAGTTCGGTGACTGCGGGCAATGCTTCGGGTGTGAATGACGGCGCTGTGGCTATGTTGTTGGCCAACGATGCCGCAGCCAAGCGTCATGGCTTAACCCCCCGTGCCCGTGTCGTTGCAATGGCCACTGCAGGCGTTGAGCCGCGCATTATGGGTATCGGGCCAGCCCCGGCCACGCAAAAAGTGTTGGCTTTGGCTGGGCTGACCATTGACCAGATGGATGTCATCGAGTTGAACGAAGCCTTCGCGGCTCAAGGCTTGGCTGTCACGCGCATGCTGGGTCTCGCTGATAACGATCCACGTGTCAATCCAAATGGTGGTGCAATTGCCCTGGGGCATCCACTGGGTGCAAGTGGCGCTCGTCTGGTGATGACAGCAGTGCATCAACTGGAGGCCACTGGTGGGCGCTACGCCTTATGCACGATGTGTATCGGTGTGGGGCAGGGGATTGCAATGATCGTTGAGCGTGTCTAAGCCTCGCTCACAAACGTGATGGGCAAGAATTGCCCGTCACGCTACTGAATACCCGTGATTTTTTTGCCGGCAGTGATGCCGCGCTTAGCAAACCAGCCTTGTTCCATCTCGAGGGTGTAGCGCACAGGCGCAGTCGAGCAATAAGAGTTTTCGGTCATGGGCGCCATGTCGGCGATGTTCGTGATGGTGCCGTCATCCAGAATAAAAGCGATCGATAACGGCAAGGGTGTGTTGCGCATCCAAAAGCATTGCACGTTGGCTTGCTCAAAGACAAAGAGCATGCCGTGGTTAGGTGCAAGCTCTTTGCGAAACATCAGCCCACGAGAGCGGCTCGAGTCTGTGGCGGCAACTTCGGCTTGAATTCTGTGCATGCCTGCACCAAGTGTTTTAATTGGCAAGCTTGGGCCGATCGGTGCTGTCTGACAAGTAGCCTCGGGAAAGTAGGCTAGCGTGCTGAAGACAAAAACAAACAGCGCAGCCATATGACTGCGCTGCTTAAAAAGCATGAGCATCTTTCGCATCTCTACTATCCAAGGGGTTATTCACCCCGATAGTTTAAGCCGCGGTTATATTTGTAGCTTGTTTGCCCTTTGGGCCCTGTGTGACTTGAAACGCCACTTTTTGGCCTTCTTTCAGGGTTTTAAAGCCGTTCATCTCAATGGCTGAAAAATGAGCAAAAAGATCTTCGCCGCCGTCGTCTGGCGTGACAAAACCGAAGCCTTTTGCATCGTTAAACCATTTAACCGTACCAGTGACCTTTGGGCCGTTGTTTGTAGCTGAATCCGACATTCCGCCTGCCTCTTTAAGCAATGTATAAACTGAACCGAAGAACTATGATTTTTTGACTTATTATCATGATTCTTTCGGCGTTTCTATACCCAAATACTCTTAAGTATGGCGAGATATTGAGCAGATTTGCGCAAGTCGTCAAGCCTTCAAGCACAAACCAAGGGTAATACAGGATACGAAAGTGCCTGAGATGTCACAAAAATGAATGTTTTAGCCAGGATGTTGCTTTCTGATTATGCCGACTCGTACTTCGCTACCCCCAGATCTCGTCGTTGAGAAGCTCACTGCAAAGACGGCACCGCCGCCTATGTTCAAGGTTATTTTGCTTAATGATGATTACACCCCCATGGAATTCGTGGTGCATATTCTCGAAAAATTCTTTGGTAAGTCTTCCGAAGATGCCTTCAGAGTGATGTTGCAAGTTCACCACGAAGGCAAAGGGGTCTGCGGCGTTTATCCTCACGACATCGCCTCGAGTCGTGTGGCTCAGGTTGCCCAGTACGCAAGGGCGCGACAGCACCCACTGCAGTGCGTACTTGAACCGGCGGACGACGCTTGAAAGGTGCCAACACATGAGCAAAAAAAATACAGTTTGAAAAGGTTTTTTACTAGTTGTAACGCTTAGGCCGTAGAAAGCATAGAATATGAATCAACGGTGTCACTGACGAAAGAAGGACGGAGGAATTGTGATTTCGCAAGAGCTTGAAGTAAGCCTACATATGGCGTTTGTCGAGGCACGTTCAGCTCGCCACGAATTTATTACGGTTGAACACTTACTGTTGTCGCTGCTTGATAACGCAGCGGCCATTGAAGTGCTCAAAGCCTGTGTGGCCAATCTAGACGAACTGCGCAGTCATTTGCGTAAGTTTGTGACCGATAACACGCCTGTGATCCCAGCGGGTACCGAGGTTGATACGCAGCCGACTCTTGGCTTTCAGCGCGTGATCCAGCGCGCGATCATGCATGTGTCAGCGGGCGGTGCCTCTAAAAAGCCTGTGACAGGCGCAAACGTATTGGTTGCGATCTTTGGCGAGAAAGAATCTCACGCGGTGTATTACCTTCAACAACAAGGTATTTCGCGTCTAGATGTGGTGAACTTTTTGTCGCACGGCATCAGCAAAGCGTCGGCCGAAACACCTACCCCGAAAGAGCAACCTGGCAACGGTGACGAGCAGGGCGGCGAGGCCCGTCAGTCACCACTTGATCTTTATGCGCAAGACTTGAACGCTGCGGCCAACGCTGGGCGCATCGACCCCTTGATCGGACGCGAGCACGAAGTTGAGCGTGTGATTCAAACGCTCTGTCGTCGCCGTAAAAATAACCCCCTTCTAGTCGGCGAGGCTGGCGTCGGTAAGACGGCGATTGCCGAAGGCTTGGCTTATCGCATCACGCGTAACGAAGTGCCCGAGGTCTTGCAAGACGCTCAAGTGTTTTCGCTTGATATGGGTGCTCTTTTGGCCGGCACTAAATACCGAGGCGATTTCGAACAGCGTCTGAAAGGCGTGCTCAAGCAGTTACGCAATAATCCCCAGGCGATTTTGTTCATTGACGAGATCCACACCTTGATTGGCGCAGGTTCAGCCTCAGGCGGTACCCTCGACGCTTCAAATCTGCTTAAGCCAGCGCTGTCTTCTGGGCAGTTGCGCTGTATTGGCGCGACGACCTACACCGAGTTTCGCGGGGTGTTTGAAAAAGATGCAGCACTTTCAAGACGTTTTCAAAAAGTCGATGTGCCTGAGCCCAGTGTTGCGCAGACCATTCAAATTTTGCGCGGTCTCAAAGGTCGTTTCGAAGAACATCATGGCGTGAAATATTCAAGCGCAGCCTTAACGGCAGCAGCCGAATTATCGGCGCGTCATATCAATGACCGTCATTTGCCCGATAAGGCAATTGACGTGATTGACGAGGCAGGCGCTGCACAACGTCTGTTGCCTCGCTCAAAGCAAAAGAAAGTGATTGGTAAAACCGATATTGAAGCGATCGTGTCAAAAATCGCGCGTATTCCACCCCAAACGGTGTCGAGCGATGACCGCAGCAAGTTGGCTACGCTCGAACGTGATTTGAAAACAGTGGTGTATGGGCAAGATGGCGCGATTGATGTGCTGGCGTCCGCGATCAAAATGGCCCGCTCAGGGCTCGGTCGCCCCGAGAAACCGATTGGTGCCTTTTTGTTTTCAGGCCCGACAGGTGTGGGCAAGACCGAAGTGGCGCGCCAATTGGCCTTTACCTTGGGCATCGAACTGTTGCGCTTTGATATGTCAGAGTACATGGAGCGTCACACCGTGTCGCGCTTGATCGGTGCCCCACCGGGTTACGTCGGCTTTGATCAAGGCGGTCTGTTGACCGAGGCGATTACCAAGCAGCCGCATTGCGTGTTGTTACTCGATGAAATTGAAAAAGCACATCCAGATGTGTTTAACATTTTGCTGCAAGTGATGGATCACGGCACCCTCACCGATAACAATGGTCGCAAAGCTGATTTTCGTAATGTGATTTTGGTCATGACGACCAATGCAGGTGCTGAGGCCTTGAATAAGCCGAACATCGGCTTTTCAAACACCCGTGCCAGTGGCGACGAAATGGGTGACATCAAGCGTTTGTTCTCACCCGAATTTCGCAACCGTCTAGACGCGATCGTGCCGTTTGCACAGCTCGATCAGGCTGTCATCTTGCGTGTCGTCGATAAGTTCTTGATGCAGCTTGAAGACCAGTTGCACGACAAGCGCGTCGAGGCAAGCTTTACCGATGCGTTGCGTGCGCACTTGGGCAAAAATGGTTTTGATCCTTTAATGGGTGCACGACCCATGCAACGTTTGATTCAAGACACCATTCGCCGTGCCTTGGCTGACGAACTCTTGTTTGGCAAGCTCGTAGATGGTGGCTCTGTGATTGTGGATATTGATGCTGAGGGTAAAGTCGCTTTGACGTTTGGACCGCGCGCCGATAAGTCGCAAAAGTCGGTGTCGGGGTCTGACCAGGAAGCCGAGTTGACGCATTGATGGTCGTTTGTGCTAGCCCATTAAGGTGGGATCGACCCTTGACTTAGTCATGCGCGATGATGCTTCTGTGAAACCCGACCGATCGTGGAAACTTAAACATGTCATCGCCTAGCTTGATGCTGGCTTGCCATCACTGTGGCGCGGCTTACCAGCGCCCAGTGCTAGAGCCGGGGGAATGGGCGCAGTGTGAGCGTTGTGACAACGTCTTAGAAACATATTCGACGTTTACCCCGGGGGCGTGGCTGGCGGTCATTCTGGCTGCGTTGCTATGTTTTTCGTTAGCCAACGCGTATCCGATCGCCACGCTGTTAATCTCAGGTCAATCGCAAGCGGCGTCGTTTTTTGATGCCATTATCATTACCTGGCAAGCGGGGTATCCCGAGGTAGCAGTCGTGTCGTTTGCTGCGGGCTTCTTGCTGCCGTTTGTGCAATTGCTACTCTTGCTTTGGGTCTTTTTAGCGCTCTCACTTCGACGCTTGCCGTTACGTTTTGAAGAATTGATTAGTCTGATCGATTTGTTGAAGCCCTGGTGTATGGTGCCGGTGTTTCTGATGGGCATCTTGGTGTCAGTGGTCAAGCTTGTGGGTCTGGCATCGTTGGTGGCGGGCGTGGGGCTTTTTGCAACGGCTGCCTCAGCCATTTTTGTCACCGCACTGACGCGACTGTCTGCCCAAAAGATTCGCTGTCTGGCGCACGACATTGGCCTGCCTGCACCGTTTGAGGCCTTGCCCAAAGCGCCATCACCCGCCTTATTTAATCGAACGTGGGCGCTCATCGTTGCGGCAGCCCTGCTTTATATCCCAGCCAATCTTTTGCCGATCATGCAAATTAATTCGATCGCAGGCAACTCAGCGCACACCATCTTAGGTGGCGTGCTCGAACTGATTTCGATGGGGTCTTACAGTATTGCCGCAGTGGTCTTTATCGCCAGCGTAGTCGTACCGTTGTTCAAGCTGGTCTGTTTAACGGTTCTGGTGTATCTGGCCCAGAGGCGTGCTGTGGGTGCTCTCAGAACCCGTACGCATTTGTACGAAGTGGTCGAGTTTATCGGCCAGTGGTCGATGCTGGATGTATTTGTGGTGATTTTGCTCTCGGCGCTAGGTCGCTTTGGCGCGTTATTGACGATTGACCCGGGGGGCGGTGCTGCAGCCTTTGCGGGCGTGGTGATCTTGACAATGTTAGCTGCACTAGGGTTTGATCCCAGGCTGGCATGGCGGCGCGCTGGCCATCGTAGGCATCTTTTGCCAGAGTCTGCGAAAATGCCGTCTTGAAGTGAGTCTTTAAGCAATTGTGCCTGTTGTTGGCCTCGCAGTAACACCTCTCGCCGTTTTGGGTGGTGAGGTCATCACCGTTTTTGTTTGACCAAGGAGTCCGGCATGCCGGAGCAGTCGATAACAAACCAAACACCCGGGTTGCCGCGTGTTAGCCAACGCCCAAAGCGTAATCTCGGGTGGGTATGGCTGATTCCGCTTGTGGCAGCGCTGGTGGGGCTTTCCATCCTTTATCACAGCTGGTCAAAACAAGGTCCTCGCATCTTTATTACTTTTCAGTCCGCGACCGGCCTAGAGGCGGGCAAGACGCAACTGCGTTATCGCGATGTGGTGATTGGCCTCGTCAAAGAGATTCGCTTAACTGAGATGCGCGACAAGGTTGTGGTTCAGGCTGAGCTCAACAAAGATGCCGCTGGGATGGCGAACGAAGCGACCCAATTTTGGGTCGTGAAGCCCCGTATTGGTATTAGTGGTGTGTCGGGGCTTTCGACGCTGATGTCTGGCGCTTATATCGAAACGGATACCAAACATGGTGCGCTCGGTAAGGCCACGCAAAAGGAATTTATTGGTCTCGAAGAGCCTCCGCCGATTACCAGTGATCGCCCAGGCACGCGTTTTGTCTTGCGTAGTGATGACTTGGGTTCGTTAAGTGTTGGCGCGCCGATCTACATGCGTCGCCTGCAAGTTGGGATGATCTCAAGTTACAAGCTCGAATCCGAAGGCAAGTTTATTGAAATTGAAGTGTTCATCGACGCACCCTACGATCGTTATGTAGACGGCAGCACGCGCTTCTGGAATGAAAGTGGTGTTGACATCACGCTTTCACCTGACGGAATGCAAATTAATACTCAATCACTCGTGTCCTTAATTGCGGGTGGTGTGTCGTTTGGCTCGTTCGGTAACCCGCGTGATATATCTGAAGTGGATCGAGTATTTAAGCTGTACGACAACCGCCGCGCCGCCGAGATTGAGCCGCAGGGCGTTGCTGTGCCGATCCACATGCGCTTTTGGCAGACAACGCGGGGGCTCAAGGTGGGGGCAGGTGTCGACTTTCACGGAGTGGACATCGGCATCGTGAATTCGGTAGCGCTTGACTTTGATATCGCGTCGGGAAAATTCTTTACTTCGGTCACTGCCACCTTGTATCCAGAGCGCTTGGGGATGGTGTACCGAGAAATGAATATGTCACGGCGCTCGGTTGAACAGCTGACAAACTCTTTGGCGGTCATGACCAGGCGGGGTCTGCGTGCTCAGTTGCGAACAGCCAATATCTTGACAGGCCAACTCTACATCGTGCTTGAAGATTTTCCGAATGCACCGAAGATTGATTCTGTTAAAGCAGAGGTGCCCTTTAAGATGCCAACGCTGGCCTCAGATGATCTAGACAAGTTGCAGCAGCAGGTGACCAGTATCGTCAATAAGCTCGACAAAATACCGTTCGAGTCGATTGGTAGCGAAGTCAATGAAATGATCAAGCAGATCAAAGTGCTGAGTGTGACGCTCGACAAATCGGTCGTGCCTAAACTTGCTTCAACACTGTCGCAGGTTGAGCTTGCCGTCAAAAACTTGAACGGATTAATTGCACCGGGTAGCCCAATGACCGCTAGCGCTGAGGCCATGCTTGAAGATCTCAGACGTAGTTTGCGTTCGTTGCGTGGGCTGACTGACTCGTTACAAGCGCAGCCTGATTCGTTAATCACCGGTCGCACTCCTAAACCCTATTCACGTGAAACGCTTGGGGCTCCCGTACAATGAAAAGCGCCTGCAAAATGAAAAAATTATTGCTGATGATGTTTGTTGCGGGGCTGGCCGGTTGCTCGGCTCCCGCGCCTTATTACTACACCTTAAGCCCTGAAGGTACGCGCGCCTCTGTGGCCCCAGGGCAACGTGTGGGTGCTTACGCACTGAGCCCTGTTACGGTACCCCCCGAGGTCGACAGCACCTCCTTGGTGGTCCGCGAGACGAGTGGGCGCCTGATGCTGTTAAGCGATGATCGTTGGACTGCGACCTTATCCTCGCACCTGCAAAGCGCATTGGGGTTAGAGTTGACTGCCGCGCTGGGGATGCCGCCCGTGCAAAATATCAATCAGAGTGGGACGCAGGGCGACGCGACGCAAGTCCAAGTTGACGTGCAACGCTTTGAACTGGTGCCTGGGCAGTACGTGGCTCTTGATGCGCTATGGCGTTTACGCTTTAGGCAGAGTGGTTTGGTGTTGACCTGTTTTTCACGTTTCAAGCAAAACGTCGAAATTGGCGTGACGGCGCTTGTGTTGGGTCAGCAAAAAAATACCCAACTCTTGTCTGCGCAAATCGCACAGTCGTTGGTGTCGCGTAGTGCGCCTGCAGACGCTCAATGTACCCAGGCTAAGACCTCGGGTTGAAAAAAAGCCGTGGTCAAGTGACGTGAGTCAGCTGACCTTGGTTGCGGCGAATGCTTAAGGTTGTGACTAGCGCTTGCCGGTACTGCCAAAGCCGCCGGCACCGCGTGTGCTTTGCTCAAACTCTTCGACCACGGTGAACTCGATCTGTGCGATGGGTAAGATCACGAGTTGGGCTAGGCGCTCGAGCGGCTCTAGGGTATACGCGGTTTGGCTCCGGTTCCAGGCTGACACCATAAGGGGGCCTTGATAGTCAGAGTCAATCAAACCAACCAGATTGCCCAAGACGATGCCGTGTTTATGACCAAGCCCAGAGCGTGGCAAAATCACTGCCGCATACCCTGGATCGGCCACGTGCAAGGCCAACCCTGTGGGGATCAGGTGCGTTGTGCCCGGTTCAAGCACTAAGGGTGCCTCAAGACATGCTCTTAAGTCTAAGCCTGCCGAGCCAGCCGTGGCGTAGGCTGGAACATGTTCGCGCATCCTTGGATCTAAAATTTTTAATTCGACGGCTTTCAAGGCGGGTTCCTTAAAGTTGGGCAGTGTATCTAGGTTCAAGTCATTCTTTACGAATATGCGACCTTGCGTTTGACCTTGAGCTCTTAGGGGCTCTACAGCGTTGTGTACGAAGTTTGTTAGGTGACACGACGTCGTTGGCTGAGGTCATTGTTGTA
This sequence comes from Bordetella parapertussis, assembly GCA_945895265.1. Taxonomy (GTDB): domain Bacteria; phylum Pseudomonadota; class Gammaproteobacteria; order Burkholderiales; family Burkholderiaceae_B; genus Zwartia; species Zwartia parapertussis_I. The sequence continues at coordinate 36,801 of CAMDEF010000014.1, read as the reverse complement.
GAGTGGGCTAGCGTCGTTTTTTTTGGTGCGCGCTGCGGGTGATCCAAATTAACACCCCAATACCGATTAACACCGCGCTACCTAGGCCCGAGTAAATCAACGACTCGCGTGAGTGCCTGGCGGCGTCGAGGCTAATTGCGGTCAAATAACCTGGGGCGAGTAAGGCTGGAATCCATAAGGCGCCTGACAAAATATTGGCAACTTGAAATTTTTTCTCAGGCATGCCCATGACGCCTGCAACGGTCGGTATCAAACAGCGTAACGGGCCGAGAAAACGTCCCAACAAGACCGCTAAAAATCCATAGCGAAAGCATAACAAGCGTGCGCGTGCAACAGTGTTGCGATGCTTTTTCAGTATCTGCAGTCGCAAGACGCGTGGGCCAAACCATTTTCCAAGCCAGAAGGACAGCGCGTCTCCGAGTACGGCGCCGGCGAAACCCCAAAGAAAAATAGGTAGAGCAGCAAGTGTGCCACTGCCCACTAAGCCGCCACTCATCATGAGCAAAACCGTAGCAGGCAAAAAGATCCCAACCACAAAGAGCGATTCGCCAAAAGTCATCAAAAAAATGATCAATCCAGCCCATGCCTGATGGGTTTGAATAAACTGCCCTGCCTGTGTGATGAGCGCATCCATGATGAGTATTGGTTACGCTCGTTGAGGAAGGCGTGTTGCAATCGCAGCAATCAACTGGCGAGCGATGTCTTGCTTGGCGCTGGTCGGCAGGGGATGTTCGCCTTGCTCGTCAAAAATGCTGACGGTAGTGTGGTCGGCGTCCATGACGTGTTGAGCGAGATTGCCCACTAGCATCGGGATTCCTTTGCGCTTGCGTTTGTCGTGTGCATATTCAGACAGCCGTTCGGTTTCGGCAGCAAAGCCTACGCACCACGGGGCGTTAGGTAAGGCGGCAACCGTGGCAAGGATATCAGGGTTTAAGGCAAACTCTAGGTGAGGTGCCTGTGCAGATTTTGAGGTTGAGTCCTTCTTGAGTTTGTCGCTTGCCACGTTGGCGATACGCCAGTCAGCCACCGCAGCAACCGAGATGAACACATCTTGCTCTTTGATATGCGCGAGCACCGCGTCATGCATTTGCTGTGCGGTTTGCACTTGAACGCAGGGCACGCCGTAGGGTTCTGGCAGGGCAGTGGGGCCTGAAATCAAGGTGACTGTTGCGCCGGCCTCAAAGGCGGCTCGCGCAAGCGCGTAGCCGGTTTTACCTGAAGAACGATTGGTCAGCACACGTACGGGATCAATCGGTTCAACGGTGGGGCCTGCGGTGATCAGTACGCGTTTATTTTGTAACAGTTTAGGCTGAAAAAAAGCCACCATTTCAGCCAAGAGTTGTAGCGGCTCAAGCATGCGACCGTCGCCAGTTTCACCACAAGCTTGTTGCCCGGAGCCCGGGCCCAACACTTTGACGCCGTCTTGAGCGAGTTGTGCCAGGTTACGTTGAGTCGGTGCAGCAGACCACATTTCGCGATTCATGGCAGGTGCCACCAAGAGTGGGCAGGCTCTGGCCAGACACAGCGTCGACAGCAAGTCGTCGGCACGGCCTTGCACTAGCTTTGCCATGAAGTCGGCCGAAGCGGGTGCGATCAGAATCGCATCGGCGCCACGGCTTAGGTCAATATGGGCCATGTTGTTTGGGATACGAGGATCCCAGGCATCGATAAACACTGGGCGCCCGCTCAACGCTTGCATGGTGACGGCTGTAATGAAATGTGTGGCGGCATCAGTCATGATGACGTCGACAGTTGCACCTTGTTCGACCAGACGTCGCACGAGTTCGGCCGACTTGTAGCAGGCGATGCCGCCACTTAACCCCAACACGATCCGTTTATCAAGCAGCTCTTGCATGGCGACCTCGCAGACGAAGAATTTCATCCAGAATCAGCAGGATAGCACCGAGCGTAATACAGCTGTCGGCGACATTAAAAGCAGGGTAGTACCAGTTTTGCCAATAGAACAATAAAAAATCAATCACATGGCCGTAGGCAATGCGGTCGATGACATTGCCTATGGCTCCGCTCAAAATCAAAGCCAAGGCCAACAACAGGCGCTGCTGCGTACGATTGGTGTGCATCAGCCAAAGCATAAACACTGCTGCGCCTAAGCCCAATACCGTAAAAAACCAGCGTTGCCATCCCGCTTGGTCGGCTAAAAAGCTAAACGCCGCGCCAGGGTTATAGAGCAGCGTGAAGTCAAAGAAGGGCAAGACTTGCACCCGTTCGCCATAGCTTAAGGACGAGTCAAACCAAAGCTTGGTCAGTTGATCAACGATCAACAAAGACCCAGCTAGGACTAGCCAACGGGTGAGCGGTGGCGAGGTCTGAATCTGGGGGGCTGCTTGAGCGTTGACAGTCATGATGACTCAGCCGTTTGCGTGTGCTTGTGAATTGCCGTTCATCGTCGCTTAGCCGGTTGCTTTCGCTTCGTTCAAATTGCTCACGCAACGCCCGCAAATATCAGGGTGTTCGGCATCGTGACCGATATCGTCACGCCAGTGCCAGCACCGTTCACATTTCTTATGCTGCGAGGGCGCGATGCTGATCGCGAGTTCAGTTTGGTTGGGCGTCGTCGAGGCATGAACGCCAACTCTGGACACAATCAAGATGAAAGGTAGTTGCTCTGCAACGCTCTGTAACAAAGCGAGATCGGTGCCCTGCGCCGTGAGGTCAACTTCGCCTTGTAGCGACGAGCCGATACTGCCAGCTGTGCGAAGCTCTTCGAGCTTGCGCGTCACAAGCCCACGAATTTCACGCAAGCGAGACCAGCGCTGTTGCAGTGTGTCAGCTTCGGCGATTGTTGGTACGGTGTGATAGCACTCAGTGAAAATCGTGAGGCGACCGGTGTCAGACTGATTCGCTAGGGTAGAGGTACACAAAATGCCCCAGGCCTCTTCAGCAGTGAAGGACAGGATGGGTGCCATCAGTTTGAGCAGCGTCTGTGTGATATGCAGTAACGCCGTTTGCGCCGAGCGTCGTGCCTCGCTCTTGGGTGCTGAGGTATACAAGCGGTCTTTTAAGACATCGAGGTAAAACGAGCCCAAATCTTCAGAGCAAAAGTGTTGCAAACGAGACATTGCCGGTTGAAACTCGTATTGCTCAAAACTTTTGAGAACTTCGGCTTGCATCTGTGCCGTCATCGCCAATGCATAGCGATCAATTTCAAGCATGCTTTCGGGCGACACTGCATCTTTTGCGGCATCAAAGTCGGCCAGATTGGCGAGTAAAAAGCGTAAAGTGTTACGAATGCGACGATAGCTTTCTACCACTCGCTTAAGGATCTCGTCAGAGATCGATAACTCGCCCGAGTAGTCGGTGCTGGCGACCCACAGACGCAAGATCTCGGCACCTAGGCTGTCAGAGACTTTTTGGGGTGCGATCACATTGCCCACTGACTTACTCATTTTGCGACCCTGACCGTCAACCACAAAGCCGTGTGTCAACAAACTGTTGTAAGGGGCGCGGCCTTCGAGCATGCAGCCGGTTAATAGCGACGAATGAAACCAGCCGCGATGTTGATCCGAGCCTTCAAGGTACATATCGGCTGGCCAAGGCAACTCGCCATGCGAGCCTTGCTGTGCATTATTCAAACCACCTAGCACGGTGGCATGGGTCGTGCCCGAGTCAAACCAGACATCGAGTGTGTCGCGATTTTTTTCGTATTGATCGGCCTCAGGCCCAAGTAAATCAGCGGGTTCAACCGCTTGCCAGGCTTCGATGCCGCGTTGCTCAACCAGCTTGGCAACTGCCTCAAGTAATGCTGGGGTATCGGGGTGCAAGGCGCCGGTTTCTTTGTGAAGAAAGAAGGCCATGGGGACGCCCCATTGGCGCTGCCGCGATAAGGTCCAGTCTGGCCGGTTCGCGATCATCGCGTGCAGGCGCGCGCGCCCCCAGGCTGGGTAAAAAGCGGTGGCCTCAATCGCGGCTAACGCGCTGGTACGCAGCGTTGTCGTGTGGTCTTTGGGTTGCACATCCATCCCAGCAAACCATTGACTGGTCGCCCGATAAATGATCGGTGTCTTATGGCGCCAACAGTGCATATAGCTGTGCGCGTGTGGTTCTTGCTTGAGCAGGGTGCCGGCTTGGGTCAACGCTTCAACAATTTTTGGATTCGCTGCCCAAATGCTCAGGCCACCGAAGCCAGGCAAACTTGGTACGAACTTACCATCGCCCATCACGGGGCTGATGATATCGGCATCTTTCATGCCGTTTGCCTTGCATGATAAAAAGTCTTCGATACCGTAGGCCGGTGCCGAATGCACCACGCCCGTGCCGGTGTCGAGCGTCACGTAATCGCCCAAGTAAACCGGTGCCGTGCGTTGATAGCCGGCGTCAAAGCGCGCCAGTGGGTGTTCAAATTCGAGCTTGTTTAACGCTTGCCCAAGGCAGCGAGCAATAACTTCACCTTGCAGGTTCCATTCTTTGAGGCAAGCTTGGACACGATCGAGTGCAATCAGTAGCAGCGCACCCGTGGCAGGTGCCGGACTGACACGTACCAAGGCATATTCGAATTCTGGGTGCAGGTTTAGCGCTTGGTTTGAGGGGATGGTCCAGGGAGTTGTTGTCCAGATCACCAAAGCGCCAGGCTCAACCTCGTGCAGGCCAAAGGCTTTTGCGAGTGCAGCGCGATCGATGAACGGAAACGCGACATGAATCGCTGGGTCTTTGCGATCGGCGTACTCAACCTCGGCTTCAGCCAAGGCCGAACCGCAATCAAAGCACCAGTTCACGGGCTTGAGCCCTCTGAATACATAACCTTTATCTAGAATTCGACCCAGTGCACGAATTTCGTTCGCTTCGTTGTTGAAGTTCATGGTCAGGTAGGGGCGGTTCCAGTCGCCCAACACACCAAGTCGTTCAAAATCCTTTTTTTGACGATCGATTTGCTCAAGGGCGTAGGCACGCGCCTTGGCTTGCACTTCAGCAACCGGTAAATGTTTGCCGTATTTTTTCTCAATCTGAATTTCAATCGGCATGCCGTGGCAATCCCAGCCCGGTACATAGGCCGCATCAAAACCAGCCATGTTACGGCTTTTGACGATGATGTCTTTCAGGATTTTGTTGACGGCATGCCCGATGTGGATGTCGCCATTCGCGTAGGGTGGGCCATCGTGCAGTAAAAACGTCGGGCGCCCTTTGCTCGCCTCACGAATCGCCTGATAAACGCGTTTTTCTTGCCATTGTGCAACCCAAAGGGGTTCACGGCGAGGCAGGTCACCACGCATCGGAAACGGTGTGTCGGGCAGATTGAGTGTTTGTTTATAGTCCATGGGGCGCAAAATAAGCCCGCGCATGCTGTGCATCGGCATGCATGGCGGCAGTCAAGGTTGGGAGATCAGGAAACTTCTCTTCGTCTCGAAGATGTTTGAGAAGCTCAACGCGGATGAGTTTACCGTACGCGTCAATATTGACATCGAAAAGATGGGTCTCGAGCAAGATGCGGCCATCATCTTCAACGGTTGGGCGCACGCCCAGGCTCGCAACCCCAGGCAAGGCCTGTGGCGCTAGCCCGTGAACCCTCACAACATAGATGCCTGAGCGGGCCGCACACCTTGGGGTCACACGCATGTTCAAGGTGGGCATACTCAGAGTGCGCCCAAGTTTTTTACCATGGACCACATGGCCAGTCATGGCGTAAGGGCGCCCGAGCAGGCTTTGTGCATGTGTCAGGTCGCCTGCGGCTAGTGCGGCACGAACCTCAGAGCTTGAAACACGATGGCCTTGTTGATCTTTGACCTCAGATAGCGTGTGAACCTCAAGCCCGTACTGCGGGCACATTTGTTTGAGTAAGGCTATATCGCCCGAACGTTGGCGGCCAAAGCGAAAGTCTTCACCCACGATCAGCCAGCGTGCATTCAGGCCTTTGGCCAAGAGCTTTTCAATAAAGTCTTGTGCCGACATTTCTGCAAAATGTTGATCAAAACGTGCGAGCATCACCTGTTCGATGCTTGCCTCGCGTAGCGCACTGAGTTTGTCGCGCAGCCCATTGATTTGCGGCGGCGACAGCTCAGGTCTTCGATTTTTCTCGGCAAAAAACTGACGCGGATGCGGAGCGAAGGTCAAGACGGTTGGCACCAACGCGCGTGCGCGAGCCGCCTCAGTCACTTGGCTGAGCATGGCCAGATGCCCGAGATGCACCCCATCAAAATTGCCGATAGAGAGCGCGGTGGGTCGCCGCAAGAGGGGGGCCGAGGCCTGACGAAAAATGCTGAAAGAGGTGTTCACGAGCAACAGTTTACAATTTCAGGCTACCTTGTCTGTGAAAAACCATGTCTGAACCCGAAATTCTGCGCTGCCGCTTCGTTATTTTGATCTCTGGCCAGGGGTCAAACATGCAGGCGCTCGTGCAGGCCTGCCAGTCAAAGGCGTGCTCGGGCGAGGTTGTCGCGGTCGTATCGAACCGAGCACAGGCCGGCGGCGTGAAGTGGGCGCAGGGGCAGGGCATTGCCACTGAAGTCATCGCGCACACCGATTTCGAGTCGCGCGAGGCGTTTGATCAGGCTTTGGTCGCGACCATAGATCGTTATTCGCCTGATTATGTCTTGTTGGCTGGGTTTATGCGGATCTTGACCCCAGCCTTTGTCGAGCATTATGCGTCGCGTTTGGTCAATATTCATCCCTCTTTGTTACCCGCGTTTCCTGGTTTGCATACGCACGAGCAGGCCTTGGCGATGGGGGTGCAAAGCCATGGTTGCACGGTGCATTTTGTGACGCCGGTGCTCGATCATGGGCCAATCATTGCTCAGGGGGTGGTGCCAGTGTTGGCCAATGACACCCCCGACACGCTCGCTGCACGGGTGCTTACGGTTGAGCATCGTGTCTATCCCGCAGTTGCCAGTTGGCTCGCGCAATCGCTTGTCAAAATCATGCCTGATCAACGCGTACAGGTTGAAGGTGTACCTAAGCGCTTATTTGTATCGGAGCTCGCGCAATGATTGATTCTAAAAAAGCAGGCCCTCGTACCCCTGCAGGTGGTGCAAAACGGTCGATTCAGTCGTTTGCGCAGACTCGTGCTACAGGTCAGGACAGCCGAGGCAAACGTGACGCCGGTGGCGCTGTCGGTGCCTCGCGTGTAGGCACAAAAGAGGCGGCTCGTGAGGCGGCTCGTGCTTCAGGGACGGCTCTTCCGCGCAAAGGGTCGGCAACCGAACGGTTAATGAACGCCACACCCTTTGCGTCGCGCTCAGGTGCACCGCGCCCAGGCGGCAGCTATGCGAGTGAACGGCCTGCAGGTGCACGTGGTGAACCGCAGCAGTCAACCTACACCGGTCGGGTCAAGCCCCGTTTACCACCGATGACGATTCGGTTAGATCAGATTCGGCAAGTGCTTGATGAGGTCTTAACCTGGCGCTTTGCGGCCGATTCTGTGGTGTCGCACTGGTTCCGGGCGCACCCGAAGCTAGGGGTACGTGACCGCGCCGAAGTGGCCGAGGTGGTTTATGACGTGCTGCGCAATTTGCGACGCTATCGGCAACTGGCTGAAAGTGGGGTAGGCAATGCGGTTAGACGTTTAGCGATTCAAGGCGCGATTGTCATGATTGACAATGGCCGCGTACGCGAAGTGCTTGATCCAGGTGAGATTGCTTGGTTAGACCACATCGCCCAAATCGATGAGCAATCGCTGGCGGTTGAAGTGCGCACGAGTTTGCCGGATTGGTTGTTTGAACGTTTGCAGCACATGCCCAACCTTGAACAACTGGCGCAAGCCTTGAATCAACCCGCTGCGTTAGATATTCGAGTCAACCCCATGAAGGCTGAGCGCGACGATATGCTGGCTGATCTGGCGCGCGGCAATGCCGTGCGACATGCGCCTGTGGCCACGCCTTACTCGCCCTGGGGGATTCGTTTGACGGGTCGCCCCACCATGAACAAGTGGCATCAGTTCGAGCATGGCTTAATTGAGGTGCAAGACGAAGGGAGTCAGTTGCTCGCCTTATTGGTGGGGCCTAAGCGCGGCGAGATGGTGATCGACTTTTGCGCTGGCGCTGGGGGTAAAACTTTGCTTCTGGGTGCGCTGATGCGCTCGACCGGCCGCCTCTATGCGTTAGATGTTTCGGCGACACGGTTGGCCAAGGCCAAGCCGCGGTTTGCCCGTAGTGGCTTATCAAATATTGTGCCGGTGGTGCTAGAGCACGAAAACGATACGCGGGTGCGACGCTTGGCGGGTAAGGCGCAGCGGGTTTTGGTTGATGCGCCGTGCAGTGGTGTGGGCACTCTGCGACGTAATCCTGATCTAAAGTGGCGCCAGTCGGTGCAAAGCTTGCAAGAACTGACGGCTTTACAGGCCCGTATTTTGGCCAGTGCTTCGCGTTGTGTGGCCCCGGGCGGGCGCTTGGTCTATGCCACCTGCAGCGTCTTGATCGAAGAAAATCAGGCTCAAGCAGAGCGGTTTTTGGCAGAACACCCAGATTTTGAACTCATCGACGCGTCGCAGCTGCTAGCGGCACGCACGTCGTTGCAACTTGAAGGGCCTTATTTAAATCTCAGGCCGGATGTGCATGGCACCGACGGTTTTTTTGCTGCCGTGTTTGAGCGCCGCAAAGCTGGTGGCGCGGTATCACCCGAGGTCGACGTCGCCGCGATTGAGGTGAAAGTCGCCACCACGGGCCAGGTAGCAGCCGAGGGCAAGGTAGCGACTGAGGCTAAGGGAGCGACCAAGGCTAAGCGAGCGACTAAGGCGAAGGGAGCGACTGAGGCTCAAGTGGCATTGGAAGCAGACTCGACCGAGACTGCAGAGGGTTCTGAGATCGCTCAGTCGCCCAAAAAGGTAGTCAAGGCCAAGCCGCGCAAACAGGCTGATCCAGGCGAGCCAGCAGACAAAGTGGCTTCAGCAGATGCAGTAGATTCAATTAAGTCAGTCAAATCTGTGAAAGCAGTCAAATCACTGAAATCAGTCGAATCAGTCGAATCGGCGAAATTAGTCGAATCACCGGACTCATCGGACACAGTGAAGCCGAGCGAGACAAAAGTGAAGGCTGTCAGGGCTAAGAGGGGTGACGGCAAAGGCTTGGCAGCGTTGCCAACTACAGTCGCGACTGCGGCTGCCGTTGCACCTGAGGCGGCCGTCGCGCCTGAGGCTGCCATCGCACCTGAATCTTCGACTGCGGCTTCGACCACTGCACCAGCACCGGAATCGGCAATTGACGCGTTTGCTGCGTTTCTTGCCAAAGACGCTTTAAACCCCGCACATCGGGATGAGGCAGAGGTTGAAGATTCTAAGACCGACGAGCCGGTTAAAAAACCACGTGCCAGTCAGGCGGCAGGACGGGTCAAAAAGGCTTAGTGGCTTGATTTGACGCAAAAACCTTGCGGTAAGGCTCGTATCAAATAGGTGGGTTAGGCTAAAATACGCCTGATTATTTTGTCTTAGGCGGTCAATATATTTATGAACGAAATTATTTCTTTTGCCGCGGGCGGTTTGTTGCAGGCGTCGTGGTGGCAGGTTGCGCTGATCACTTTGGGCCTGACCCACGTCACGATCGCGGCCGTTACGATCTTTTTACATCGTAGCCAGGCTCACCGTGGCCTTGATCTGCATCCGATTGTGATGCACTTTTTCCGCTTCTGGTTGTGGCTGACCACTGGCATGGTGACAAAAGAATGGGTGTCGATTCACCGTAAACACCACGCGCGCTGCGAACGAGAAGGTGACCCCCACTCACCCATGATGTACGGCATTAATAAGGTTTTATTTAGCGGTGCAGAGCTTTATCGGCACGAATCAAAAAATGCAGAGACCCTGTCTAAGTTTGGTCACGGCACACCCGATGATTGGGTTGAAAAACACATTTACACACGTTACAGTGCCCGCGGCATTTTGATCATGCTGGTCATTGATGTGGCCCTCTTTGGCGCGCTTGGGCTGACCGTATGGGCCATCCAAATGGCGTGGATCCCGTTTTGGGCCGCTGGCGTGGTCAATGGTGTAGGTCATTACTTCGGCTATCGTAATTTTGCTTCGCCAGATACTAGCACCAACGTGTTTCCGATCGGTATTTTGATTGGCGGCGAAGAGCTTCATAATAATCACCACGCCTTTGGTACGTCAGCTAAGTTCTCAAGCAAGTGGTACGAACTCGATATCGGTTGGTTATATATCTTGGGCTTACAAGCTGTCGGCCTGGCCAAGGTCAAAAAAGTCGCACCTCGTTTGAAGCTTGAAGCGACGGGCAAAACCGGGGTAGATGCACGCACGTTGCAGGGCGTGATTGCCCATCGGTTTGAGATTCTTGAGCGCTACACAAGCATCATGAAGACCGCTTGTCGTGCAGAGCTTACGCGCTTGAAAACTTCAACGGCGAGCAATCACGACACCAGTCGCACTGAGGCACTTGCGGCGGCCACACATTGGCTTGGACGCGGCGACGAGACCTTGCCTGCAGTCGAGCGTGCGCGCATTGATCAGGCCCTGTCACAGACTGCTTCGCTGGCAACACTGGTGCAGATGCGTCACGAGCTGGCCAAGCTCTGGGATAGTTCGACGGCCTCAAGCGAGCAACTGTTGCACGACTTGCAAAACTGGTGCCAGCGCGCTCAGCAAAGTGGTATCGCTAGCCTTGAAGAGTTTGCCTTACGCCTACGCCGCTATGCGGCATGATCGACAAACTTAATGCACCTCAGCGTGAGGCAGTCACACTTGCGGCGCAGCATGCGTTAGTGCTGGCGGGTGCGGGTAGCGGTAAAACGCGTGTGTTAACCACACGCATGGCGTGGCTCATTCAAACAGGTCAGGTCAGCCCACAAGGTCTGTTGGCCGTCACTTTTACCAACAAAGCAGCGCGCGAAATGCTCGCGCGGGTGTCAGCGTTGTTGCCGATTGATCCGCGCGGCTTGTGGATTGGAACCTTTCACGGCCTGTGTAATCGCATGCTCAGGGCGCATTACCGCGATGCCGGTTTGCCTCAGTCATTTCAAATTCTAGACACTGCCGATCAGCTCGCTGCAATTAAGCGCTTGTTAAAAGCCAATGCAGTCGATGATGAAAAGTATCCACCTCGTGACGTACAACGTTTTATTAATGGTGCTAAAGAAGACGGCCAACGCCCAGGCGATGTTGAGGCGTTTGATAGCTTTCGTCGGCGGATGATTGAGATCTATACCCTTTACGAGGCGCAATGCCAACGCGAAGGGGTGGTAGATTTCCCAGAGTTGTTGCTGCGCGCCTACGAACTACTGGCGCGCAACGAACCCATCCGTTCGCACTACCAGCGCCGCTTTCGTCATGTGCTAGTTGACGAGTTTCAAGACACCAACACCTTGCAATACAAATGGCTCACGCTGCTAGCCGGTGGCGGGGCCATCATGTTTGCGGTAGGTGATGATGATCAGTCGATTTATGCATTTCGTGGGGCGAACGTTGGCAACATGGCTGACTTTGAGCGCGACTATGCGCACGGCACAGTCATTCGTCTTGAGCAAAACTATCGCTCGTTTGGCCATATCCTAGATGCTGCGAATACGCTGATTAGTCATAACGACGGGCGCTTAGGTAAAAACCTCTGGACCGAGCAAGGCGAGGGCGAACAGATTAGGGTGGTTGAGCAACCGACTGATCTGCTTGAGGCTCGCTGGCTGGTGGAAGAGGTCAGAGGCTTGATCTCTGACGGGCGTGAGCGCAGCCAGATCGCCGTGCTCTACCGCAGTAACGCGCAGTCGCGCGTGATTGAGCATGGGTTGTTTTCAGCGGGTGTTGCCTATAAGGTGTACGGTGGTTTGCGCTTTTTTGAACGACAAGAGGTCAAGCACGCACTCGCGTATTTGCGTCTCATGGCCAACGCCAATGATGACACTTCGTTTATGCGAGTGGTGAATTTTCCGCCTCGCGGGATTGGTGCACGCACGCTTGAGCAGCTAGGCGATCAAGCGAAGGCCTTTGATACCAGTTTGTCAGGTGCTGTGGCGCGTGTGGCGGGCAAGGGCGGTTCGAACCTAGCCCAGTTTGCCTTGATGATTCAGCGCCTGGCACTCGAAACCCGTGACTTACCTTTGCCCGAAATGGTCGAGCACGTCATTGCTCAAAGCGGTTTGATCGAACACTACCAGCAAGATCGCGAAGGCGCCGATCGCATTGAAAACTTAAACGAACTTGTGTCCGCGGCTGCGGCGTTTGCCTCAGAGGCAAACGTGTCAGGGTTGCCGGCAGGTGTTGTGATCGTGTCTGATGCGCAGACAATCACTCTTGATTCAACGCCCGCTGAGTCAGGGCTTGTCGAGCCCTCAGCGCAGTTTGTAGGCTCGGGTGTTGACTTCGGTGGCTTGTCGCCCCTAACCGCCTTTTTGTCTCACGCCTCGCTTGAAGCCGGTGATAACCAGGCGCAAGCTGGCCAAGACGCAGTGCAACTCATGACGGTGCATGCAGCCAAGGGGCTTGAGTTTGATGCGGTTTTTATTACCGGTTTAGAAGAGGGGCTTTTCCCTCACGAAAATAGTATCCTCGAACAATCGGGGCTCGAAGAAGAGCGTCGTTTGATGTATGTGGCGATCACGCGCGCACGCGAGCGGCTGTATTTTAGTTTGGCGCAAAGTCGCATGTTGCATGGCCAGACGCGTTATGCGATGCGTTCGCGGTTTTTATCCGAGGTGCCCGATGCGCACCTTAAATGGCTGACGCCCAAGCAGGGTTTTGTTGATTCTGAGCCGCGCTGGAAATCAAGCGGTGATGCTGGTGGGGCAACCTACGGTCGCCAAGGCGCAGCGGCGCATGCGGCGGTTGCGCCACGCTCGGTCACCACGGGTGTTACGGTTGGGGCTCAGCAGTTTCGCATTGGCCAAGGTGTGCGACATGGTCGCTTCGGCGAAGGCACGATTATTGGTTTATCGGGCAGCGGCCTCGATGCACAAGCGCAGATTCAGTTTCGCGAGGTGGGCTCAAAAACATTGGCGCTTGGCGTGGCCAAGCTTGAGATCACACAAAGCTAGTCTGGCCTGTTGCCTGTCGACGTACTCTCTTTTGTGCTGGGCTTACCCCGAGGGATACGGTAGCGGTTATAGCCCCATAGGTACTGCTCTGGCATCAAAACGATCATGTCTTCTAGTGCCCGATTCATTTGTGCGGCCGCCAGGTCAATGTCGTCTGATAAGGGTTCTTTGATTTCTTTGTATCTGATTGTAAAACCCTTGCCGATGCCATTGCGTTGCGCTGCTACGACAAAGATCGGCGCGCCCGTGGTGCTTTGCAATCTTTGCACAAGTTTGGTGGTGTACGCTGGCTTGCCAAATAAGGGAGCCCAAACGCCTTCACCCATCAACGGCACCTGATCCGGCAGGATGCCGACCGTCTCGCCTCGTTTCAGCGCTTTCAGCAAGGTTCTCAGACCTGATTGATTAGACGGCGCCATGGTGAGGTTTTTTCTGGTTCTGGTTTTGATAATCCAGTCATGCAACCATGGTTGTTTCGGCAGACGGGTCAGCACAGTCGCTGGAAATCTGCTGGTGTAGATGGCCCCGAGTAGTTCGAAGCTTCCTGAGTGAGGGCCTAGCAGTATTAGGCCCTTGCCTCGCGCAAGCGCGGCTTGAAACTCATCCCAGCCATCGCATTGCACATGTTTAGCTAATTTAGCCTCATCCCGACGCATATGCCAATAAGGCATTTCTAGGAAAACTTGCCCAGCGCTAATGAGGGACGCGCGCAATACTTTCGTTGAGGCCTCGGGCATTGCGATTGCTAAGTTTTCAGCTGAACGCCGCTTGTAACGGCTTGGTAATACCCAGACTAACCAACCTGCTCCCCAGCCTAGGACTTGAAGCAAAGTCAAAGGTAGGTAGGCAAAACACCTGAATATGGCCGTTGCGAATATCGGACCGAGTTTGTTTAACATTGATTTCTCAGCGACGTTGGGGATTGGGCTTCGCCACGCCTGTCGGTGAGGTAAAGACGCGACTAAGTTAGTGACTGCGCTGCTAAAGCAAATGTGTTTCGCGTGACTAATGCAAAGTTACCCGTTTATAACATTGTTAACATTGATTTATTGCCGACTGCCTCGTCACCTTTCGCCTGACCCGTTCATGCGAAAGCTTCGAGCTGCGTTTGTAGTTCAAGCCAAGCGGTTTCAAGGCTCACCGCGCGCTTAGTGAGTTCACCGTGTTCGGCCAATACTCGCACGCATTCTTCTTTACGGGCCTCGCTGTATAAATCCGAGTCAGCAATCAAGGTGTCAAGACTTTTCAGTTTGGTCTGCACCTGATCAAGTTCTTTCTCAAGTTTGTTGATTTGCTGCTCGAGTGGTTTACGCAGTTGTGCTGCTTGCTGCCGTTGTTCGGCACTTTCGCGTTTGTTGAGCTTTCGCTCTTGTGTTGAGGGCGCTGCCTTCGTCGCTGCGGCTACCTGTGCCGCAACCTGCGCGGCTAAAGCGGCTTGCTCTGCGGCTGTCATTTTGTCAGCGGCACGACCCGCCGTGCGTGCTGCAGCCTCTTGCTTTCGAGCGCGCGCTTGGTGCTGCGCAAGCCAGTCGCGATAATCTTCAAGGTCGCCATCAAACTCTTGCACGCCGCCATCTGCCACAATCCAAAAGCTATCTACAGTCGTGCGCAACAGATGCCTGTCATGTGACACCAAGAGCATGCTGCCGCCGAACTCGGCTAGGGCAGTCGTGAGAGCTTCGCGGGTTTCAACATCTAAGTGGTTGCTGGGCTCATCGAGCAGCAGCAGGTTTGGCTTTTGCCAGACGATTAGCGACAGGGCTAAGCGTGCTTTTTCGCCACCCGACATGGGCTCGACTGTGTCGGTGACGCGATCGCCACCGAAGCCAAAGCCGCCAAGATAATTGCGTAGTTCTTGTTCGCGTGTACCGGGCGCAACACGCATCAGGTGTTGCAAAGGGCTGCTAGCTAAATCCAGCATATCAAGCTGGTGTTGCGCAAAATAGCCGACTTCAAGCCCACGCGACGCTAAACGCGTGCCGCCTTGCACCTCAAGTTCGCCGGCCAGTGTTTTGACTAGGGTGCTTTTGCCCGCGCCATTGACGCCTAAAATACCGATGCGATCGCCGCCGCGCACCATCAGCTTAACGTTGCGCAAGATGGCGACTTGTTTGCCGTTATCGGTGGTGTAACCCGCATGCATATCATCAAGCACCAACAACGGGTCGGGCATGCTTTTCGGTGTAGGGATGCGAATTTCAATGCCAGATTCGGCGCGGATTGGTGCCATTAAATCCATGCGCGCCAAAGCCTTGACGCGACTTTGTGCCTGTTTGGCTTTTGAGGCTTTCGCTTTGAAACGATCAATAAAGCCTTGCAGGCGAGCCGACTCACGGGTTTGTTTATCAAAGGCGATTTTGGTTTGCCGCAGACGTTCTGCCCGCTGCGTGACAAAATCTTCGTAGCCACCTTTATAGCGAATTAGCTTGCCTTGATCAAAGTGCAAAATTGTTTGCGCGACGGCATCTAAAAATTCAGTGTCGTGCGAGATCAGCAGCACGGTGCCTTGATAGGCACTTAGCCACTTCTCGAGCCAAAGCATGGCGTCAAGGTCAAGGTGGTTGGTGGGTTCGTCAAGTAACAACAGATCTGAGGGTGCCATCAGCGCGCGCGCCAGGGCCAGGCGCATGCGCCAGCCGCCTGAAAAGCTATCGACGGGCTCAGACCACTGCTCTGGTGTAAAGCCTAGGCCCGCCAAGAGTTGCTCGGCGCGCGAAACCGCGGTCCAGGCATCTGCCTCGATCAATTCGGCTTCGAGTTCTGCGATGCGAGAACCTTGTTCTTGGGCATGCGCGTCGCTGGTGTGTGCGGTGTCGTCAATCAGCGCGCGTTGGGCTTGTAGTTGGCGTAGGTGCACATCGCCGTCAATCACGAACTCGCGCGCGGCGTCAGCGCTATCGGCGATCTCTTGCCTGACGCTGGCAATGCGCCAGCCCGTCGGAAAATCAAGCCGACCTGCATCGGCGTCGATTTCGTGTTGGATTAAGGCAAATAAGGTCGATTTACCCGCCCCGTTTTTACCGACAAAGCCAACACGCTCACCTGGGTGAACAACAAAATCAGTTTGATCTACCAGTACTTTTGCGCCGCGTCGAACGGTCAAGCCAGTTGCACGAATCACGACGAAAATTGCTCGCGTGTCAGTAGTAAGATCTGGCCTGAGGCTTGCGCCGTGTCGAGCCACACAGGCTCAAATTCAGGAAATGCGGCTTCAAAATGCGCGCGTTCGTGGCCAATTTCAAGCACAAGAATACCTTGGTCGTTTAAATGAGCGGGCGCTTGCTCGAGAATGGTGCGCACTAAATCCATGCCGTCTTCGCCGCCAGCTAAGGCCAGTGAGGGTTCGTGCTGATACTCGGGGGGTAGAGCACGCATGGATTGGCTATTGACGTACGGGGGGTTACAAATAATCAGGTCATAACGAGCGGATACCGGCAGAGGATCAAACAAACTGCCGTGATGCAGCGTTAAGCGGTCGGTGAGGCCGTGCTCGGCGACATTGCGCTGCGCAACCTCAAGGGCTTGCGCTGAAATGTCTGTGGCGTCAACAAAGGCCTCTGAAAACTGGTGTGCGGCAATAATGGCCAGACACCCCGAACCCGTGCACACGTCTAGGATACTTGTGACCTCATAGGGGTCAAGTACCCAAGGGCTGAGTTGCGTCATGAGCAATTCTGCAATCGGTGAGCGTGGCACGATCACTCGTTCATCGACATAAAACGCATAACCCTGCAGCCAGGCCTCGTGGGTGAGGTAGGGCGCCGGCACCCGTTTGTCACAACGGGCATCGATATATTGCAATGCTTTTTGCCGCTCTTCGGGTAACACCCGCGCGTCCATAAACGGCTCGAGCTGATCGGGCGGCAGATGCAGGGCGCTGAGTACCAAGTAGACAGCCTCATCCCAAGCGTTGTCTGAGCCATGGCCAAACGACAACTTGGACTGATTAAAGCGCGAGACACCGTAGCGGATTAAGTCGCGTACGTTTTGCAAGGCTTCGCGCGAGGCATCCATACTTGCCTTAGGCGCGCAGCAAATCGTTGATGCTGGTTTTGGCACGCGTTTGTGCATCGACCCGTTTGACGATGATGGCGCAGTTCAAGCTATGTGTGCCATCGGCCGAAGGCAACGAGCCAGGCACAACGACTGAACCGGACGGCACGCGCCCGTAGTGAATCTCTTTGGTTTCACGATCGTAGATGCGGGTACTTTGCGATAAAAACACACCCATGGCCAAGACGCTATTTTCTTCGACAATGACGCCTTCTACGACTTCAGAGCGCGCGCCAATAAAGCAGTTGTCTTCGATGATGGTGGGATTGGCTTGCAGAGGTTCGAGCACACCACCGATACCAACGCCACCCGACAGGTGCACATTTTTACCAATTTGCGCGCAAGAGCCCACGGTGGCCCAGGTATCGACCATGGTGTTTTCGTCGACGTAGGCACCAATGTTGACGTAAGAAGGCATCAGCACAACGTTGCGACCGATAAAGCAGCCACGGCGCGCCACAGCAGGGGGCACAACGCGATAGCCTGCGGCTTGAAAATCAGCCTGACTGAAATCGGCGAATTTGAGTGGAACCTTATCGTAAAACTGCATCGGGGCCTGGCCCATGACACCATTGTCATTCAGGCGAAACGAAAGAAGAACAGCCTTTTTGATCCATTGATGGACAACCCAGTTGCCGTTGATTTTTTCGGCAACGCGCAGGCTACCCGTATCGAGGGCATCGAGTGTGTGGGCGACGGCTTCGCGCACGCTTGCGCCGGCCGCTTTTGGTGACAGGTTAGCGCGATCTTCCCAGCCGCTTTCAATGGTGTTTTGCAAATCTAAGGTCATGGCAGGCCTTTATAAAATTGAAGAGTGAATGTAACGAATGGTTGACTGAATGATGAATGGACCGAACGACTAAACACATCACAGGATAATTGACAGCGCCAGCTAGGTGATTGCCAGAAATGACAGAATCAGTGTTGGCATGTGAACGTTAAGCACTTTGGATAAATGGGCACTTTGAATGAAGTAAACATTTAAGGATGATTGGCCTAGTGGTTACGATTTGCGCACAAAGTCTGCGATGCGATGTGCAGCTTCGACGCAGTCGGCTAACGGTGCGACCAGCGCAATCCGGATACGGTTCTGTCCTGGATTCACACCGTTGACGGTGCGCCCAACAAAACTACCGGGCAGCGTCGTCACGTTGGTGTGGGTCAGCAAGTCGCGAACGAAATCTGCATCGGGGCCTTTGGTGCCAGCCCAAAGGTAAAACGAGGCATCCGGGCGCTTGACATCGAGTACAGGCTCAAGAATTGGCAGGACCGCATCGAATTTTGCGCGATATTGTTGGCGGTTGTCGACGACGTGAGCCTCATCTTGCCAGGCGGCGATGCTGGCAGCCGATACAACCGGCGACAAGGCGCTGCCGTGGTATGTGCGATAGAGCAAAAACTTGGCCATGAGCGTGGCATCGCCAGCCACAAAGCCAGAGCGCATTCCCGGTACGTTTGAGCGTTTGGACAAACTTGAAAAGCTGACTAAGTTGCGAAAATCAATGCGCCCCAGTTGTACAGCAGCTTGCATCCCGCCCAAGGGTGGATTGGCCTCGTCAAGATAGATCTCTGAATAGCATTCGTCAGAGGCGATCACAAAGCCATAGCGATCCGACAACTCAAATAATGTACGCCAGTCAGCAAGACTCATGACGTTGCCCGCAGGGTTACCTGGCGAGCAGATAAACAGTAGTTGGGTTCGGGCCCAGATCTCGCTGGGTACGGTTGACCAGTCGCAGCCAAAATTCAGCTTCGGATCTGAATTCACGTAGTAGGGGGTGGCGCCACCTAACAACGACGCACCCTCATAGATCTGATAAAACGGATTTGGACACACCACAATGCCATTTTTAGTCGAATCGAGCACGACTTGGGCAAAGGAAAACAGAGCCTCGCGCGAGCCCAACACCGGTAACACCTGTGTTTCCGGGTTTGGGCAGGGGATGCTGTAGCGTTTGCCAATCCATTGGCTGATCACCTCGCGCAATTTGGGGTCGCCCTTGGTGGGCGGATAGACGGATAAGCCATCGAGCGCGCCCACCATCGCGTCTTTGACGCATTGTGGGGCAGCGTGTTTGGGTTCGCCGATCGACAAATTGATCGCCCGCAGACCGGCAGGCGCGGCGCCCGCCTGAGCCAACAATAGGCGAAGTTTTTCGAACGGATAGGGCTGTAAGGTGTCGAGGCGTGGATTCATTTTCGTATTTTAACCAGTTGCCGGCGTGATGGGTGCGGGAAACCTCAACAGGGTGCGCTACAATGCTCGGTTACTGCGAAGGTGGCGAAATTGGTAGACGCACCAGGTTTAGGTCCTGACGCCGTAACAGGTGTGCGGGTTCGAGTCCCGCCCTTCGCACCATTTATTACCTAGTTGGCGTGGGCTGTCTGCTGCGCTCTCCGTTCTCTTTGTTTGGTAGATCTTCATGCAACCTGTGGTTGAAACCCTCGCCGGCCTCGAGCGCCGCGTTGAAATCTCGGTCTCAATGGCCGATGTCGAAAAAGCAGTTCAGACCGAACTCAAGCGTGTCTCGCGCACAGCGAAAGTGGCTGGTTTTCGTCCTGGCAAAGTGCCAATGGCGATGCTTGAGCGCACTCACGGCGCAGGCATTCGTTACGACTCAATCAACACGATGGTCGGGCAGGCCTTTGAGCAAGCCATTATTTCGTCAGGTCTGCGGGTTGCCGGCGCCCCGAAGTTAGCGCCCAAAACCGAAGGGCAGGCTGAAAACGACTTGTCGTTTGTGGCAACCTTTGAAGTCTATCCAACCATCGCACTGCCTGATCTGGCCGCCTTGAAAATTAAACGTGCTGTGACAACCGTTGGCGAGGCCGAGGTGCAGCGCACGGTTGACGTCTTGCGTAAACAGCGTGCTCAGCATAAAGCTGTTGAAGGGCGCCCTGCTCAAGACGACGATCAAGTCAAACTTGATTTTGCAGGCACAATCGACGGCGTGCCGTTTGATGGCGGTAAAGCAGACGATTTTCCGTTTGTTCTTGGCCAGGGTCGCATGTTGCCCGAGTTTGAAGTCGCTGTACGCGGCATGAAAGCTGGCGAAACCAAGGTATTTCCGCTACCGTTTCCGGCCGATTACGGTGGTAAAGACGTGGCAGGTAAAACTGCCGAGTTCACCATCACAGTCAAAGAAGTCGCCGAGCCAATCTTGCCTGAACTTGATGCCGAATTTGCCAAAGCGTTGGGTCAACCCGAGGGCGATGTTGAGAAGCTCTTGACTGACATCCGTGCCAATATCGAACGCGAAGTTAAAGCGCGTACGATGGCCCGCACCAAAAATAGCGTCATGGATGCTTTAGTCGCTGTGGCAACATTTGATGTGCCAAAGGCGCTGATTGATAGCGAATGCGAGGCTCGCGTTGCTGCGGCTCGTGCCGAACTGACCCAGCGTGGCGTGCCGAATGCAGACAAAATGCCGATTCCGGCTGATGCGTTTGCCACTGAGGCCGAGCGCCGCGTCAAGCTCGGTTTATTGGTATCTGAGCTGGTTCAGGCCGAGCAGCTGCAGGCCAAGCCTGAGCAGGTTCGTGCCCGCATCGAAGAATTTGCCTCAAGCTACGAAAAACCCGCTGAAGTCGTCAGCTATTATCTGTCAGATCGCGCACGTCGCTCAGAAGTCGAAGGCATCGTGCTTGAAGATAATGTGGTTCAACATGCGTTAGCGAAGGCGCAAGTTGAAGACGAGCAAGTGCCCTTTGACCAAGTCATGGAAACTAAATAAATGCAACGCTTTACCGACTTTTATGCATCCATGCACGGTGGTGAGTCTGTGACTCCTACCGCGCTTGGTTACATCCCGATGGTCATTGAGCAGTCAGGGCGCGGCGAGCGTGCCTATGATATTTACTCAAGATTGCTCAAAGAGCGTGTCATATTTCTGGTGGGGCCGGTCAACGACCAATCCGCCAACGTCATTGTGGCTCAGCTGCTCTTTCTAGAGTCAGAAAATCCTGACAAAGACGTGGCGTTGTACATTAACTCACCTGGTGGGTCGGTTTATGCGGGCATGGCTATTTATGACACGATGCGCTTTATTAAGCCTGAAGTGTCAACGCTTTGCACTGGTCTAGCCGCCAGTATGGGCGCATTTTTGTTGGCTGCAGGCACAAAAGGTAAACGCTTTTCGCTACCAAACTCTCGCATCATGATTCATCAGCCCTCAGGTGGTGCGCAGGGTCAAGCCTCAGATATCCAAATTCAAGCCCGCGAAATCTTAGATTTGCGCGAGCGCTTAAACGGTATGTTGGCCGAGAACACTGGGCAGACCATTGAGCGTATTGCCTTAGATACTGAGCGTGATAACTTCATGTCTGCACCTGATGCAGTATCTTATGGTTTGATCGATAAGGTTTTAACCTCGCGGGCCGACACCGTATAAGTATTTACCCAGGCCTCGATGGCTCAGTTATTCTGAAACATCTGTTAAAACAAGGCTTGGTACAACTGGTAATGGATCGTTATGTCAGAAAAAAAAGGCTCAGCTAGCACCAAGATCTTGCATTGTTCATTTTGCAACAAGAGCCAGCACGAAGTACGAAAACTCATCGCTGGGCCTTCGGTCTTTGTGTGTGACGAGTGCATTGAGTTGTGTAACGACATTATTCGCGAAGAAGCCCAGGCAAGTGCCCGCGCTTCGATCCGCACAGATTTACCAACTCCAGCTGAAATCAAAGCCTTTCTTGACCAATATGTGATTGGTCAAACTGCGTCCAAACGCGTATTGGCCGTTGCTGTCTATAACCATTACAAGCGTTTGCGCCATGGTGAAGTCAAAGGCGACGACGTTGAGCTTTCTAAAAGTAATATTCTGCTGATTGGCCCCACTGGCTCTGGCAAAACCTTGCTTGCACAAACGCTTGCTCGTCAATTAAATGTGCCCTTTGTGATGGCTGACGCGACAACACTGACCGAAGCCGGTTATGTGGGCGAAGACGTCGAAAATATCATTCAAAAATTGCTGCAAAATTGCAATTACGAAGTGGATAAAGCGCAGCGCGCAATCGTCTACATCGACGAAATCGACAAAATTTCTCGCAAGGCTGATAACCCTTCTATTACCCGTGATGTGTCCGGCGAGGGCGTGCAACAGGCACTGTTAAAGCTGATCGAGGGTACCGTGGCGTCTGTCCCTCCTCAGGGCGGGCGTAAGCACCCCAATCAAGATTTTGTTCAAGTTGATACCACCAACATCTTGTTTATCGTTGGTGGTGCGTTTGACGGTCTTGAAAAAGTCATTCGTAATCGTACCGAGCGCTCTGGCATTGGTTTTAGCGCAAAGGTCGACTCAAAGATTGAACAATCAACCGGCACCACCTTTCTTGAGGTAGAGCCTGAAGATCTGGTGAAGTTTGGCCTGATTCCTGAATTAGTGGGGCGTTTGCCTGTCATCGCGACCTTGCAAGAGCTCGATGAAGACACGCTGATTCAGATTCTGACCGAGCCCAAAAATGCCTTGGTCAAGCAGTTTCAAAAGCTCTTCGCGATGGAAGGCGCCGAGCTTGAGATTCGGCCTGCTGCTCTTCGGGCGATTGCCCGCAAAGCGGTTAAGCGCAAAACGGGTGCGCGTGGTTTGCGCTCGATCCTTGAGTCTGCCTTGTTAGACACCATGTACGAACTCCCCACGCAAGGCAACATCAAACGGGTTGTGCTCGACGAGGCTACGATTGACGGCCAAGGCAAGCCCTTGCTGGTGTATGGCGATGAAACTGAACGGCCCAATAAGCCCGAGCGTAACTTACGCGACGCAGCCGCCTAAGGCTAATGGTGACAGCATAGGTTTTCGAAAAATTCGAATGACGCTTTAGATGAGTTTCAAGATTTTCGAAAAATCCAAATGCCCTTCAAAATCTATGTTTATTTCTCAGCCCCATGTAGGGGCTTTTTATTATGTCAGCGTCACGAGCTTGAAATTTGAGCTATCGTCTACATAACAGACATATTCGTGTCATTACGGTCGTTATGTCGGTGGCTCACTTGGGCTTGACCGAGTCTTTATTAGGATTTTCTCATGTCTGAAAACCAGACCTTGCCCTCTGAATCGATTCAGTTGCCGTTGCTACCCTTGCGCGACGTGGTGGTGTTTCCCCACATGGTGATCCCTTTGTTTGTTGGGCGCCCACGTTCTATTCGTGCGCTAGAGGCCGCGATGGAGGCTGGCAAAAGCATCATGCTTGCCGCTCAAAAATCGGCGGGTAAAGACGACCCAACACCCGATGACGTCTACGAGATCGGCTGTGTCGCGACCATCCTGCAAATGCTTAAGCTGCCCGATGGTACCGTCAAAGTTCTTGTAGAAGGCGCGCAGCGTGCTCGCATTACTGAGATTCAAGATACCGACACACACTTTACCTCTGTGTTGGTACCAATTTCACCCGATCTGGCGGTGAGCGCTGAGACAGAAGCCTTGCGGCGTGCGATCGTGGGTCAGTTTGAGCAGTACGTCAAACTGAACAAAAAGATTCCACCTGAGATTTTGACTTCGCTTGCCGGGATTGATGATGCTGGTCGCTTAGCCGACACCATCGCTGCGCACTTGCCGCTTAAGCTCGAGCAAAAGCAAAAAATGCTTGAGGTGATTTCAACGTCAGAGCGTCTTGAGGCGTTATTGACGCAACTCGAAACTGAGATTGACATTCTTCAGGTTGAAAAGCGAATTCGTGGTCGTGTCAAAAAGCAGATGGAAAAAAGTCAGCGTGACTACTATCTGAACGAGCAAGTCAAAGCGATTCAAAAAGAACTAGGTGAAGGCGAAGAGGGTGCCGACATCGAAGAACTTGAAAAGAAAATTCTTGCTGCACATTTGCCGAAAGACGCCAAAAAGAAAGTCGATGGTGAACTTAAAAAGCTCAAGCTGATGTCACCGATGTCAGCCGAGGCGACTGTGGTGCGTAACTATATCGATACCGTGATCAATTTGCCTTGGCGCAAAAAGAGCAAGGTGAATCACTCGATACCAAACGCTGAAAGCGTGTTGGATGATGATCACTATGGCTTAGATAAAGTGAAAGAACGCATTCTTGAGTATCTTGCTGTGCAACAACGCGTCGACAAAATTAAGGCGCCAATTCTTTGCTTGGTAGGGCCACCAGGCGTAGGTAAAACCTCGCTCGGGCAATCGATAGCAAAAGCGACGAATCGAAAATTTATTCGTATGGCTTTAGGTGGTGTGCGCGACGAAGCTGAGATTCGTGGCCATCGTCGTACCTACATTGGTTCAATGCCGGGCAAGATATTACAAAACATGTCTAAGGTTGCCGTGCGTAACCCGCTGTTTTTGTTAGACGAGATTGACAAACTAGGGATGGATTTCAGGGGCGATCCGGCCTCGGCCCTCTTAGAGGTGCTTGATCCTGAACAAAATCATACGTTTCAAGATCACTACGTTGAGGTCGATTTTGATCTGTCTGACGTCATGTTCGTGGCAACGAGCAATACCTTGAATATCCCTGCCGCGTTGTTAGATCGCATGGAGGTCATTCGACTCTCGGGTTACACCGAAGAAGAGAAAATCCATATTGCCATGGATCATCTGTTGCCTAAGGTCATGAAAAATAATGGCGTGAAGGCAGAAGAGTTGGTGGTTGAAGAGTCAGCCTTGCGTGACATCGTGCGTTATTACACGCGTGAAGCGGGCGTGCGCTCTCTCGAGCGAGACATTGGAAAAATCTGCCGTAAGGTTGTGAAAAAACTGTTGGCTGATAGCGAGGCCCTGAAATTGGCCAAGTCTAAAGAGATACCCGCGAAGGTAACGGTTACCTCTGAAAATTTGAATGATTATCTGGGCGTTCGACGCTTTAGTTTTGGCATGGCCGAGAAAGAAAACCAGATTGGGCAAGTGAATGGGTTGGCCTGGACTGAGGTTGGCGGTGACCTGCTGACCATTGAGGTCGCCGACATGCCAGGTAAAGGCGTGATTCAGCGCACTGGCTCGATTGGCGATGTGATGAAAGAGTCAGTTGAGGCGGCTCGCAGCGTTGTGCGTGCACGTGCTCGACGCTTAGGGATCACTGACAACATCTTTGAGAAGCGCGACATTCACGTGCACTTTCCCGAAGGGGCCACGCCTAAAGACGGTCCGTCAGCAGGTATCGCGATCACCTTAGCGATCGTTTCGGCCTTGACGCAAAATCCTGTTCGCGCTGATGTGGCGATGACAGGTGAAATTACCTTGCGTGGCGAAGTGCTTGCCATCGGTGGCTTGAAAGAGAAACTGTTAGCGGCGCATCGGGGTGGCATTAAGACCGTGCTGATTCCTGAAGAAAACGTCAAGGATTTGACTGATATCCCTGATAACGTTAAGAATCAGCTCGAGATTATTCCGGTTCGTTGGATTGACAAGGTGTTAGAGGTGGCACTGGTGAATCCGTTAACACCACTTCCCGATGAGGCGCCGGTGGCAGAGACGGTTGTGGCGAAAGCGGCAGAAACCGCTGTGGCGACTGATCCAGTGATTAAGCATTAAGGTGTCAACCTCGTACTCAATGTCGATACTCAGGCGTTTTAGGTTTGGGTAACGTCGAGTGTGAGGTGTTGCTCTGTGTTTTGGCTTGCAGGATAAACAGGCAGAGTCTCTTGGTGATTTGATCTAGAGTGTCTTCCGGTTTGAACGAAAAGGCGTCGTGTTTGCGGCGCCTTTTTTTGAGACAAAAAATGCCAGAAAATTTTGATGCGGTTCGAATCGATAAATGGTTGTGGGCGGCACGATTTTTTAAATCACGTGCTCAGGCCGTGTTGGCAATCGAAGCGGGTCGAGTTCAGTTACATGGCGAACGCATCAAGCCCGCACGCACTGTCAAGGTTGGCGATCGCGTGTTGATACAGCGTGAACAAGAACGCTTTGAGCTATGGGTGCGTAATGTGACTGAAACGCGGCGCTCAGCACCCTTGGCGCGCATGTTGTTTGATGAAACGCCCGAGAGTTTGCTAGCAAGGCAAACGGCTGCAGAAAAGCGCAAGTACTTTACTGAGCCGTCACAAGATATCAAGGCGCGTCCGACAAAACGCGATCGACGCGACCTAGAAAAATGGCGTGACGTTTAGCAGCGCTTATTTTATAGACGCCCAGCGCTTGCTCGGCTGAGGCGATCTAAATTATGCCGATTACGTACTAACGCGCTGAGCGAGGCGCTTAGATAGGTATCAGGGATCGACGCCGTGGCGTTAGTGCAGCGTTGTATGACGGATTAAACCCACAGCGATCCCTTCAAGCGAAAAGTCTTGCCCAGGTTGAATTTGAATGGGCTCAAAGTCTGGGTTTTCAGGCAACAGTTCAATACGCCCACCTGATTTGCTTAGGCGTTTGACGGTGACTTCTTCATCAATGCGGGCCACTACGATTTGGCCGTTACGGGCGTCGCTGGTTTTTTTGATCGCGAGTAAGTCGCCATCTAAGATGCCAGCATCACGCATGCTGAGGCCTTTGACCTTCAGCAGGTAGTCAGGCCGCTGTTCAAACATGTCGAGATCGACATTGATTTCTTTTTCGATGTTTTCGGTAGCCAAGATTGGATGACCTGCGGCAACGCGGCCAATCAAAGGCAAGAGCAAAAAGCCAGTGCCCGGTAGCGTTTTCAGACGAGGGCGATCAGCCGGGAGCTCGGTGTCAGCATCGACGTCGATTGACTCATTGGCCAGATCGGTTAAGCGAATGCCCCTTGAGGCACCGGCTGTTAGTTCGATGACGCCTTTGCGGGCTAACGCACGAAGGTGATCTTCAGCCGCATTGGCAGATTTAAAGCCAAGCACCGTGGCCAGTTCAGCCCGCGTGGGCGGAAACCCCGTATTGATGATCGCCTGACGGATCAGATCCAAAATCTGTTGCTGACGATCGGTAAGCTTGAGCGACATGGAAAGCATCCTTTAGGCTAGTAAAAGCCGAGCTGTTTTTATATACAGGTGTATTTTGCATGATTTAGTCAAAATGTGCAAATTTATCTGTATATAAAGACAGTTCAGGCTGACGCTACCCCAAAGCTGCTACGACTTTTAAGTTAAGACTCGCTTCAAGTCTAAAGTCGCTTCAAGAACTTGGTAAGGATATTTGCCTAGAGCGACGAGCCTGCACCTTGCATGCTCGCCATCGCTCGTTACCAATCTTTAGGCGTTTTTCATGACCTCGGCCATCGCTTTGGCCACCGTATCGATGTTTTTGCTATTGAGTGCAGCCACACAAATCCGGCCACTGCTGACCGCGTAAATGCCGTGCTCACTACGCAAGCGTTCAACCTGGGGCGCGGTCATCCCCGAAAACGAAAACATGCCGCGTTGCTTCATCACAAAGCTGAAGTCTTGGGTGGCGCCGTACTGCGCGAGTTTTTCGACGATCTGACGACGCATCAGGCGGATACGGTCGCGCATGCCGGCAAGCTCTTGATCCCATAGGGCAAACAGCTCGGGTGTGTTCAGCACCGTTGAGACGATCGTGCCGCCGTGTGTGGGTGGGTTCGAATAATTGGTACGAATCACACGTTTAACCTGGCTGAGCACGCGATTGGATTCGTCTTGGCTGCCAGTGACAATGGTCAGAGCACCAACCCGTTCGCCATAGAGCGAGAAGGACTTTGAAAACGACGAGCTAATAAACATCGTCATATCAAGGTCGGCAAAGATGCGCACTGCAGAGGCATCTGGCTCGAGCCCGTCGCCAAACCCTTGGTAGGCGATATCTAAGAAAGGGATCAGCTCGCCCGCTTTGACAACTTGTGCAACGGCTTTCCATTGTTCGTTTGAGAGATCAACGCCGGTTGGGTTGTGGCAGCAAGCGTGCAAAACCGCCACGCTTTTAGGTGGCAGTGCTTTGAGGGCCGCGAGCATGCCGTCAAAATTTAAGCCATGGGTGGCAGCGTCATAGTATGGGTAAGTGATGACCTCAAAGCCAGCACGCTCAAACAGCGCGCGGTGATTTTCCCAGCTGGGGTCACTGATTGCGACTTTAGCGTTGGGCGCAAGTTGTTTAATGAAGTCGGCACCAATTTTGAGTGCACCGGTGCCGCCCAGAGCTTGCATGGTTAACACGCGACCGGCGGCGATCAACGACGAGTTTTTGCCTAACACTAGCTCTTGCGCGCCTTTGTTGTAGCCGGCGATCCCTTCGATGGGTAAGTAACCGCGTGCGGCGGCTGCCTCAACGCGCGCGACTTCTGCGGTGTGTACTGCCTTGAGCAGGGGGATCTTGCCGTTATCGTCGTAATACACGCCCACACCCAGATTGACTTTGGTAGCGCGGGAATCAGCATTAAATTGTTCGTTTAACCCTAGGATTGGGTCACGGGGGGCAAGTTCGACGGCTTGAAAGAGGGTGCTCATTTGGGTTTTAGTGTGCAAAAGGTAAGTGTGACAAGGTTGGGGTAGACGTACGCATTTTCAGAGAACATAATGGTGGGTTACCCTCAGACCGAGGGGTATCCCGAATAAGTCTAGCATGGCCACCCGCAAGAGCAAAAAAACGATCGAGCAAGCACTGCCTGAACAGGATGCGCAGGCCTGTCTAGTCGCAGAGCCTAGTGACGTAACCGCAGCCGTAGCAGATCATGAAGCGGGGCAGATCTCTGCCCAAGCGCCCGCTTCGGCAGCCAGCGCCGCTGAGCCGGCTACATCCAGCTACGCTCCCGCAGCCGTCGACACGATTTACAGCGCCGCCATCTCAACCGGAGACGAGAAGGGTCGCTTTATTGAGTATCCCGATAGCCCCTTTCACCTGTATCAACCTTATCCCCCGGGCGGTGATCAGCCCCGCGCGATTGATTTGCTTGAGCAGGGCGTGCGCGATGGCTTGATGTCGCAAACACTATTAGGTGTCACCGGCTCGGGTAAAACCTTCACGATGGCCAATATGATCGCGCGTTTGGGCAGGCCAGCACTGGTACTGGCGCCGAACAAGACGTTGGCAGCGCAGTTGTATGCCGAGATGCGTGAGTTTTTTCCGAAAAACGCGGTTGAATATTTTGTGTCGTATTACGACTACTACCAACCTGAAGCGTACGTACCGACCCGTGATTTGTTTATCGAAAAAGATTCATCGATCAACGAACACATTGAACAGATGCGTTTGTCAGCGACTAAAAGTTTGCTCGAGCGACGTGACACGATTATTGTGGGCACGGTGTCTTGTATTTACGGTATCGGCAACCCCGCTGATTACCATGCCATGGTGTTGATTTTGCGCTCTGGCGATCGCATTGCTCGCCGCGAAATTCTTGAGCGCCTGGTGGCGATGCAGTACGAGCGCAATGATCTTGAATTTACGCGTGGCACTTTTCGTGCGCGCGGTGAAACGATTGATGTTTTTCCGGCAGAGAGTGCTGAGCTTGCAGTGCGTTTAACGTTGTTTGACGACGAAGTTGAAAGCCTAGAATTATTTGATCCCCTGACTGGTAAGGTGCGGCAAAAAGTGCCACGCTTTACGGTGTATCCAGGCTCACATTACGTCACCCCACGCGATACCGTGTTGCGTGCGATCGAAACAATCAAACAAGAGCTGCGCGAGCGCGTTAAACAGTTTGTTGATTCCGGCCATTTGATCGAAGCGCAGCGTATTGAGCAGCGCACACGCTTTGATCTTGAAATGTTGTCTGAGCTTGGCTTTTGTAAAGGCATTGAAAATTATTCGCGACACCTGTCGGGTGCGGCGCCCGGTGATCCGCCGCCCACGATGATTGATTATCTCCCGCGCGATGCGCTGATGTTTATCGACGAAAGCCATGTCACGATCGGTCAGTTAGGTGGTATGTATCGCGGTGATCGCGCTCGTAAAGACACGCTTGTCACCTACGGTTTTCGTTTGCCCTCTGCGCTCGATAACCGCCCTTTAAAAATGGAAGAGTTTGAAGCGCGTATGCGCCAGTGCGTGTTTGTGTCTGCAACACCGGGCAACTACGAGCAAGCTCATTCTGATCATGTGGTTGAACAGGTGGTGCGCCCAACAGGGTTGGTGGATCCGATTGTTGAGGTGCGGCCCGCCCGCACGCAGGTCGACGATTTGTTAGGCGAAATTAAATTACGGACGGCGGTGCAAGAGCGGGTGCTAGTGACGACCTTAACGAAGCGGATGGCCGAGGATCTGACCGATTACCTATCTGAAAGTGGTCAGCGTGTGCGCTATTTGCATTCAGATATCGATACGGTCGAACGGGTAGAAATTATTCGCGATTTGCGCCTCGGGGTATTTGATGTGTTAGTCGGGATTAATTTGTTACGCGAGGGGCTGGATATCCCCGAGGTGTCGCTCGTAGCGATTCTTGATGCGGATAAAGAAGGGTTTTTACGCTCAGATCGCAGTTTGATTCAAACCATCGGTCGCGCAGCACGTAACTTAAACGGGCGCGCTATTTTGTATGCGGATCGAGTCACTGATTCAATGAAACGAGCGATGGGAGAAACCGAAAGACGTCGCAATAAACAACTCGCGTTTAACCTAGAGCACGGTATTGAACCGCGCAGCGTGCGTAAGGCGGTGCGCGAACTGATCGACGGCATTGTGGCGCCAGCGTTTAGAGAGCAGCCTGAAGATCCCTTGTCGTATGCCTTGCTCACAGACGAAAAAGCGCTTGCTAAAGAGTTTAAGCGCCTTGAAAAACTCATGTTGGATCACGCCCGTAATCTCGAGTTTGAGCAGGCTGCGGCTGCGCGCGACGCTCTGAAGGTGTTGAAAGACCGTGTGCTACTTTCTGGTGCGTAAAAGTCTTAGCCAAGCATTGAGTCGGTGCATTTCAACAAGGGCATTGCGTCATTTTTTTGAATGTGTTTGAGATTGCCCCAGAATTTTTTCACTATATGGACTTTTTTATTTTTTGGTAATCATGCCGTAACATCTTGAAATACATAGAGATTAATTTTTTTTCCTTACGTACATTTTTTTACTGATTTACAGAAAAAATCTCTAGACATGTTAGGGGTTTTCCCGCACAATATGCACCATGATGACAAAAGTTCTTTTCGTATGCACGGGTAACATTTGCCGCTCCCCCAGTGCTGAAGGCGTTTTTCGCCACCTAATCAAAGAAGCTGGCCTCTCTGAGGTAGTGGGTATTGATTCTGCCGGCACCCATAACTTTCACCTCGGTGAGGGCGCTGATCCGCGTGCGTTGGCTGCTGCCCGCAAGCGTGGTTACGAAATCGCCGAACATGTTGCGCGTCAGGTCACCCCTGAAGATTACCGCGAATATGATCTGATTTTGGCGATGGACTGGGAAAACCTCTCTGCCATGCAGCAACAGTGCCCAAAGCTACACCAGCATAAGTTGATGCTGTTGATGCGTTTTGCTAACGAATTCGAAGAAGCAACAGTGCCGGACCCGTACTACGGTGGCCCTGAGGGTTTTGGTAAGGTTCTTGATTATCTTGAAGATTCTTGTCAAGGCGTGCTTGAATTGGTACGCAAACGCGCAACCCAGTATCAGGCGGCTTAGTTTGCGTTAGGCGCCTGGTAAAAGGGATCTAATGCCGAAAAAACCGTGCCATGCGCGGTTTTTTTTCGGCTAGAAAGCACGACAACCTTAGGGTCTTTGAGGTTATACCCTAGCAAAACAGTCAAGAATTGTGTATACTTGAGTTGTTTAGTCGGATAAGCAGTTGCGTCGTGTAATTGCTTTGTTTAAGGGACTTTGTCATGCGACTCACCACCAAAGGGCGTTTTGCTGTTACGGCCATGATTGACCTAGCATTGCGTCAGCAAAGCGGGCCGGTCACTTTATCGGCGATCAGCCAGCGACAAAATATTTCGTTATCTTATCTTGAGCAACTCTTTGGCAAATTGCGCCGTCATGAGTTGGTTGAGAGCGTCCGCGGTCCAGGCGGGGGCTATACCTTAGCCCGTTTAGCGCGCACAATCACTGTCGCCGACATCATTTTCGCAGTCGATGAGCCCATCGACGCCACGAGCTGTGGTGGTAAAACAGACTGTGCAACCGGTACAGATGGCAAGCAAGGCATCTGTATGACACATGAACTCTGGTCAACGCTCAACCGTAAAATGGTTGATTTTCTTGATTCAGTGGCGTTACAAGATTTGGTTGATCAACAGCGTTTGCGTCAAATACAAGAGGCGAGCCAGGCCAACGGTGCTGGCGTACGTGTCAATATGGTCAATACACCGACAACCGTTAAACAGCCTGTTGCCGCAAGCGCCTAGGAGCTCTCAATGTCCTCATTACCGATTTACTTAGACTATTCAGCCACCACTCCTGTTGACCCAAAAGTGGTCGATAAGATGATTCCGTGGCTTTACGAGCACGCAGGTAATCCAGCGTCACGCAGCCATGCTTATGGCTGGGAAGCCGAAGAGGCGGTCGAGCGTGCGCGCGGTCAAGTGGCTTCACTTGTCAATGCTGATCCACGTGAAATCATCTGGACTTCAGGCGCAACTGAATCCAATAATCTCGCAATCAAAGGTGCCGCTGGCTTTTACGCCGAGCGCGGCAAGCACATCATTACAGTCAAAACCGAGCACAAAGCTGTGCTCGACCCCTGCCGCGAACTCGAGCGCCAAGGGTTCGAGGTCACTTACCTCGACGTACAAGAAGATGGTTTGATTAACCTCGATGCCTTTAAAGCAGCGATCCGCCCTGACACCGTGCTAGTCTCGGTCATGTTCGTCAATAACGAAATTGGCGTGATTCAGCCAATCGCAACACTTGGCGAAATCTGCCGTGAAAAGAACATCATTTTTCATGTGGATGCCGCTCAAGCAACGGGCAAGGTCAACATTGATCTGCAAACACTCAAAGTTGATTTGATGTCGTTTTGCGCACACAAAACCTATGGTCCTAAGGGGATCGGTGCTTTGTACGTGCGTCGCAAACCTCGCATCCGCATTGAGGCACAAATGCATGGCGGCGGTCACGAGCGTGGTTTTCGCTCAGGTACGCTGGCCACACACCAAATCGTAGGTATGGGCGAGTCCTTTGCCTTGGCACAAGCCGAAATGGGTACTGAAAATGAACGTATCCGCATGCTGCGTGATCGTTTGTGGGCCGGCTTGTCGCAAATCGAAGAGGTTTACCTTAACGGTGACATTGAACAACGCGTGCCGCATAACCTGAACGTGAGCTTTAACTACGTTGAGGGCGAGTCCCTGATTATGGCAATTAAAGAGCTTGCGGTATCAAGTGGTTCTGCCTGCACGTCAGCCAGCCTTGAACCTTCGTATGTGTTGCGTGCCCTGGGGCGCAATGACGAGTTGGCGCATAGTTCGATTCGCTTTACCATCGGTCGCTTCACTACCGAAAAAGAAATCGACTTTGCCGTTGAACTGCTCAAAACACGTGTGGGCAAGCTGCGTGATATGTCGCCTCTCTGGGAAATGGCCAAAGAAGGTATTGATTTGAATTCGGTTCAGTGGGCCGCCCACTAAACGTATAAGTTGGAGATTACACATGGCATATAGCGACAAAGTATTGGATCACTACGAAAACCCACGCAACGTCGGTACCTTTGATAAGGGCGACGATCAGGTTGGTACAGGTATGGTGGGTGCACCAGCCTGTGGCGATGTGATGAAATTACAAATTCGCGTCAATGAAGACGGTATCATCGAAGATGCACGTTTTAAAACATACGGATGTGGCTCGGCGATTGCCTCAAGCTCGCTAGTGACTGAGTGGGTAAAGGGTAAGACGCTTGACCAAGCGCTAACGATTCGCAACACACAAATTGCAGAAGAGCTTGCTTTGCCACCCGTTAAGATCCATTGCTCGATCTTGGCTGAAGACGCGATCAAAGCCGCAGTTAAAGATTACAAAGATAAACACCAAGGATAAGCCATGGCTGTCACACTGACTGTGCAGGCCGCCGACCATATCGGCAAATATCTGCAAAAACGCGGTGGCGGGATTGGCTTGCGTTTGGGCGTGCGTACAACTGGTTGTTCGGGTATGGCTTATAAGCTTGAGTATGTCGACGAGCCAGCCTCAGAAGATCAGGTATTTGAAAGTTTTGGTGTCAAAGTCTTTGTTGATCCAAAAAGTTTGGCTTACCTTGAAGGCACCGAACTTGATTACGCGCGCGAAGGCCTGAACGAGGGCTTCAAGTTTCGCAATCCTAACGAAAAGGCGACCTGCGGCTGCGGCGAATCGTTCACGGTATAACCACCTGTGAACGCAACAGATCACTTTGCGCTGTTTGATTTGCAGCGTACCTTCGCACTAGATGCCACGCAGCTCGAGGCGGCCTGGAAACATGTCGCGCAAGCCGTGCACCCCGATCGTTTCGCAACGCGTTCAGCGCCCGAGCGCAGAGTCGCGATGCAATGGAGTGCGCAGGCGAACGAAGCGTATCGAGTACTTAAGCAACCCTTGTTGCGTGCCCGTTACCTGTGCGAGCTTGCTGGTGTTGACTTGCAAACCGAAACTAATACTGCGATGTCACCCGAGTTTTTGGTGCAACAAATGTCTTGGCATGAACAGCTCGAGGACTGCCTGGATCAGCCCGAAAATATTGGTGCGCGCGAGAGCTTAGCGAAAGAGATTGAGTTAGCCTTAGCGCAATGTCAACAGGCAGTTTCTCAGGCGCTTGACGCTGAACAGTACACGCAAGCCGCTAGTCGTATCCGCGAGTGGATGTTTCTAGATAAGTTAACCACTCAGCTCCAAACTATAGAAGTTTAAAACGTACCTATGGCTTTATTGCAGATTTCTGAACCGGGCGAATCGCCGGCCCCGCATCAACGACGTTTAGCTGTTGGAATTGACTTAGGGACAACACATTCGCTGGTGGCCTCGGTGCGCAGCAGCGTGGCTGAGGTCTTGCCCGACGAGTTGGGGCGTCACCTTGTGCCGTCGGCGGTCTTGTATCAAGCGGGCGGCTCTGCCTTAATCGGTGTCGAGGCACTGGCGCAGCAGGCGCAATATCCGCTTGACACACTGGTATCGGTCAAGCGGTTGATGGGGCGCTCGTACGATGATGCAGTCGCCTCTGGGATGCCGTTTAATTTTTTGCGCGATAGCCAAAGCGTCAAAATCCATACTCAACATGCTGATGTGTCGCCCGTTGAGATCGCAGCAAAAATTTTAGAGAAATTGAAATTTTTGGCGGAAGGCACGTTGGGCGATGAGCTTGTGGGTGCTGTCATTACGGTACCTGCGTATTTTGATGATGCTCAACGCCAGGCAACGCGGGATGCCGCGCGTTTGGCTGGGCTGAATGTGTTGCGTTTATTAAACGAACCTACTGCAGCCGCGATTGCCTATGGGCTGGATCACGGCTCTGAAGGTTTGTATGTCGTTTTTGATTTAGGTGGTGGCACCTTTGACGTGTCGCTGTTGAAGTTGACGCGCGGTGTCTTTGAAGTTGTTGCAACCGGCGGGGATACCGCTTTGGGTGGTGACGATTTTGATGCGACCCTAGCCGATTATTTTGCTCGTGTGCATTGCTTGAATGATCTGGATCATGCTGCCAGACGTGCCTTATTAAGTGCCTCGCGCCGGTTACGTGAAGCACTCACCGCCGAGGCTTCACACACTGAAACCTTGCTGCTGGGTGCCGCAAAAATTGACTTGTCTTTGACACGTGTGGCGTTTGAAGCGCTTGCGCAGTCATTGGTTGAACGTACCCTGGCTTGCGCTCGTCAAGTGTTAAAAGACGCAGGGCTGACTGTCAAAGACGTGCAGGGTGTCGTGATGGTAGGTGGGGCAACTCGCATGCCGGTGGTACAGGCTGCTGTTCATGGGTTGTTCGCTAAACAGCCGTTAACAGATTTAGATCCGGATCAGGTCGTGGCCTTGGGTGCTGCCTTGCAAGCGAACTTGCTTGCAGGCAATCGCAATCCTGGCGAAGACTGGTTGCTGTTAGATGTCACGCCTTTAACGCTTGGCTTAGAAACCATGGGTGGGTTGGTTGAGCACATCATCCCGCGTAACAGTACGATCCCCGTGGCGCGCGCGCAAGAGTTCACCACCTTTAAAGACGGCCAGACTGCGTTAGCGGTGCACGTGGTGCAGGGCGAGCGTGATTTAGTCGCTGACTGTCGTTCGCTGGCGCGCTTTGAGTTGCGCGGGATCCCACCGATGGTGGCGGGTGCTGCGCGTATTCGCGTGACGTTTCAGGTCGATGCCGATGGTTTGCTGAGCGTAACAGCACGCGAGCAAGGCTCGGGGGTTGAAGCTTCGGTGACTGTCAAGCCTTCGTATGGTTTAACCGATGACGAAGTGTCAAAGATGCTGTCTGACAGTATCTCGTTGGCCGATCACGATGCAAAAATGCGAATGTTGCGTGAGCAACAAGTGGATGCGCAACAACTGATTGAGTCGGTTGAGGCGGCGTTAGCAGCTGACTCTGATTTGTTAAGCGCAGCTCAACAAACGCGTATCGCCCAACAGCTACAGGCAACACAATTGTGTGCACAGGGTGGTGATATTGACGCGATTCGTGTGGCGACCAAGGCGCTGTCAGATGTGACAGATGATTTTGCTGCGCAACGCATGGATCGTAGTATTCGGGCGGCGCTGAAGGGTAAGTCGTTGAACGAACTCTAGGTTTAATTTTTTATTTTTGATGTCTTGAACTTTTAAGGTTATGACAAAAATTACGGTTCTTCCTCATCCTGATGTTTGCCCCGAGGGCATGGTGATCGATAATGTACCGACAGGCGAATCGATTTGTCGCGTGCTGTTAGATAATCACGTTGAACTTGAGCACGCATGCGAATTGTCTTGCGCCTGCACCACCTGTCATGTTGTGATCAAAGCCGGTTTCAACTCGCTTGAGGCTGCGTCAGATTCTGAAGAAGATCTCCTGGATCGCGCCTGGGGTTTGTCTACCACTTCGCGTCTGGCCTGCCAGGCAAAGATCGGGTCTGCTGACCTGACGATTGAGATCCCGCG
>CAMDEF010000013.1 GCA_945895265.1 Bordetella parapertussis | reverse complement strand
GATAGCATTGCCGCGTCCGCCACGATGATGGGCTTTGTTTGGCCAACCCGCTTCTCAAAGCGGCGTAAGATCTTAAGCATGGTGTGACCTTCAAAGGTATTGCCCTCAAACACTTCGTGCATGACAGGAAACCCTGAGCGAGTCGTGATGAGGCCGATCACGATCTGAGGCTGCTGTGGCTTGTTGTCCTTGGAGAAACCTGGGCGCTGAAAGTCATGTTCCTTGAAGGATTCAAAATACAGCGTCGTGACATCGTAAAGAACTAGGCTAAAGGTCTCTTGTAAATCTTGTCGTGCAGTCTCAATGGCGGCAGACTCTATCGCCTCTTGATGCTCTACTAGCTTTGCTAGTTGTCGATAGACAGTTCGCTCGGCGTAGCCGACATTGAAGTACTGGTCAAGCAACTGTATCGTGCGCAGTTTAGAGGCCGGTTCAACGATGCGCATGAGCGCTAGATCTTGATACAACATCGGCAATGAGCCCAGCCCGCAGCGCGATACGCAAACAAGTAAGGCCTCTCGGGCAAACAGGTGCGTGACACCCGCCAGCGTGGTGTGCGCTAGATCAAGGGACTCCGATGCATTCTGAGTAAACAAGCTTGGTTGAGTACGATGGGCTTCGGCGTATTGTTCGGCTTGTACGACTAAAGCCTCAAGCCGTGTTTGATCACGTGCACTGCCAATGTGTTTGACCACAATGCGCCGTTTGCCCTCATGGCGCACCACCTGAACGGCTGTCGAGCCTGAGGCCGTTCTTGTCTTTCGAGTTGTGAGATCGCCGCGCATGCATAAAAGATAGCATTAGTGCGTAAACTCGAGAAATCAAAAAACGTAACTAATTGAAAAATAAAAGCTAATTATTCAGACCTATCAAATATCAGCAAAAGTGGCAGAAGTCAGGACTTAAGCCGAGTTTGACAACAGTCTCGCATGAAAACCCGTGCCTTAGCCTAGGCAACGGCAAACGGTCGGGCTAGCGCGCGTGCAGGCGCCCCATCCGAGCCGGCCAGCGGCAGTGCCAAGAACAAAATTTCAGCTCGCTGATTGGCAAGCGCACGTAAGTTCGTCACATGTTCGGCCACCAAGACTCCATGCGCCAATAAGATATGGTGCACGGGCCAGTCAAAGCCTACGGGGCGCTTATGAATCGTCAGATCAGGCGTGCTGAAATCGACCCCAAGTAGTTTTACCCCGTGATCGACCAGCCATTGCGCGGCAGCAGCGCTCAGGCTCGGGTGATCTTCGTAGTACTCGGTATTGACATGCTGTGCCCAGCCCGTATCCAACAGCACGATATCGCCAGGCTGCACCAAGGGGCGGGCCGCTTCAAAATCAGCGGGTTCGATCAATTCGAGCGGGCCTTTTTCAATACGTCAAACGACACCTGGACCGTAAAGACGCTCAAGGGGGATTTCATCAAAGCAAGGCCCATCACTCAAAAAGTGACGCGGCGCATCCACATGTGTGCCGTGATGCGCCACCATATGAATCTCGGTGACATTCAGTGGGCTTTCAGGCATTTTTACAATTTGCCTGATCCGTGGTTGCGGAAACACTGATGCGCGAGACAGTTCTTCGGTTAACCGATGGGTCAGATCGATCCAAGGGCCGCTGCCGCCGCCGGCCTCCGGTGTCGGCACCTGGCTCCAACCTTTCCAGCCACAAAAATCGGCTTTACCATGATCGCACATCAGACGCCCTACCTATTCAGATCGGTTTGCCTTTTGATCGTTGCAGGGCTGAGCACTACCGAGGACTCACCATCGTGCCGCACCACTGCAACCACCTCTATTACTTTTCAACCAAAGGCGTCGGGCCCGTGTGCAACTTTAGGCGCATGTGATCAGGCACGTCTTGCCCTGCATCGGTAAAGGCTTTGCGCATTGCCCCCATATGTGGGCCAAAAATGCCGCTACGATTATCACTGACCCACTCGCGTGAAGCGAACAATGAATCCATGCTGCCCTGAAATTTAGGCATCACCCAGCGGGCAAAAAGCTCATAACTGCGCATCGTTTGCTCGCGCGTGGCCCACTCGTGTGAACGGAACATGATCGCACCAGCACCACCGCCCGTGAACTCGAGCAAACGGGCAATTCCATTTGCCACAGTCTCGGGTGAACCCACAATCGTCGTGCCTGCTTTCAAGCCGTCGCCCAAGGGGTCTTCGCTACGCATCGGGGGACGACCGAGTGTTTCACTAAAGTAGCTCAGCGTTTCAACCCGCTCACGCGCACGCACCTCGCGCATCGCAGTTTCGTCGTCTTCACCCACATGGATGTTGACCACCAGGCGCCAGTCTTCGCGGTTCATCGTTTTGCCAAATTTTGCAGCCTGCTCTTCACCAAGCTTCCATTGCTCGGCAAGCTTTTGCGGGCCGCCCGGTAGACCAGCACCTAAAGACAACATGCCAACGCCATACTTGCCGGCCGTCAACACACCCGAGGGTGTCGTCGAGGTTGCCACTGCAATCGGGAAGCAACCCTTGGTATACGGGGCAAGGTGCAGCCGCGCCTCTTTCAATTCAAACCAGTCGGTCTTTAAGGTGACAGGTTCTTTACCCTCAAGAAGCCGCATGATGGCTCCCAGAGATTCATCCATCATCGTGCGCTGTTTTTCTGCTTCGATACCCATCATGTAGGCATCAGACACGAGCGCTCCCGGCCCGCAACCCAGCATCACGCGGCCACGCGTCATATGATCAAGTTGCACAAAACGCTGCGCGACCAAAAAGGGATGGTGATACGGCAAGCTGGTGACGCCCGAACCCAGCATGATGCGTTTGGTGCGTTGAGCGGCGGCCGCAATAAAGATCTCAGGCGAAGCAATGATCTCCCAGCCAGCCGAGTGATGCTCACCGATCCAAGCTTCGTCATAGCCCAAATGATCGAGCCATTCGATCAGTTCAAGATCGCGCTCTAACGCCAGGGTGGGGTTATCACCAAGCTGATGAAACGGGGCTAAAAAGATACCGAAACGCAAACCTGCGTGTGCCATGCTTTGCCTCCTACCAATTTTATTTTTGATGTTTTTTCAAGTGTACCGGATCAGGCTGCAGCCGGTGCATCACCGATCCACGCGATGCGCAATAAATTCGTCGTCCCTGACACGCCAAAGGGTGTGCCCGCAATAATCAGCAGGGCTTCGCCTGGGCGTCCAAACCCATTTTTTTCAGCAGCTTGCGTCGCGCGCAACACGATATCTTCTGTGCTTTGCACAACGGCTGCCTGAATCGAATGCACGCCCCACACCAACGACAAGCGACGCGCTGCCGCGGCGTCTGGCGTCATACTCAAAATCGGTGCGCGAGGGCGCTCGTGCGCAACACGCAACGTGGTCGACCCCGAAGACGTATACGCCACTGTGGCAGCCACTGGCAATGTCTCGGCAACCGTGCGAATCGCCGCTGAAATCGCATCGCGGGCGTCGC
Source organism: Bordetella parapertussis (assembly GCA_945895265.1). Lineage (GTDB taxonomy): Bacteria > Pseudomonadota > Gammaproteobacteria > Burkholderiales > Burkholderiaceae_B > Zwartia > Zwartia parapertussis_I. The sequence continues at coordinate 72,387 of CAMDEF010000013.1, read as the reverse complement.
GGTGACGACGCCGAAACGTCGCATCCATGGTCAAGCGCTGAATCGGGTCACGCTCTGTGCTTTGCAAGATGCGATCCATCATATTGACCGCCTCGATCGGGTAGGCTCCCGAAGCCGACTCGGCCGAGAGCATGACAGCATCAACCCCGTCGTACACGGCGGTCGCCACGTCGCTGACTTCGGCACGGGTCGGCACTGGCGAAGAAATCATGGATTCAAGCATTTGCGTCGCAACGATCACCGGCTTACCCGCCTCACGACAGACGCGCACAATACGTTTTTGTAGGACGGGCACTTCTTCTGGCGGCAGCTCAACACCTAGGTCGCCGCGCGCCACCATCACACCATCACAGGCCGCCACAATGGCCTCCAGAGACTCAATCGCAGACGGCTTTTCAAGCTTGGCCATGATCCAGGCACGGTCTTGAATCAGACCCCTAAGTTCGGCAATGTCTTCTGGCCGTTGCACAAACGAAAGCGCCACCCAATCCACCCCGATACTCAAACCAAATTCCAAGTCTTCGCGGTCTTTGGCCGTGATCGGTGACAAAGGCAAAATCGCCCCCGGCACATTGACGCCTTTACGATCCGAGATCATCCCGGCATTGATGACTTCAACATTTGCGTGGGTAGGGTCGCAGGTCAACACGCGCACCCGCACTTTGCCATCGTCAATCAATAAATCATCGCCAGGCTTGAGCGCTGCAAAAATTTCAGGGTGCAAGAGCGGCACCCGTCCGTTTTCACCCGGTGTTGGATCTAGGTCAAACCGTAGTTTTTGCCCCGCTTCGAGAGACTGCTTACCTCCAACAATCTTTCCAACTCTTAGCTTTGGCCCTTGCAAATCTAGCAAAATACCCACAGGCCGGCCAACATCGGCCTCAATCTGTCGAATCGCGTCATAGCGCAATTTGTGATCTGCATGGGTGCCATGACTGAAGTTCAGGCGAAACACGTCAACACCCGCATCAAACAGCCGTCGAATCATGTCAGGTTCGCTACTGGCAGGGCCCAGGGTCGCTACAATTTTAGTATTACGATTACGGTGCGAAATCGCATCGAGTTTCATGTTGAGTTAAACCTTATCTGATGACATTGAGACGCTATTAAGACGATATTCGGGCACAACACAGACTAAATTCAAACACTCTTAGCATTCAAGCCACGTGCGCTTTGAACTAAATTTTGCATTTAAGTCGGGCGCTATTTGAACCAAATTCAGGCACTATTACGTATATCCTCTAGGTTACCTGATTCACTCACCTTATCTTCGGAGTTTTTCGATGTCTACTGTTTCTTTAACACCACACGCGACGCTGCGCATTGATGGGGCTCGCCTCTGGAACAGTTTGATGGAGTTAGCGCAGATCGGTGCCACTAAAAAAGGTGGGGTCTGCCGTTTGGCGCTCACAGAGCTTGACCGTCAGGGACGCGATTTTTTTGTGGCACAAGCCAAAGCGGCTGGCTGTTCAATTCGGATCGACAGCGTCGGTAATATCTTTGCCCGACGCGCTGGGCTTAACAACAGTTTGCCAGCCGTGATGACCGGGAGCCATATCGACACTCAGCCCACTGGTGGCAAGTTTGACGGCAATTATGGGGTGCTAGCTGGCCTTGAGGTGTTCAAAACACTGAACGATGCCGGCGTCACCACTGCCGCCCCACTTGAGGTGGTGGTCTGGACTAACGAAGAAGGCTCACGCTTTGTGCCTGTCATGATGGGTTCGGGTGCCTTTATCGGCGAATTCAAGACTGACTTTATTCTGGCGCAAACAGATCGCGATGGCATCACCGTTGGACAAGCTCTACGTTCAATTGGCTACGCTGGCAAAGATCAGGTCAGCCCAAGCGGGATTGGTGCCTACTTTGAAGCCCATATTGAACAAGGACCCGTACTCGAAGCCCACGATATTACCATTGGCGTCGTCACCGGCGCGCTTGGGCAGCGCTGGTTTGACGTGGTGATCACAGGCTCTGAAGCCCATGCCGGGCCAACCCCCATGTCCTTGCGTCACGACGCCTTGCTGGCTGCCTCGCACATGGTGCAACTCATCAACGAACTGGCACTTGACCACGCCCCGAATGCGCGCGGTACGGTCGGTATGCTTGACGTCTACCCTAATTCACGTAACGTTATCCCAGGCACGGTCAAGCTGTCAGTCGATCTGAGAGCAGACTCAGATGCAACCCTGACCGCGATGGTCGATAAACTCAATGCCAGGGCGCAAGAGATTGCCAAACAGGGCAAGGTCAGCATCGCATTGACGCAAGTGGTGTACTTTCCTCCTGCGGCCTTCGCCAATGAACTGGTGCAAGCGGTACGCTCGGGTGCACGCACTATCGGGCTCTCAGAGATGGATGTCGTCAGTGGCGCAGGTCACGATGCCGTCTATATGGCCCGCGTTGCCCCCACAGCGATGATTTTTGTCCCTTGCAAAGACGGCATCAGTCATAACGAAATCGAAGATGCAAAGTCTGAGCATCTTGAAGCGGGCTGCAACGTGTTGATGCACGCCATGCTTGCGTGCGCGAGCCAGCCATGAAAATCCTGGTGGCACGACTCAATCACGAAACCAATACGTTTTCTCCGGTCCCAACGCCACTCTCTTCGTTTGGCGACCACGGCCCAACCTATGGCGACGAGGCCTACGCGGCCTCTAAGGGAACGCGGACCGGCATCGCCGCCTATATCGACCTGCTTGAACAAGCTGGTCATCAGGTTATCGTGGCGTGTAGTGCCACCGCCAACCCAAGCGGTCGCGTGGCTGCACAGGCTTACACCCATTTGTCTGATGTGATTGTGGCGGCGGCGGCCGGCTGCGATGCGATCGCACTCGACCTGCACGGCGCCATGGTGGCCGAAAACTCTGACGATGGCGAGGGTGATCTGCTAGAGCGCTTACGTGCAGCATTACCTAACGCCCCTATCGCTGTCGCCTTTGATTTACACGGCAAAATCACTGATAAAACGATGGCAAACAGTGACATCGTAGTGAGCTTTAAAACCTATCCTCATATTGATATGTACGAAACCGGCGCTCACGCCGCGCGTTTGTTGATTGAGATGTTGGATAAAAAAATCAAACCGACGATGGCTTGGCGACGCCTGCCCTTGCTCTCGCACACGCTCTGCAGTCGCACCGATATCGGCGCCATGCACGAAGCCGTCGAGCTCGCGCGTGCCGCTGAAGCTGCAGGTATGCTGGGTGTGTCAGTGTTGGCGGGGTTTTCTTTGGCCGATATCGCCGCACCCTGTATCAGTGTGGTTGTCATCAGCGACGCCGACCAAGAGGCGGCAGAGCAATTTGCCGAGATCGTGGCCGGCTTCATTTGGGATAACCGCGAAGGCTTCGTCTATGCAAGCGAAACCTTGGCCGACTCGATCACTCGGGCGCAAGAGCTTGCCCAGCAACCAGGCACGGGCCCCGTATTGCTGCTCGATCACGGCGATAACTGCATGTCGGGCGGCACCTGTGACGACATGAATGTGTTGCACGAAGCCTTGGCGCAAGGCTTACAAGATATCGTTGTGGGGCCAGTTTGCGACCCCGAGGCTGTCGCACTGATGATTGAGGCCGGCGTTGGCGCAACGGTGTCAGTCGCTGTCGGTGACAAAGTCCCCTTAACGCAACTGGGCATCACAACGACCCCACACACGCTCACTGGTGTGGTCTTGCGCATCACCGATGGCGAATATGTCATCAGCGGGCCTACCTATACGGGCCAGCGCATTTACATGGGGCGCACGGTCTTACTGCAATTGCCTCAAGCGCTGGTGATGGTGACCGAGACCCCTCAAGAACACTGGGACTTAGGCATTTTCAGTCACATCGGCATTGACGCGACCAAGCATCGTTTTATATTGCTCAAATCCAGAATGTATTGTCGGCCAGTTTTCGTACCGATCGCCAAGGCCGTGGTCGAATGTGATGGCGGCGGCGTCACAAGCTCTGACTATTCACGGTTCCCGTACAGCAAACTTGCCCGCCCTGTGTATCCGTTTGATTTAGATACGACCTGGGAAAGTCAAATGTAAGAACCTGGTCTGGTATGACCAACGGATGGCCAGTGGGTCGTTCTGACCTCAAGAATTCTGACCTCAAGAGCAACCGCTCGACAAAAAAGCAAAGAGCCCCGCAGCATTTCGGTGCGGGGCTCTTTGCTTTGATTTCAGTCGCAGCGAATAGTTTGCTGCGTCTGAACCGGTACTTAGCCTAAGCGACACTCAAAGCCCGCCTTGATCTCAAGCAAGCTTGGTGGCAACCCAAAGGCCAGTTTTTCAAAGAGTTCGGCATGGAGCTCAAACTCTTTACGCCACGCCGCTTTGTCGATTGAAGTGATGGTAGTGAATTTTTCGAGAGAAAAATCCATGCCAGACCAGTCAAGATCTTCATAGCTTGGCGTAATCCCAAAGACGTGCTCTTTGCCTTTAGCCTCGCCTTCAATGCGACCCAACATCCACTTCAGTACGCGGGTGTTTTCGCTAAAGCCGGGCCACACAAACTTACCGTCAGCATCGGTGCGAAACCAGTTCACACAGAAAATACGCGGCAACTTGGCGCCCGAGGCTTGCAAATGCTCGCCTAACGACAACCAGTGCTGAAAGTACTCGGCCATGTTGTAACCACAGAAAGGCAACATCGCAAATGGGTCACGACGCACTACACCTTGCTCGCCAACGGCCGCGGCAGTAGTTTCTGAACCCATGGTCGCAGCCATGTAAACGCCTTCTGACCAGTCACGTGCCTCTGTCACTAGGGGCACTGTGGTCGAGCGGCGACCGCCAAAGATGAAGGCGTCAATGACGACACCCTCAGGGTTATCCCACTCAGGATCCAACACAGGGTTTTGCGTAGCAGAGACGGTAAAGCGTGCATTTGGATGCGCAGCCTTAATACCTTTTTCCTTTGCCTGTTCAGGAGTCCAGTCACGCCCCTGCCAATCAATCAGGTGCGCGGGTGGAACTTTGCTCATACCTTCCCACCACACGTCGCCGTCATCGGTCAACGCCACGTTGGTAAAGATGGTGTCTTGGGCCAAGGTGGCCATGCAGTTAAAGTTTGATTGCTCGTTGGTACCTGGCGCCACACCAAAATAACCTGCTTCTGGGTTGATCGCGCGCAAGTTACCTTTTGCGTCGGGTTTGATCCAGGCAATATCGTCACCAATGGTGGTGATCTTCCAGCCCTGCTGGCCTAAACCTTTGGGCGGAATCAACATCGCAAAGTTGGTTTTGCCACAGGCTGACGGAAATGCCGCCGCGACGTGATATTTTTTACCCCAAGGCGCGGTGACACCCAAAATCAACATGTGCTCAGCCAGCCAACCTGGCGAGGTTGCGCTTGCCTCAGCGCGGCCCATATTTGAGGCAATTCGTAGAGCAAAACATTTTTTACCAAGCAGCGCATTGCCGCCGTAACCCGAGCCATACGACCAGATTTCGCGTGTTTCAGGAAAATGCACGATGTACTTGGTGGTGTTGCAAGGCCACACCACATCGGCCTGATCTGCAGCCAGCGGTGCGCCTACCGTGTGGACACAGGGCACAAAGTCACCTGTGGGGCCCAGCACGTCGTAAACTTTTTTGCCCATACGCGTCATCAGGCGCATGTTGACCACCACATAGGGCGAGTCAGACAACTCAACACCAACTTGTGCAATCGGAGAGCCCAAAGGGCCCATCGAAAACGGAATCACATACATCGTACGACCCGCCATCGCCCCCTCAAATAACTCAGCGAGCTTCGTACGCATTTCTGCTGGCTCAATCCAGTTATTGGTCGGGCCCGCCTCTGCTTTATTTTTGCTGCAGATAAAGGTGCGATCTTCAACGCGCGCCACATCATCGGGTGACGAGCGAGCTAAAAACGAATTGGGTCGTTTGGCAGGATTGAGCTTGTGCAACATACCCGACTGCACCATTTGGGCACAAAATCGGTCGTATTCTTCTTGCGAGCCGTCACACCACACAATGTTGGAGGGCTTGGCTTTTGCTGCAATATCAGCCACCCACTTTTTTAAGCCTTCGTGGCGAACGTAATCAGGTGCGTTTGAGGTCAGATTCATTGGTATGTTTCGATTGGATTGCAATAGTCATACTTCGGTAACCCGAAATAGTAGCACCGCGCGTGCATTGACGAAAACCTGAGCCAATTTGGTACCAAACAAGTGCACCTTTTGTTCAAGGATTGCGCATTTCGTCGAATATATTGCGACCACCGCCGTACTCGTTACAGATTTTATGCAATTTCGCTTGATCATCGAGTCAATACCCTACTCGCTTCATCATTATCGTATTGGCTAATCTTTTACTTATTCTGCTTGACCTATCTTGTTGTCACTCGACTGAATCAGCTAACATTTAACTCGACTGAACCAGCTAACATTTACTTAGCTATGGATGTTTCACTCTATTTGGCGTCAAAAAAATTGCGTCCTGAGCGTATTCAGCGTTATGTTTAGCCTATTCCTGCAACTTCACCAAGAGGCTTGGCCATGCTGGCACTGAACCAATCCAACTCACCGATCCGTAGCAAGCAAATTTCACTGGAGGCCTGGCTGCTCGCTGTGGTCTTTGCACTCGTTAGCGCGCCCGGCTTCGCCCAAGCGCCAGTTGCACAACCATTGGCCAAGCAAGGCTCTTGCCCCAGCGGCTATCACAGCAGTGGCAATTACTGCACCCCTTCGTCATCGAGCGCACGCGCAGCCCTGCCCCATGTCGGGTCATGCCCCTCGGGGTATCACACAAGCGGAGGCTATTGCCTAGCGAGCAGCAACTCATCAAAAGCAGCGATCGTCAAAAGCGGAAGCTGCCCGTCCGGGTATCACACCAGTGGCGCTTACTGTTTGCGCAACTGACCCGGATGCCTTGCACTAAGCGGGCTGATTGCGGACTCAGCACAGACCTAAGACTTGCCCAACCGACGCGCGAGGTGCTGCTGCACTTGGCTAGCTGACTCGTGATTCACTAAGTGGTCGGGTAATTGGCCACCTAGGATTTGCCGGGCTTGCCGTGCGACTGAGCTGCCCATCGCCCTCAAGCTATCGTCCGTGACCCCAGCCATGTGCGGCGAGAGCAGCACATTTTCCATCCCATAAAGGGGCGAATCTACCGGCAAGGGCTGTTGTGTAAACACATCAAGCGCCGCACCGGCCAGGCGCTTTTCAGTTAACGCCTCAACTAGGGCCTGTTGATCCACAACCGCACCGCGCGCCACGTTGATTAAGTAGGCCGAAGCTTTCATTTTGCCCAGCAAGGCGCGGCTAATGAGCCCTTTGGTTGAGTCGTTCAACGGGCAAGCTAGCACCACAAAATCCGCTTGCGCCAGCACCTGCTCAAGCGACGTCACTTCAATAAAGTCGAGCGAAGCACGGCCGCTTGGTCGATAGCCGCTGACACTCATCCCAAACCCAAAATGACACATTTTTGCAACGGCTTGCCCAATCGCCCCCAAGCCCACTAACCCGACTTTTTTACCGGCTAACTCTATCCCGTCGTCGGCCAACGCTCGGGCGCTTGCCCAACCGCTTGCCCGCATCCGTTGATTGGCCGCAGCGCTGCGATGGGCAAGCGACAACATTTGACCCACCGCGAACTCAGCCACGGTGACTGCGTTGGTGCCGGGCGCGTTAGCCACCGCGATGCCTCGCGCAGTGGCCTCAGGAATCGGGATCATGTCGACCCCAGCCCCATGGCGAATCACGCCCAGCAAATTGGGCGCCTGGTCATATAACGCAGCGGGGATGGGCGTGCGCACCACCACAATCGAAGCTTCGCGTGCGCCTGCAATCAGGTCGTCCTCGCGAGTTGACTTCGCCACCGACACCCGCGCGAACGTTTCCATTTCAGCGTGCACCAACGGGTGGATCGGATTCGTTAAAAAAATCAGTTTTGAGGTCATGGTTTTTAGTCTTAAAGGAGTATATTTATTCTAGTGAGATCACAGTACACAGGGCGCTAGGCGCTCAGAGTACTGAAAATAACGAGAGAGACACAAGCATGACCATAACATTCAAAAAGCTTCACCCGACCTTTATGGCAGAAGTCAGTGCGCTTGATTTGCGCCAGGTAAGCGACGAAGCAAGCCTTGAGCGCCTGCGCGAGGGGATGACTGAATTTGGTGTCTTGGTATTCAAGGGTCAACAATTTTCTCATCAAGACCAACTTGACTTTGCCCAACGCCTCGACGGCGTGCTGCATGCCAAAACGTCTTCTTCGGTATTAGTCAAAAATCGCTTTGGCAACGAAGCGCTGACAGACATCTCAAACGTAGGCCAAGATGGGGACATCTTGGCCGCCGAAGACCGTCGCCGTGTGAACGGGATCAGTAATCGCATCTGGCACACCGATGCCTCATTTGAAGACCCCGCAGGGCGTTACTCAATGCTGTATGCGCGCAATATCCCTCCGGTGCGTGCCGATACCGAATTTGCTGACATGCGTGCTGCCTACGAAGCGCTTGACGACGCTACCAAGGCAACGATTGCCGATCTGCGCGTGCATCACTCAATTGCCTATTCGCGCCACACGATGGGCTTTGATTTTTCGCCAGAAGAAAAAGCCAAGTTACTTGGGGCGACGCACCCCTTGGTGCGTGTGATCGAAGGCTCACCTCGCAAGTCGCTTTATCTTGCCTCACACGCCGAGCGCGTCATCGGATGGCAAGTTCCTGAGGGGCGTTTGCTGTTGCGCGACTTAATCGAGCACGCAACGCGCCCTCAGTTTTTAGGCCACCATGAATGGGCGCTAGGCGATCTGGTCATCTGGGACAACCGCACCACCATGCATCGCGCACGTCCGTTTGACGACAGAACGTACAAACGCGAACTCACCCGTGTGACCACGTTAGATTTACCGCGCAAAACGGTTGCGGCGCAAGCGGCCTAAGTTAGAATCGCCGCAGCCTGAGGGGTGACTTTTAGGTACCCACTTTAAAACTCGCCTGCATTTTGCGCAGCATGGCGATCACGCTTTGCGCCACGATTCGGCCGGTTTTGGGGTTTTCAGATGGAATGTTTTCCATGGTCATGGTGAACTTCGCTGAGTCTGAGTCGACCACGATGCTGTGAGTGTTGCGCACAACCGTTGGATCAGCCCAAATTTCAAGCAAGGTATTTTCAGGCCCGACGCCTGCTAACGCCAACGCCACCACCACATTTAAGTTTGCCGGAAACCCTTTAGCGGCGGCACGCGCATTACCTTCGAACACTTTTTTAGGCTCAGTCAGGCCTTCAACACTAATGTTGTTCTCGATTAAATGTGGGGCGCCCGAAAGCCCATTAGGCGGCTTGCGCGTGACCATCCTTACCGAATGAATCTTGCCCTCGGCCGCTGCAATCATCGCGTCTAAGCCAATCAATGCCCCAGTTGGTACGTGGATGATGCCACCCTCTTGCTGCGCCATGTCAATCAAATTCTGATTAAACAGTAAGGCCCCTACCGACAACACAATCGCTTGTTTTTTTGCCTTTAAAAAGGGCGCTACGATTTCGGGCAAGAGCGCTGCCGGTGCACACTCAATCACTAAGTCTGCCACGGGCTCAAGTTCTGCCAGCGTCAGCACCTTCACCGGCACACCTAGGCTTGCCACAAACGCTTGCGCCTTGTCGTGATGCTTAGCCGAGACCGCAGTCAGCACAACGCCTGGTACCGCGCCTTTGGCTAAAGACGTGGCGATGGATTTGCCGATCGCACCCAAGCCAGCGATAGCAATACGTAACGGTTGTTTGTTGGTAGTGTTAGTCATGAATGTGCTCAGTCAATTTTCATATTGGCGGTTTTTACGATGTCGGCATACTTGGCGACTTCGCGTTTAAGGTGCAGGCCAAACTCTGCTGGCGTGCCACCGATGATTTCAATGCCGCGTTCACGCAGATTTTGCCGAACACTGTCTCGCGTCAGAGCCTCATTGAACGAACGATTGATCCGTTCGACAACGACCTGGGGGGTATTAGCAGGTGCAATGATCCCGTACCACGAGTCGGTTTCAAAGGTTGGCAAACCTTGTTCAGCAATGGTGGGGATCTCAGGGGCTAGGGGAGCGCGAGTCAAATAGGTCGTACCCAGCGCCCTGAGCTTACCCGAACGGATATGTGCCAAAAAGTCAGGCAAATTGCCAAACATCAGATCGATATTACCCCCTAGTAGGTCGTTGAGCGCGGGCCCTTGAGCCTTATAAGGCACATGCACAATGTCAATACCCGTCATGGATTTCAGCATCTCGCCGGCAAAGTGCGGCGTCGTACCATTACCAAACGAGCCGTACGACAACTTGCCCGGGTTTTTCTTGGCGTAGGCAATTAACTCGGGTAGGTTTCGAATCGGCAACTCAGGCCGAACCGCAAGAACGTTCGCAGTGCGCGCCAGTAAGACTACCGGTACTAGATCTGTGTCTAGGTTGTAGGGCAAGTTTTTAACCAGCGACTGGTTGACTGCAAAACTATTCGCAACCGCGCCAAAGGTGTGTCGCTCGCCCGCCTTGGCGACCGCATCGACTCCGATGACAGTGCCAGCGCCAGGCTTATTTTCGACAAAAACAGAGCCTGCCAAATCGCGTGCAACCTCGGGCACCAACAAACGCACCACAGCATCAAGCGTACTGGCGCCACCCGGAAACGGCACAATCACGCGAACCGGCTGCGTGGGCCATTGTGTGGTCGTACCTGACTGACCAACCACGCAACTTGACCAAACACCTAAACTTGCGAGCCCGACCAAAAAAATCCGCTTCAGCATTTCAATCCCAATTTTGAAAACATCAAACTTAATCGAATTATCCACCAAAGCCGCTGGGCAGGTGAAACGTCCAGAATGTTGCATTCAGGACCCCATAGCAACCAGCACTCACAACCAACGCCCCTGCACCTAGCAACAGCGCTTGCCTCTCTGTTTGTGGTGGGTATTTACGCAGAATCATTCTCCCGCCTAGCGCCGAGACCGCGATGCCATAGAGCAGACTGGCGATGCTAACCAAATCAGGATTGTTCGTTGAAAAACCCAACATAAACAATGCCGTGCCAACAATAAAACAAGGCAGACCAACAATAAACCCTAACGCTAAAAACAACACAACCCCATCAAAATCGACGTTTGAAGGGGTATTTTTCAAGTTTTTAGGCATTTTGTAATCCCTTGAAACAGAACTGATTGATTGCAAATTGTGTTTCTGCCTGAGCAGGCTAAAATAGACTCAGGGTGGAGTCACTCCTACTGAGAACGGTTACCCCTGCAATCTGAAGGAAAGATGATGAACAAAAAACTGGCTGTATTTTTAATGCTCACTGCGTTTGGTTTTGCTCAAGTTGCACCCGCCGCCGCACAAACAACCCCAACTAAGTCCGCGCAAACCAGCCCCAAAAAGAAGACCACGGCAGCGAAAAAGAAGACAACTCCTAAAAAAAGCACAGCACCCAAAAAGAAAACCGCCAAGCCTAAAACAACCTTTTTCACCCAATCCCAAGCAATTGGCTAACCCAAGAGCCGGGCTCACGGGTTACTCAAACCGTATGCCGGCCTTTTGAATCAAACTCCCCCAGCGAGCATAGTCTCGATTGATTTGTTCTAAAAACTCGGCTGGGGTGCTGGGCGACGCATTCAAACCCAAGGCACTGATCCGTTTTTGCACCGACGCCTCAGCAAGTACTGCGTTGACATCTTTATTGAGTTGAGTGATCACAGCAACCGGCGTCAAGGCAGGCACTGCCAACCCGTACCACTCAGGTATATCGCCCAGCGCAGGATAGCCGGCGTCGATTGCAGTGGGTGCGCTTGGTAAGACTCCGACCCCTTGCGCGCCAAACAACACAAGTGCGCGAAGTCTACCTGCCTGAACATGCTGCGCCACAGAGGTCGGATTTGCGACCAACAAGTTGATATTGCCAGCCAAGACGTCAATCACCGCGGGGCCTGCGCCCTTGTAGGCAACATGCAATAAATCAGCCCCAGTGATGAACTTGAATAGCTCAACCGCAAGTTGAGGGCCAGCAGCACTCGAGCCATACGACAGCTTGCCAGGTTGGCTTTTTGCTAGCGCTTCAAGCTCTTTGAGTGTGTTTGCCGGTACCGAGGGGTGCGCCACAAGCACAAACGGCTGTTGAGTCAGTCGCCCAACCGGGACAATGTCCTTTCTGACATCAAAACCCATATCTTTATAGAGGTGCGGATTGACCGTCATCACCCCCTGATGCGCGATCATTAAAGTTTGACCATCAGGAGTTGCTTTCGAAGCATAGGCTGTGCCAATGTTGCCTTGCGCCCCGGCCTTATTTTCGATGATCACCTGTTGCTGCCATAAGTCAGTCAATCGTTCGCCCACGATTCGGGCAACTGCGTCGGTGCCGCCACCAGGCGGAAACATCACCACAATTTTAACGGGCCCCGTTGGCTTGAAAGCAGACTGGGCGAACGCTTGCGCACCCGTCAAGGCACTGACCAACAGGCCTATGACACCTACATTCACCGCCAATCGAGACAACCAGCGTTGCGGAAACTTTAACCTACGACTGACGTTAAGCATGGTTGACCTCTCTCATATCAAGTTAAGATTTTGCGTGTCCGGTAACTCGTTGCATCAGTTGCCCGACATCTACTGCACGTTCCATTGACCAGACCGCCTCGATTAACGGCTCTGGATCGCAGCCTGAGCCACCATACTCGCATAAGGCGCGAACTTTGTTTTCAAGATCCTGATCCGAAAGCGGCTTGGCTCGAGCCCCGCGTGCGATGTCGATGGCAACTTCAAGTGTCTGACCGCGCTGCAAATGCAATCTGACAGTCGCTGCCTCGACGGCAAACGAGGCATCGTCAATGAAAGAAAGTTTTTGACCCAAGGTGCGCAAAGTCGTATCTGCAACAGCCAGGTCGCTGAACTCGGCTAAACCGGCCTTGCCTCGCGTTAAGGCAACGGCAACTGCGTGTTGTGCACTAACCTGCGACTCTCTGCCAGTCGACACGTTGGGGCGGTCGGTGCGTTGTCGCAACAGGGGATGACCAATCAATTCGATACGTTCAATCGCACCCAAGCCTTGTTGCAACAGTTCAGGATGTGTGGACAAGCCCAAACACGCCTCAAGCACTGGGTTCAAGACCACTCCGCACGGAAACGGCTTATAGGTGTTGTTGAGAATTTCCCAACGCTCACCTAGCCCACTGACGATACTCTGGCAATCGGGTGCGTCAGCGGTCACATTTAAAAACCCGCGCACGCCTTCAAGTGGGTGAGCAGGCCCATCAAAATCTTGTTGCGCCAACAGCGCTGACAGCATGCCATTACGTGAGGCATTACCCATACTCACGCTTTTAGACATGGTGCCAAGCGTCTCGACTAAGCCCGAGGCCTGGGCAGAGGCAGACCCCAACGCCCAAACCAGTTGTCGCGCAGTCAAGCCAAGCAACTTACCGGTCGCCAGAGCAGCGCCAAAGACGCCGCACGTCGAGGTGATATGCCAGCCGCGAGCGTAGTGCCCTGGCGACACAGCGTTGCCAATGCGACACTCGGCTTCGACACCCAAAATGAAACTCAGTAATAAATCGATGCCACTCGTGCGTTGCGTTTCAGACCAGGCAAACACAGCGGGTGCCACCGGTGCAGTTGGATGAATGATCGTTGGAATGTGCGTGTCGTCAAAGTCAAACACGTTAGCAGCCATGGTGTTGAGTGCGGCCGCCGTCAGCATGTCGAGTCGCTGCCCGCGTCCGATCACCGTGGCCTGTTGACCAACTGAAAAGCGTCCGTACACCTGAGCGGCGCGCTCAATCGTTGGATCAAAACAGGCCGACAAGGCTGTTGAAAAATAATTCAATAACGAGCGCTTAGCCTCGTGTCGTACCACCTCTGGAATATCACTCCAGCGACAGTTTTGAATAAATTGTGCCAAAGGAAACGACACATCTACGGCAGAGTGGTTAGCTGTGTTTGTCATTGAAAGCTTAAATCGAAAATAGGTATTGCAAATAGGATCAGTATGCAAGCTCTTGGGGTCAATCCACCTCAGCGCGCAACCCGTATACCCACTTTAGCAGAAACCACCAACTGCCGACCGTACACCACCTGATCAGACAATGCCTGACGCCAAAGCTGTGCGACCGCAGCTGACGGAGCGGATTTAATTTTTTTTCGAGCGTAGCCCTTAATTAACCAACCAATGAGTCTCTCAGCTTGACGTCGGGGTTTTTTTTCGTCAACGTCGTGCACAGTCACGTCAGTGAAGCCATTCAAACCAAGCAATAACCAAAGTTGAAATAAGCCTAAGGTGAGCCAAGGCATGTGAGGCTCGGCTGTCGTATTTTGCGCAAACCAAGAGTACGAGCGTGGAAACCCTTGAATGAGGTGATTGAGACGCGCCCCAGCATAGTTAGGATTGGGCAGGGATAACACAAACGTTGCACCAGGCTTCAAATGCGCGCGCACGCTTTGCAAAAATAGCCCCGGATTTTGCAGATAGCCCATTGCCTCACAACAAACCGCAGCATCGTACTGTCCGAAGGTCTCTGGTATACCCACGTTAAAGTCGGCTGCTTGAAACTGAGCATAGCCCGCAGGCGCCTCTGCGTAAAAATCGGTTCCATGCACCTGTGCAGGGTGCGCGAGTGCGCCGGGCAACCAACCGTCGCCACAACAGATATCCAGTACCGTTTGAGGCTTTAGTGCATTGAGCACACTGGCAACGGCAAGCCGGTAAGCTTTGTTGTTATTCACGTGATCGCTACCACTCACGTTCTGCCTGCCGCTCATCGCCATTTTATTGATCACCCGAACGTAACTGATTGAATCGTAAAACTGCTCATGCTCAAATGAACTTTCGAGCGATTCATCCCGCAATTTTAGGCGGTTGGCTCAGTGTTTGTACGCCCTAACTTGCCAAGGCCTTCATCTCAGCGTAAAGATCTGCTTTGCCTTCGAATCCAATACCCACTAATTCTGGCAACGTCACAATGCTGTTTTCTACCTTGACGCCATCCGGAAACCCGCCATACGGTTGAAAGAGGTCGGGATAGCTTTCGTTGCCCCCAAGACCCAAACCCGCGGCAATCGCAAGCGACATCTGATGACCGCCATGCGGCACACAGCGCTTGGGCGACCAGTCATACTCTTTGAGCATCTCAAGAGTTCGCAAATATTCAACCAAGCCATAGCTGAGCGCGCAATCAAATTGCAACCAGTCTCGATCGCGCCGCATGCCGCCATAGCGAATCAAATTACGGGCATCTTGCATTGAAAACAGGTTTTCACCCGTGGCCATCGGTTTGTCATAATGATTGGCTAGCTCTGCCTGCAACTCAAAGTCAAGCGGATCACCGGCTTCTTCGTACCAAAATAAATCGTACTGCGCCAAGGCCTTGCCGTACTCTATGGCAGTCTTCAAATCAAAGCGGCCGTTCGCATCAACGGCCAGTCTCTGCCCGGGGCCAAGCAACTTTAATACTGCTTCAATTCGCTTACAGTCTTCAGCTAACGAGCCTCCGCCGATTTTTTTCTTCACGACCGAATACCCACGATCAAGATAGCTTTGCATCTCGCGCGTGAGGCCTTCAAGTCCCTGTCCGGGCCAGTAATAGCCACCAGCTGCGTAGACAAACACCTCGCGCTTGGGCTTGCCATCGCCATAGCGTTCGGCCAACAGTTGATACAGCGGCACGCCTTCAATCTTGGCGACTGCGTCCCAAACGGCCATGTCAATCGTGCCAACCGCCACCGAGCGCTCGCCATGACCGCCAGGCTTTTCGTTATTCATCATCGTTACCCACACTTTATGCGGACACAACATACCTTTCGCATCTAGCAACGAGTCGGACTTTGCTTCAAGCACACGAGG
Source organism: Bordetella parapertussis (assembly GCA_945895265.1). Taxonomy (GTDB): domain Bacteria; phylum Pseudomonadota; class Gammaproteobacteria; order Burkholderiales; family Burkholderiaceae_B; genus Zwartia; species Zwartia parapertussis_I. Next base: position 56,574 of record CAMDEF010000013.1, on the reverse strand, counting down.
AATAAACCGCTCGCGCATCAACGCACCCTGCCCATAACGCCCGTTTGAGTTAAAGCCATAGCCAATCACGGGTTTACCGTCTCGGATCACATCCGTGACAACGGCAACCAAGCTCAAGGTCATTTTTGAAAAATCAATATAGGCGTTACGGATATTGGACTTGATCGGGCGGGTGGATTCGCGGATCTCTGTAATTTTCATGAGTCAGGCTCTATTGCGACGAAGTCAGAAGGAGATTGTTAAGGGATCAGGCAATACGTTGTTCTGGTAGCAGGCAATACGATACACTCAGAACGAACAATGGTAACCAAAGTGCCGCCTCTTGACTGATAAAAAAGAAGACCGATGACAATCAATCAACAACACCCCAAGCCCCATCTCATCAAAATGCACGATCTCGATAACGTCGCGATTGTTGGCAACGATGGCGGGCTACCGGCTGGTACGGTCTTGCCCTCTGGCTTAGTGTTGGTGAACAAGGTCCCGCAAGCGCACAAGGTGGCGCTCATCGATTTCGCACAAGAGGCGCCAGTGATTCGTTACGGGCTGACGATTGGGTACGCCTTGAAGCCAATCCCAGCGGGCAGTTGGGTGCATGAACGCCTCTTACGTATGCCTGAGGCGCGCAATTTTGAGAATCTACCCATCGCTACGGTCAAACCAGCGTCGACCGAACCTCTTGAGGGCTATACCTTTGAAGGTTACCGTAACGCAGATGGTTCGGTTGGCACGCGCAACATCCTGGCAATCACGACCACCGTCCAATGCGTGGCTGGGGTGGTCGAATACGCGGTTCAACGTATTAAAGCCGAGTTATTACCAAAATACCCAAACGTTGACGACGTGGTGGGCCTTGAGCACACCTACGGTTGTGGCGTGGCGATTGATGCCGCCGAAGCGATCATTCCCATTCGTACGATTCGAAACATCAGTTTGAATCCAAATTTTGGGGGCGAAGTGATGGTGGTGAGCCTGGGCTGTGAGAAATTACAGCCTGATCGCCTCATGCCACCCGGCAGCTTCCCAATTAAAGATGAGCGCTCGACCGGTGTCGACACCGTCTGCCTGCAAGACGCTGAACATGTCGGCTTTATGTCAATGATTCAAGCCATCATGGCCGAGGCCACCGTGCATTTGATTCGCCTGAATCAACGCACCCGCCAAACGGTGCCGGCAAGTGAGCTGATTGTTGGTATGCAGTGCGGTGGTAGCGATGCCCTGAGTGGGGTCACGGCGAACCCCGCTTTAGGCGTTGCGGCAGATTTATTAGTACGTGCTGGTGCCACCGTGATGTTCAGCGAAAACACCGAAGTTCGTGATGGTGTGGATCAACTCACTTCACGTGCGATCAACGCCAGCGTCGCGCAAGAGATCGTGACTCAGCTTGCTTGGTACGATGGCTATCTGGCTCGGGCCAACGTTGACCGCAGCGCCAACACGACACCCGGCAACAAAGCGGGCGGCTTATCTAATATTGTAGAAAAAGCTATGGGTTCGATCATCAAGAGTGGCAGCTCGGCCATTTCAAGCTGTTTGCCGCCAGGTGAAAAACTGGCCCGTGACCAACGTGGTCTGGTATACGCTGCCACCCCAGCAAGCGATTTTATTTGCGGCACCTTACAACTCGCTGCAGGCATGAACCTTCACATCTTTACAACGGGTCGAGGTACACCCTACGGCTTAGCAGAGTGCCCCGTGATCAAGGTCGCGACCCGCACGGATTTGGCACGTCGTTGGCATGACATCATGGATGTCAACGCGGGGCGCGTCGCCGATGGCGAGCTTTCAATCGAAGAACTGGGCTGGGAGATTTTTCGTTTAATGCTTGATGTCGCCAGCGGTCGTAAGACCTGGGCTGAGCACTGGAACATTGCAAACGCACTGGTGTTGTTTAATCCTGCTCCTGTGACCTGAGACTCGCGCGAACAGGTGGTTGGTGGATCACGACTCCACCAACAGCGAACATTTCATTGTTGACCTTGACAGTTTCGACAGCTTGGCGGCGTTCAAACCTCGAACCGGTCTCGTACTCAAGCAGCCAGATGATCGTTAAGCAAAGTCCCGTAACCCGGTACCGCGGCATGACCACCCAAAATATTCAACATTGCCCAAAGCGCACAACTATTGGTGCTTAGAACAGGTTTGCCTGTGTCGCGTTCAAGCGCTTCGATGATATCCATCGTCATCCAGTTGCCGCAAGCCAAAAAGATTGCATCGGCTTCGGGTCGGTCGGCCTGTCGCCCTAGGTCATACGCTGTTTGCGCACCGAGATCGCCCACTTCGATATTGCTGACGATTCCCATCGCGGCTTGGTGCAGAACTTGTACGCCGCTCGCCTCAATAAAGTTGGCGACAGTTTGGTTGGTACTCGCACTCCAAGGGGCAGCCAGAACTATTTTTTTGATGTTAAGCACGTTAAACGCCTGCAGCATTGCAGTCGCTGCTGTCGTCGCAGGTTTGCCGCAGGCTTTTTCGATACGCTGACAGATTTCTTGATCGTAGCCTTTACCCATGCGCGTTGAAGGCGCGGTGGCAGACAGCACGACGGCATCTACACGAGCGTCGTTGAGTTTGCGCGTTTCAGTTTCAAGCTCGGCTACGATTTTGATGGTCGATTCAGGGTCGATCTGACTCAGCGTCAAACGTGCACAGTGCAGCGACACCGACGCTGGTAAGACTTGTGTGAACTCTGGCTCTTGAGTGGTGTTTGAAGATGGCAACAACAAGCCAAAGCGTTGGGTTTTTTTTATGGTTGTCATACTGATCTCTGTCATTCGATTCTACCGTTGTACAGAGCTGGCGGCACCTCAGTCAAGAGGCGCCGCGCTGACTAGGCCGTATCGTCTGAACCACCGAAATCACCGCCCGAATCAGCCACATCGTAGCCGCCCGATAACTCTGGCGTATCGTAGGCCGAGGTGGGCGCCGGCTCGTTGGCATAATAATTATTGACCACGGTGGTATTTTCGGTATGGCTGGCTGGTTGCTGATTGTCATGTTTGTTGCCCGCGCCAAACGCTCCGCCAGAGTTGTGGTTACCCATCAAGCTTTGAATGCCTGAATATAAAAACGAACCGGCAACCACACCGGCTGCGGTCGTGGCAACGGTGCCCATCATGCTCGAGCCCCAAGGTGTTGTGGCTGCGGCCGGTGCGGCAGCAGGCGCAGGCGCTGCGCTGGCAACCGGGGCCCCAGCCACTGCAGGCCTGGCCATGGCGGGTGCAGCACTTGACCCAGAAGCCGCAACTGAGACTGAGTTCAGACCTGCGGAGGGCGCCGAGGGACCTCGACCCCAAGCGTGTACGTCGTTCAAGAAGCTCGCCTGTGCGACCGGTTTTTGACGTTCAAGCTGAGCTTGTAATTCAGCGACTTTTGCTTGCGATTGCTGCAAGACAAAATCCAGCTGCATCGCCCGCTGAACCAGCAGATAACCCGCATTGGGCTGCTTTGCCAGAGCCTGTGCAATCAGGGTATCGGCTTCAGGTTCTTTCGCGCCAACTTGGGCTTGTGTCAGCTGCGTGAGAAATGCATTCAACATGTCACGTTCTTGGGTATTCATGGGCAAACCTCGTCAAAGCAGTTACTGGTATCGATCTGACCAAGTATAGGGGTAGAGGTTCCCTTCAAACCGTCACATCACCGAAAAATCTTTGCAGCTCGGCGCATCACACCTACTAGCCTTTTGGCGCTTGGGACTGGCCACCCGACGGACCGAGCCAAGCGCGCGGGCGAGGTGCCAGCCAAATCACACAAGCACCGATAAAGAAAGTCCCCGCAACGACCATCATGATTTCGTTTGTGGCAATCATGACACTCTGGGTAGAAATCAAACTATCAAGCACCGCGCGGCTCGCGTCCATCGACAGGCCACTTTGTAACAACCCATTGATTAGAGACCCGTCCGCGTCAACCAATCCAACAAATTCTGCGTGATTCAGCGTTGTGTGATCGTCCCAAACGGTTGCCATAGATGACACTGCAAAAGCAGCCAACAGTGTCCTTGAAAAATTCAGTAGCCCGGCCGCCGAGGCTGTTTCTTCAGCGCTGACGCTCGCGAGCGCCATACCAGAGGCAGAAATAAAGAAAAAGGGCATACCTAAGCCCATCACCATTAACGGAAACGTGATCTGCCAATACGTCAGGTCAGTACTGCCAGAAAAGCGCAGGGCGGTCACTGCCGACAACCAAAGCAAACCGCCACAGACCAGCGTTCTACGGTCGAGTCTGATCGCTAGCCTGCCCACCAGGGGCGCCATGCACAGAGAAAAAACTCCCGTCCAGCCAATCGTTCTGCCCGCCTGGCCAGCGGTGTAATCCATATTGAGCTGCAACCACAAGGGGGTCAGCACATTCAAGACCATAAACGAAGAATAACCAATACTCATTGCCACGACCGCAACGGTAAAACCGCGATGCCTGAAGACCCTAAGGTCTACGATCGGATGTTCAGCTGTCAATTCCCAAATCAGAAACGCCGCAAAACCAATCGCCGCGATCACAGCGAGCGCCACAATCTGCTTCGAGGCAAACCAGTCGTGCTCTTTACCAATATCAAGCATGATCTGAAACGCCCCCACCCAGACCACCAACAACACCAAACCTATCGCATCGATGGGCACGAGCTTGCGAGGCAATTCGTAGCGCAACAGCAACTTAGCCGCAAAAAAAACAGAAATACAACCCAGGGGCAAGTTGATAAAAAAGATCCACGACCAAGACCAGTTTTCACAAATCCAGCCGCCCACCACTGGGCCACTAATGGGGGCAAGTAAGGTTGTCATCGACCAAAGCGTAATCGCCGTCGCCGCCTTCTCTTTTGGAAAAATACGCAACAACAAGGTCTGCGACAAAGGCATGAGTGGACCGCCTGCGAAGCCTTGCAACACACGCGCCACCACGAGCATTTCGAGTGAGGTCGACAACCCACAGAAAATCGAAAACACAGCGAACAAACTCATCGCCCAAAGAAACGTACGCACCAGGCCGACGCGCGCAGCCATCCAGCCGGTCAGAGGCAGAATAATTGCCTCGGCCACTGCATAAGAGGTAATCACCCAGGTCCCCTGACTGGTCGTTGCGCCCAGCGCACCCGCAATGTTAGGAACCGAGACATTCGCAATCGTCATGTCCAGTACCGCCATGAAATTTGCCCCGGCAATGACGACCGCAGCCAACCAAAGCGTGCGCCCCTCAAGCGGGGCGATAGGTTGGTCGCGACTCTCTTTAAGGGACTTGAGCATTTAGCGAGCCGAAACGTCGATACGCACGGTCATCGAAAGACCGACCGTTAAGGGATTTTTTTTCAATTGGTCTGGATCAAGCTTGATACGCACTGGCACACGCTGTACCACTTTGATCCAGTTGCCGGTCGCATTTTGAGCCGGAATCACGGCGAAAGCGGAACCTGTTCCGCCCGCAAACCCTTCGACAACACCTTTAAATACCACTTCATCGCCGTATAAATCAGAGGTCAGCTCGACTGCCTGACCAACCTTCACTTTCGGCAATTGCACCTCTTTAAAATTTGCATTCACATGCATCAGTTGCACCGGCACCACGGATAACATGGGGGTGCCAGCCTGCACTCTCTGCCCAACCTGGACCTGCCGCTTTGCGACTACACCAGACACCGGAGCGCGAACGGTGGTGCGTTCTTGATTCAGTTGGGCCTGTTCAGCCTTGGCTCGCGCAAAGACCACCTCTGGGTTGTCGTGCACCGAGGTGCCGGCAATCAAGGTTTGATTCATCAACTTCAAACCGCGCGTCATCTCAAGATTGGCACGCGCAAGCGCTAAATTTGCGCTTGCAACGGCCAAGTTTGCGCTGGCCGCACTCGCAGCATTTTCAGCACGCGTGAGCTCTTCACCAGAGACTGAGCCCGATTTTTCGAGTGCCTTGCGACGACGTAAGTCAATACTCGCGCGGTTGTCATCCGCTTGCGCAGCGGCCAACTGAGCTTGAGCGCGTTGCTCTTCAGCCTCGCGCGCTAACACTTGGGCCGCCAACGACCTGTCGTTTGCAAAATATCCCTCTACGCGACGCGTGGCACGACCAAGTTCAGCCTGTGCAGCCAGCAAAGCCAAGCGTGTGTCGGCATCGTCGATGAGCGCTAGCACATCACCCTTTTTCACTTGCTGGGTATCGCTCACATTGACTGCCTTCACCGTCCCCTCGACAGACGGTGTCACTTGAGAAATTTCGACCGCGGTATAGGCGTTGTCTGTCGAGATGAAGTGAGAACTGTAAAAGAACCAATAGGCTAGCCAGGCGCCGCCCAAGACGATGACAGCCAACAACAATTTAAACAGCCATTTTTTGCGTTGGTCGATTCGCGCCGTCGTACCGTTTGGCTGCTCGGTACCCGAGGTCTGTTCTGTCATGATCGAGGTGAAATTAAAGGATTCGTGTTCGACGACTGGTAACCGCCACCCAAGGCGCGTACCAAGGCAACATTCAAAGAAAAACGACGCGCGCGAAGCTCAGTCACACTACGCAAGCTCAACAGCATAATATCCTCAGCAATCAACACATCAAGATAGTTCGACAAACCGCCACGATAGCGATTCGCGGCAATTTGAAAAGCCTCTTGCGCAGCAGCAAGACCCACTTCAGCTTGCTCAATTTGCCCGCTCAAGGCTCTGAGACTCGTCACCGCATCGGCAACATCCTGAAAGGCGTTTACAAGCGTACGGTTGTAATTTGCGACGGCCTCATCGTAACTGGCACGTGCACCCTTTAGCTCACCCTGCAGACGACCACCCGTAAAAATAGGCAGCGAAATCGCTGGGCCCACGCTGCCAAACACTGAGCCACTTTGGCCCAACCGGTCAAGCCCAAGAGATTGCAAACCGATAAAGCCCGCCAAATTGATATTGGGATAAAAGTCGGCTTGCTTTTGATCGATACGTGCGGCCTGCGCCTGTGCTTGCACCCTGGCAGCCACCACGTCTGGGCGTCGCCCCAACAACTCAGCCGCTAAACGCTCAGGCAAGCCCAAGGTCTTGCTCAGCGTCACGCTCGGCCTTTGTACCGACAGACCACGATCTGGCCCCGCACCCACTAACGCCGCTAAGCGATTACGTTGCAGCGCAATCTGCTCGTTCAGCACCAAGAGGTCAGTCTTGGCTTGCGCGCCCTTCGCATCCGCCTCGCGCACGCCGCCGCGTGTTTCAAGGCCGTGGGTAAAACGTTCAGCGAACAAACTGGCAGTTTTTTCACGAATCGCCACCGCGCGCTCGGTTGCCTCTTTCTGCGCAAACAAACGCGCAAGCTCCGCGTACGCGGATGCGGTTGCCGTAGTGAGCACGAGCGCTGCCTGGGCCTGGTCTGCAAGCCTTGCCTCAAGCTCTGAAGTTGCCGCAGCAAGGCCAGCGCGATATTTGCCCCAAAAATCAATTTCCCAGCTGATATTAAGTGCGGCCTGACCAAACTGGTTCCAGTTCCGCGTCACACTCGCCTCTGGTGTCAGGTAGTTGTAGCTCAGGCGCTGCGAGGTCACCGTACCTACCGCTGAGAGCTGAGGCAACAACGGCGCACCCGCCACTTCAGCCATCGCCTGTGCGCGCTGGACGCGAGCCTGGGCAATCGCAAGATCAGGTGAACCGGCTAAGGTTTCACGCATGAGTTGATTTAACTGTTCGTCTTGATAACTCACCCACCACTGTTGCTCTGGCCACGAGAGTGGGGGCGCAACAAACGACGTTGCTGTCGCAAAGTCTTGACTCGTTTTTTCAGTGAATCTGGCGTCGGCAGGCGGCAGGGGAGCACAGCCCGTCTGACACCAGACCACCAACGTCATTAACAGACCACCCAAGGCCTTAAAGCGAACAAATCTTTGTCTCACAGGCCGCGTAAGTGCCTTTTTTCTGTCTTGTTTAGCGACTTTTTGGCACACAGCGCGCTGCGTTCAAAGTCCATAGAGCGACAAGATACCATTATTTACTGCCTAATTCTTTGGGCTCCTGCCCACGAGCCTTTTCATTGAGTGCACGGCTTCGTACTCAGAGGGTCGCCGATTGTGGTAATTTGCCCGTATCAATCGCCTGGAGTCCCGATGATTAAGCTTAACTTTCACCCTACCGGCCGCCATTTCTTGCAAATCCCCGGTCCAAGCCCCGTGCCCGATCGAGTGCTACGGGCCATTAGTCTGCCCACCATCGATCACCGGGGCCCAGAATTTGCTGGGTTGGGACGCAAAGCCATCGACGGCATGCAAACCATTTTCAAAACCAAACAACCGGTCATCATTTATCCCGCCTCAGGCACCGGTGCCTGGGAGGCAGCGCTTGCCAACACGTTAAGCCCTGGCGACCATGTCCTGATGTACGAAACCGGCCATTTTGCCTTTCTCTGGAACCGCCTGGCAACCAGACTCGGGCTTAAAACCGAGGTACTCTCGTTTCAAGGCCATGACGAGCAGTTCCCCGCCTTAGCAGGCTGGAGACGCGGCGTGCAAGCCAATCAAATTCATGATCGTCTGGTGCAAGATCGCGAGCACAGCATCAAAGCGGTCTGTGTGGTGCACAACGAAACCTCAACCGGCGTCACCTCGGACATTGTCTCGGTACGTAAGGCGATTGATGACGCCAAACACCCAGCGTTATTGATGGTGGATACGATCTCGGGCTTGGGCAGCGCCGATTATCGCCACGACGAATGGGGTGTCGACGTCTCCATGGCTGCCTCACAAAAAGGCCTGATGCTACCTCCGGGCCTGAGCTTTAACGCCCTCTCCGCACGCGCGATCGAAGCATCAAAAACAGCCAAGACGCCTCGCTCGTTTTGGGCGTGGGACGAAGTCATCGAGATGAATAAAGGGGGCTACTGGCCTTCAACCTCAAGCACCAACCTGTTATATGGTCTCTCAGAAGTCATCGACATGTTTGCTGAAGAAGGCATGGATAAGGTCTTTGCGCGTCATCAGCGCTGGGCGGCTGGCGTACGCGCCGCAGTCAACGCGTGGGGCCTTCCTATTCAGTGCGCTGACCCAAGCGTGTACTCCCCAATCTTGACTGGCGTCATCACACCCGAAGGCGTTGACGCCGACGACATCCGTAAATTAATTCAACAACGGTTTGATTTATCGTTGGGTACTGGTTTGGGCAAAGTCAAGGGTCGGATGTTTCGCATTGGGCACCTGGGTGACAGCAATGATCTGACCCTCTTGGCAACCCTGGCGGGTGTCGAGATGGGCCTCAAGCTCTCTGGCGTCAAGCTAGCGGGTAGCGGCGTACAAGCGGGCATGGACTATTTCTCAAACGGAGCCTAAACGTGCTCTCACCGACCGCAATCGCAAAGCCCCTGCATTTTTTTCCTGCTAACGCGGGCGGTGCTTCGCCGCTCGCCCAGTTACTCGCCAAAAACTTACGCGGCGAGGTCCTGTTTGATACCGCCTCGCGGGGGCGCTATTCGACCGATGCTTCGATCTATCAAATCACCCCCATCGGCGTAGTGGTGCCGCGCGATCAAGCAGACGTGCTGCGCACACTTGAGATCGCCCGTGATCAAAACGTGGCGGTCCTTTCACGGGGTGCTGGCACGAGTCAATGCGGACAGACCGTCGGCGACGCACTGATTATCGACAACAGCAAATACCTTTGCAACGTGATTGCTTTTGACGCGAACGCAATGACCATCACCGTCGAGCCTGGCATGGTGCTCGATCACTTAAACGCGTGGCTCAAGCCCCATGGTTTGTGGTTTCCGGTTGACGTGTCGACGAGCGCGCAGTGCACGATCGGCGGCATGACCGGCAATAACTCGTGTGGCTCACGCTCAATCGAATACGGGAACATGGTGCATAACGTGCTTAGCGTTGATGCCGTGTTGGCCGATGGCACACAGGCAAACTTTGGTTCATTAAACACGCCTGTGTCTGGCGCCCGACTACAACACATACTGCAGTCACTCAAAACGATTGCCACCCGTGAGCGCGCCGAACTTGCAGAGCGTATTCCAAAAGTATTGCGCCGCGTCGCCGGCTACAACATCGATTTATTTGATTGCCAAAATCCGCGTGCCTATACCGATGATGGTGTCGCAAATCTTGCGCATCTGCTCGTCGGCTCAGAAGGCACCTTAGCTTACAGTCGTCAAATTACACTCAAGTTATGCCCTCTTCCCGTACACAAAGTGTTGGGGGTTGTGAACTTTCAAAGCTTTTATAAAGCGATGGATTCGGCGCAACATATTGTGACGCTCAAACCGACCGCGGTTGAATTGGTTGATCGCACCATGATTGAGCTGGCGCTATCGAATCCAGCGTTTCGGCCAGTCGTCGAAAAAGCCCTGCTTGGTCAACCTGCTGCGATTTTGCTGGTCGAGTTTGCAGGCGAAGAGCACGCCACACTTGTTCAAAAGCTAGAGGACTTGGATGCCCTGCTTAGCGATCAGGGGCTGCCCAACAGTGTCGTTAAGATGCCAGAGGCTCAAGCACAAAAGGCCTTATGGGATGTGCGTAAAGCCGGTCTGAACATCATGATGAGCATGAAAGGCGATGGCAAACCTGTCTCTTTTGTCGAAGACTGCGCGGTACCCCTCGAGCATCTTGCTCAATACACTGACCGCCTGACTGAAGTCTTTCATCGTTATGGTACCGAGGGCACGTGGTACGCCCACGCGAGCGTCGGCACGCTGCATGTTCGTCCGATTTTAGACATGCGCCGCGATGGTGCCGTCAAGATGCGTGCCATTGCAGAAGAAACGTCTGCGTTAGTGCGTGAATACAAAGGTGCCTTCTCGGGCGAGCATGGCGACGGCTTATGCCGAGGTGAATGGGTGTCGTGGCAGTACGGCCCACGCATTCATCAAGCCTTTACCGAAATCAAAGCCCTCTTTGATCCAGACAATCGCTTCAATCCAGACAAAATTGTTCGACCGCCAAAGATGGATGACCGAAGCAATTTTCGCTATGCACCCGGCTATCAAGTCCCTCCGCTTCAAACCGGTCTGGACTGGTCAGCCTGGAACGTCTTACGTGATCCCTTAACCGGTGACGAGACCAAGCCTGGTACGGGCTTAGACCTCAGTAACGGACTGGCTTCTGCTGTCGAGATGTGCAATAACAACGGCCATTGCCGCAAATTTGATGCGGGCACCATGTGCCCGAGTTATCGCATCACTAAAGACGAACAACATGTCACCCGGGGGCGCGCCAATACGTTGCGTCTCGCTCTATCAGGCCAGGTTGGGCAAGCGGGCTTAGCCAGCGTAGAGGTCAAGGATGCGTTGGATTTGTGTGTGTCCTGTAAAGGCTGTAAGCGCGACTGCCCGACCGGCGTCGACATGGCCAAGATAAAAATTGAAGCTCGTGCAGCATGGGGCAAGTTACACGGCTTAACGCTACGAGAGCGCCTGATTGCCTTCATGCCCCATTACGCACCTTGGGCGAGTCGTTTTGGCAGTTTGTTAAGTATCGCCGAAGCAACGCCGGTGCTTGGAGCGCTCGTTAAGCGCGCGCTGGGCTTTGCAACCGCACGTTCATTACCGAAATTTAAAGCGCCCTTTTTAAGTAGCACACAAAACATCAATACCGCAGCAAGCGACAACACTGCAACCAAGACAAGCGCTAAAGACGTATTACTTTTTGTCGATACCTTCAGCAATTATCTTGAAGCTGAAAATGCGCACGCTGCGCAGCGGGTACTTCAAGCTGCGGGCTATACCGTACATTTGAATGTGCGTGCAGGCGAACGTCCGCTGTGCTGTGGTCGAACATTTTTGTCGGCTGGGCTCATCGATCAGGCTAAAGCCGAAGCAAGGCGCACGCTCGACACGCTGATCCCTTATGTGACAAAGGGCATTGCAATTGTCGGGCTCGAGCCGTCGTGCCTGCTGACGCTACGCGACGAGTTTTTGCACTACGGTTATGGTGCTGAGGCCGAACAACTTGCGCAGCAAGCCTTTTTATTCGAAGAGTTTTTAGTTCGTGAACAAAAAGCCGGGCGTTTTAAACTGAATCTACAAGCCATTGATTACAACAATGCGTTGCTGCACGGTCATTGCCACCAAAAGGCCTTTGATGCGCTCACACCAGTGCAAACAGTGTTGAGTTGGATCCCAGAGCTAAAGGTCTCAACCATTGAGTCTTCGTGTTGCGGCATGGCAGGTAGCTTTGGCTACGAGGCCGAACACCATCAAGCCTCGATGCAGATGGCTGAGCTTTCGCTTTTACCGGCCGTACGTAATCGCGCAGCGAGCACAGTGGTGGTGGCCGATGGCACGAGTTGCCGACATCAAATACACGATGGTGCTGAAGTGAAGGCTATTCACACGGCACAGCTATTAGTGCAAGCGTTAACGCCGTAAGGCCTGTTCGGTCATAAACAACGAGGCAGGCTATAGCGTTGTCCATCGCGGGCATCGTCATATCCCGAGAGCGAATATCATTTTTTTCTGATAGTCGTTTGATTAAAATAGTAATCATTGATCATTTTTTATTTTTAATTCTTTATTTTTTACAGATTGAGCCACACCATGACAAGTCCTATCCATACAATCATCGAACAGCGTATTTCAGCCAACCTGTTTGACCCTACCAAAGCACTTAGTGCCGCACAAATTAAAGAACTCGTGCGTCTGGCCACCCGTGCCCCCACTGCCTTTAATTTTCAAAACTGGAAATTCATCGCTGTGCAGTCTAAAGAAGCCAAAGAGCGCTTGAAGGCTGTTTCGTATGGCCAGCAAAAAATCGTTGATGCAGCAGTGACATTTATTGTCTGCGGCACGCTCGAGGCGCACAAAACGTTGGCCAAGGCGTTAAAGCCTTCGGTCGATGCGGGTGTGCTTGATCAAGCCATGTGCGATAGCTGGGTTGCTATGGCTGCTGGTGGTCATGAAAACAACCCAGAGCGTCAACGCGACGAAGCGATTCGTTCTGCCTCAATGGGTGCAATGACGTTGATGTTAGCGGCGCAGGGGATGGGTCTGGTCACGGGCCCCATGATTGGGTTTGTGCCTGCAGATGTTTCGCGCGAATTTAAACTCTCTGCTAACGACATCCCGGCCATGCTGGTAGCCGTTGGCTACGCAGCACCTGGTAATTGGCCTCAAAAGCCTCGCTTGCCAGTGGATGACGTACTGACGATTGTTTGACAGCAGCTATGGTAATCCTCGCTGTTTAGAGGGAGGATTACCGTAACCATCTGGTGCTCAGAGCACCAGACAGGTCGACGAAAAACCAATTAAGCTGTTTTCGACCCAAAAACAAGCTCGTCGCGCGTTATGTCAGTAGCCCCAAACGCCTAGCAAGAGCCACGGTATGTTCGGCCTCGGTAATGAACGGACCATCAATCAGTCGGCCATCAACGACAAACGCCCCAACCCCTTCTGCTAATTTTTGGCGAGTCGCTTCGAGCACTCTGACAGCATGCGCGATCGCCGCGTCGCTCGGTCGAAACACCTCATTTGCCAAAGCGATCTGTGTTGGATGAATACAGCTTTTTCCTGAAAATCCCAACCGTTGTGCCGCTTGCGCATCAAGCTTAAATGCTTCAGGGTTGGCAATATCAACAAATGCGCCGTCGTATGCATGAATACCTGCTTCGCCCGCGGCAAAGCGCACGGCAACACGCACTGCTTGTAACGCTGCGGGCTCGCACGACACAATACCTAAGGGTGCCAATAGATCACCAAAACCGATCTGTAAACCTACGACACGTGGGTGAGCGCAGGCGAGTTCTGCGGCGCGGCGCAGACCCTTGGGTGACTCAATATTGACCAAAATACCAATTGGCCGTGTTAAGCCTCGTGCTCGCTCTAGTCGCTCAAGCTCAACTGCGATCGCTCGGATGGTGTCAGGATCTTCGACCATTGGGATATTCACAGTGTGCGTAGCAGAGCAGACGACCGCATCAAGATCTGCCAAACAATGAGGCGTATCAATCGCGTTGATTCGAACCACAATCAGTTTATGATGGGCCGACAAATCGTCTTTAAACAGCGTTTGTAACGCTGCGCGAGCTGCAGGCTTGCTGTTTTCTTCGACAGCATCTTCAAGATCGAAAGAAATGGCATCTGCGGCGCTTGCCAACGCTTTTGTAAATAGTGCAGGCCGCGAGGCGGGTACAAATAATTTACTGCGCATACAGCGATCCTTTTCATTCATAATCAAGATTGATTTTATAATGACGCCAACTCACTTGGCACTCGCCCCACAGGAATCCACAACATGAGTCGGCACGAATTAAAAGCAGAAGTCACTGGATCAATCTGGAAGATTGAAACAACGATCGGTCAAACTCTTGATACAGAGCATACCGTACTGATTATTGAATCGATGAAAATGGAAATCCCCTTAGTCGCTGAAGACGGCGGTACCCTGGTTGAAATTTGTGTCAACGAGGGTGACTCGGTCAGCGAAGGTCAAGTGTTGGCGATCATTGAACGCTGAAATCTGCAACCCGCCCTGCTCCCCAGCCATCTGAAACACCGTCGTCGCGCTTTACTGACGAACCTCAGTTTTATAGCCGCTTAAAATTTGACTGTTCAAGCGCAAACGACACTGTTCACTCAGACGAACGAGATTAACGTTCCAAGAAGTCGCAATCCTGACTCACTATTGCTTCTGAATGCCCGCCTTCGTGACAGCAGTTTGCCAGCGACTCAGGTCACGTTTAATTTGTTCGGCATACTGCTCAGGGGTTGTCCCCTCGACAGATAAGCCAACGGCCTGCAAAGTCTGGATGATCTCAGGCATTTGCAAAATCTTGGCAACTTCTTTTTGCAAAAGATTCACGATGTTTGCCGGTGTCTTGGCGGGAGCCATCATGCCGTACCACGAGTTCACCTCAAAGCCTGGATAGGTCTCAGCAATTGCCGGTAACTCTGACAGCAAAGGTGAACGCTTGAGTGTACTCACACCGATCGGCCGAACTTGACCAGATTTGATGTAAGGCATTAACGCTGCGATATTTAAAAAGGTGCAATTGATTTGCCCACCCAGCAAATCAGTCATCACGGGTGCCGCCCCTTTGTAGGGGACATGCAGCATATTGACCTTGGCCATCGTTGCCAGAATTTCGCCAGCAAGGTGCGTGGTGCTACCGGTACCCACTGAGCCATATGACAGCTTGCCCGGATTTTCTCGCGCATATTCAACAAACTCTTTTAGATTATGAATCGGCAAATCTGGACGAACCACTAAGACTGTTGGCGCTGACACAATCTGCGTGATGGGCGCAAAGTCACGCACCGAATCAAAAGGCATCTCTTTTTGTACAGCTGGGCTAATCGTGATTGGGCCAACGTGCGAAAACAATAGTGTGTAGCCATCGGGCGTTGCGCGCGCGACATAGTTTGCGCCAATCACACCATTTGCACCCGCCTTATTTTCTAAGACAACAGGTTGCTTAAGCGCTTCTGAAAGCTTCTGCAAGATCGGTCTGGCGACAGTATCTGCGGGCCCGCCTGCCGTCCACGGGTTAATCACGGTAATCGTGCGAGTTGGATAATCGGCAGCCAAAGCGCCCGTCGTCACAGACATTGCGATTAAAAGCTTGGCCAAGCCAATGAGATTCTTTTCTAAGCGATTCAAACCAAAAAAGTATGCAGTCATGATTGGACTCTTTGTAAGTTAGCGTTACTTTCCTCCCCACCCAACAGGCTGAGGCTCTTAAAGAAACCACGCCTTAAAATCGGCGCGGCTTCGGTCAAACAAATCAAACATCACAACGACTCAGGCTCAAACAAAGGCGGAGCTGCCCCCTCCGACACCCGTCCTGCTGGCTCACCGCGTGTACGCCAGCCATTTACCATCACTCGCATTCCAACCGTCACTTCCTCAGGCTTGACCTTGATCAAGCGAGTCATCAAGTGAGGGCCTTCATCAGTTGCCACAATCGCAACCACGTACGGAACATCTTTTTCGAAGGCTGGGCTTGGCGCACGATAGACAATTGAAAAACTATAGACGTTGCCGCGACCGCTCGTGACAACGGCTTGAATATCCAAACTGCCGCAGGCAGGGCAAGCAGGGCGAAGGTAAAAGTGAAACTCTTTGCATGTTTGGCATTGGGGCAAACTAAACCCTTGTGCGCGCAGACTTTCCCAATATTGATGGCTACTGAGCGGGTTCACGGGGGTCGTCATTCGAATTAGCCTTTTCCTAGAATCAAGGTATTGTGCAAGCCAATAATCCCACCATTACCATGCACTAGCACCACTTGTGCGTCCGGCACCTGTCGCGCTTGTGCTTGACCACGTAATTGACGCACCCCCTCTGTTAAATGAAACATTCCACCCGCTAAGCCGGGATGGCCTGCTGACAACAAGCCCCCATGTGTCGTCACTGGTAGAGGACTATGTAGGCCAATCCCTTGGCTCGCAACATAGTGCCCGCCCTCACCTTTGGCACAAAAGCCAAGATCTTCAAGCTCAATCAAAACAGTGATGGTGAAACAGTCGTACAGTTGAGCCACATCGATATCACGAGGCGTCAAACCCGCCATCGCATAGGCCTCTTGGCCCGAACGAACCGCACCCGTAGTGGTCACATTTTTATAGTCACCAATATAGGTGTGCGAGTGTCCATAGCCATGGCCCAAAAGCTTAACTGGCATTTGCTTTAGATCACGGGCACGCTCTGGCGTTGTCACAATAAATGCCACGGCTCCATCTGACATTAAGGCGCAATCCAACATTCTTAACGGCGAGGTGATCATACGAGACTGCATCACATCAGCAATTGAAATTAGCTCTTTTTTAAAAGCAAGTGGATTCAAAGAGGCATTTTCACGCATCGTCACCGCCACTTGAGCGAGTTGCTCGTGGGTGGTTCCGTATTCGTGCATGTGACGTTGCGCCGCCAGTGCATACAAGGTAGGGACCAGCGGGCCGTGAGGCATCTCAAAGTCAGGGTGTGCCCAACCAGCATCGGCCAGTTTTTTTACGGAATCGCCACTCGACTGAAACGACAACATATTTTGCCCTGCGACACATAAGACCGTTTCGCACTGCCCAGAGGCGACCGCCATGGCTGCATGATGCGCCATCGCAACACCTGAGGCGCCGGCGACATCCAAGGTGGCCAGATAACGCGCCTGTATCCCTAACCCTTCCGAGACCACACCACAGGGCATTGCCCAATTTTCGACACGGATTGGCGTTGTTAACAAGCCATCCACATCGGCAAACGTTAACCCTGCATCAGCCAGGGCGTTTGCAGCTGCCATCCGCTGTAAGCCCAAGGCATCAAGATGAGGGACTCGCCCAACGGTGCTCTCGCCAATACCAACAATCACAGCGTTGAGCGGCGGTCTGCGCGACCCATTGACCCGTGTCATCCCAGCACCTCACGCGCAATCAGCATCCGTTGAATTTCTGAAGAACCTTCGCCAACTCGGTAATGGCGGATATCACGATAGAACCGCTCGACCGGCACACCTCTCACCAAACCAGCCCCCCCATGAATTTGAACAGCACGGTCAGCCATTCGACCCACCATTTCAGAGGCCGCAAGTTTGCACATACTAGCCGCGGCACCAACGTTCTCGCCCGCTTCAATCTGGCGTAAGGTTTCATACGTTAACGCTCGAGCCTGCGCCAGTTCGGTCGCAGAATCGGCCAACATCCACTGAATCGCCTGACGCTCGGCCAGAGGCTTACCAAAGGTATGGCGTTCACGTGCATAGGCCGCCGACATCTCAAGCAGACGATCGGCAGCGCCAATACACGAACAAGCAATACCCATGCGACCACTGACCAAAGAACTCATCGCAATTTTGAACCCTTGCCCGACTTCACCAAGCACCGCCGAGTTTGGAATCTCACAATCTTCAAAAGTCAATTCGCAAATCTTGATCGGATCTGAACCAATGGTGGCGTCGACGCGTGTGATCGTTAAGCCAGGTGTACCTTTATCCACCAAAAAGGCAGAAATCCCGCCGCGAGATCGTTTCTCAGCGTCGTTGACCGCCATCACCAGCAAAACATCTGCCTGGTGTGCTCCGCTGATGTAATGTTTACGACCATTTAAGCGCCAGCCCGTGAGCGTTTTTTCTGCCTTGGTAGAAATCGCCTGCGCATCAGACCCGGCGCCGGGCTCGGTCAGCGCAAAGGAGGCTAATAAACGTCCGGTACATAAGCCGTCAAGATAGCGTTCTTGCTGTGCAGGTGTTCCGAACTTCGCAATCGCAATCGGATTTAAGCCACTTGTTGCATCTAACATCAAGGTAAAAATGCGATGCGATCGGCTAAATTCTTCAAGCGCCAAACAATAGGTTGATAGATCAACATCGCCGCCACCAAATTGCGCTGGCATACGCATACCGAGATAGCCCTGCGCGCGCATGACATCCCAGGCCCTGGTCGGTACCTCACCGGTCTGATCAATTTCAAGGGCAAGGGGCTCAAGGACTTCTGTCGTAAACCGACGTAACGCGGCACGAAGTTCTGCAAGCTCTGGCGTTATCTCTAGTTGCATGATCGATTCTCTTCTAAATTAGTCACGCTGGTGAGCCGCCTCGGCAACTTCAGCCGCAGCAACCAACTGTTGCCGAATCTCGCGATTCATCCATTTTTTGTTTACCGCAAAGCCATACGACGGAATCTGCGCAAGCACGCTGGCACGTTGCGCACACAACTCGGGCAACTCAGTCAGTGGCACCGCTTGATCTGCCAAGCCCGCGCTCACGCACTGCGCAGCGTTTAGTCGATCGCCAAGCTGCACCAAGCGGTGACAGACTGAGCGATTTGAACGCGCCAACACAATCGCTGCTCCAATCGGAGTTGGCATATCAAATTTCACCTCTGGCAATGACACCCAAGTGTGATCTGCAATCAGGACCTCATCGCACAGAGCTGCAAGCATCAACCCTGCCCCCACTGCCGGTGCCTGAACCGCCGCGATCACAGGCTTAGGAAAATCGATGAGCTCAAGAAAACAGCGCATCAGCAAATTCAGCCGCTGGTGCGCAGCCGCCACAGGCTTCAAATCCGAAAACTCTTTTAGATCAGCACCCGAGCAAAAGGCACGGGCACCTTCGCCGGTGATCACCAAGACTTTAACGTTCTCTTGCGTGGCCGCCTTAAGTAACGCCTCATGCATCGCCTGATAGATCTCAGCGTTTAATGCGTTGGCTGCTGACGCACGATCGAGCGACAGCGTCAGTACCGTATTGTCTAGATTTATCTTTAACATTAGAGGATCACCAATGCATCGACGACTCGGACACCTTGCCCAAGTTCCAATACACATAAAGGATTGATATCAATTTCTGCGATTTTGTCAGCGCAATCTGCCGCCAACCAAGACACGCGTTCAATACAGTCGACCAAAGCGTCGATATCTGCAGCAGCCTGCCCGCGTACTCCTCGCAATAACTTCATCGCGTGTAGCTCATTCAAGGCTTCTAAAATATCATGACGCGACAGAGGCGCTAACCGAAACACCAAATCTTTTAAGACTTCGACATAGATCCCACCAAGGCCAAACGTCATGACAGCCCCAAAGATTGGATCCCGCACCATGCCAACGAACATTTCGTGTGACTGTCCCACCATCTCTTGGACGAGCACGCCTTCAATTGTTGCATCAGCACGATAGTTCAGCGCTGCGGCCATGATTTCGCCATAAGCCTGCGCAACCGACTCTGCACTATTTAGATTCAAACGAATGGCCTGCGCTTCGGTCTTATGCAAAATATCAGGCGACAAAATCTTTAACGCGACGGGACTTTTGATCTTCGACCAATGCGTCACAGCCATCTCTTTCGACGTGGCCAAGTACTCTTGGGTCACCCGTACTCCATAGCAACTGAGCAAACGCTTGGCCGTTTGTTCTGTCATTGGCCCGTTTTGTTGCTCGACTAATAGCCGTGCGGCACCACGGTCGATCCCTGCGGGACGACTTGGCATTGAACTCAAGCGATTTTCGCGAAACTCTGAGTACTGCATGGCACGCCGCACCGCTTTTAGACAAGGAAACGCGTCCGAATACACCGCATGCCCCTGAGCCACTAATGCCTGATGTGTCAGGGCTGGATCATTCGAGGTGCAACCGGTCCAGAGCAGCGCCACAGATTTAGTGCTGCGAGCAGAAACCTCGGCCACACTGCGCACGTCTTCAGCACTCGCAATGGTCATCACCGGAATCAAGACATCAACGGCTGGATCTTGCAAGATAATCTCGGTGGCTCGCGCGTAGGCTCCGGGCTGGCCGATCGCTGCCGCAGTGAGATCCGTCGGATTTGCTGTGATACCAAAACCTGGCAACAGCTGTGCAAGTTGCTCACAAGTCTCTGCTTGATACTGAGGCCACTCGATGTCAAGCGCAGCACCTAAATCAGCCACCATGACAAGATTGCCACCCGATATGGAGGTTGCAGCCGCACCACGCCCTTTAAAAGACTTTTGTTGCCGCAAAAGCATCGCAGTCTCGTAGAGTTCGTTGCAGTCGTCCACACGAACGATTCCTAGTTGGTGCAAGGCAGCATCACAGACATCATCTGCGCCGGTAATCGACCCTGTGTGAGAGGCGGCAGCACGACTACCAACCTCGGTACGCCCGACCTTCACCATCACGATCGGCTTATTGAGTTGGTAAGAGCGTTCGGCGAGCGCTCTTAAACGTTCACCATCCGAAAGGCTTTCTACCAACATGGCGACGACCTTAGTCGCTTCGCTCTCAAGCATAAAAGCCGCGTAATCCATCAAATCAAGGTCGCAGGCGTTGCCACAACTGACCTGATAACTCACCCCTAAGCCTGCTTGCTGAGCCCGCCACATGACATTCACTTGCCCAGCTCCGCCCGACTGGCTGACAACCCCAAGCTCTCCTGCAGCGCGGCGCGGGCCTTGAATCGTTGCCGTCGAGGTCAGTGCGAAGGCGTCCACAAAATTGACCATGCCGTTGCAATTGGGCCCCATCATCCGAATATTGCCTGCGCGGGCGATATCAATGAGGCGCTGTTGCGCAGCACGCCCCTCGCTCGTGCCCAACTCACCAAACCCGGATGAAAAAATCGTGACGAAGGGCACACCTCTTGCGGCGCATTGCTCGAGCGCGGTTGGCACAGCGTGCGCAGGCAATACGATCCCCACATGATCAGGTGCCTCAGGCAAATCCGCGATTGAGGCAAAACAACGTTGACCAAAAATGGTCTCGCGCTTTGGATTAATCGGGTAAACGTTTCCCTTAAAGCCGAAATCAATCGTTTGACGCATACAGCGCCCACCAAACTTTGAAAGATCTTCTGTTGCACCCACCATCGCCACACTGCGAGGTGCAAAAAAATGAGTCAAATCCGCGAACACCGACGCCTCTGCCCTCGAGGCACGGCTGGCGCTCAGGCTCGCGCCCTCACCAACTTCAGACATAGCTTGCTCCGTAATCACCAAACCTTGTTTGATGAGTTCATTATGCGAGCCCGGCAGGACTCTTTTTTGCTAGTATAAGTCAAGCCTGCCGAGGAATGATTCAACGGTCGACCTGATAGACACGCAAACTAGTCAGCCAAAAACAAAATCCGATAGTCAGACTCAAAAAAAGGTATTCCAGTATGGCTTCTTATCTGCAGCCCTTGACCGGCATCGTGGCACTGACAATCATTGCAGTCCTCTTCAGTGAAGATCGTCGAGCTCATAAAACTCGTCTCATCGCGACAGGAGTCGGCATACAGTTTGTTTGTGCGCTGCTATTGCTAAAGGTGCCTGTCATCAAAGAGACTGTCGCGCTGATCAATCAAGGTGTGCTGGCTTTGCAGAAGGCGAGTGAAGCCGGTACATCATTAGTGTTCGGCTATCTGGGCGGCGCACCTCTTCCCTTTCAAGAAAGCCAGCCCGGAGCAGCCTATGTTCTGGCGTTTCAAGCCCTACCGCTCGCTTTGTTTATCAGTGCCTTTGCCGCACTGTTATATCACTGGCGTATCTTGCCAAAGATTGTGGGGGTATTTTCATGGCTGCTAGGCAAAGCATTAAAAATGAATGGGGCCACAAGCTTTGCCGTGTCAGCGAATATTTTTGTTGGGATGGTCGAGGCCCCTTTGCTCGTGCGTCCGTATCTTGCGCAGCTCAGTCGATCTGATCTGTTTGTTGTCATGGCCTCTGGGATGTCGTGTATAGCTGGTACCGTCTTAGTGATCTATGCCGGTGTGCTCAGTCAGATCATCCCAGATGCAGCAAGCCATCTCTTGATTTCTTCGATAGTCAGTGCACCTGCGGTCATCATGCTCGCCCGACTGATGGTTCCGCAAAGTCCAGCCACTGCTCAAATCGCCTTTCAACCCACCTCAGCCTACGGCAGCACCATGGATGCCATCGCGACTGGTACGGGTGATGGGGTTCGACTTGTAGTCAATATTGCTGCCATGCTGATTGTGCTGGTGGCACTTGTCGCACTCGCGAATGGCGCTCTTGCGCTACTGCCAAATGTTGCAGATGCACCGCTCACTCTTCAGCGCATGTTAGGCGTACCCATGCAACCAATTGTGTGGATGCTTGGCATCCCTTGGGCTGAAACCAGCGCTGCAGGTCAACTGTTAGGCACTAAAATTGCGTTAAACGAGATGATTGCTTATCTAGATTTGGCCAAATTGCCGGAAGGCGCTCTATCGGCCCGCAGCCAACTGATCATGACCTACGTCTTGTGCGGGTTTGCCAATTTCGGCAGCCTTGGCATTGTGATCGGCGGCTTAGGCGCCATGGCACCTGCAAGGCGTCCAGAAATTATCGCCTTAGGACTACGTGCGGTGTTGGTTGGTGCGATGGCAACCTGCATGAGCGCTGCGGTGGTTGCCATCGTTCTCGCTTAGTGATCGAACCGGTCTAGGACATGGCCTGGGCCTTGCTCAAGCTCGACGTAATCCTTGCCGTCATGCACCAAGCAACCGTTGACCCACACACCGTGAATGCCAAGCCCCGAGCGAACTTTTCTTGAGCCTCCGCCGGGCAAATCATTCAAGGTTGCGACCTTTGACTTGCCCACGGTCGCAGGATCAAACAACAGCATGTCGGCCGGGCTACCCACTAACAAACGCCCACGGTTAGGAATTTTGAAGCGATCGGCTGCCTCGCTGGTGAGAAGGCGGATACCATCTTCTAAAGAGAAATAACCCGTCTCGCGCACCCAATGCGATAAGAAGTGCAAGCCAAACGCTGCATCGCACATATAAATCAAATGCGCACCCGCATCCGATAACGTCACAACCGCGGAGGGATGCTTCAGCAGTGGCGCCACGCCCTCGTCAATATGATTAAAAAACTTACCCGTAAAGTGAGTCTGTAAATTCTCTTTGACAGACAAATCAAAAAACGCATCAAGTGGGTCTTTACCCCATTTTTTACCTAGCGCTTCGATTGTCAGGCCTTCAAGGTCTGCATGCTCAACAAGCGCTGTTTCACCCACTTCCAGATATTTCCAATCACCCAGAAATAAGATACCTGTTTTGGGATTCTTTAAATTCTCGCGCAACGCGTTTCTAAAACCTGGATCCATGTAGACTTTTTTAATATCGTCGGGTGACTTGCTTTTGATTGCATCAAAAGCCGAGTGGCTAATTAAGGGGTATGGCTCAGCCAAAGTGAAGTCAAACGAGAGTGGCTGACAACTTGTCAAGATATAGACCTCGTTACCCCGCGCGCGCATCTCTGCCGCTTTGTTGTAATACGTGAGGGCTAGGTCTGGATTTGCTGGGTTATACATCGACAATACCGTCGAAATGAACGCAGGTCGCCCACTATTGATTGACACTTTCTCCATGACTTCGGGCGTGGCACGCGAACCCGTTGCCATCATGAACACGCCTTTGTTGGTCTCGCCCAACACGCCCGTGAGCGCCAATAACTCTTGCTCAGAGGCGATCGTCGAGGGCATCGGACGCCCTGCGTACCCGCTATGATTAGGCGAAAACGAGGAAGCAAAACCAATTGAACCAGCGTTCATCGCGTCACGGACGAGTTGACACATCGCCTCAAGCTCTTGCGGCGAGGGCTCGGCTTTTTCTGAACCTGCTTCGCCCATCACAGCGGTACGCACCACCGAATGCCCCACAAACACTGCGGTATTCAAATACGGCTTAATCGCACGCAACTGATCCATATACTCTTGAAAGGTCTCAAAGCCCCAGTTGACGCCAGTCAATAACGAGGTCAGGTCCATCCCCTCAACGACTGATAAATTCTTCATCATGGTTTCACGCTGCGGCGCGGGACATGGCGCAATCCCAAAGCCACAGTTCCCCATGACAACAGTGGTGACCCCAAGCGCAGGCGAAGGAGACATCGTGCGATCCCAGGTGACCTGCGCATCAAAGTGCGTATGCAAGTCAACAATGCCTGGCATGAGAGACAAGCCCTTTGCATCGAGTTCTTGTTTTGCAGAACCGGTCACTTTACCAATTTCAGCAACAACCCCTTCTTTAATGGCCACATCGGCATGCACCGCAGGGTGCCCTAAGCCATCAAATACCTGTGCATTACGAATAATTAAATCGAACATGTTGTCTCCGCTTTTTATCTTGAGTGCTTCTGGGCGAGAGGTTTCTCGCACTTTAAACTTGTCTGACGTGATTTTAAAGCCATAGCGCCTACCTCATCCACAACACGGGTATTGCTTTCAGCGCTACGAAGCGCGGTTTACCCCGAAACTGATCAAACAATTCCTGACGCTTTCAACCCAGCAATCTGTTCGGCATTTTTATGCAGTACCGTACTTAAAATCTCATCCGTATGCTGCCCTAAAGCTGGCGGCGGAATCTCGTGTTTGATTGGTGTGCCCGAGAACTTCATTGGGCTGCCAACCAAGGGCACCTTGCCCGCCACAGCATGTGGCAATTCAATTTTCATGCCGCGTGCCAGCACTTGAGGCTCTTCAAACACTTGTGCCACTGTATTGATTGGCCCGTTCGCGACCCCCGCCTCATCGAGCAGTTTGACCCACTCGCGCGTGGTGTGTTTTAAAAAAATCTCATCCAGAATCGCTGTGATCTCGACGCGATTTTTGACGCGCTCACCGTTGGTTGCGTAACGCGGATCCTGCGAAAGATGAGTGCATTCGGCAATTTCGCAAAACTTCTTAAAGAGATTGTCATTGCCACAAGCCAAAATCAACGCACCATCCGAGGTTTTGAAGGTTTGATAAGGCACGATATTCGGATGCGCATTACCGATCGACTTAGGCGACTCGCCGGTGGCAAAATAATTCATCGCCTGGTTTGCCAAGAAGGCCACACACGAATCGAGCAATGAGACATCGATCCACTGTCCCTGACCTGTGACTGCACGATTCGCAATCGCTGCACAGACAGCAATCGAGGCATACATCCCAGTCGTCAAGTCAATAATTGGTACACCTACACGCTGCGGGCCACCACCAGGCACGTCGTCGCGCTCGCCGGTGATACTCATTAAACCGCCCATACCTTGAGCCATAAAATCGTAGCCCGGCCGGTCTTTTTCAGGCCCAGTCTGCCCGAAGCCAGTCACCGAGCAGTAAATAATCGCGGGGTTAATCGCTTTGATATCTTCGTAGCCCAAGCCATAGCGCGCCAGATCACCGACTTTATAGTTTTCAAAAATCACGTCTACGTTTTTGGCCAACTCACGTACTAACTGCTGACCTTCGGGTTTGGACAAATCAATCGTAATCGACTTCTTACCGCGATTGGCTGCACAAAAATAAGCAGACTCGCGAGTGACATTGCCGTCTTGATCCTTCAAGAACGGTGGCGCGAAGGCCCGCGAGTCATCGCCCTTGATTGGGCGCTCAACCTTAATGACGTCTGCGCCTAAATCCGCTAAGTTTTGTGCGGCCCAGGGCGCAGCGAGTACACGCGATAGGTCAAGAACTTTGATGTGGGAGAGAGGGCCAGACATAAGAAAGGTTCCAATTTTGTGACAAAAGCTTTATTGTAGAGGTTCAAACAGAAGCTCGTGAAAAATCGAGCCAGGAGATTATATTGAAACGCTTTCTTGCGGCCTTACTACTTGCCCCCTGTCTGGCACTCGCCCAGGCCTATCCAACCAAATCGGTTCGTATCGTCGTGCCTTTCCCGCCGGGTGGGGGCACCGACGTTGTCGCGCGCATTTTGGGTCAAAAACTGACTGAAACTTGGGGACAGCAAGCCATTATTGAAAACAAGACAGGCGCCAGTGGCACCGTCGGTTCAGAGCTTGTCGCAAAATCGGCGGCTGACGGCTACACCTTATTACTACAGGGCACCCAGCACTCGATCAACCTGAGCCTGTATAAAAAGCTGCCCTACGACACCTTGAAAGACTTTGTACCGGTGGCCCATGTTGCGATTGCACCCTTTTTGCTGATTGTGAACTCATCTGTACCGGCCAGTTCTGTCAAAGAACTTATTGCATATATCAAGACGCAACCCAACGGACTTGACTATGGCTCGAGCGGACCCGGAGGTGGTGCGCATTTGGCTGGCGAGATTTTCAAAACGATGGCTGGTGTGCAAATGCGACATATTCCTTACAAAGGAGGTTCGCCGGCTTTAACTGACTTATTAGGCGGTCAGATCCCAATGCTGTTCGATCCAATCCCAACCTCGATCAAGCACGCAAGTGGTGGGCGCATCAAGGTACTAGCGATTTCAAGCGGCGAGCGTGTTGTCGCAGCGCCTAACGTTCCCACTGTTGCTGAGTCTGGATTACCTGGCTTTGATGTTGTGTCTTGGTTTGGCCTGTACGCACCGAGCGCGACTCCAGTCGCTATTGTGAACAAACTCAACGCGGACGTGAATCGCGCACTAGCTCTGCCCGATGTACAAGACAAATTCAAAGAAATGGGGTTTAGCACCAAGCTGATGAGCCCCTCAGAGTTTGATACTCACCTTCGTGCTGAAGTCGTTAAATTTGCCAGGGCCATCAAAGACTCGGGCGCAAAAATTGACGAATAAGTCTGTGTGGCGCCCCACTCTTTGAATGGGGATTGCTAGACTGCCAAAACTTAAGGCTGCCACGCTGGCAGCATAGTTGAGACTTCTGACTGTCAGCATTTGCGAGGCATTCGTTCTAAGTTCGCTTAAATATGAGGACTTGCGAGGCTGCCAACCTAGCGGCGATCTACACTGCGGCGCATTGGGTACTTATCTAAACCCTGCCGCAGCGTTGTTATCAATATGTTTGTCGACCAATTTTTGGACACGCACCAACTGCAGGTCTCACGCTTTAAACACGCGGCTGCTAACACCTGTGCCGAATTCAAGGCCTTAGTGCCCTCGCTCGGTGGCACCCACAATAAAAACCTATTTTTGCAAGACAAAAAAGGAAGGCGTCATTTTTTGGTCATTACGCAACCCGAGCATGAAGTGGATCTGGTCAAGCTTGGTGAGAAACTAGAAGCAAAAAAACTTGGCTTCGCTTCTGCAGCGCGTTTAAAAAATTTTTTAGGCGTCGAGCCAGGTGCTGTCAGCGTGATAGCCCTGATGCGCGATACTGAAACGAAGGTCGAGCTCGTTATTGACAAGCATATTTGGCAAGCCAACGCGATACAGGCTCACCCACTCGTCAACACCGAGACTCTTATCATTGAAAACAAAGAACTTCAACGCTTTCTAAAAATTACGGGTCACATCCCGAAAATAATAAATGTCCCAATCATTTAGGCGACTTTTTTGGTAAACGCCCGAGCATAAAGAACTCATCATTCGGGCGCATCGAGGTCACATTGGCCATGCGATTAGACATACCAAAAAAACCTGTGATGGCGGTGATGTCCCAAATATCTTCGTCATCAAAGCCGTACTCTCGTAGTTCGGCATAATCCCGATCACCGACCGACTGTGAGTCAAGGCATACCTTCACGGCAAAATCGAGCATCGCTTTTTGTCTAGGCGTGATGTCAGCCTTGTGGTGATTGACGGCCACCTGATCAGCCACTAGCGGATTTTTTGCATAAATACGCAAAATTGCACCGTGCGCCACCACGCAATACAAACAGTTATTCTTGGCACTGGTGGTGGTGACAATCATTTCGCGATCGGCTTTTGTCAGACTGCCCGACTCTTTCACCATTAGCGCGTCGTGATACGCAAAAAAAGCGCGAAACTCATCTGGCCTGCGCGAGAGCACCAAAAAGACATTTGGTACAAAACCAGACTTCTCTTGCACCGCAAGAATTTTTTCTCGAATGTCTGTTGGCAGATCAGCCAGTGCCGGGATCGCAAAACGTGAGATGGGATGCGACGGATGTTTCACTGCAGTACTGTTTTGCGATTCGATCGTCATAGAGTTCTCAATATATAAAAAATGTTCAATTACCATCTTTCTTTGGCAGGGCGCAGATCAAGCTCGAACGTCCACGCGTCGGGATTCTGTTCATGCAACCACATATACGCTTGCGCGATACTATCAGGCTCAAGTAACCCTTGAGGGCCCAAGGCCACCACGCGCTCTGGTTGGGTGGTGCGTATACGTTCAGAGTCGATCACGCCATCAACAACAACGTGCGCCACATGCAAACCTTGAGGACCGAATTCGCGTGCCATGCTTTGAGCAAGCGCCCTGAGTGCGGCCTTGCCACCCGCGAAGGCGCTGAACCCAACACCGCCACGCAAACTTGCCGTTGCGCCCGTAAACAAAATCGTGCCACGCTGCCTAGGCAGCATCACGCGCGCAGCCTCACGCCCCACTAAAAAGCCAGCCATCGCGCACATTTCCCAAGTCTTGAAATATTTTTGTGCGGTCATTTCTAAGAGCGGGAAACGTACATTACCACCAACGTTAAACACAACAACCTCAAGTACGCCCACGTCTTGTTCAATTTTTTGAAATAAGCTGATGACTTCATCCTCATGACGAGCATCGAGCGTGAACGCCATGGCACGACCGCCTAATTCATGAATGGCTGCCAACAAGCCTTGACTGGCTTCAGGGGTGCGGCGGGTGACGCAAACGGTGTAACCTGCCAGCGCAAAGCGCTTCGCAACCGCACTGCCCGTACCGTCACCGGCACCTACGATTAAACAAACTTTTGGGGGCAAGCTGGTCGCGGTGGCGTGATTCATCTTAGGCCCTTGCAGTGGGGCGTGCCACCATTGCGGCGTACCATCGCGTTAATTCTTTAAGCTCTGGAGGAATCCTGGTGCCGGTCGCTTTACCCACCAAAAAACCGCACTGTGCGACGATATCAGCGATCGTATAGTGATCGGCCGCGATGAACTCTTTACCCACTAGTTCTTTATCTAGCCATTCAAAGGCCTCGAGCGAGCGTGCATGATAAAACTCGCCACAGGCAGGTTCTTGCGGAACGCGACCGACCCAGTACTGACCTGTATGCCGAAAGTTAGTGATGATCGGCATCACAATTTCAAACTCTATGCGACGCGTCCACATCTCGATCTGCGCTTGTTCAAGGGCGGTACGACCAAAAAGCGGTTTTTCAGGATGCAAGGTTTCAAGGTAACGGCATATCGCAATGGATTCGGTCAATAACGTCCCATCAGCGAGTTCAAGTACCGGCGTTTTACCAAGTGAGTTTTTTGATAAAAACTCTGGTTGCAGGTTCTCACGATTTAAGCCATCGACCTGCCGAGTCGGAATGGTGAGCCCCTTCTCGGCTAAAAAAATTCGTACTCGGCGAGGATTCATGGCACTCGTCATATCATAGAGCAGCATGGGTTTTCCCTTATAAAAAACATGATGTTTATTCTAGTGTAAATGACCAAGAGTGTGTCAGGCGTATTATCATCAGGCTGAAAATTGCGAAGCTTTTTGGATCAATACACACCGAAGGTACCCTATGTCATTAAAACTCTTTCGACATCTCACTCTGCTGGCCTGTACCATCGCGAGCTTGGCTGCACCTACTTGGGCCAATGCACAAACCTGGCCAACAAAAAACATTCGCATTGTGCTGCAATTTCCGCCGGGCGGCGCGACTGACGTGGTGGCAAGAATCTTGGCTCAGCACTTAACCACGACTCTCGGTCAAACCGTCGTTGTTGAAAATAAACCTGGCGCCGATGGGCAGATCGCAGCGGAATATGTGATGCGCTCTGAACCCGACGGCCACACGTTTTTCATGGCCTCGAATACCCCCATGATGCAGGTGCCATTACTCAAGAAGAACCCGCCCTACGACCCACTCACAAGTTTTACGCCAGTCGCGTTGGTTGGCCGCTATATCTTCGTGATGGTCGCCAACCCGAAACAGCCGTTTAAAACATATGCTGAGTTGGTCGCCTACGGCAAAGCCAATCCTGGCAAGCTCAACTTCGGCAGCCACAGCGGTGTGACGCAATTGATGTTTAGCCGCATGACTAAACAAAACGATCTGCAAATGAACTTAATCCCTTACAAGGGAGAAGCGCCAAACGTCAATGATTTGCTAGGTGGACATGTGAATTTCAACCTAGTCTCAACGATCAGTACCGTGCAACACATCAACGAAGGCAAACTCGCTCCAATCGCAATCATGCTCGATAAACGTCTTTCAATTCTGCCCGACGTGCCAACCTTCGCGGAAGCGGGATTGCCGTCCTTGGGTGCCCAAACTTGGGCCGCGCTCTTTGGGCCCGCCAAGCTACCCCCAGAGATCGCCAACCGAATGAGCGCGGCAGTCCGCGCTGCAATCGCTGATCCCAGCTCACGCGCACGCATTGAACGACAAGGGTTTGACCTTGCAGGCTCAACGCCTGCAGAGCTGAATACTTTCGTGGCAGGTCAGCTCAAAGACTGGAAACAGGCGTTTGACGACGTGGGGTTAAAGCCAGAGTAAACGCGTCGGCCTTCTGACCCCTAGCGACTGAGTTAGCGTCACGACCGATCAAACCGTATAGGTTGCGCCACCGTCAACAGGGATCAGCGCGCCCGTCACATGCCTAGACTGGTCCGAGAGCAACCAAAGCGTCGCCTCGGCAACATCCTCAGGGGTGCCAGGGCGATTAAACGTCTGTGCGCTTCGGTCTGACATGGATCCGGTTGATTTCATCATCTGATCCAGTCGGTCTGAGGCGATGGGCCCAGGAGCCACTGTGTTGACTCGAATGCCGAAAGGTAGAAAAGCGTCAGCTACACCTTTGTCCAGCAAATTCACTGCCGCGTTCGCACAGCCGCCGGGTAAATGTGTCGCCGTCGGTTGCTTACCACCGCGACCCGACATATTCACAATCACGCCCCGTTTACGTTCAGACATTGCGGGTAAAACGGCGCGCATCGTGCGCACATAGCCTAGCAATTTTGAATCTAAAACCTCCATCCAGACATCATCATCCAGACTCATCAGCGGACCAAAATCCGAAATCGAAGTTGAGTTCACTAAACCATCAATTTGGCTGTATTGCTTCAAAATCGCTTGTGCGGCCTCGTCAACATTTTTGCGATTCTTGATGTCGACCACTAGGGTTTGCGCCCTTTCTCCGGTCGCAGTAATTTGTGCCGTCAAAGCCTCGAGCTTGTCCACCGAGCGGGCAGATACCACCACGATAGCGCCCTCACTCGCCACACGGCGAGCGATCGCGGCGCCAATCGCCCCAGAGGCCCCAACCACCCAAATCACTCGATCCTCTAATAGTTTAGTCATCGCTCACACCTAGTTGTTATATCCCTCATCGTGCAATAATAAAGCATCACAAAGGTCTTAACTGCTTGCACAGCAAAGCCCACACGGAGATCTGCACTATGACCAAGATCGGCACAATCACTGCAGCCTTCAACAATCGCCGCGAGCGTCCCATTCGTTCGGCACCTGGTGTCAGCGGTGGGCATATTTTCAGAAGCGATTTAATCCCTGAAACAGGCAATGCTGAATCCGACGCACCAAACTGCAAGCTGATCGAGCAGCAGCCACATGGTGTGCTGCAATCACACTTTCACATTGTCGATCAGTTTCAGATCATGGTGGCAGGTGAAGGTCTGTTAGGTAAACATCAGGTCGCGCCCTACACCGTGCACTTTGCCGCCAAGCACACCGGCTATGGCCCCATCACCGCGGGCGAACAGGGCTTACATTACATGGTGTTTAGATTAGGCAAAGACGCGGGCGCAGGATATTTGCCAGAGCAGCGCGGTGACATGAAAGACCTACCGCGCCGCCATGTGATGGGGACACCCGTGGGCTGTTTAAACGACGTCAAGCGCAGTGCTTTGACGAGCACACTCGAGCACAAAGCCATTGCGATGCAAACCGATGGCTTGTGCGCCACGATCTATCAGGCACCCGCCCAGCAAAGGATTGTGGGGCCCGAACCAACCTCTGGACGCGGACAATTTATTTATATTGCGGCGGGCGCTGCTAAGTTTGATGGCCAAACGCACGAAGCCGGTACTGCAATTTTTATCGCACCCACCGACCCTGCAGCCACCCTGACCACAGACATCTCGGGCGCCGAGATTTTAATCATGCAGTTTCCGAAAGCAAGCAGCTAATTCGCGCGGCTGTCATTGCGACAACTGAAGATTAAACTCTTTAGCTACACGTTGCCATTTTGCAATTTCGGCACGTCTGAAGGTATCAAGCTCTTGCGGCGTTGACGCAATGATCTCGCCATTAAATTCACCGATACGGGCAATCACCGTTGGCTGTTTTAAGGCGTTTACAAAGGCTTGATTTAAGCGCGCAATGATCGCAGGAGGGGTTGCCGCCGGAGCATATATCGCGTTCCATTCGTAGCTGGCATAGCCTGGCACACCCGCCTCAGCAATCGTAGGAACTTCGGGATACACGGCAGTCCGTTTATCACTCCCTACCGCAATCACACGAAGTTTGCCAGCACGAACATGAGGCAACGAGGTACCGACCGTTGAGAACATCATCGTCACTTGACCTGAGATCACATCGGTCAACGCCAACGAACCGCCTTTGTAGTGCACAGCTTCGAGGTGCGTGCCCGCCAAGGCATTAAACAAGACTCCCGCTAAATGCTGCGCCCCGCCGGGGCCAGACGATGCGTAATACAGTGAGGGCTCTTTTTTCTTACCGGCGCTGATGACCTCGGCCACCGTCGTCAAGGGATTATCAGTGCGCACCACCAACACGTTAGGAACGCGCTGAATCAAGGTAATAGGTGCAAAGTCTTTTAAGGTGTCAAACAACATCTTGGGTTGCACCGCCGGATTTTGCGCGTGATTGGCGGCATCGAGCATGATAGTGTAACCATCAGGTGCAGCTTTGGCGACGCTGGCACCACCGATCATCCCGCCTGCGCCCCCGCGATTTTCAACAACAACATTTTGGCCTATGTCTTTTGACACCTCAGGAGCTAACATGCGGGCCACCAAATCTGCAGTGCCGCCGGGCGGATAGGTCACCACTAAAGTCACCGGGCGTTCGGGGTAAGCAGCGCTCACCTGAGTCATCGCGGCGCAAAGCGACAGCAAGACAATCCCCAACATTTTGCGACTCAGACTGTGCATGTTTAGCATAATGATCTCTTGAGATTCAATGATTGAACGGCTTGCCTAATGATCCGTCGGCTCTCGCCTAAGCCTTGATTACGAAGGCAAGCTTACTATATTCTTGGTAGCGTTTAGCAAGTTTTGATGCCAGCCGAGCGTGTCCCGTGCAATTTAGGCTTAGACTATTATCTTTAGTCATTGGGTCGCTACGACTCTATCGTTGGGTGACTACAAAATTAACGCTGACATTAACTCGTTCATTTTCAGACATCAATACATAAACAAGGGTCATATGTTGGGCACCTCTTCACACTCTCTTGGTTTAGCTGGCTTGCAGGCTCGCCTTGAGCAAGATTTAGCGTGGCTTGAGCTACCGGCCAAACGCTGGGTAGTCACCCAAGAACACGAGGGTCAACCCGTACTTGAAGTTGCAATCATTGGCGCAGGAATGGCCGGCATGGCCGCCGCTGCTTCGCTAACACTGACGGGTATCCAAGCCATCATGTTTGATCGGGCGCCCTTAGGGTTTGAAGGCCCTTGGGTCACAACTGCGCGTATGCAGACACTACGCTCACCAAAGCAGCTCACAGGGCCCGCACTGGGTTTACCTGCCCTCACCTTCCGCGCCTGGTTTGAGGCCCAGTTCGGCTTAGATGCCTGGACAGCCCTAGACAAAATCCCGCGCACGCAATGGATGGATTATTTGCGTTGGTATCGTCAAGCGCTGAAACTCGACGTGCGCAACGAACACCACATCACCGCAGTCATACCACGTGCCGATGGTCTGGTGCAGCTAATCATGAATACGCCGACAGGGCAACAAACCGTGTATGCCAGACGTGTGGTGCTTGCTACTGGTCGCGACGGCCTCGGCGGGGCTTACCTGCCAGAGATTGCAGCCACTCTGCCGCGCGCGCTTTGGGCACACTCGTCTGACACACTCGACTATGCCA
Source organism: Bordetella parapertussis (assembly GCA_945895265.1). Taxonomy (GTDB): domain Bacteria; phylum Pseudomonadota; class Gammaproteobacteria; order Burkholderiales; family Burkholderiaceae_B; genus Zwartia; species Zwartia parapertussis_I. The sequence continues at coordinate 22,339 of CAMDEF010000013.1, read as the reverse complement.
CATTAGCGGGTAAACGCGTTGGCGTCATCGGCGCCGGCGCTTCTGCCATGGACAGCGCGGCCACTGCACTTGAAGCAGGTGCAGCCAGTGTGGATCTGTTGATCCGTCGCCCTGATCTACCGCGCATCAACAAAGGCAAAGGCGCAGGTCACGCTGGCATGAATATTGGCTTTGTCAATTTGCCCGATGACTGGAAATGGCGCATCCGCCATTATTTAGGGGTCGAACAAGTCCCTGCGCCACGCGGTAGCACCCTCCGGGTATCGCAACACAAAAATGCCCGTTTTAATTTGAGCTGCCCGATCGAGTCAATCGACGTTGGGCAAAATGTATTAACCGTCAACACCCCAAAAGGTCCATTTGAACTTGATTTTCTGATCTTCTCGACTGGTTTCAAAATCGACTGGTGGACGCGCCCCGAATACGCAAATATCGCGCCACACGTACTGGCCTGGAAACATCGCAAACTTGAACTCACCGAACCCGCTAGCCAAGAGATGCTCGACTCACCTGATCTTGGACCCGCTTTTGAATTCAAAGAAGTCACGCCTGGCAAATGCCCAGGGCTATCAAGTATTCATTGTTTTTGTTACCCCGCGGCGCTCTCACACGGCACCGTCTCGGGTGACATCCCCGCGATCAGTGAAGGCGCTAAACGCTTATCCGCCGGCATTGCAAGTTTGTTTTACCGCGAAGACATTGCTGAGCATTATCATCGCATGGAGCTTTACGACGACCCTGAGCTACTGGGCGATGAATGGACGCCTGCAACGAAGACCGCTTAGTAGACACTGGCTTTTTGCTTTCGACTCGACTCGCTTCAAAATAGACTCTGACTTTTTGCTTAAAACTCGCTTCACTTTTACATGGACGCCAGATTTTCATGACAAACACTCAACAGACCGACACGATCGATCGCCTAGTCGGTCTCATCCCGACACTCAACACTTACTCAGTACGTCACCAGCGCGACAAAGTTGTTGCCGCAACGCAAAAAAGTGAAGACGGCTTGTTTGACCCCACATTACCTGGCTTGACACTCGCCGAACGTCTGCTCGTAGCATTGCTCGCCTGTACGCTTACACCCTCTACGCTGTGTGCTGCTGAATACCGCCAACGCCTCGTAGACTTGAACGTTGAACAAAACCTGATCGATCACATTTCAAACGGTGCCCTCGAGCAGATCACCGATGCTCGTTTACGTTCAATCTTGACGTTTACTCACACCCTGATTACGGATCCAGTCAAAGCCGACAAAGCTGCCTTACAAGCCCTGCCGAAAGCGGGCCTTTCAACTCCCGAGGTGGTCACTCTGGCGCAACTCATCGCGTTTGTATCTTATCAGGTGCGAGTCGTTGCTGGGCTCAAAGCAATGAAACTCCTCGAGCAACAAGCATGAGCGACCTAATCGAAATCAAAGGCTTCACGAACGTAACCCTTGGCTGGAAGGCCTGGCTTGACGTGGTGAGCCTTGAGTCGGCAACGCCCGAACAAATCGCCGTGCTAGAAGAAAGCCACCCCAAAGCCAAGGTGTCTGACTATTATCTTTTTTTAGTGCACCAACCCGAAGTACTTAAGCAGCGCTCAGTGGCCTTCAACGCCATCATGTATGCGCCAGGCGGAATGCCGCGCGCTGAGCGCGAACTCGGCGCTACGGTGGTGTCGCGTATGAATGGGTGTGTGTACTGCGCGTCGGTACACGCGCAGCGCTTTGAACAATTAGCCAAACGCACAGACGCGATTATTGAGGTATTAAACGATCCGCACACGGCGGGTACCTCTGAGCGTGAACGCGCAATCGTTCAGTTTTCGATCGCGCTGACCAACGCTCCAGATGCAGTAGCGCCGGCCGATATACAGGCGCTGAAAGACGTTGGCTTAACCGAGCTTGAAATTTTAGATTTAATGCACTCAGTCGCAATTTTTGCCTGGGCGAACCGACTGATGTTAAATCTTGGCGAGCCCGTCTTTCCTTGAAGCGCCACGACACGAGCACCCCGATTCGCTCATGTTGCGTGCGATACTTCAACAACGCGACAGGCGTGGCTCTGACTTTGAACAGGTCGTGCAGAAATTCTCCGATGCCGAGAGCACAGGGTATCACCGAACAACGTGCAATATTTTTAACATGAGGCTAATGATGCGCTTAAGCACCAAACTTCTTATCTCTAGCACTGCGCTACTTTCTAGTCTGTCATTCTCTGTGTTGGCGAACACCTGGCCGAACACAGACAAAGCCATCCAAATCACCGTTCCAGCCCCAGGCGGCGGTGGCACGGGCGACACGATTGCACGCATGCTAAGCGAGCAACTTGCGCTTCGGTTAAAAACCAGCGTCATCATCGAAAACAAGCCAGGTGCCAATGGCAACATCGGGGCAACAGCCGCTGCTAAATATGCGCCCGACGGGTACCGGTTTTTGTTTTCGTGGGCGGGCACGCTCGCAGTCAACAAAAGCTTGTACGTCAGCATCAACTACGATCCACAAAAAGATTTTGACCCAATCGCCTTAATCTGCGACGTGCCTAATATTTTGGTCGTCAATAACGATCAACCGGTCAAAAGCATTCAAGAATTCATCGCTTACGCCAAAACCAATCCCGGAAAATTAAACTTTGGTTCAACCGGCATCGGCAGCTCAATGCATCTGGCAGGTGAATTATTTATGCGTGAGACCGGAACCAAAATGGTACATGTGCCGTACAACGCCCCAGGTACCGCAACTACCAACTTAATCGCCAACGAAATTCAAACCATGTTTCAGTTGATACCCGGAATTGCCGGACAAGTCAAAGCGAACAAGGTCCGGGCGCTCGCGATCATGTCACCGACGCGTTCACCTGCCCTGCCCGACGTGCCCACAACCGCCGAGCTAGGGTTTCCGAAGTTGATGTCGTCAACGTGGTTTGCATTGTTAGCGCCTGCAGGCACCCCAAAACCCATCATTGACAAAATGAATGCTGAGGTCAATCAAATTTTGAGCGACTCAGCCTTTAAAAAGAAACTTGCAGATATTGGCGCAACCCCTATGGGCGGTGCGCCTGTTGAACTTGCCAACCACCTCGCTGCCGAGCTTGAAAAATGGGGTGTCGTCATCAAAGCCGCTGGGATTAAAAACCAGTAAGGCGACCGGCAGGCTTCCACATCTGCCTGCGTTCAATCACACACGTTAACGATCACACACACGATTGGCCTTCAATCACACAGACTGCAAATCAAACAAGCGACCATAGCCCGGTGCGTGATCGCTTATTCCATATTTACGCAGGCCAAACCACACCATCGCTTGATTGCTTGTAATCACAGGCCGATCGAGTAGCCCTTCGATCCGTTCGATTGCCTCAGCCGAACGTACTGCGGTACAACTAATGAAATACGCGTCGGCCTGCGGATCTTGAAGCTTGAGCGCTTGGTCGACCCACACCTGCTCGGACAGTTTTCCCATCTCGGCATTAGTATCGATTCCTAAGCCCATTTGCGCGATGACTTCAAAGCCGTGATGCGCCAAGAAAGCACACTCACGCACATTGACCTCTTCAATGTAAGGAGTCAGCAAAATAATTTTTTTTGCTCGTAACCCTTTCAAGGCTGCAACAATTGCTTCTGAAGTTGAAAACGCAGGCAAACCACTTGCGTGTTCAATGCGTTGTTGAATCTCTTGCCCCATCTGTGCACTGAAGGTACTGACTGCGGTGCAGTGAAACACCACAGCCCCCACCTGCGCATCGGCCAAAAGCTTGGCACCTGTTTCAACATGGCGACTCATTTCGATGAGTTCTGCCTCTGAGCTACCCCGCAGCTCAAGCCTGGTGATGTAGGCCACGACGCCCGCCGGTAGCATCGCATGAATCTGCGGTTCGGCGATCACATTGCCCGAAGGCACCATGACGCCGAGACGCAGGCGCTCGCCGTAATCAATGGTTGGCATATTCATCACGCAACAACTGAGCCGCTTGAACCATCGCGTGCAACTTGCCGTCTGCAACCTCTCGAGGCAAATATTTCATGCCGCAATCGGGTGCCAAGATGACTTGCTCTGGCTTGATGTGTTTCAAGGCTTTGCGAATACGAGCCGCCACCACTTCGGGGGTTTCGATCTTCATATCGCTGAGATCTAAACAGCCCACCATGATCTGCTTATTGCCTAAAGACTCAAGGACTCGACAATCCAGATTCGATTGCGCGGTTTCGATTGAAATCTGGTGGCAAGAGCATTGTGCCAGCTCAGGTAAAAAATCATAACCAGAGGGGCGCGCGTGAATTACCGCAGCGTAACCAAAGCAGATATGCACGGCAGTTTGACCTGTTACACCCTCTAAGGCGCGGTTCAAGGCTTTGATGCCGTATTGGCGGGCTTTTTCAGGGCGCGCCTGCATGTAAGGCTCGTCAATCTGCACGATATCCGCACCGTGCGCAAACAAATCTTTAATCTCTTCATTCAAGGCCGCTGCGTAGTCCATGGCGGCTTCTTCTTCAGAGGCATAGAAATCATTTTGAGCCTGTTGCAACATCGTAAAAGCGCCCGGGACTGTGATTTTGACCTTACGGGTGGTGTGCGCCTTTAAAAACAGTAAGTCTTCAACTTCGATGGCACGCGCACGTTTGATTTTGCCAACAATTCTGGGCACGGGATTCGGATGCCCCGAACGATCGAGTGCCGTCCCCGGGTTGTCGATATCGATGCCCTCAAGCGCTGTGGCGATACGATTGGAATAGCTTTCACGACGGATTTCACCATCAGTAATGATGTCTAAGCCAGCCTGCTCTTGGCCTCTGATCGCGATCAAGGTGGCGTCTTCCATGGCCTGTTGCAAGTACGGCTCAGCCACACGCCAGAGCTCTTTGGCACGCACACGCGGCGGAAACCGCCCCGCCAGTTTCTCGCGGTCGATCAACCAGTCGGGTTGTGGATAACTGCCAACGATTGTGGTGGGAAACAGCATAAAAGCCTCCGGTTGCATTGTTCTGAAGATCAGGCGGATATCCGCCGCCTTAATCGCTATCTTGCGAAGCCACAACGTTACCCGAAATCGCTCATAAAAGGGATTTTTAGCCAAGTGGCTGTTGGGGCTCGGCAGGCCAAAGCTCGTTTAAACAGCTGGTCGTCGCAGTTCAGAAGACCGAAGGCCCGTCTAAATAGCTGGTCGTCTCAGCTCGGCAAGCCTAACTCTCAAAAGCAACAAAAAGAAAAAAGTGTTACGATTTAATCTTGTTGCGAATCATTCGCATTTGCATTTAGAATCTCAACTCGCTTTTTAAAACTAAAACCGCAGTACTCTATTACTCTAAGTTAAAGGTTTACCGTGTTGCATCGTTTTAATCTAGGTTTTAATCGCCTCACCACTCAGTCTGCGCAATTCAACAATATCGCAGCCAACGCGGCGCACTGGTTTTCTAAAGTCACCGCAGTGACCACAGTTGGGTTGAGCGTACTCGCGCTTACCCTAGGCTCAGGCGTCCAAGCGCAAACACAAACCATTAACTTGTACACCACCCGCGAACCCGGGCTCATGAAACCGCTACTTGAAGCCTTCACAGCTCACACTGGGATTAAAGTCGCAACGGTTTTTTTAAAAGACGGGCTACTTGAGCGCGTCAAAGCCGAAGGTGTGAGTTCGCCTGCTGATGTCTTAATGGCTGTTGACATCGGTAACCTTCTGGATTTGTCTGAGTCGAAACTATTTCAAGCGATTCACTCTGAGGCGTTAAACGCGGCGATCCCTGCCCCGCTTCGCAGCAGCGACGGCACCTGGTTTGCTTTCTCGTTACGCGATCGCGTGCTGTATGCCGACAAAAGCCTAAAGCTTGAGTCGTTTCGTTACGAAGATTTAGCAAGCCCCGCCTACAAAGGCAAAGTCTGCATTCGTTCGGGGCAACATCCTTACAACAACGCCCTGATTGCCTCAATGATTGCACACCGAGGCGTCGCACAAACTGAGCAATGGCTGCGTGGTGTCAAAGCCAACCTTGCCCGCAAAGCTGCGGGGGGCGATCGCGACGTTGCACGAGATATCTTAGGTGGCATTTGCGATCTCGGCTTGGCAAACGCCTATTACGCAGGGCAAATGAAGACGGCGGCAACAGGCACTGACGCCCGCAAATGGGGCGACGCTATTCAAGTCATTCGCCCAACCTTCGCGCAAACCGGTGGCACCTTTGTCAACATTTCAGGCGCTGGGGTGGCGGCCCATGCACCTAATAAAGCAGGTGCCATCGCCTTTCTTGAATACTTAATCTCACCGCCTGCGCAAAACCTCTACGCGCGCGTCAATTTTGAATACCCAGTGCGTCAAGGCGTTGCGCTTGATCCTACCGTTGAAAGCTTCGGTTTGCTCAAAGCCGATCTCACCCCACTCACCGAGATTGCGAAGCATCGCAAAGAAGCAAGCTTGCTCGTAGATCGCCTGGGCTTTGACCGGTAACTAGACGCTGCGATGACCCTGACACCCTCTCGCAACAGTTGGCTCGCGACCGGCTTTTGGCCTGCCGCGCTCGCCTGTTTGATAGCAGTCTGTGTGCTTGCACCCATAGCGTCTTTGCTCGTGTCTGCCGTCAGTGCAAACAATACTCAATGGGCACACTTATCACGCTACGTCATACCCGACGCAGCGCTCACAACGCTAGTGTTGTTGCTAGGCGTGGGGGTTGTTGTGGTGATGCTCGGCACAGGCGCGGCTTGGCTTGTCACCGCCTTCCAGTTTCCTGGTCGTAAGATCTTGGTCTGGGCGCTGCTGTTACCGCTCGCTGTTCCCACCTACGTCGTGGCTTACTCTTATCTAGACCTACTGCACCCAATCGGGCCGCTCCAAAGCTTGATCCGTACAGTGCTCGGCTACAGCTCGCCGCGAGAGTTTCGGCTGCCAGACACACGTTCAATGCTCGGGGCGATTCTCATATTAGGCAGTGTGCTGTACCCCTACGTGTACCTCAGCGCACGTCACATGTTTTTAACGCAGCCAGCTAACTTGATCGAAGCGGCGCGGGGGTTAGGACACGGCCCCTTTAGTCTATTTTTTCGGGTCGCCTTACCGATGGCGCGCCCAGCCATTGTTGTCGGCACGACTCTGGCCCTACTCGAAACGCTCAACGATGTCGGTGCCTCAGAGTTTTTAGGCCTGCAAACACTCACCGTTGCGATCTACACCACGTGGCTCACACGTTCGGATTTGGCGGGTGCTGCCCACATTGCCTTGACGATGTTGATCTTGGTGCTGGGCTTGATCGCCGTTGAGCGCTATGCGCGACGACGGCAGCGCTTCATCAACACCGATCAATCGCGCCCGATGCAACCGAGGCCACTGCGCCGTTGGCCTGGCCTAGCGGCCAGTTTGTTCTGTTTGCTTCCGGTCTTGGCGGGCTTTGTGATTCCTGTCGTGCATTTAGGCTGGCAAGCTTTTTTGCGCTTGAGTCAAACCGGCGCGATGTCCGCCGTTCTTCAACAGGCAGCGCTGCACACCGTACTCATCTCGCTAGCGGTGACAATCTGTACCGTCTTAAGTGGGCTGATACTGGCGTGGGCGGCACGTAGTTGGGGCTCGCGCCGCGGTACCACGCTTGGCCAACGCCTGGCGCGCACAGCCACCATTGGCTATGCCCTGCCCGGTACGGTGCTCGCCATCGGGTTGCTGATGCCCTTTGCGCTGTTAGACAGCGGGATCAATCAAACTCGCCTAGGGCTATCGCTCGGTTCGCCCGGCTTGTGGCTGCTTGGCACCATGGCTGGCTTAGTGCTGGCCTGTACCTTGCGTCTGTTGGCAGTTGCCTCTGGATCAATCGAAGCAGGTTTTGCGCGCATTCCCATTGCACTTGATCAGTTGGCACGCTCGCTTGGCCAATCCCCTCTTGGGGTACTGCTTCGCGTAGACCTTCCGCTTTTGCGGCCTGCGCTGTTTGCTGCAGCGCTGATGGTCTTTGTTGAGACCATGAAAGAGCTTCCGATCACGTTGTTGCTACGCCCGCTGAATATTGAAACGCTCGCGACTTGGCTGTATGGCGAAGCCGCGCGCGGCACCTACGAAGAAGGTGCAATCGCCGCGTTGATTATTGTTTTAGTCAGTGTCTTGCCCGTGATTCTGTTAACACGCACGCAATCCACGTTAAAGAAATCTCAGCTAAAAAATTAAAGCTATATGCTCTTAAATCTATTTGTCACCCACATGGTCTGGATTCCACATGCTGCACTTTACGGACACGCGTCGTGAATACCATTTTAAAAATTGACGAGATCAGTTTAAGCTTTGCCTCAAACGATGCAAACGTCTCAGTACTCAAGCGTTACAGCTTAACGCTTCAAGCAGGTGAGACTGTTTGCATACTGGGCCCCTCTGGTTGCGGAAAAAGCAGCTTGCTGCGGGCGATTGCCGGCTTTGAAACTATTGATGCGGGGGCTATTTATCTCAAAGACACCTTACTCTCGTCAGCCACCCACACTGTCGCGCCAGAACATCGCCGGGTAGGCTTTATGTTTCAAGATTACGCCTTGTTTCCGCATCTGAATGTTGCGCAGAACATTGGTTTTGGATTAAAAAAGTTGTCGACTCAAGCGCGTGAACAACAAGTGCAAGCGTTGCTTAAGTTGGTCGATCTTGAGCCATACGCAAAGCGCTTTCCACACGAACTTTCGGGCGGACAGCAACAGCGAGCCGCACTCGCACGCGCCTTGGCACCTAAACCCGATATCCTGCTGCTCGACGAGCCATTTTCCAATCTCGATGCAGACACTCGTGAACGCTTAATCGTCGAGCTACGAACCATCCTGAAGCAAACGGGCGTCACCACGCTGATGGTGACCCATAGCCACTCTGAGGCGGTGGCCTTGGGCGATCGTATTGAGCGTATGGGATAGTGCTAACATTCTTTGCATCATTAGAAGGAGACACAACATGGAACTGCTACAAGGCCTTCAGACTCGCCGCAGCATTCGAGGCTTTCAACCTAAGCCTGTGCCACAAGAGCTGATTCGTACCGTTTTAGCGGCCGCTGGTCGCAGCGCCTCATACACAAACACCCAACCCTGGGAAGTCGCGGTCGTCACAGGCGCAAAGCGCGACGAACTGAGCGGTGTGCTGTATGAACTCGCTCGCTCAAATACCCCGACCAATTACGACGTGCTCACCCCAACAAGCTGGCCTGAAGCGCTTGAACAACGTTCAAAAATTCACGGCACACGTCGCTTTGAAGCGTTGGGGGTTGGGCGTGGCGACACTGAACGCCGTAACGAATTGCGTCTGAAAAACTTTCAGTTCTTTGATGCACCCTGTGCGATGTTCCTGTTCATGGACAGCACCTTAGGGCCTTGGTCGACCTTGGATATGGGGATCTTTTTACAAGGCCTCACCTTGTCGGCACATGGCGCTGGGCTTGGCTGCTGTCTACAGGCTTCGCTAGCCGGTTACCCTGATGCCATTCGCGATTGCTTGGGCATCCCCAATACCAAAAAATTGATCGTGGGGATGTCGATGGGCTATCCAGATTTAGACGCGCCACTAAATGCTTATCAAAGTACCCGCATGGAACTTGATGAGTTTGTGAAGTGGTACTAAACAGCTAGCTTCACGAACAATGCAAGAATTTTTCATCAAATACTTACTCAATCCATACGTTCCAAAGTCTTGGGATCCGATAGGGCATGAAACCTTTAACGTTTGAACGCGAAGCTTGCTTACGCATCAAGTCTCCGAACTTTAAAAATAAGACTTGCTCATAGACCCGCTCTTGAAATTTTCCAAACGTTTCTTTACGTGCATCAAATGTTTCGCCCAACACTAACTCGGCAAACAGCTTGTCCAGAACCGGGTCTGCTACAAATTGATTGTTTTGCGGCGACACAACATCCTTCAAGGCAGAAAACGGCCCAACCGATGGCCCCGAACCCTGGCCCGTAAACCAGAGATTCCAACCCTCTTTATTGCGCCGCTGATTCATCGCAGTGGCCCAGTCAAAGACATCGACTCGTACCTTCATGCCGATACCCTTGAGTTGCTCACTGACGATTTGCGCTGCCTTGTACATACTTTGATAACTTGAGTTTGTGATGATGACAAACTCTTCGCCCTTATAGCCAGCCTCTTTCAGTAAAGCAGCTGCCTTTTTGGGATTCTTGACGTTGTAGTACTGCTCGCCATTCTTAACGTAATAAGGATTACCAGGGTACTGCAGTCCCGGTTGAAGTGCATAGGCGCCATCGGTTGAAATCTCCATGATTTCATCCATATCTAACGCCATCTGCACAGCCCTGCGAATGCGCACATCATTTGTCGGTGCTCGATGATGATTCACCCATGCACCGTGCAACCAAAAGTTTTTCAAGTCGTAGATGACAATATTTTTGTTATTGCCGAGACGCTTGGCCGATTCTGCGGGTAAATCTTCGATGATCTGCAACTGGCCAGACTCAAGCCCCGCCACTCTGGTACCCGGCTCTTTAACAAACTTAAAGTCAACGGTGTCGAACCAAACTTTTTTGTTTCCGCCGAAACCATCTGTCCCTTTGTACCGCGCGTCAGGCTGATAATCAACAAAGCGTTTCAGTCTAATGTGACTATCAGGGACCCACTCAACAAACTGCATCGGACCAGTACCAATAAGGTCGAGTTTGCCACCGTCTTTTCCAGCCTGCTCAGCTGGAATAATGACGATCGGCGTCACGAAAGCCGACAGTTCATCTAAAAATACTGGCTGCCGTTGGCTTAACTTCAGTTCAAGCGTTGTCGCATCGGGTGCATTGATTTCTGTCACCGACGCTAACGTCACTTTGGCCAAGGCCATACGCTTGTAGCGTTCAAAAGACGCTTTGACATCAGCCGAGGTCATCACCTTGCCGTTGTGAAACTTAACACCACTGCGAAGCTTGAAGGTATACGTCAACCCATCAGGGCTGACCGTCCAGCTTTCTGCTAATTCGGGGATCACGGCATTCGTTTCGCCACGCGTCACTAATTGCTCAAATATATGCATCGCCACGTTGCGCGTCGAGATCGCCGTTGTAAAGTACGGGTCGAGTGTGGGTGGCGGTGCCTCTTGACCAAAGACCAGAAGAGGTTTGACTGTTTGAGCGTGCGAGGCAACAGGCGCCACCGCTAAGCCCAGACAAAATCCGAGCGTCAATAACGAGTGACGGGCCACTGTACCCAACCAGACAAAACCCTGCTTGTGTGGCTTGTTTTGAGAATATTGTTTCGGCATATATTTACCTTTTAAACAAACAACGCTTGATCTGCACCAAAGCGTCTGGTTACCTAAGCAACGTCTGTTGCCAGATGCACAACACAATCACCCCGCTCAACACGGCCAAAATGCCGCTTACAAATCACCATGCCGTCACCTTCAAAATAACATGGCTCGGGCGCGCGCCCAGGATTATCGACAAAATACACCTTGCCACAGACATCACCGCGCCGCACCATATCGCCAAGTTCGACCGCCGGCTCAAACAAGCCCGCCTCGGGCGCATAAACATAATAGTCGCGACTCTTGATTTCCATCAAGCGCGAGGGCCCTGCATAAGGGCCTACCGCGCGCGACGCCTCTAGGATACCCGCGTGAGCTAACAAGTTTTTTAAGCCTTGCTCAACGATCCGGACTCCCGATGACGTGACGGAACCACCGCCGCCAAACTCACCCCCCAAGGCGACCAGATTACGATTGACCGCTGCGACTGACGACAATCTTGAGTCAGGACTATAGGCCCAGATCAAACCAATGGGTGCCCCAAACGCCTTCAGCGCACTGGTTGCGCGGGCATTCAAGGCCGCATCCTGGCTTTGACGCATCGAGGCAAAGGGCAAATATTGCAACGACGAGCCGCCTGAATGCAGGTCGTGATGGATATCAGCCATCGGATACAACACCGTATCAATGTAATGCGCAATCGCATAGGTAGCCGTACCATTTGGGTCACCTGGAAACGAACGATTGAGGTTTCCCTGATCAATCGGCGACACGCGAACACCGGCCATCGCAGCCGGAAGATTGATCGCAGGGATGATGATGACTCTACCTTGAATATCATGGGGTTCGAGCGATTGAATGAGTTTGCATAAGGCCACCTGACCTTCATACTCATCGCCGTGATTGCCAGCCATCAAAAAGGCTGTTGGCCCTTTGCCATTTTTAATCACTGTTAAGGGGATCGAAACGTTTCCGTACGCCGAGCGCGTCACCGAGTGCGGCAACTGAAGCCAGCCATTTTGCTTGCCGTCTTTCTCGTAATCCACACGCGTCCAAATCATGCTTTGACTCATCATGCATCCTTGTAAAGATTCTAGTATTCGAAAGGGGTGCCCAAATGAAATAAACAATCGCCACGCTCAGTGCGACACATCATCCGTTTGCATAGCGCAACGCCATCGTGTTTAAAGTAGGCAACGCTGGGTTCGCGCCACGGCGTGTCAAGGAAATGAATTCGACCGGCAGCTTGACCCGCTTTGACAACGTCGCCCAACTCAACCAAGGGTTCAAATAACCCCGAATCAGGCGCGTACACAAAGTAATCCGAGCCACGTACTTGAAGCAATTGTGTCGGCGCCGCAGGCTCAACTTGCACCGACGACTTTAAAATACCCAAATGTTTGAGCGCTCTGCGTACGCCATCAATTGCGACGCGCAGTGCCGCCGGTGTCAGGGTCCCTCCTCCGCCTAACTCACTCCCAAAGTGCACAACACCTTGACGGCCAGCCGCAGCCGTCAAAGTGCGATCATCGCCCTGCGGTGAATCTGCAACATAGGCTGCAGGCGCACCCATGAGCTTGAGTATTTCAATTGCCTGAGCCATTTTTGTTGGATCACTTTGGCGCCGGCACAGCGCACTGGGCAAGTACATCAGAGAACTACCACCAGAGTGAAGATCAAACACATAATCGCACTGAGGCAACAGCACGTGTTCGATGTACCAAGCAATCTGGGCCGTTGTGCCGCCGTTCACATCGCCCGGAAACGAACGATTCAAGTTGCCCTCATCAATTGGAGACGTCCGCATCCCTGCCATTGCTGCCGGGAAATTCGCCGAGGTTAAAAAGATGATTCGCCCCTGGATATCTTGCGCCTCTAACGTTCTTAGCAAGACGCCATGCCCAATCTGCCCTTCATACTCATCACCATGATTACCCGCCATCAGCAAGACAGTTGGACCTTCACCGTTTTTGATACAAGCCACTGGGATCGGAATCCAGCCATAAGCCGAGCGGTGAACCGAGTGCGGCAAACGCAAAAAACCAACCTGCTTACCTTCTAGGTTAAAGTCGATTTCTGAACTAATTCTGCTAACAGCTTTTGACATACGGCCTCTCATTACAATGGTTTAAGTCATCTACGGTTCATCTGGTCATCTACATTTCATTCAGTCATCTACAGCCAATCAAGTTTTTTGCACCGCGCTTATCGATGCCGGCGCGAGGGGCGTTAACAAATGACACGCGGCCTGATGACCAGGAAGAATCTCTAGTAACTTGGGTACCTCTTGCGAGCAACGCGACTGAGCTTGCGGGCACCGAGTGTGAAAATGACAGCCCGAAGGAGGCTGGCTTGGGCTCGGGATCTCGCCCTTTAGTAGCGTCAAGGTTTGCCGCTGCGAGGGACGCGCTAAAGGTACCGCTGCCAGTAACGCTTGTGAATACGGATGTTGAGGAGAGCGATATAACGAAGCTTTACTGGCAACCTCAACGATCCGCCCCAAATACATGACAGCGACTCGATCGGCCATGTGCTTAACCACCCCGAGATCATGCGCAATAAACAGATAGGTTAAACCCAGGTCTTTTTGCAGGTCCATCATCAAATTCACGATCTGCGCCTGGATCGACACATCAAGCGCTGATACGGGTTCGTCGGCCACAATAAAACGCGGATTCAAAGCCAACGCCCGCGCAATCCCAATGCGCTGTCGTTGTCCTCCAGAAAATTCATGTGGATAGCGTTGCGAGTACTCTTTACGCAAGCCAACCATATCCAGAAGTTCGGCCACGCGCTTGCTGCGTGTCGTTCGATCCCCGATATGATGTATTTGTAGGGGCTCTTCTACGATTTGGCTCACCGTCATGCGTGGATCCAGTGAGCCGTAGGGATCTTGAAAAATGATTTGCATCTGCTGACGCTTCAACCGCATCTCTTCAGCAGACAAGGACAACAACTCTTGCTCGTTAAACTTGATACTACCCGCGGTGGGTTCAATCATGCGCAAGACCAAACGACCCGTCGTCGTTTTACCGCATCCGCTTTCGCCGACTAAACCAAAGGTTTCGCCCTGTTGAATATCAAAATCGACACCATCGACTGCGCGTACGTGCGTGACGGTACGATTAAATACCCCCGCAGCTCGCGAGGCAAAGTGCTTCACCAGACCTCTAACACTCAATAAGGGCTTAGTCATTGTCTCGATAACCGTTCAAAGCCAGACAGGCAGCGCGATGCGAAGGCCCGATCATCATGTCGCGCGGCGTGTACTGCGCGCACTGAGCCCGAGCATCAGGACAACGAGGATGAAAACGACAACCCGAAGGCAGATTCGCCAAGCTGGGCACCATACCCTGAATGGTCTGCAAGCGCGTGTATTCTTGATCAAGCGAAGGGATGCTTGTCAGCAAAGAGCGCGTGTAGGGGTGCGCAGGCTGCTCGAATACTTCAATGGTTGTTCCTTCTTCAACAATGCGCCCGGCGTACATGACAGCGACCCGATCCGCCACTTGCGCGACAACTCCTAGATCGTGCGTAATCAACATCATCGCCATACCAAACTCTTGCTGTAGCTCTTTTAACAATGCAAGAATTTGTGCCTGTATCGTGACATCTAAGGCAGTCGTTGGCTCATCTGCAATTAAAATTTTGGGACGACAGGCCAAGGCAATCGCAATCATGACGCGCTGACGCATCCCGCCCGAAAGCTCATGCGGATATTGATCGATCCGTTGCTTTGGATTGCTCATGCCGACTCGCTCAAGTAATTCAAGCGCACGCCGACGCGCGACTTCACGGCTCACACCCTCATGCACTCTGATCGTTTCAGCGATTTGTTCACCCACTTTAAACACTGGGTTCAGCGCCGTCATCGGTTCTTGAAAAATCATCGCAATCTCTTTGCCCCGAATGCGATTCATTTCGACCTCGTTGGCTTGCGCGAGATCTTTACCATTAAACAGAATATGCCCGCCTTGAATTCGGCCTGTCGGCTTGGGGACAAGGCCTAATATCGACAAGGCCGTTAAGCTCTTACCGCAACCTGATTCGCCGACAACCCCTAACACCTCACCTGCTGCAAGCGTCAGGCTCACACCATCGACGGCGACTTGCTCTGCACGTCCAGAGCCGAAAACGACACGCAAGTCGTCAATCTGAAGGATAGGATCAGCCAATTTGCACTCGCAGTCGTGGATCTAACACGTCTCGCAAACCATCCCCAAGCAGATTTAAGGCTAAGCAAGTCAAGGCGACCGCCACTCCAGGAAAGAAACAGATGTACGACGCCTCGCGCAGGTAATCCTTACCCTCGGCGATCATGTTGCCCCACGTTGGTATCGGTGGTGGTGGCCCAACCCCTAAAAAGCTCAAAATCGATTCAGCCAAGATCGCATAGGCAAAAATAAAAGTCAGCTGTACGATCAACGGCGCCATGCTGTTTGGTAGAACGTGCCTCCAGATAATCCAACGATCTCTTGCCCCGCAAGCCTTGGCTGCCTGCACATAATCTGTTTCTCGCACAACCAATACGGTTGAACGCACAATTCTTGCAGTGCGCGGTGTGTAGACCACGGCAAGCGCAATCACGGCGTTCATTGCAGAGGGCCCCAACGCCGCTGCGATTGCGATTGCTAATAAGATCGCTGGAAACGCCATCAGCGCATCCATTAACCGCATCAACGGGCCGTCTAATCGTTTGAAATAACCCGCCGCCACGCCAATTGCCGTTCCTAAAATCCCAGTAATCAATGCCACTGCAAACCCGATCGCCAGTGACAGACGAGCCCCGTGAACTAAGCGACTATAAATATCGCGACCATAGTTATCAGTGCCCAGCGGATAAGCGAAATCTGGGGTTTTAAACCGCAGGCGAACTTGCATTTTTTCAGGGGGTCTGATTTCAATCAAGTCTGCGAAAATTGCGAGTAACACCATCAACAATAAAAGCGTCGCGCCGGTCATAAATAAACGATGGCGCAAGAGTTTTCGCCAAATGGATGGCGGGCGCGCCGCTTCAAGGCGCTCGGGTGTTGCTAAGGTGTCAACGCTTGCCATATCTCACTCGCGGGTCAACCATGGCATAGAGCACATCAACCACCAAGTTCAACAGCACCAGCACTGCCGCAGTCACCAAGAGCCCACCTTGTATTAAGGGATAGTCGCGACCAAATACTGCGTTCGCTAACAACCGACCCATTCCTGGCAGTGAATACACTGTTTCGATGACCACTGAGCCCGATAACAACAGGCCAAAACTAATACCGATCACGGTGATCACGGGAATCAGGACATTTTTAAAAGCATGCTTACCCACGACCATCAACACGGGCAAACCCTTTGCACGCGCGGTACGCACATAATCCTGCTGCAAGACCTCTAGCATGGTGGCTCGGGTGATACGAGCCAAGAGCCCAACCTGCAAGAGCGCTAATGAAAACGCGGGCAAAATTAAACATTTCACCCAACCAAGCGGATCATCGGCGAAGGGGATGTAGCCACCCGCAGGTAACCAATCGAGCATGACACCAAACAGCACGATTAGCATCAAGCTGAGCCAAAAGTTGGGGATCGACACACCTAATAACGAAAACGTTAATAACGCTTGATCAATCCAAGTGTTCGCATAAACAGCCGATAGCACGCCACAGGGCACGCCGAGCAAGATGGTTAGCATTAAGGCCGAGCCCGCCAACGCGAGAGTCACTGGAACGCGCTCTACGATTGCCTGAGTCACGGGCCGATTCAAGAGTATTGAATCCCCTAAATCGCCACGGGCCAACGCCATGTACCAATCAAACAGCCTTGAAACAAAGGGTCGATTCAAGCCGAGTTGTTCACGAATTTGCGCTAACTCAAGATCCGTTGCGCTTTGGCCAGCAATCAACACTGCTGGGTCTCCGGGCACCATTTCCATGATTAAAGCCGAGATCAGACTGACCAGCAATAACACTGGCAAGGCAACAAGTGTGCGGCGCAACATAAACTCGAGCATAGACTTCTCTGTCTTTTTTTGACCCGAAAACGTGAGTGCAGATTAGCACGACCCAAGACAAAATTTGCGTTGCGCCGCAACATCGTAAAGCTTGGCTCGAGGTGGCGTCACCTGAATGGAATCAAATGTAATATTGGCTGACACACACACGTGTAATATTGGCTGACACACTCTGCACTCATCTTTTTGCCCTGCTACACAAAGGCCCTTCACGTGACTCAACCCATCATCCTCTCTACCCAACCACTCGATCTGTACGCCGAACAAACACTTTCGCGTTTTGGTCAGTTCAAGGTCGCGGCGCAGCCCACGCTCGAAGGCTTAATGCGCGAAATCGCCCCGGCTCTCGGCCTAGTCGTGCGTGGTCAAGTTCAAATCACGGCTGCTCTGATGGATGCTGCCCCGCACTTAAAGGTGATTGGTCGCACTGGTGTGGGCTACGACACAGTGGATATCAAGGCCGCAACTGAGCGCGGCATCGCAGTGGTGTACACGCCAGGCGCTGGTGCGCGTGCGGTCGCTGAAGCCGCCTTCGCTTTTATGTTGGCCTTGTGCAAAATGATTGCGCACTGGGATCGCGAAACCAAGCGAGGTAACTGGCAATCACGTATCGCGTCGCAAGGCACCGACCTCGATCAAAAAACGCTAGGCATTATCGGCTTGGGCCGTATCGGTCAAATTGTGGCCAAGATGGCCAAGCCGTTTGAAATGAACGTCATTGCCTTTGACCCTTATCTTGATCCTGCAGTTGCCGGTGCGCTTGGCGTCAAACTGGTTGACCTCGACACCCTGATGGCGCAGGCAGACTATGTCACGTTGCACTGTCCACAAAACGACGAAACCATGGGCTTGATTAAACGCGCACGGCTGCAACGCATGAAGCAAGGTTCTTTCTTGATTAATCTCGCGCGAGGCGGCGTCATTGAAAGCCTTGACCCTATTTATGAAATGTTAGTCAGCGGTCATTTACGTGGCGCTGCCTTAGACGTATTTTTAGTTGAGCCGCCCGACCACACACACCCAATCTTTAGCTTGCAAAATTGCTTGGTCTCGCCACATGCGATGGCGACAAGCGAGGGGGCAATGACACGCATCTATGAGTCGATGGCAAACGACATGGCCGCAATTTTAAGCGGTACCACCGCCGAATTTATCGTCAACCCAGAAAGCTTAATTCGATAAGCAGGACGGCTTCACCAGTTGCAATGAACCCAGAAACCCAAACTCAATGAGCGTGATAAAAATGAAAAAGATCGGCTGCGTAACTCGGTATTCACTTGCGCTGTTCCTAAGCTTAGGCCTGAGCCTAAGCGTTCAAGCGCAAACGAACAAATGGCCTGACAAGCCCATCAACATGATCGTAGGATTTCCTGCAGGTGGCCCGACAGACCTTGCTGCACGCACGCTTGCGCCCGCACTACAAGCCGCACTCGGGCAAAACATCATTGTCGAAAATAAGCCTGGTGCCACCGGTACGATCGCGGGTGCGCTGGTCAAACGTGCAGCCGCTGATGGTTACACCTTATTTGTCTCTTCGATTGGCACCTTTGTTGTGGCGCCTCATTTGATCAAATCGGTCACGTACGACCCAATTGCTGATTTTGACTACATTAGTCTGCCCTTTCAGGCGCCCAACGTCTTAGTGACCGGCCCGGCCCGGCCTGAACGCACGATCGCAGCGGTGCTGGCTGCCTTAAAAAATAATCCAGGCAAACTGACCTTTGCAAGTTCTGGGGTGGGCGCCTCGGATCATTTATCGGCCGAACTACTTTGGCAACAAACCAACACCACGGGTGTGCATGTCCCCTACAAAGGTGGTGCGCCTGCGCTGCAAGATACCTTGGGCGGACAAGTTGATTTCTTTATGACCAACATCAATGCCGTCTTGCCACAGATTCGCGCAGGCAAGCTACACCCGATTGCGATTACCTCTGACAAGCGTTCACCTGCTTTACCCGACGTACCAACGTTTGCAGAGGCGGGCGTACAAGGAATGGAGGTCTATGGTTGGCAAGGTTTGACCGCGCCTAAAGGCTTACCGGCCGACGTAAAAAAGAAACTCAGCGACGCGGCGATCTTGGCCATGAAAGATCCCGCAACCGTTAAGAAGCTGCAAGACCTTGGCATTACGATTGTCGCAAACACCCCAGAAGAGTTCACTCGCTTTGTCACGAGTGAAAATCAACGCTGGAAGAATCTGATCATCGCCAGAAAAATCAGCGTTGATTGAACATTAGAGCGTTGGGTAATCGGTATAACCCTTGGCATCACCACCGTAAAACGTCTTACGGTTATATGGCGCCAAGGGTGCATTTAATTCAAACCGTTTGGGTAAATCAGGATTAGAGATAAAGAAGCGCCCAAACGCCACCGCGTCGGCTTGGCCGCTTGCAACAACAGCCTCGGCATCATCACGACCATAACCGCCTGCTGAAATCACTTTACCGCCAAACATTGGCCCAAAGAGTTTCGAGGTACTGGGTTGATCTTCGGCCACTTTGTCTGTGCCACCGGCCATGGTTGAACGCGGCTCGATGAAATGCAAAAACGCTAACTGCATTTTGCTTAAAGCACCCACAAGGTAAGTGAACAGCCCTTTCACATCGGTATCAGACATATCGTTAAACGTGCCATACGGCGACAAACGCACGCCAACGAGATCGCTGCCCCACACACCACAGACCGCCTGCAAGACTTCAAGCAACAGACGGCTACGATTTTCGACGCTGCCGCCGTATTGATCGGTACGCTTATTCGAGCCATTGTGCAAAAACTGATCTAACAGGTAACCGTTTGCACCATGCACTTCAACACCATCAAAGCCGGCAAGCTTAGCCTGCTTGGCTGCGTGAACATAGTCTTGGATTAAGCCTGGAATTTCAGTTAACTCCATTGCCCTAGGAGTCTCAAACGCCTCAAGACCCCAAGAGGCTGTGTACACCTTGCCAGTAGGCGCGATCGCCGAGGGGGCAACGGGCAGACCTTGCTCTGGATGCAACGAACTGTGTGAGATACGGCCAACGTGCCACAACTGGCAGATAATTTTCCCGCCCGCTGCGTGAACCGCATCGGTCACTTTGCGCCAGCCTTGAACCTGCGCATCGCTGTAAATGCCTGGCGTGGCTGGATAGCCTTTCGCCAGAGCAGAAATTTGAGCTGCCTCAGAAACTATCAACCCTGCACTGGCGCGCTGAGCGTAATACTGTGCCGCCAGATCGCCTGGCACATCACCGGCTTGAGCACGCATTCTGGTTAACGGCGCCATCACGACACGGTTACTCAGTTCGATTGCGCCCAGATTTGTCTTTGAAAGAAGTTTCATGAAATCACTAAATTATGTAATAGGAGACCATTATTTTAGTATGGCGACAACTTAATATGGATCAAGTGCGATCCGTGCGGCTCATCGCCTGCTTTTACCTGTCGTGATTTGGCAAACCATTTGCGAGGTGAACGAACAAAACAGGTAGTTAGCATTGACATCCTCCCCGTCCTAAAGGGCGGGGATTCCTACGGCGCTACGCGGTGATTTGCGAGTCACTTCGGTGGGTTCCTGCTTCACTGAGCGGTCTGACTGCACCGACTCTCCACAGGCTAACAAGCGGTATCCCCGCTCTAAAATATTCATAGCACCAACCAAGTCGGCGTGCTCTTCAAAACCACAACCGACACACTCAAACTTTGCCTGCGTCTTGCGGTTTTCTTTCGACGTGTGACCGCAGCAAGGGCAAATCTGGCTCGTGTATTGGGGCGCAACCGCTACGAGCCAACCGCTTTTCCATGTCATCTTGTACTCAAGCTGGCGACGGAATTCTGACCAGCCTTGGTCGAGGATTGACTTATTCAGACCGGCCTTGGCTCGGACGTTTACCCCCGGTGCCCCGATCGTGCCGGCTGCAGAGGCAGACATATTGCGGACTTTCAGGTCTTCAACAACTACGAGTGCGTGGTTTTTGCAGATCGCAGCTGAAGCCTTATGGAGAAAGTCTTTGCGGATGTTGGCGATACGGTAGTGCAGATTTTTAACTTTGGCCTGGGCCTTCTTCCAATTGTTACTGAATTTGACTTTGCGGCTTGTGCGACGCTGGTAACGGCGCAGGCGAACCTCATGCATGCGAAAACTGTTGACGGCTTCGATATGGCTGCCGTCGCTCAGCGTGGCGAACCGGGCAACGCCGACATCGATTCCAACCGCACCGCCTTGTGCAACTGCATGCTCTACCGTTCGCTCGGTCTGGATCGATACAAACCATTTGCCGTTCTTCACGCTAACAGTCACGTTACGAACTTCGCCTAATACGTCGCGACTTTTGCGGTAGCGCATCCAGCCAAGTTTAGGCAGTTTGATGCGCCCGTTGAGGTTGTCTAAGGTAATTGCTTGCGGAAAGCGGAAGCGGTCATACTGTCCTCGCTTCTTAAACTTGGGGAATGCTGCGCGTTTCTCGAAGAAATTCTTGTAGGCACGCTCTAAGTCCTTAAGCGCCTGCTGAGTAATCTGCGAGTGCGCTTCTTTGAGCCAAGGTGTTTCGGCGCTGCTGCGCCATTCGGTCAGGTGCTTGCACAGCGAGGCATAGCCAAGATGCTTTTCGCCAACCTCGTGCCTTGCCTTCTGCAAGGCGAGCGCCTTGTTGTAGACGAATCGACACGCCCCAGCGAACTGACGCAACTTGCGTGCTTGTTCCCCATTTTGACGTAGCTCGAATTTGTAGGCTTGAAGTCGCAGCATACTGTAATTATAAACAGTATATCCGCAAGTTCAAAATGCAAACAGCTAGGACAGCGCTGCTGTCCGCGCTATTCATCCCCGGACTAAAGGCCGAGGCTTTCCGCGCACTCCGGTAAACTTATACTCAGAAAATAAAAATCAGGAGATGTTATGAACGCCTCCCTCCCCCCTGGGGAGTGAGGGTGCCAGAAAAGCAGAGAGCCCTCGCTTTACCTAACGGCATCTAAGTGCCAAAGTGGAGTTTCTGAAATTAACCACAAACGGTAATGAGGGCTCGAAATGAAGATTACGACAATCGGACTAGATATTGCAAAGAAATTTTTTCAATTGCACTGGGTAGATATGACAACAGGTGAGGTTCATCGCAAGCAGCTCAAGCGCGAACAGATGGCAGAGTTTTTTGCCAACTGCGAGCGCAGCGTGATCGCGATGGAGGCCTGTGGGAGTGCGCA
>CAMDEF010000012.1 GCA_945895265.1 Bordetella parapertussis | reverse complement strand
AAAAGGTCCAAGCACTGACGATGAGCCTTTCTGATTCACACCCATCGCTGAAATGAAAACGGTGCCAGTAAAAACTGGCACCACTTCAGACAACTGAACCATCGAGAAACTTGATCAGCAGTCCATCAAACTAACTGACCACACTCACATACTCAGCACCTTGATTTTGGCGCGCGCCAACAGAGGGTATCAAGATCGGTTACTGGTCAAGGTGAAAAAACTTGAAGAGAACTTGCGCTCACGTCGAGAAATCGAGCGCGCGGTTAAATTGTTAGCAGAGAGTCATGGCTTGACTGATATTCAAGCGTACGAACAGATACGTCGTCAAGCAACCCAAAAGCGTATTTCTATTTCAGAATTGTGTGGGGTGATTAACAGTGCGGGTTCAATTTTAGATGGCTTATGGCCGATTGATCAGTGACGACGCGCAAGCCCATCTTCCGGAGCCAGAAGTTGATTAGCACTGCCCTCGAATATTAGTGTTTGGACTGCGGATGCTCATGCAAAAACACTCTTAAGGCTGCATTGATGCGCGTTTGCCAACCTTTGCCCGTCGCTTTGAAGGCGGCTAGTAAGTCGGCGTCAAGTCTGAGGGCGGTAAACACTTTCGTTTCTGCTGCCTTGGGTCGGCCCCTAGGTCGCTTCATTGCAAGCACTTGAGGGTATTTTTCTGGACCAAAAAAATCGGCTGCGCTTTGCACCTTGTCAGAGTGGCTGAATACAAGCTCAGGGTTGTCCGGATCAGCCGCGATTCCTGCACTAATCTGTGCGTCTTCGTTCGCTGTCGGATATTGTGTGTTCGGTTTCAGTTTTGGCATAGCTGTTGATTTCTTTTCCACTCAAATTCTATGACTTGCTCGAATTTGAGGCCGTGCTTGGCGAAATTGCTAAGGTTTTTGAGTACATCGTATTCATAATTCAATTATTGTATCAACAAAAAATAAGTTGGAACGATTGATTTGCGTTGCCATCCTATAGATGTCTATTGACCAATACATCCGTAGATGGACTAATTGGTCAAAGTGCGAGGAGAGACATTTAACTGTGAGTGTTTTTCGTTGTTTTGACCCAATGTCCAGTTAACATCCCCTCGCCTATCTTTGGAGCCAGATCATGCTATTTGCCTTGTTAATTATGGTGCACACCCTGTCAGCGGTTGTCTGGGTGGGCGGAATGTTTTTGATGCACTCTTCGCTGCGCCCAGCTGCGGCAAGTTTACTTGAGCCGCCTCAGCGCCTGCCCTTATTGTGCGGCGTGATGTCGCGCTTTTTTATCTGGGTCAAGATTGCCATTCTCTTGTTGTTTGTGACGGGTATCTGGCTCATCTCTTTACATGGCAGCTTTGGCAAAGCAGGCTGGCATGTTCATCTGATGGTGTTGATTGCCGTGATCATGGCCGCGATTTTTGGCATGATTTATGGTGTGCCGTTTAAACAGCTAAAGGCTGCCGTGGCAGCCAAAGAGTGGCCTAAGGGTGGCGAGGCAATGGCAAGCATCCGCAAGATGATTTTCATCAATTTGGTGCTTGGTCTGATTACTGTTGCTGTCGGGGCTGGTGGTCGTTATTTATAGCTCTCACTACATCACAGCGCCAATTTGCCAAGGCACAAACTCGCTTTGTCCATAGCCGTGGATTTCGCTTTTTGTGCGCTCGCCTGAGGCGACTTTGATGATTAACTCAAAAATCTGTGCGCCTTTTTCGGCGATAGACATGCCATCATCGACAATCTCGCCGCAGTTGATATCGATGTCTTCGCTTTGACGCTTCCACAAGGCGTTATTGGTCGATAACTTGATGGATGGCGTCGGTGCACAGCCATAGGCTGAGCCTCGCCCGGTGGTAAAGCAAATCATGTTGGCGCCACCTGCGACCTGTCCCGTGGCCGAGACGGGGTCGTAGCCCGGCGTATCCATATACACAAAGCCTTTGGTCGTAACAGGTTGTGCGTATTCGTACACGGCCTCTAGGCGCATCGTGCCACCTTTGGCCACTGCACCCAGCGATTTTTCTAAAATTGTTGTTAAACCGCCTGCCTTGTTGCCAGGCGAAGGATTGTTGTTCATTTCGCCTTGATTGCGCGCGCAATAGTCTTCCCACCAATGAATGCGTTCGATGAGTTTTTCGGCCACTGCAGGGCTTGCGGCGCGGCGCGTCAGCAAGTGTTCGGCACCATAGATCTCTGGGGTTTCAGACAAAATGGCGGTGCCGCCGTTTTGCACCAACAGGTCAACTGCGACACCCAGGGCAGGGTTGGCCGAGATACCCGAGTAGCCATCCGAGCCGCCACATTGCAGGCCAAGCGTTAAGTGACTGATTGGTACGTCAACGCGTACGACTTTGTTGGCGTGTGGCAACATTTGTTGAATCAGTTCGACGCCTTTACGCACGGTCTTTTGTGTGCCGCCGGTGTCTTGGATATTGAAGGTTTGAAACAACGGGTTTTCAGAGAGTTTTTCGGCCGTTAGTAAATCGGTGATTTGATTGGACTCACAACCTAGGCCCACCATCAGCACACCACAAAAATTTCCATGGCGTGTGTAGCCTGACAAGGTGCGGCGTAAGACGTCGATACCCTCGCCGGTGCTGCCCATGCCGCAGCCGCTGCTAATCGTCAGCGCAACCACTCCGTCGACATTCGGAAACGCCGCCAGGGCTTCAGGATGCGTGTCGCGATCAAAGTGGCTGGCAATCGCGCGCGCTGCGGTGGCTGAGCAATTGACGCTGGTCAAAATACCTAGATAGTTTCGGGTGGCGACACGGCCATCGGCGCGCACGATGCCTTTAAACGTCCGTGGCGTTGCAACATATTGGGTGGGTTTGGCGTCGACGCCAATCGCGTAGTTACGGCTAAAGGCACCTCCTTCAGCTCCGATGCTCAGGTTGTGGACATGAACATGCCAGCCCGGTTCAATGTCTGCACTGGCAAAACCAATAATCTGGTTATAGCGACGAACCGGTTCGCCCTGTTTAATTGTTTTTGTCGCAACTTTGTGTCCAGGCGGCACCAGTCCACGAATCGTGACATTTTCAGAGGCAAGCTTGGTGCCTGAAATCAATTGGTGACGTGCAATAACCACATCATCCTGAGGATGAAGGCGAATCACTGGTTCCATGAGGTTTCCTATGCTTTGATGGATCCGGCCATCCCGGACAAGAAGTTTTCAACGAGAATGCGTCAGTCTAGCCACTTTAGCCTGAGCCCAGGCGCGCGCGTCTCTTGGGCGCGTCATTATCATACACAGGACTGTCGTTGCATTTGGCGATTGCGGCTAAAGCGCAAGACTCCGCTGCCCTGCGCCAACTAACACCGAGTTCCTTTTGTCACCAGATAGTCGGGCTTGCCCGTGCGCGCAAAGGTAATGATGTTCTGTGCGGCCTTGCTACGCAGCTCGATTTCAGCCTCTTGTGAGAAGAAGGCTGCGTGCGGTGTCAAGATGGTGCGTGGGTGTCTCACGAGTGGATGATCGCCCGGTGGCTCTTGGGGCAAGACGTCAAGCGCCAACCCACCCAGTTGGCCCGAGTTCAGTGCGGCCAAGGCATCGTCGACATTGACTAAGCCACCACGCGCCGTGTTCACCACGTAGCTGCCTGGTTTCATCAGATTCAACACCTTGCTGTTGACGATGTTGCGCGTCTCATCATTGAGGGGCGTGTGCACTGAAATAATATCCGCAGTGGCAAACAGTTCGGTCATGTCTACGCGTTCGACGTAGGGCGGAAAGTCATACGCCATGATGTGCGGGTCGCAGGCAATTACCTCGCCATAAGTCTCGCGCGCGAGGTGGGCAAAGCGGCGACCGATGCGTCCCATGCCAAGCACACCTACCGTCATATTGGAGGGGCGTTTGAGCACGCCAGGGGTGAGATAATGCCATTTGCCTGCGCGCACATCGCGGTCATAAAAGGACAGGTGTCGGGTTAAGTTCAAGGCCATCGCAAACGCGTGACTGGCCACCTCATGCACGCCATAATCAGGCGAGTTGCCGACCCAAACGCCGCAGGCTTGAGCGTCATCGGTATTGATGGTGTCAAAGCCGGCGCCATAGCGACTGACGATTTTTAAACCAGGAAGTGCTTCGAAGACTTTGCGATTGGCGGGGGCGTATTGAAGCAAAAATGCGTCAACGTCTTTACCCGCTGCAATGACTTCGTCTTCGGTTTTGCATTGGGCGGTGATGACCTGTAACCCAGCCTGGCGAAACAAACCGAGTTCGAGTTCTACGTTCGGAAAGTCGAAATCTGTAATTAATACTTTCATGAAGAGGGCTGCCCTTGGCTGACTGCGCGCCGCGGTTTGAGTATGTGCAGCGACAGTTTGTTTGACTTGTGAGGGGAAAGGATATTATGGTTAAACTTCAAGAGCAATTGGTCTGACCAATTATTTCAGTCAAAGACGGGAAAACCCCTAAACATTCGAGGCGAGCAAACATGTCAAAACCGGCCCAATACGACTTTTCTGGCAAGCATGCGGTGATTACAGGCGGGGCTGCCGGGATCGGCGAGGCTTGCGCGGCGCGACTGATCGGTGGCGGTGCAACGGTCACAATTTGGGATCGCGATGCAAAAAGTTTGAAAGAGGCTCAGTCGCGCTTAGGTGCTTCGGTGCACGGGGTGCAAGTCGATGTGTCCGATGAACACTCAGTGGCGCAGGCTGTGAAGGCAACTTTGGCGTTTGGGGCTTCGATCGATATTCTGGTCAATAGCGCGGGCATCACAGGCCCAAATGTGACGGTGATTGACTACCCCGTCGACGAATGGAATCGCGTGTTTGACATCAATGTACGCGGTACCTTTTTAACCTGTCGTGCGATTGCACCACTCATGAAGCTGGCCAACGGTGGCAAGGGCTATGGCCGCATTGTGAATATCGCCTCGGTGGCGGGTAAAGAGGGTAACCCCAACGCTTCGGCCTATAGCGCGTCAAAAGCTGCCGTCATGGGTTTGACTAAATCCTTAGGTAAAGAGCTTGCTCATACCGAGATTAAAGTGAACTGCATTACGCCGGCGGCAGTGAAAACTGGCATGTTCGCGCAGATGACTCAGCAGCATATTGATTTTATGCTGTCCAAGATCCCCATGAATCGTTTTGGTGAAGTGCAAGAAATCGCCAACCTCGTGGCATGGTTGTCGTCTGACGAAGTGAGTTTTTCAACTGGTGCCGTCTTTGATATTTCGGGTGGTCGTGCAACGTATTAATTTTAGGAAGAGATTTTCATGACTCAAGCCAGTGCAACACGTGCCGCGTATTCAAGTGTCGAACTCGTGCAGTGGGCCAAGCACCTGCTCGTTGCTGCGGGGCTTGATTCCCACATGTCACTGGTCGTTGCGCAAACGCTTGTTGAGGGAGATTTGCTTGGACACGATACGCATGGCTTAGCCCTCTTGCCGGGCTACCTCAAAGATGTTGAAGGCGGTGGCATGACCCGAGAAGGCGACTACCGGGTAGTGAGCGCCAAGCCTGCTGCGCAATTGTGGGATGGCATGCGCTTGCCCGGCCCGTGGTTGATCGAACGCGGGCTCGATGTGTTGATTCCGGCTGCGCGTGAGATGGGTGTGGCCTCTCTTGCGATCAAGCGTAGCCACCATATTGCCTGCTTGGCAGTGTATTTGATGCGTGCGGCACGCGAAGGGTTTTTGATGGTGCTGGCGAGCTCAGACCCCAACGTGGCAAGTGTTGCGCCCTATGGCGGCACGCGTGCGGTCTTCACGCCTAATCCGATTGCCATGGGTTTCCCGTGTTCACGCGGCGATGTGTTGATTGATATTTCAGCCTCGATCACGACCAACGGCATGAGCAACCGCAAAGCCGCCGCTGGCGAGAAATTTGCTGAAGAGTGGTTGTTAGATGCGCAAGGCTTACCCACCAATGACCCAACTGTGTTTAATCAAAAACCGCCTGGCACAATTTTGCCGATTGGTGGGCTGTCGTATGGGCACAAAGGCTTTGGCCTGGGGTTGATGGTTGAAGCGCTGACGGGTGGTTTGTCTGGCTTTGGCCGTTCTGATCCGAAAGAAGGGTGGGGGGCGACGATCAACATCACTTTGTATGATCCTGACGCCTTTGGCGGGAAAAAAGACTTTTTAAGGCAGATGGATCAGTTGGCTGACTCTTGCTTAGAGAACCCACCGCGCCCCGGAGTCTCGAAGGTACGTTTACCTGGCCATGCGGGCTTAGCCGCGCGCACTGAGCAACTGAAATCTGGCGTGCGGCTCCATCCAACACTTTTACCCGGCTTGGCGCCGTTTGCCCAACGATTTGGCATCGCTGCGCCAGCGCCGCTTAACGTTTGACCACGCCACCCGCTTTGCGGTTTGAGTGCGCGCCAGGGTTGGGCTTGCTGGTCTTTGAGGCAGCTTGACTCGCGTTTGGACGCGAATCTGTGACCGAATCATGCGTTGCTGCTAAGCGCGTTGAGGTCGGCCCTGTGCTGGCTTGCTGAGGTTCTGCATTTTTCAGCCAGCTCACTGAAAACCGTTTGTAGGCGCGCTCCATATGGTGGCGCATGGCAGCGCGGGCACGCTCGGGATCTTGTGCTTTAACCGCGCGCAGCACTGCGCGATGCTCTTTAATGGCCTGCTCCCAAGTCGTTTGAGTATCAAAGTAATTGGCCAGTCTTGAAAATAAGACCCCCATGCGCGCGTCAAACAGTTGCTCAACCAAGCTTGCCAACACCTGGTTGCCGGTGGCGCGCGCCAACACCGCATGAAACTCGCGATCTGAAGCCAAGGGATTTTTTTGTTGCGCAGACTGAGCACTCATATCTTGCAACCGTTGTTCAAGCTCTTGTAGTTGCGCGTCGGTTCGGTTGATGGCGGCCTGCGCGGCGATTTCAGCCTCGATTAACGCGCGGGCCTGTATTAACTCGAAGGGCGCAAATTCTTTCACTGTTGCGTGCTGTTTGCGCGGGTTGGGTTTGCAAACATATACGCCCGAGCCCATCTTGATTTGTACGAAACCCATCACCTCAAGTGCGATTAATGCTTCGCGTACTGAGGGGCGCGACACGCCGAATTGTTCGGCCAAGTCGCGTTCTGACGGCAAACGAGAATTCACGGCAAACTCGCCTGCTTTGATCAGTTGTAAAACTTGATCGGCAATTTGCTGATAGACGCGACGATTATCGGGGGCATGGGTAATCATGATTTCATTTTTGCACGAAAACTGCTAAATTGGTCAAGCCAATTTGGCATGATCATTAGGGATAGTGAGTATGCGTCTGCAAGGAAAAACAATTCTGGTTACGGCTGCTGGGCAAGGCATTGGCCGCGCCTGTGCGCTTGCCATGGCGCGTGAAGGCGCGACTGTTTGGGCGACTGATCTTAAACAAGACCTGCTCAATGCTTACGCGGGCGTACCTAACATAAAGACCCACATTCTTGATGTTTTAAAAACGGTCGAGGTCGATGCCTTTGCTAAAAAAATCGGCAAGATTGATGTCTTGTTCAATTGTGCGGGCTTCGTGCATCAAGGCGACATCATGCAAGTCAGTGATGCCGACTGGGATTTCAGTATGGATTTGAACGTCAAATCTATGTACCGCACGATTCGCGCGTTTTTGCCTGGCATGCTTGAGCAAGGTAAGGGCAGTGTGATCAACATGGCCTCTGCCGCCTCAAATATCAAGGGCGCACCCAATCGCGTGATCTATGGTGCCTCAAAGGCCGCTGTGATTGGTTTGACGCGCGCGCTGGCAGCTGATTACGTGGCGCGCGGTGTGCGGTTTAATGCAATTTGTCCAGGCACCATCGAGTCGCCCTCGCTAGGCGAGCGCATTCAGGCAGTCTCTAGTCAAACCGGTAAGTCGGTGACCGAAGTGCGCGACATGTTCGTGGCGCGTCAACCGATTGGTCGCATCGGCAAGCCTGAAGAAATCGCCCAGTTGGCGGTCTATTTAGCCTCAGACGAGTCGTCCTTTACAACGGGCACCTCGCAGATTATTGATGGTGGCTGGTCGTTGTAACAAATGCTTGACAAAGAATTTAGGACGGTTGGTTGTTGCAGTCGCTGCGACCCAAGTCATTGAGGCCTTGCTTGTGACGGTCAGTACTTGGGGGATGCTTGAAGACAGTCGCTGACTATGAATATTTTTTCTGTTTTTAATTTGAATGGATCGGATAGTTTTACTTTAATTTCTCACATTTTTTCACACGAAGGAAACCGCATGAAACTCGTACGCTATGGTGCCAAGGGTAAAGAAAAACCAGGTTTGATCGATAAAGAAGGCAAACTGCGTGACTTGTCAGGCGTCATTGCCGACATCACCAATGATCAGTTATCGTCTGCAGCGTTAAAAAAACTCGCTAAGATCAAGACCGATACCTTGCCCTTGGTGAAAGGCAAGCCACGTTTCGGTGTGCCGATTGCCAACATGGGTAAATTTTTAGCGATTGGTTTGAACTACTCAGATCACGCCGCCGAAGCCGGCATGCCCATCCCCAAAGAGCCCATTATGTTTTACAAGGCGGATACCAGCCTGACTGGGCCTAATGACAACGTCATGTTGCCTAAGGGCTCAAAAAAATCCGACTGGGAAGTTGAACTCGGTATCGTGATCGGCAAAAAAGCCCGTTATGTCAGCAAAAAAGAGGCACTCAAGCACGTCGCCGGCTATTGTGTGATCAATGACGTGTCCGAGCGTGAATACCAGATCGAACGTGGCGGTACGTGGGACAAGGGCAAAGGTTGCGATACTTTCGGCCCAGTTGGCCCCTGGTTGGTCACGACCGACGAAATCAAAGATCCACAAAAATTAGATATGTGGCTTGATTTGAACGGCAAGCGTTTTCAAACCGGCAACACCAAGACCATGATTTTTGATGCGGCCACCATCATCAGCTACGTCAGTGAATTTACGACACTGATGCCAGGCGACATCATTACAACTGGTACGCCTCCAGGTGTTGGGATGGGCGTCAAACCCAAGCCACGCTTCCTGAAGGCGGGCGATGTCATGACGTTGGGGATTGAGGGTCTGGGCCAGCAATCACAAAAAGTTGTTGCGTTTAAAAAGTAAATGACTACTTGCAGTCAATATTTTCTGTTGTTGTAAACCTCCCTCACCGTACAGGCTTAGACTCAATGGTCTGTGCGGGGAGGAATGGCAAAACTATGATCATTTAGGAGTCTTGAATGGCGAAGTCAGAGAAAAGTAAAAAACCGGCAGCACCAAGTCGTTCAAGTCAGTGGTTTTCGCGTAATGATATTTACGGGTTCATCTACCGTAGCTGGACAAAAAATCGTGGCATTCCGCACGACCAGTTCGATGGGAGACCCGTGATTGGCATTTGTAATACCTGGTCTGAGCTGACACCTTGTAACTCGCACTTTAGGTTGCTGGCAGATCAGGTGCGCCAAGGTGTGCTTGAGGCAGGTGGGTTTCCGCTTGAGTTTCCAGTGACGTCGATTGGCGAAACGCTGGTGCGCCCGACGGCGATGTTGTTGCGCAACCTTGCCAGTATGGATGTTGAAGAAACTATTCGAGCCAATCCGCTCGATGGCGTGGTACTGCTGTTTGGCTGCGATAAAACCACCCCCTCGCTCTTGATGGGTGCTGCGAGCGTCAATATCCCGACGATTGGTGTTTCGGGTGGGCCGATGCTCACCGGTAAGTATCGGGGCAAAGATATTGGCTCGGGTACCAACACTTGGTCAATGTCTGAAGACGTGCGTGCCGGCAAGATGACGCTCGACGAGTTTCATGAGGCCGAATCCTGCATGCATCGCTCGCACGGGCATTGCATGGTGATGGGCACAGCATCAACGATGGCCAGCATGGTTGAGTCCTTAGGTGTGGCGCTGCCTGGCAATGCGGCATACCCCGCTGTTGACGCCCGCCGCAATGTATTAGCGCGTGAGTCTGGCCGACGCATTGTGCAAATGGTCAAAGACAATCTGACACTCGATAAAATTTTAACGCGTCAGGCGTTTGAAAATGCGATTCGTACCAATGCCGCGATTGGGGGTTCAACCAACGCGGTGATTCACCTGATCGCAATCGCCCGACGGATTGGCGTCAAGCTTGATATCGATGATTGGGATAAGTTTGGCCGTGATGTTCACACGTTGTTGAACTTGATGCCAAGTGGCAAATACTTGATGGAAGACTTCTGCTACGCCGGTGGTTTGCCTGTGGTGTTACGCACTCTGGGCGAGCAAGGCTTGTTGAATAAAAAAGCGTTAACCGTAAATGGCAATTCGCTTTGGGATAATGTAAAAAAAGCCGAATGCTACAACCGCGACGTCATCACAACGTTTGAAAAACCTTTTAAAAAGAATACAGGTATCGCGGTGTTGCGTGGCAATTTATGCCCAGATGGCGCGATTATTAAGCCCTCAGCTGCCACTAAAAAATTACTCAAGCATCGCGGTCGTGCGGTGGTGTTTGAAAATATCGAAGATTTTCACAAGCGCATCGATAGCCCTAAATTGGATATCGATGAAACCTGCATCATGGTTCTAAAAAATTGCGGTCCGAAAGGCTATCCGGGCATGGCAGAGGTGGGCAATATGCCATTACCACCCAAGATTCTTAAAAAGGGCATCACCGACATGATCCGCATCTCAGATGCGCGCATGAGCGGCACAGCCTATGGCACGGTGATTTTGCACGTTGCACCAGAGGCGGCTGCCGGTGGGCCTTTGGCCTTGGTTGAAAACGGCGACATGATTGAACTGGATGTCGCTAAACGTCGCTTGCATTTAGATGTGAGTGACGAGATCCTGGCGGCGCGCAAAGAAAAATGGAAAGCCCCCGAACCACCAATGAATCGCGGCTATTACAAGTTATATGTCGACCATGTGAACCAAGCCAACGACGGCGTTGACTTGGATTTCTTGGTTGGCAACAGCGGCAGCGCTGTGCCGCGCGACAACCACTAAAACTTAGCCTGCAGCGCCGCCGCGCAGAGTTCAGCGGCGTTGTTGGCTGGGACGTTGGTCGCTTAGCGCTTCGCTGTTAACGCGGCTATCACGGCGCCCGGATTGTGATCAATCACATTCAATAAAACCAGAGAGGCGCCCCGCGGGCTGCGGTCACCACGTTCCCAGTGCCTGAGGGTTGCAGTTGAAAAGCCAAATTGGGCAGCGAACTGCTCTTGTGTCATGCTGCACTTTTGTCTGAGGGCTTTAAGATCAATGACGCGTGGGCGGTGAATCACAACCGCTTGAGGGTATCCGCTTGCGTGCTTGATTGCTTGTTTGAGGCCGCGTTTGATGCTTTTAAATGCTGCTGTCAATTGAGTTTCCTTAGAGAGCTCACGATAAGTTCATCTACCAATGCGCGTAAGTCATTACGCTCTGCCTGCGTCAGATTGGCACGATCACCTTTTACGAAAAGTGTGATGAGGTAGAGCGGTACACGCTCGTTGTAAAAGTAATACACAATACGAATCCCACCGCTTTTACCTTTGTTGCCTCGACGCCAACGTAGCTTGCGAATGCCACCACATCCTTCAATGAGCACGCCGCTCTTGGGGGCGTGTGCCAGAAAGCAAATAATGTCTTGACGCTCGGCCTCGCCCAGTAGTTTGGCTGAGCGTCGTGAAAATTCGGGTAGCTCTGCTACGGTAACGGGTGCGGTCGCAACCGTAGTGTTGGGCGATTGGGTGAATCTGATCAAACTCAATTGTAATCCATTGGCGTAGTTTTGTCGCCAAATCGTGGCGCGTCAAAGCGCGTCACTCGGCAAGTAAATTGTCCGATGAGTACAAGACACGGCAAGCCGTGTTCGTGTTCAAGACCAGTTGTTCAGTCAGTCAATTTTTTTGAACAAGCCAAGGTAGGGCGCAACCACAGTGAGTGTGGTGCCCTGCCGGCTTTGGGTGTTTGAGTTGCGAGTGTTTGATCTCGCGTGAGAACTACCTAGATTTAGCGTGCGACACCGAGCGTGAGAACTACCCGAATCTAGAGCTCGGTGCCGTACGATGACTATCTAAACTTAGCGCGCAAGGCCACTGCACAGAGTTCGGCGGCGGTGTTGGCTTCGTCGATGATGCGCCCCATGGTGATGAAGCCATGGATCTGGCGCTCGAAACAAACGTATTGAGTGGGTACGCCAGCCATCGTTAACTTATCGGCATAGTCGGCACCCTCGTCGCGTAGCGGATCAAAGCCTGCGGTCATGACGAAAGCAGGCGCTAAGCCTGTGTGGTCTTTTGCCAGCATCGGGGCCCCGCGCCAATCATTGCGCATCCATTTTTCAGGCATGTAAGCGCCGTAGTAATAATTCATCGAGTCTTTGGTCAGCATGTAACCTTGGCCGTTAGTGCGCATCGATTCACGCTCTGAGCTGGGGTCAGTGACTGGGTAGATCAGTAGTTGCAAGACGGGCTTAAAGCTGTTGTCTGCTTTGAGTGACAGTGCGACGACCGCAGCTAAATGACCGCCGGCACTGTCACCGCCCACGGCGATACGCGCTGGGTCAATCTTAAGTGCAGCGGCGTTGGCATGCACCCACTTGGTTGCCGCGACGCAGTCGTCAGACGCTGCCGGAAACACATTCTCAGGCGCCAGGCGATAGTTCACTGAAAACACTGCGCAGTGCGCCAAGTTCGACAGCGTGCGGCACAACACGTCGTGTGTGTCGATGTCACCAATGACATGGCCACCACCATGGTAGTAAACAAGTGCTGGTAGTACAGCTGAGGGCACACTGCCTTTGGGGCGATAGCCGCGTACGGTAATCTTGCCAGCGGGGCCAGGGATATCGGTGTCAACGCTTGAGGCGATTTCAGGAGCCTCGGGTTGGCTAAAAAAACGCCGCTGCACATAGGCTTCGCGCGCCTGGGTTGCGGTCAGGGTGTGCACTGGCGGGATCCCTTTTTCGATCATCAAATCAATCAGGGCTTTGGCTTGTGGATCTAGCATGGTGTGTCTCGTCCTTTTTTGTATTAGCGGATTTCGATTTCAATGAAAGCAACTTCGTGGGCGCTGGCGTTGATCACATTGTGATTGACCCCCGCGCCACGGGTATAAGACTTGCCAGCGACTAACGGAAACTCTTTTAAGCCCTCGGGTGTCTCAAGGTGCAACAGTCCAGTGATGGTCGGCACCACCACATAGTCGTGGCCATGGGTATGCCAGCCTGTTTCGGCGCCGGGCGCAAAGCGCCATTCAGTCACGATGACACGATCGTTGTCGATTTGCGTGGTAGGGACTGCTTGCGGACGCGTGGACATGTTGAGACTCAAGAAGTTTGTTGATAGAAGGCTACTGAAAGTGATTTAAGCATAGCGTACTTGTGACGTATTTTGCAGCTGAGGGCGTATGTCTTCACAGCCTCTTCGGGCGGAAGCCCGAGGCTTTCGGCGCAAGCCGATAGACGTTTCACACGTTAACGCTTAGCCCCGAGCACACGACCCAGCGCGACAACCGCAAACACCGCGATGGCAAAGGCCCAGGTTACCCAATCAACGACCTCGCCCAAGAGCCAAGCTGAGGCGATGATCGTCACGAACGGTTGAAGCAGCTGCGCTTGACCAACTCGGGCGATCCCGCCTAGCGACAAGCCTTTGAACCAAGGCAAAAACGCTAAGTATTGGCTAAACAGGGCAACATACAAAAAGCCAAGCCACGCCGTGTTGGTGGCTTGCCACGTGCTGGGTGCAAACCAGATTGCGGGCAAAACTAAAAACGGTGTCGCAAGCACTAACGTCCACGAGATCACTTGTAGGCCACCAAGAGACCTTGCTAAATAGCCCCCGGCTGCGTACGAGATGGATCCGGTTAGCACGGCGAGCAGCAGCGAGAGATCAGCCCAATGCAAACTACCATTCCCGCGCATGAGTGAAAAGATAATCACTAAGGTGCTTCCCAGCGCGGCCATCAGCCAAAATCCGATTGAGGGGCGTTCTTTAAAGAGCCATGCGGCACAGGCCGCAACAGTTAAGGGCATGATGCCGAGCATGACGCCGCCATGCGAGGCGTCAACCTGTTGCATGGCTAAAGCGGTGAACACCGGAAAGCCAATTGCGACACCCATCACGACTAGCAACAGATATTTGAATTCGTGCATTGTTGGACGTCGATGTTTACCAGCAACCAGATAAATCACAGCCAACACGGTCGCCAGCAGTGCGCGACCAGTTGCAATAAAAATAGGATGAAACGATTCGAGCGCCATGCGTGTCGCTGGCAGCGTCAGCCCAAATAAGGTGACGCCGATGAGCCCCAGCAACATGCCTTTGTTTTCGGGTTTCACGCGGCTCGCTACATCGCGTTATAAACGGGCCCTTCGCCACCTTGCGGTGTCACCCAAACAATGTTCTGTGTGGGGTCTTTGATATCGCAGGTTTTGCAATGGACGCAGTTCTGGGCATTGATCTGCAAGCGATCGCTGCCGTTGTCGTCTTTGACATACTCGTAGACGCCAGCAGGGCAATAGCGCGCCTCAGGGCCACCGTACTTGGCCAAGTTAATACTGACCGGTACCGAGGCATCTTTCAGGGTTAAGTGAATCGGCTGATTCTCTTCGTGATTGGTATTTGAAATAAACACCGAGCTCAAGCGATCAAAGGTTAAGACGCCGTCAGGTTTTGGATATTCAATTTTGGGGCACTGATCGGCGGGTTGCAGGCAAGCGTGATCGGCCTTGGTGCGGTGGATCGTCCAGGGGATGTTGCCCTTCAGCACAAATTGCTCGATACCCGTCATCAAGGTGCCAACGGTGCGGCCTTTTTTGAACCACTGTTTGAAGTTGCGCGCTTTGTTCAGCTCTGTGTGTAACCATGAGGCTTCAAACGCAGCAGGGTAGGCCGGTAACTCGTCGGCGCTGCGCTCGGCAACCAAAGCGTCAAAGGCTGCGTCAGCCGCCATCATGCCCGACTTGATTGCAGCATGACTGCCCTTGATGCGCGAGGCGTTCAAGAAACCCGCCTCACAGCCCACCAAGGCGCCTCCTGGGAATACTAATTTAGGTAACGACAGCAAGCCACCTGCGGTGATGGCACGTGCGCCGTACGCAATGCGCTTGCCACCTTCAAAGGTGCCACGAATAGACGGATGCGTTTTGTAACGTTGAAACTCTTCAAATGGTGAAATCCAAGGGTTGGCGTAATCCAGACCAACCACCATGCCGACCGCCACGAGATTGTCGTTCAGGTGATACAAAAACGAGCCGCCATAGGTGTCTGAGTCAAGCGGCCAGCCTGCGGTATGCACCACCACACCGGGGCGTGATTTGGCGGGGGCAACTTCCCAGAGTTCTTTAATCCCAATGCCATAGCTTTGTGGATCGCGGCCTTGATCAAGTTTGAATTTGCTGATGAGCTCGCGGCCTAGTTGGCCACGTGCGCCTTCAGCAAAAATCGTATATTTCGCCAACAACTCCATGCCTTGTTGATACTGATCGGTAGGTTGGCCATCACGCCCAACACCCATGTCACCAGTGGCCACGCCGCGCACCGCGCCTTGCTCGTTGTACAGAACCTCGGCCGCAGCAAAGCCCGGAAATATCTCGACACCCAGCGCCTCGGCTTGTTCGCCCAGCCAGCGTGCAACTTTACCTAAGCTGACGATGTAGTTGCCATGATTTTGAAAGCACTCGGGCAACAGCCATTCTGGAGTTTTGCGCGCACCGGTTTCGCTTAAAAACAAAAACTCGTCTTCTGTGACTGGGGTGTCAAGGGGCGCCCCCATGTTTTTCCAGTCAGGAAACAACTCGGTCATTGCCTGCGGATCCATCACAGCACCCGACAAAATATGTGCACCAATTTCGCTGCCTTTTTCAAGCACGCAAACCGAAAGGTCATGGCTGCGCTCTGCGGCGAGTTGCTTGAGGCGAATCGCCGTGGCTAACCCGCCCGGACCTCCACCTACCACGACAACGTCGTATTCCATCGATTCGCGTGCTGACATGAGAGTCTCCCTGCTTCAAAGGTATGATGTTTATTTGCTGCAGCGATTGTATTGCACAGGGGCGCACGCTGTCGTGGCACGGGCCTTGCAAACTCGTGAACAGCGCCTTTTGCAATACATGGCATGATTTTTGGAGAAGTGTGTGGCTGGCTCTGAACCCCAAACCCTGATGGTGGGTGATATTTACGATTTAGATATCCCGATGCGCTGGTCTGATGCTGACGCCTTGGCACATCTGAATAATTGCAATTATTTCCGCTATATGGAAGAAGGGCGTTTAAAGATGTTCTACGAGGGCCAGGCGCCCCAGTCAACGCGCTACGGAGCTGTGGTGGTGCACTGCGCTTGCGATTTTAAAAAATCGATTACCTATCCAGCAACGGTTCGGGTCAGCCACCGCGTGGTGAGTATTGGCCGCTCAAGCCTTGAGCAGGCGGTTGATATTTCAGTGGTCTATCCAGACCGCCTTGAACTGTGCGCGCAAGGTAAGTCGGTGATGGTCTGGATGGATTTTGAACTCAATAAATCGCATCCATGGCCCGCCGAGGTATTGCAAGCTTTGGCAAAGCCGATAAATCGTCGATAATCAACCAAAATTGCAGATGCGGCGCTCTTTTCAAAAGTTTTTATCGTTGCCGTGTATTTCGGCACCATGCATACTCAGGAGTCTGTTGAATGAATAAGCTCTATCCTAGCGCCACCGCGGCGCTGAAAGATATCCTTAAAGATGGGCAAACCCTTGGCGTGGGTGGCTTTGGTCTGTGTGGTATCCCCGAGGCCCTGATCGCTGCGGTGCGTGACTTGGGCGTTCAAAATCTGACCTGCATCAGCAACAATGCCGGCGTCGATGGTTTTGGCTTGGGCATGTTGCTGCAAACGCGTCAGGTTAAAAAGATGATCGCCTCGTATGTGGGCGAAAACAAAGAGTTTGAGCGCCAATTTTTGGCTGGCGAACTCGAGCTTGAGTTCACCCCTCAAGGTACGTTGGCCGAACGCCTGCGCGCCGGCGGCGCGGGTATCCCAGCCTTCTTTACCCGTACCGGTGTAGGCACCGTGGTGGCAGATGGCAAAGAAATCCGTGAGTTCGATGGCGAAAAGTACGTCATGGAGCGCGCCTTAGTACCCGAGATCTCTTTGGTCAAAGCCTACATCGCTGATCGCAGCGGTAATTTGATTTTTCATAAAACCGCGCGCAACTTTAATCCGCCGGTGGCACAGGCAGGCAAACTCACCGTTGTTGAGGTTGAAAAAGTCGTTGAGTTGGGTGAACTCGAGCCTGAACAAATTCATCTGCCCGGCATTTACGTGCATCGCATTGTGGTCAATGCGACCCCTGAAAAACGCATCGAACAACGCACCGTCCGCGCGGCGAACTAAGGAGCAATCAACATGGCATGGACTCGTGACGAAATGGCCGCACGTGCGGCACGTGAATTACAAGATGGTTTTTATGTCAATCTGGGTATTGGTTTGCCTACCTTGGTGGCAAACCATGTCCCTAAGGGGATTGAGGTGTGGTTGCAGTCAGAAAATGGCTTGCTGGGGATAGGGCCGTTTCCGCTTGAAAGCGAAGTTGACGCTGACATGATTAATGCCGGTAAGCAAACGGTCACGACCATTCCTGGCTCGTCGATTTTTTCGTCGGCAGATTCGTTTGCCATGATTCGCGGTGGCAAAATTAATTTAGCCATCCTGGGTGCCATGCAGGTGTCCGAAACCGGTGACCTTGCAAATTGGATGATCCCAGGCAAGATGGTGAAAGGGATGGGCGGGGCAATGGACTTAGTCGCGGGTGTTGGCCGCGTCATTGTTTTAATGGAGCATGTGGCCCGCAAAAAAGATGGCACGGTCGACATGAAACTGTTGCCCAAGTGCAATTTGCCCTTAACAGGCGTGGGGGTGATTGATATGGTCATCACCGATATGGGCGTGTTTGAAATCACACCAAACGGCCTCAAGTTGCTTGAACTGGCGCCTGGCGTGACTGTCGCTGAAGTTCAAGAGCATACCGCTGCTAAACTCGATGTTTCGCTGGTAGCTTAAGCCGGCTGGTCCGCGTAAATCCGCCAAGGTTGACTGACAAAATCTGGCGGATTTATGCTGTCCGAGTTGCGGTAGAACGCAACGCCTGCCTCGAAGTCTTGCGACCGCGCTTGCGCGGTCTGTTTTTGTAATCAGACACACTATCGCGTCGCTTACTTTTGTCATCACAAGGATGTTGGGATGGAATTCTTGACCTGGCTGTTAGATCTATTGCTGCACATCGATAAAACAATGTTGCAGTTTATCGAGGCGCATGGTGTCTGGATTTATGCCTTGCTTGTGGCGATTATTTTTGCTGAAACGGGCTTAGTGTTTATGCCCTTTTTGCCGGGTGATTCGTTGTTATTTGTCGCGGGGGCGGTGTGTGCCATGGGCAAGATGGATATCTATCTGTTGATGGCCATCTTGACCACCGCGGCGATCGTGGGCGATGCGGTGAACTATTCGGTCGGCCGTTGGTTTGGCGCAGCGCTGATCGCCCGCACCAGCTTGGTCAACGCTAAGCATCTGGCCTACACCCAGGGCTTTTACGATCGCTACGGTGGCCAAACCATCATCATCGCGCGCTTCATTCCGCTGGCGCGCACCATGGCGCCTTTCGTGGCGGGCTTTGCGCGGTTTGATCCCAAGCGTTTCCTGTTTTATAACGTGACCGGCGGGGTGTTGTGGGTGGTATCGCTGACAGTTGCTGGTTACTGGTTCGGCAATCTGCCATTTGTGCGCAACAACCTGACCTTGGTGATTCTGTTTATTATTTTCTTGTCGATTTTGCCCGGCTTTATTGCGGTACTCAAGGCCAAGTTTGCTCGCCCTTCCAAATGACCATCATGGCCTCGGACTCCTCTCTGTTTAGTGGTCTGTTGGTCTTGAGTATTTTGACTTGCCCTTCCAAATGACAACATCCTCCTCGACTTCGAGTTCCTCTGAGTCTCTAGCGGCATTGCGCGCTGCCATGCAGGCGGCTAATGTGCAGGCTTGCTTGGTGCCTTCAGCCGACCCTCACTTGTCTGAGTATTTGCCCGATTACTGGCAGCTGCGCCCTTGGTTGACTGGGTTTAGCGGTTCGGTTGGCACGGTTGTGGTGACGCAGGAGTTTGCTGGCCTTTGGGTGGATAGCCGGTATTGGGTGCAAGCCGAGGCCGAGCTCGCAGGTACCGACGTCACCCTCATGAAAATCGGTGTAGCAACCGACCCTGCCCACACCAACTGGTTGGCCGAACAACTCGCTGAGGGTGCGACGGTGGCGGTTGATGGACGCGCCTTGGGTTTGGCTGCGCGCGAGGCATTACTCGCGTTACTCAAGCCTCGTGGCATCGCGCTAAAACTAGATCTTGATTTGCCTGGGCAATGTTGGCCTGAACGCCCTCCATTGCCCACCGCAGCGGTGCGCGACTTGCCTGTAGAGATTGCAGGTGCCTCGCGACAAGTCAAGCTAGCGCGCGTGCGCGAGGCCATGCTTGAACAAGGTGCTCAGTGGCATTTGATATCCACGCTGGATGACGTGGCTTGGCTGTTGAATTTAC
This sequence comes from Bordetella parapertussis, assembly GCA_945895265.1. Classification (GTDB taxonomy): domain Bacteria; phylum Pseudomonadota; class Gammaproteobacteria; order Burkholderiales; family Burkholderiaceae_B; genus Zwartia; species Zwartia parapertussis_I. The sequence goes on along the minus strand of CAMDEF010000012.1, from coordinate 61,326 downwards.
GCGGCAGTGATGTCTCGTTCAATCCGGTATTTCTGTCACATGTCTTAATCGGCTTGACCGACGCCCAGTTATTTGTGTTGCCCGGCAAGGTAGACGCTGCCCTCATCAGCAAACTTGCCGAAGCTCAGGTTTACGTGCGGCCTTACGACATGGTGGCGCAGGTTTTGGCCGAGCTGCCCGAGCAAGACACGCTGCTGTTCGACCCAGCGCGCACCACCTGCGCGCTGATCGATCGGTTGCACACGCGCACTGTGCGTAACATCAACCCTAGCACCTTTTTTAAATCTCAAAAAACAGCCTTCGAACTGAATCACGTACGTCGCGTCATGGAGCAAGATGGCGCAGCCTTGTGTTCGTTTTTTGCCTGGCTCGAACAGGCCATCGCCTGCAGCGACGCCACACCGCTCAACGAGTTGATGATCGACGAGCGTCTGCTTACGTTGCGCGGCGAGCAATCAGGCTTTGTCTCACGCAGCTTTGGCACGATCTCAGCGTTTAATGCCAACGGTGCGATGCCTCATTACCGTCCCACGCAAGCCTCGCATGCACAAATCAAAGGCGATGGTTTGTTACTGATCGATTCGGGGGCGCAATATTTGGGTGGGACCACCGACATTACTCGCGTGGTACCGGTTGGCACACCGACTGAGCCACAAAAAGACGATTACACGGCCGTGCTCAAAGCGATGATCGCCTTGTCGCGGTTAAAGTTTCCGCGCGGTGTTGCCTCGCCAATGCTCGATGCTGTCGCACGCGCGCCCTTGTGGGATCGTTTGGCTGAATACGGCCATGGTACGGGTCACGGGGTCGGGTATTACCTGAATGTGCACGAAGGCCCGCAGGTGATCTCGTATCGTGCCGCGCCGGCCCCGCACACTGCCATGCAACCGGGCATGATTACCTCGAACGAGCCCGGGCTATATCGGCCTGGTCGCTGGGGCATACGGATCGAAAATCTGGTCTGTAATCAAAGCGCAGGCGAATCTGAATTTGGCGAGTTTCTCGAGTTCGAGACCTTGACACTGTGCCCGATTGACATGACTTGTATCCAGATCAGCCAACTACGCGATGACGAAATCGCTTGGTTGAACGCCTACCACCAAGAGGTCTGCCGCCGCCTAGAGCCTCGCCTGACCGGCGAGGGTTTGGCCTGGTTGTTGCAGCGCACACGGCCACTTGGTCGGTAAATCGGTCGTTCGCTCGACCGCGTCAGAGACGGACCTTAACAAGAGCATGCGTGTTGTCAGGTTTCGTGGCAGTTTGCCAAAATGGCTAGACGTAGTTCCCGCAAAGGTCACGCCTGCGGCTATAATTCAAATTTCCTGCATACGCCGCACGTTTGGGCGTTCATGACATGACCAAATTTGTCTTTGTTACCGGTGGTGTGGTGTCCTCGTTAGGTAAGGGCATTGCCGCCGCGTCTTTGGCTGCTTTGCTTGAATCGCGCGGCCTCAAAGTCACCATGCTCAAACTCGACCCCTACATCAACGTTGATCCAGGCACCATGAGCCCGTTTCAACACGGTGAGGTTTTTGTCACCGAAGATGGCGCTGAAACTGATCTTGATCTGGGCCACTACGAGCGCTTTATCTCTTCAAAAATGCGCAAGGCCAATAATTTCACGACAGGTCAAATTTATGAGTCTGTCTTGCGCAAAGAGCGCAAGGGTGAATATTTAGGCAAAACCGTTCAGGTGATTCCGCACATCACTAACGAAATCCAAGATTTCATCGCCCGTGGTGCTGAGCAATCGTGGGCAGGTCAAACCGATGTCGCCATCGTTGAGATCGGTGGCACGGTGGGCGATATTGAGTCGCTGCCTTTTCTTGAAGCCGTGCGGCAAATGAGTTTGCGCATGGGGCGCAATAGCGCCGCGTTCATTCATTTGACCCTTGTGCCGTTTATCGCTTCCGCCGGCGAACTCAAAACCAAACCCACGCAGCACTCGGTTCAAAAGTTACGCGAAATCGGCATTATTCCTCATGCCTTGCTCTGCCGCGCCGATCGTCCGATTCCTGACGAAGAACGCGCAAAAATTTCGCTGTTCTCCAATGTGCCGCTCGATGCCGTGATCTCGGTGTGGGATGCTGACTCAATCTATAAAATCCCAAGCATGCTGCATAAGCAAGGGCTCGATAATCTCATTTGTGAAGTGCTGGCGATTAACCCACCTCAGGCAGATCTATCGGTTTGGGATAAGCTAGTGCATGGCCTCGAGCATCCTAAGCATCAGGTGCGCGTCGCAATGGTAGGTAAGTATGTTGATCTCACTGAATCGTACAAGTCGCTCAGTGAAGCGCTGATTCACGCAGGGATCCACACTGAGTCTCGGGTAATGGTCGACTACATTGATTCTGAAGCGCTCGAGCAAAACGGCACCGACGTGCTGAAGCCTTTTGATGCAATTCTGGTGCCCGGCGGCTTCGGTAAGCGCGGCACCGAAGGCAAAATTCTGGCCATTCAATACGCACGCGAACATAACGTGCCGTATCTGGGTATCTGTCTGGGTATGCAACTTGCAGTGATTGAATTTGCTCGTCACAAAGCGGGCTTGGCGCATGCCAACAGCACTGAGTTCGATCCCCAAACCGACCACCCCGTGGTGGCCTTGATTACTGAGTGGATTGATCGCGAAGGTCGGGCTGAAGTGCGCGATGAACAATCAGACTTGGGTGGCACCATGCGCAAAGGTGCGCAGCGTTGTCCTGTTAAGGCCAACACCCTAGCGAGCAGTATTTACGGGCTAGAGGTCAACGAGCGTCATCGCCATCGCTACGAAGTCAACAATCTGTACGTGCCTAAGCTTGAGCAGTCAGGTATGCTGATCAGCGCGCGCACGCCCACCGAAGATCTCCCTGAAATCATGGAGATCCCCGGGCACCCTTGGTTTATCGGGGTGCAGTTTCATCCCGAGTTCACTTCAACGCCGCGCGACGGGCATCCATTGTTTACAAGCTATATCCGTGCTGCGTTAGTCAGTCAAAATAAGCGCAAGGGTGCGTGATGAAGCTCTGCGGTTTTGACATTGGGTTAACCCAGCCTTTTTTTCTGATTGCGGGGCCCTGCGTGATCGAGTCGCGTCAAATGGCCTTCGATACTGCAGGTCGCCTGTGCGAAATCACGACCGCCTTGGGGGTCCCTTTCATCTACAAAAGTTCGTTTGATAAAGCCAACCGAAGCTCGGGGGCGTCGTACCGTGGGCCCGGCATGGATGAGGGCTTGCAAATTTTGTCAGACGTGCGTGCGCACTTTAAGGTGCCAGTGTTAACCGATGTGCATGATAAAGACCAGGTGACTCAAGTGGCAGCGGTGGTTGATGTGCTGCAGACCCCTGCGTTTTTGTGTCGCCAAACTGACTTCATTGAGGCTTGTGCAGCCAGCGGCAAGCCAGTCAATATTAAAAAGGGCCAGTTTTTAGCGCCCCACGATATGTTGCAGGTGGTCTCAAAAGCTCGCTTGGCCGCGCAAAAAGCCGGCGTCCCCGAAGATATTATGGTATGCGAACGGGGGGTCTCGTTTGGCTATAACAATTTAGTGTCTGATATGCGTTCGCTCGCCATTATGCGCGAAACTCAATGCCCAGTCGTCTTTGATGCCACCCATTCGGTGCAGTTACCCGGCGGGCAGGGCACCTCGTCAGGCGGGCAACGAGAATTCGTGCCAGTGTTGGCGCGTGCCGCAGTGGCCGCGGGCGTCTCTGGCCTGTTCATGGAAACTCATCCTAATCCAGCGCAAGCGCTCTCTGATGGGCCCAATGCTGTGCCGCTTGACCAAATGAAAGACCTGCTTTCCACCCTGATTGACTTAGATCGGGTAGTGAAGCGACACGGCTTTCTTGAGTCGCGTTTTGCTTAATGTCATAAACATTTTACTTATCCAGGAAACCTTGAAATGAGTGCAATCGTAGATATTATCGGACGCGAAATTCTCGACTCGCGTGGCAATCCCACTGTCGAATGCGATGTCTTGCTTGAGTCGGGCGCGATGGGTCGCGCCTCGGTGCCATCGGGTGCCTCGACCGGCAGCCGCGAGGCGATCGAACTGCGCGATGGTGATCAGTCACGCTATTTGGGTAAAGGGGTGTTGCGTGCTGTTGAAAACCTGAATACCGAAATTTCTGAGGCGCTGATGGGTTTAGATGCCCAAGAGCAAACCTTTTTAGATCGCACTCTGATTGAACTTGACGGCACAGAAGGTAAATCGCGGTTGGGTGCCAACGCAATTTTGGCTGCGAGTATGGCAGTCGCACGTGCTGCGGCAGACGAGTCTGGCTTGTCGTTGTATCGCTATTTTGGCGGCAGTGGCCCGATGAGTATGCCCGTGCCAATGATGAACGTGATCAACGGCGGAGCGCACGCCAACAATACCCTTGATATGCAAGAGCTCATGATTTTGCCGGTTGGTGCAAAAAGTTTCCGGCAAGCCATGCAAATGGGCGCCGAAACCTTCCATGCGCTGAAAAAAATCATTCACGATCAGGGAATGTCGACGGCAGTGGGCGACGAAGGTGGTTTTGCGCCCAATGTACCCAATCACGAAGCGGCCATTCAATTAATTTTGCGTGCCATTGAAAATGCGGGTTACGAGCCAGGCACGCAAATTGCCTTGGGCCTCGATTGCGCAGCCTCAGAGTTTTATCGCGATGGTAAGTACACCCTCGAGGGCGAGGGTGGTATTTCCTTGACCTCTAAAGAACTGACCAATTTGCTGGCGACCTGGTGCGACAAATATCCCATCATTACGATCGAAGACGGTATGGCCGAAAACGACTGGGATGGTTGGAAGCACCTGACCGAACAGCTTGGCCGCAAGATTCAGTTGGTGGGTGATGATTTGTTCGTGACAAACACCAAGATCTTGAAGCAGGGGATTGAGCGTGGTGTCGCAAACTCGATTCTGATCAAAATCAACCAAATTGGTACGTTGACCGAAACCTTCGCAGCGATTGAAATGGCTAAGCGGGCTGGCTATACTGCGGTCGTGTCACACCGATCGGGCGAAACCGAAGATTCAACGATTGCAGATATTGCAGTTGCCACAAATGCCATGCAGATTAAAACGGGCTCGTTATCGCGCTCAGATCGTATGGCTAAGTATAATCAGCTACTCAGAATCGAAGAAGAACTCGCCGAAGTGGCCACTTATCCTGGTCTTGAGGCTTTTTACAACCTGCGCTAAGTGTTGCGCGAATGGCTTGCCTGACGGGCGCCTTTAGCCTTTTTGGCAAGTGCGAGGTGGTATGCGTCTTTTGCTATTGGTGCTGGTCGCGCTCGCTGGTCTGATCCAATATCCTTTGTGGATGGGTCGGGGTGGCTGGCTGTCTGTCTGGGATACGCAAGAGCATGTTGCCTCCCAACGCTCAATCAATGACGGTTTACGCGCGCGTAACGTCGCGTTGTTGGCTGAGGTTGACGATTTACGAACGGGTACCGAGGCGGCCGAAGAGCGGGCCCGCGCAGAACTCGGCATGATGCGGCAGGGTGAGTTATTTGTTCAGGTGTTGCCTCTTGATGTGAAACCCCCCGAAATTAAGCCTTCAACCAAGCCTCAACGACCTGCGGCGCCGGCGTCAACTGTCAAACCTGCCACTTACACGCGGTAATCCGCACCATCGGTTTTGTGAACTGTCAGTGTCAGGTTACTGCGCGCAGCACAGCAAGACCCCGCATAGATTGTCTTTGTCTAACGTTTGCTGAAAAGAACCCAAGGTCGAGTGCTTGGTTGGCTGTGTTTGCTCTGTGGTTGAGTAGAACCTAGCTGTGGGCGTTGACGTTGCCCTAGACTGAGTGAGAGCCTGCGGAAGAGTCTGCGTGAGAGTCTGTTGCAGATTGAACTGGTGCGCAGACGTTTGCTTGACACCCGTAAGCACCCTTTTTGAGCCATGCTCAGTCTTGCTAGCGTGAAGCACCACCCTACGGCTGAGTGGCATTGCCACTAAGCCTTGCTGTCTGGCCTTCGCCGCGAGCCTGTCGGGCTTTGCGCTCAGCCAACGAGCGCTTTGCCGAAGTGCTTGACGCAACCACGAGTGCCTTGGCTCGTACAGGTATATCAAATCTAACTGCATGATTCGACGGTCGTGTGGGTGCGCACCTTGGCCTGTCAGGTCAGTGAGGTCGAGCTGCCACAGCGGCAACGCGTAGAGTCGTTCATAGCGCGCAATGGTGGCCTCTAACCGAGCCAGGGCGCTGGCGTATTGGCCCGCAGGCAGAAAAAGGGGGGTGAGCGCCTGCGTCAAGGCCTGGTTGACTTTGTCGTGATTGGCTGCAGTGATGCTCGCCGTGCGCCCCGCCTCTTGCAAGGCCAGACTAATCAGCTGCTTGCTCTGGTGCGCGTGTACCAGCTCGATCCCTAGCAAGCACACTAGTACAACCGGCACGATGGCCAAGCTTGCCTCGAGGGCGCTGGCGCCACGTTGCTGAGAGAGTTTGGTCCACATCCGCATGACGCGCAGTTTGAGCGTGACTGGTGAAACTGTCGATTGGGTGAACTACGCACGCGGGTGCGGCGGGTTAAACTATTGCGGTCTCCACAAAGGATTGTCATGAATTCGTCTAATGCGTCGTTTCCTTATTTTCCTGGTATCCGTTTGTTGCACTCGCCTGGGCCGTCTAATGTTCCTAAAGCAGTGCTCGATGCACTCACGAGGCAACCGATCGATATGGGAGACCCACGCGTAGATGCCTGTGTTGACGCCTGTGAGCAAGGCTTGCAGGGCATACTGAACACAGCAAGCGCAGACATATTTTTGTATGCGGCCAATGGCCATGGCGTATGGGAAGCCATGATTGTGAATCTATTGGCACCTGGTCAAAAAGTATTGATTCCAGGCACCGGCCATTTTTCTGATTCATGGGCGTTGATGGCCGAAGCAATGGGCGCAATCATTGTACGTACCCCATATATCGAAGGTCAGCCGATTGACCCCGCGGTCGTCGAGCAAGCTCTGCGTGATGACACTCAACACGAAATCGTAGCGGTCTTTGCTGTGCACACCGACACCGCGAGTAGTACAACAAGCGACATGCCCGCGTTGCGTCGCGCCATCGATCAGGCCAAGCACCCCGCACTGTTTGTGGTCGATGTTGTGGCTTCGTTGGGGGCGATCCCTTTTTATATGGATCAATGGGGCGTCAACGCCGTGATCGGTGCCTCGCAAAAGGGCTTGATGTGTCCCCCAGGCGTTGGCTTTTGTGCCGCCGATGAACGCGCGATGCAAGTCTGTGCCAATAACCCTGCGCCACGTTTTTATTGGGATTGGCTGCGCCGTCGCAAGGGGCCCTCGTACAGCCGTTTTTGCGGTACCGCCCCTCAAAATTTATTATTTGGCCTTGAAGCCGCCTTTGGCTTGATCGAGCAAGAGGGTCTGGCACAAGTACACGCGCGCCATCAGCGCCTTGCCGGGGCCGTGCACGCAGCAGTTCAAGCGTGGTCTGAAGCTGGGCAAGTGCAGTTTTTATGTCAAGTGCCGCAGGCACGCTCTGCTTCGGTGACCGCAGTGTTGGTTGGCTCAGGCATTGATCCCGAATTGATCCGCAGTACAGCGCGCGAAAAATATCAAGTGCTCATTGCTGGGGGATTAGGGCCGTTTGCCGGCCGAGTCTTCCGAATTGGTCACTTGGGTGATTTAAATCCAGCCATGATCCTGGGCTGTTTGGCTGGCGTCGAGGCTGCCATGCAAAGTCTTGGTATCGATGTTGGCTCAAAGGGCGTGCGCAGCGCCGTTGAGTACCTTGCTAAAACTTAAGGCGTAGCTTTGTCTTGCCCTGAGCTCGGCGTTTTGCTTCAACGCAGGCTTTGGCCCAGGGCTTGGTTTTGTCTTTGTTTGGCGATGATCGGTCTTGTGCTGCTCACGCAGCGATCAGCGTTCGCACAAATTCAAGTACAGAGCCTCAGTCAACCGCAAACCCAGACGGCGACTCGTGCTTCGAAGATACTGACGCCCGAACTCGGTTTGTATGTCGATTCAACGCGTCGTATGGATGTTGAAGACGTTAGCCGGCAAGCTTTTACGCCTTTTAAATTGCTGTTAAATCGCAGCCTTGAACCGACCACACGCTGGCTCAAGATTCAGGTTCAGGTCCCAGTCGGTCAGCAATCGCCCCTGATGCTTGTCATTGGTCCTTATTTTCTCGCAGAGCTTGAGCTCTATTACGAAGAGGGAGGGCGTTGGGTGAAGCAGCTTGGCGGTGCCAAACATCCAGCCCTCCAACTTAACTGTTCGATCGGGCGACACTGTTTTACCTTGCCAGATTCTGGAAGCAGTCAGCGCGTCTATTTATTGCGCGTCAATACCATCAACGGATTTTATGTCTCGACTCAAGTCTTGGAGTTAGATAGATTCGTTGATGACACTAGCACCAAGGGCCTACTCCATGGCGTGCAGATCGGAATTTTGTTGACGTTGATTGGCTGGAGCGCCATTTACCTGATACGTTTCCGCACTTTACTCGTTGGATTGTTTTGTTTAACGCAGTTATCTGCGCTGTTTCTGCATTGCTTTGCAAACGGGATGACTCTGCGTCAATTTATTGCTGAGTCGCCTGACTCTTACGCGCCCATCCTGACGATTGCGTTTTGTCTTCGACTGATGTTCGCCACGTGCTTGATCCTTGAGCTAGTGCGCCGCTGGCAGACGCGACCTTGGTTTAGGCATTACTGCTTACTGTGGGTGACGTTTTGGTTAGTGCAGATTGGCCTGATTTTTTTCGGTCAAATTAAGCCATATATGTTGCTTCTGAACTGGTTGTTTTTGTTTACGGCTCCGTTTTTTCTTGCTGTGGCAACATATCAGAGTCAGCTACTCACCCGGCAACTCAAAATATATTGGACCACCGGCGCGTTGATCGTTGGTGTTTTAATGTGTGCTGATGCAGTCTTCTTAACGACTGACAGTGGGATCTCGATCTTGACACTCATGCCAGGGATTGGCGCGAGCATGCTTGTTGCAGTCGCTCTTTACTTGTTGTTGCTTGGTTACAGCAAAACGCAACAAGAGCAGTGGCTTCAAACAATGTTTGAACTCAATACGCTAAAAACGCAAACTGATTATGAGCAGCGACAACTGAATGAACGTAGCACGCTCATTGATATGTTGTCGCATGAACTTAAAAATCCCTTGGCGACGATGCGCATGGCTCTTGGCTCACTGAAGTCGATCTTTGGCAAATCAGAGCATGCGGTCGAGTTTGGCGAGCGATTTGCCAGTATGACTCAGTCGATCGACAATATGACCCAAGTGATTGACCGCGTTGGGCAGGTAGACGCGATCGATCAAAAAAACTTTGTACTGCGTGTTGAAAAATGTGCTGTGCTTGAAGCGATCGAGAGTTTGCCTCTGATTGCGGCGCAAGCGGATAGATTTAAAATTCTCGGTTTGAGCGAGGTCACTATCCAGACCGACAGGTTATTGTTGATTACGATTATTAATAATTTAATAGATAACGCAGTGAAGTACTCGCCTCCTGCTACGATGATCGAAATCTCGGTGAGTACGCTGGCAAAGGATAGGCTGCTGTGCATTGTATCGAATGAGGTTGAGCGTCACCACGAACCGGATCCGGCTGCCTTGTTTACCCGTTATTACCGCAGCATTTACTCTCACGACAAGCCTGGCACCGGGCTTGGTTTAGTATTAATAAAATCTCTTTGCGAAATACTGAAAGGTTCTGTCAGTTACCGATTTGAATATAACCGTGTGTTTTTTTCTGTTGAGTTGCCGCTATGAATCAAACTGCTGGACAAATCCGAGTCGCCTTAGTCGAAGACGATCCATTGTTGCGCAAAGAAATTCACTTTCATCTCAAACAACAAGGGTTTTTGGTGTTTGCGGTTCAAAATGGTAAGTCTTTAGACGAGCTGCTCATGACCGAGCCGCTTGATGCCCTAGTACTTGATTTATCGTTACCCGGAGAAGATGGCATCGCGATCGCCAATCGTATTCGGCGCAGTATTCCGGGGATGGGAATTGTGATGCTGACTGCACGCACCGCCTTGCCTGATCGCATTCGCGGCTACGAGGCAGGAGCCGATGTTTATCTTAGCAAGCCCGTAGCACCCGAAGAGCTGACTCTGACTCTGCTCAATCTGGCGCGGCGTGTCAAAAAGGTCGACGAAACACCTGCCTGGACGTTAGATTTGCGAGATCGCTCGATCTCTGGAGCTGAGCCCTGGCAAAAAGCATTTTTGACAAATAGCGAGCGGGCATTACTGTTGGCTTTGGCGCAAGCACCGAGTCACATGCTCGAGACCGATATGATCTGCGAGTTGCTCAGCCAACGAAGCGGTACATCCGATATGGGTAAACGAGCACTCGAGAGTCTCGTGAGTCGGCTGCGTAAAAAACTTGAATCTCTCTCGGGGCATGACGCCGAACCCGCACTAAAAGCCGTGTGGGGTATCGGTTATCAATTATGCGTGCCAGTGATTGTGAAAGCGTAAGCGCTTCAGTGGGTCAGTGCTTCAGTGCAAGTTACGCGGTCTTGCCTCTGTTGGCGTTCAAGGCTCAATGTACCGATTTGCTGCCCAGTACGGTTGTTGTTTGAAACAGTGCCTCGGTATCTAAGGCATCAAACACATAGGGTAATCCGCAAAATTCACAGGCGACCTCGACTTTGCCCTGCTCTTGCAAAATATCATCTACCTCAGCTTTGCCCAGCATGCGAAGCATGTCCGCAACACGCTCTTGAGTGCAAGAGCATTTCCAGGTAATGGGTTGCGATTCAAAGACAAGTAAAGTTTCTTGCCAAAACAAGCGATGCAGCAGTGTGTCTTGATCAGTTGCGAGCATTTCGGCAGGAGTCAGTGTTTGGGCAAGGTGCTGCGCGCGCGCCCACGATTCGTCTGCCGTTTCGATTTCAGTTTGTTGAGCACCACCTTGTAGGGGCAGGCGCTGAATCAGTAAGCCACTGCAATGCAGGGCGTCGGCTGCCAACCAGATGCGCGTGTGCAATTGCTCTGAGCGCAGCATATATTGTTCAAGCGCTTGAGCAACCGTATTGCCCTCAAGCGGCACGATACCTTGATACGCTTGACGCCCTGGCGTGTGTTTGGGTGGATCAAGTACCACAATAAACTTTGCAGTGCCGCCCGGGTTGAGCATCGCTTGCAAATCACTTTCTGCCGGCAGCGGACGGTCGCGCATTTTGACAGTGGCGCGAATACTGAGGTCGGCCCGACACTCAACCACCATTAAGGCAATCGCACCGTCACCTTGTAGCTGCAGCAAGAGCGAACCATCAAACTTTAGATTGGCTGCGAGCAGGGTCGAAGCGGCAACGAGTTCGCCCAGTAGAGCCGTGACTGGCGCTGGGTGTTGGTGGTGCGCCTGAGCAGAGAGCCAGGCATGCTCAATACGAACCGACTCAACGCGCACACTGCGGTCATCAAATAAAAACTTTTTAAGCGCATCGCTGCGCCACTGGCTAGCGTCGTCAGCCATTAGCCGATTCGCTTGAGTTTTTCACGATACATTTGCCCGCGTTTGGCATAGTTTTCGATATTGTTGCGAATCGTTTCGATTTCTTCTGCAGAGAGCGAGCGGGTAATTTTTCCGACACCGATGACGAGGCTGCCATCTGGAATTTCGCGTCCCTCTGGAATAATTGCACCCGCACCAATTAAACAGTTACGTCCGATTTTTGCGCGATTCAAGACGATTGCTTGCATGCCAACCAATGTGCCTGAACCAATCGTGCAGCCGTGCAACATCGCTTGATGCCCGATCGTGACATGATGCTCAATGGTGAGCGGCACGCCCGCGTCAGAGTGCAGCACGCTGCCTTCTTGAACGTTGCTGTGATGACCGATGTCGATGCAGGTGTTGTCACCCCGAATGCTGACATTGGCCCAGATGCTGGCCTGCGCCCCGACCAGAACGTCACCGATCAGATCAGCTGAGTCAAAAATAAACGCTGTTGGGTCAATACGCGGGATAAGATCGCCGAGTTGATAAATCGCCATGATGAGTTGCGCCTAATACGAAGGAAAGCCGATAGTTTAGCTTGACGGCGCTTTGAGCTTTTTGGCCTGACGCTGGCTACGGCTGATTTCGAGTTGGCGTAAGACCCTGCGCTGGATTTTTCCGGTCGTCGTCATGGGTAAGGCGTCGACGTATTCGATTTCTTTGGGGTATTCATAAGGTGCCAAGCGCATTTTGACGTGCTCTTGCAGGATTTCAGTGAGCTGAGCGCGCTTACGTGAAGCAAAATTTGGCGTTAACACAACAAAGGCCTTGACCACCGCACCACGGTCGACGTCTGGCTTGGGGACAACAGCCACATTCGCCACGGCAGGGTGATCGAGCAAACAGTTTTCGATTTCGCCAGGACCAATCCGATAGCCCGAGGATTTGAACACGTCGTCGGCTCGTCCGGCGTACCAGTAATAGCCGTCGGAATCGACATGGGCGAGATCGCCGGTGCGACACCAGTCACCCGTAAACTTTTCGGCGGTCGCGCTGTCGTTGCGCCAATAGCCGATGAATAGAATTGGATCGGGGTAGCCATGGATATCAAAACGATTTAAGGCAACTTCTCCGATCTCGTCGATAGCCGCGATCGCTCCGTCTTCGCGTAGCACCGTGATGCGATGACCTGGGTAAGGTTTGCCCATGCTGCCCGAACGGGCTGGCCATTTCTGATGGCTATTGCCGATCAGGTAATTCATTTCTGTTTGACCAAACATTTCGTTAGGCGTAATGCCTAAAGCCTGTTCGCACCAGGCGAAAACGGTATCGCCAACGCTTTCACCTGCGCTCATGATGGCGCGCAGTGATAATTTGTACGTCACTTTGGGTTGCTCAATCGCTTTCATCATTTGCTTGAGCGCAGTCGGAAACAGAAAGGTGTTAGTGACCTGATAGCGCTCGAGAATTTCAAACGCACGCTCTGGGCTAAAGCGCCCGCGAGTGCCAACAATGGGTTGCCCAAAATATAGCGTGGGTAGTAGCGCATCCATCATGCCGCCTGTCCAAGCCCAGTCGGCGGGTGACCAAAAGACATCCTTGGGCTGAGGAAACCAGTTTTGTGAGGCGACAAAGCCAGGTAAGTTGCCAATCAAGACTGAGTGCGGCAGCAAAGCACCTTTGGGTGCACCAGTCGTACCTGAGGTGTAAAGCAAAATTGCTGGTTCATCGGCGCGCGTGTTGACGGCTTTGAAGTCTGTGGGTTGTCTGACCAATAACTTATGCCAGGGCAATACGCGGTCGTCGGAGACGCCAATGCCGACTAATTGCGTCAACGTTGGGCAGCGAGGCAGGCTTGTCAGCACATTACTGGCTGATTGCTCGTCAAAGATCGCGACCCGAACTTGGGCGTCTCGCAGGCGCTGCTCAAGCGCCTCTGGACCAAACAGGCTAGAGAGAGGCAACACCACAGCCCCAACACTATAAGTCGCAATGTGTGCGACCACGGTCTCGGGGCGCTGGCCCAAGATTAAAGCGACACGATCGCCGCGCTTGACCCCCATACGAGTCAGACCATTGGCGAGTTGATTTGCAGTAGCTGCTAGGCGCTCGTAGGTCCATACTTCGCGGTGACCCGTTGGGTCTTCATCAAACAAGGCGATTTTTCGCGCGTCTGCAGGATTATTCGCCCAACGATGGCAACAGGCGTGACCAATGTTGAAATGGGTGGGGACCAACCATTCAAAAGACTCGTAAAGAGAGGCGTATTGATCGACCATACCTGACAATGACTTTAGTGTTGCCCGTAGCATGGCTCAGCCAGTGCTTTGGTGCAACCCACAGCGGTGCTTGAATGCAACAACTAAGGGTTTTCACTAATCGATACGTTCGTCAGTCGTGTACCGGCAAGCAGGTCATGTAAAAATTGTTGTTGAGGGCTAAACCAGGTTGGGATAAACACCGTAAACGGAGCCACTACAATGAGTGCTAACGCCGAGGGCCAGCCCGTTAGCTTAGAAATCGCCCAAACCGTGGCTGCGCCTAGCAAGGGCAGAGCCCACATGAGTACGAAGCGTATGACCAGACGCCCGAAAGACGGTATTGTGCCATCGGCAGCCACCAAGCGGATATGCCAAGCTTTCATGGGCAGTGTCTGACCACTACGGGTCCAGCACAACAGAAAATACCCACCAATCACTAAAAATAACCAAGCTTGACGAGTGCTTCTGAGCATCAAGCCGTGCTTGCTTTGCGTCAGAGTATCAAAGAGGTAGTCTGCTAAAAAGACCACAGCAAACAGTAAGACCCCCTCGTACACCATCGAGGCAAAGCGACGCGCGCGTGACGGGGTAGTACTAGGGCTTTGGGCTTGAGGCGACTGTGGCGGCGGGGAAGGCTTCATCAGTCATATTATCCCGCACTTTGCCCCATGCCTAAAGTTTTGAGGGATCTTCAAGGCGAGCGTAGCGCGGGTTAAAAAAAGGGGGCCACCTTTTGAACTGACCCCATAAAGTTGGTCACCCTTTTTTCTTGTCATTCAGGTTGACAGGCCTGGCGACCAGTCACCCCAATGAATACGCTTTAGTACATACCGTTGTGGCGTGCGTTGGCGCGAACAGAGCTCGTAAAAGCGACTAAACCGCGTACTGCTTTACCAAAAGCGCGAAATGGATGCGGCCGAAACTGATCTTCCATTGCCTTGGACAAGAGCTCGCGCTCAAGGGTGTCAGTCAAGTGAGCTGTGTGATGGATTTTCATGGTGACTTCCTGTGCTTGTTAGGGATAACCCTATATTAAGGGAAAACCCTAGCAAACGCAAATGAAATCAAGGGAATACCCTAATACTGAAAGAATCGTTGTGATCCTGCAACAAATCTATCGGATATCGGCAGAGTGGTTGCCTCGACGCCGAGTGGTAGCTCTAACGCCGAGTAATCGCTCTAAGGCCGAGTGATCGCTCGAACGCCGAGTAATCGCTCTAAGGCCGAGTGATCACTCGAACCACGTGGTTTTGAGGCACTAGCTTTCGATGCGCGGTACGTGGTGCTAGGCTAGGGCGCTTGCGCTAGCGGTCATCGCGGTAGCTGTTGGCCACAAGTTCAAAATTAAACAGGCGGCAATCGAGTGCGCCGTTAAAGATCGGGGTGCGTCGGTCTGCTTTTAAGCGAAGATGTTTGGGCAAATCCAAATCAGAGGTAATGACATTGACCTGCCAGCCCGCAAACTCCTTTTTCAGACAAGCAGACCACTCGCGCCAAAATTCGAGATCCTCTTCATCGAGTCGCTCGCCATAAGGAGGGTTTGTGACGATCCAGCCGCTTGCTGCGGGTGCGACGGCATCGCGGGCATCGCCCAATTCAAATTGAATCGTATCTTCTGTCAGGTAGGCCCGCTCAGCGTTACGGCGTGCAGCTTCAATGGCTTCAGGGTTTGCATCAATACCAATTAAAGGCGTAGCCAGTTCAGGCAGAATGCGGCTGCGTGCTTCGTCCTTGAGGTCTTCCCAGCGATGTGGATCATGGTCTCGCAGGCGTTCAAAACCAAACGGGCGAGTGATGCCCGGTGGGACGCCCAAGGCAATCCAGGCCGCTTCGATCAAAATCGTGCCGCTACCGCAAAAGGGATCGAGTAACGCCGCTTCAGGATCCCAACCAGACAAGGCTAACAGGCCGGCCGCGAGATTCTCGCGTAAAGGTGCATCGCCCTTGTCGAGTCGCCAGCCACGTTTAAATAACGACTCGCCCGAAGTGTCGAGGTACATCGTGCCAGTGTCGTGCGATAAAAATAAATGCACGCGCGCATCAGGGCGCACGGTATCGATCGAAGGGCGTGCGCCTTCAAGGTCGCGTAGCCGATCACAGATACCGTCTTTGGCGCGCAAATTACAGTACTGCAAACTTTGCATCGGGCTTTTGACGGCAGAGGTGTCAACGCGCAAGGTGTGCTCGGCGCCAAACCAGCGCTCCCAGCCGATGCTTTGCGCAAGTTCAAGAATATCGTCTTCGCGTTGCACCGGTGCTTGTCCCACACGCACCAGAATGCGTGTTGCCAACCGTGAATAAAGATTTGCACGCTGTACACCCCACCAATCCGCCACAAAATGGCAACCGGCGCGCGTGGCTTGCACTTGCGCATAACCCAACGCACTCAGTTCAGCGGCAAGCGCCTCTTCGAGGCCTGTCGGGCAGGGCGCGAAGATATGAAAGATTTCAGTATCAAGCACAAGCACTGAAGCGCGTTCGGTTTGTACGCCGTCACGCAACGGTAAGGCCTTAGGCGCTGAAGCCGGACGCGGTGTGGGTTCGCGTGGTGCAGAGCCACGATTGGCGCGCGCGGGTTCGTCTGCGCGCTGATCACGGCGTGGCTTGTCATCGTACGATGACTCAGGAGCCTTACGCACGATGAGCGGTTTTCCGTCTTCTGAACGTTCTGCGGCTGAGTGTTCACTGCCTGCGGCTTGTAAGCGCGACAATTTTTCTTTTGCAATCTTTAACTGTGCCACTTGGCGCGCACGCGCACCGATCCGGGCTCGCGTTTGATCGCCTCCGGCAGCAGGGCGCGGTTTAACCGCGCGCGTTTTGAGGGTAAGTGTTTTGCGTTTTGGATCCTGCTCTGACATGGTGTCCCACTAAAAAGGCTTGATAACGACTAAGGCCGTTACTGCAACCAACATCAACACAGGTACTTCGTTGAACCAGCGATAAAAAACATGCGAACGGCGGTTAGCACCTTGTTCGAATTTGCGCAGTATCACACCACAACTGTGATGATACCCAATGACCAAGACGACAAGTGCCAGCTTTGCGTGCATCCAGCCATTGCCTGGCCCGCGGCCAATACCATATTGCACATAGAGCCAAAGACCCAGCAGCACTGCGGGGATCGCCAAAATATTCGTAAAACGATACAGCCTGCGCGCCATACCAAGCAGCACCTTTTGCACCGCTGGATCTGTTTGCTGAGCCAGATTGACAAAAATTCGCGGCAGGTAAAACAGCCCTGCGAACCACGAGGCAATAAAGACAATATGAAACGTCTTAATCCAAAGCATTAGTCGCTATCCACGAAGTTGTCCGTTACCTTGTAATACCCATTTTAAGGTGGTCAGGCCCTCAAGGCCGACAGGCCCGCGGGCATGCAGGCGGTTGGTTGAAATCCCGATCTCGGCACCTAAGCCATATTCAAAACCATCGGCAAAGCAGGTGGGCAGGTTGATATAGACCGAACTCGAATCAACTTCGCGCTGAAACTGTTGCGCGGCGGCAATCTGTTGCGTCACGATTGAGTCGGTGTGACCTGAACCCCAACGTTCGATATGCGCGATCGCCTCTTGAATCGAAGCAACAATTCGAATCGCTAAAATTGGGCCTAAGTATTCAGTTGCCCAGTCTTCATCGGTAGCTAGGGTTACCTGTGTGACGAGTGTTTGTGTTTGCGCGCAACCACGCAACTCGACGCCATGCGCCAGCAGGCGCTGGGCTAACGCTGGCAAGCAGGCCGCGGCAACATCCTTGTGCACCAAGAGTGTTTCCATGGCACCGCACACGCCATAGCGATAGGTCTTGGCATTAAACGCGATATCACCGGCTTGTTTCAAATCAGCCTGCGCGTCAATATACACATGGCAGTTACCATCCAGGTGCTTAATCATTGGTACTCGTGCTTCAGCAGCCAGGCGTTTAATCAGACTTTTTCCGCCGCGCGGAATAATCACATCAATGTGCTCGGTCATGGTGATGAGTTCACCGACTACAGCCCGATCAGACGTCTCAATCACTTGGACAGCATGCTTAGGCAATCCGGCGACGACTAAACCTTGTTCAATAATTTTGGCCAACGCCAGATTAGATTGCAAGGCCTCACTGCCGCCGCGCAAAATACAGGCATTGCCAGACTTTAAACATAAGGCAGCGGCATCGATTGTGACATTAGGGCGTGATTCATAAATAATGCCAATTACACCCAGCGGCACACGCATTTGGGCCACCTGCATGCCGTTAGGGCGAACGTTTGTTGCGCTCAAGCCACCAATCGGATCCGGCATCGCCGCGATTTGTCGCAGGCCTTCGATCATCACATCGATCGAGCGCTCTGACAGCGTGAGTCGGTCAAGGAGTGCTGGCTCAAGTTGGCGCGCGCGTGCAGCGTCAACATCGCTTGCGTTTGCCCTTTGCAGCGCGGGTCGTTGGGCCGACAAGGCGTCGGCCATGGCTAATAGAGCTTGGGCTTTTTGCGCTCCGCTTGCGCGCATCATCACACGCGAGGCGTCTCGAGCCTGGCGTCCGATTTGCTGTATGGTGTCTTGTAAAGTGGTCATGAATATATAAGCTATCTGAACTGGGCAATGAAGTGACAAAAGGCGTAACAGAAGACGTGACAAAACTCGAAGCGACAAAAGCCGCGAGCGTCAGGTACGCGCGCCGGCCGCTGCGACCCGCATCGCTAACCGGGTCATCTCTTCCCAAGGGTCTTGCAGGCGCCCGGCAACTTGCAAACCTTTAATCAGGCGATCCACCTCATGAGCATGCTGAACAGCAGCAGGCCAACTACGTGCAGCGACTCTTGCCAGAGCCTGTCGCGCTAAGCTCTCATGAGCGCCAAACATACGCTGCGAGCGTAGCACGGAGGTTAAGTCTTGTCCTGCTGTATTGGCCTGAGAGATTCGTGCAAGCGTTCTGATTTCTTCACCAATGGCCCATAACACCAAGGGTAGCGCTTCACCCTCGGCTTTTAAACCACCCATCATACGCACGAGCCGTGGAACGTCGCCGGCTAGCATGGCATCTCGTAGCCCATAGATGTTGTAGCGCGCGACGTTCATGACCGCTTGTTCAACGGCGTCGGCAGGCAACAGACCTTCGTCAAACAGCAAACCAAGTTTTAAGATTTCTTGATGCGCCGCAAGTAAGTTTCCTTCAACCTTATCGGCCAACCATTGGAGTGTGGCGGGTTCAGCTCGTTGCTTTTGACGAGCAAGCCGCTGTTCAATCCACTTAGGCAACTGCGCACGTTCGATATTGGCGAGGTCAAGCATCGTCCCGGCGGCAAAGAGCGCACTCGCCCACTTGCTGTCTCGAGACGCTTTATCCAGGCGGGGTAACGATACGATGGTTAAGACATCGCCATTACTGACACCGTTGCTGCGAGTGGCCAAACTGATTAGCGCGTCGGCGCCTTGCTTGCCAGGTTTGCCGGTCGGCAGTGAGATTTCAACCAGTTGTTTGTCGCCAAACAGTGAGCCGCTTTGCGCTGACACCCCAAGCGCGCTCCAGTCACTGCGTGCGTCCATTAAAAATGAGGTTCTGTCGAAATATCCAGCTGCTTTAGCCACAGCACGCAACCCATCGGCTGCCTCGATTGTGAGTAAAGGGTCGTCGCCCATCACGACGTACAGCGCCGACAGTTGCGCGCCAGGGCGCGCGAGCGTTTCTAGCAGGCGTTCGGCGCTCATTGAGGCTAGTTGTTACTCGGGGCTGACGGTCACCGGAGCGGGCGTCAGCGAGGGGTTTTGCCACATGGGTGGAATCGCGCTAGTGGGAGCCGTGACGCGAGCAACGGTTTCTTCTTCTTCTTCGTCTTCGGGCGCTAACTTGGCTAGAGTGTCCCAGCGTTGCGTAATGTCTGGAGCAGTAATGCGACGCAGAATACGCGCCACCATACTGCGCTGCATATCTTTGAATAACGTGGCAGCTTCACCTTCTTTGGCTTGTACGACGCGATCATCGAAGGGCATGCTACGAATAGCAGAGAGCGTTGTCTCGGGTAAGATCACCTGATCCTTTGCGGTCACTAAACGAAAGGTCAACTTCAGTGAGAGCTCATATTCTTCAGGTTTACCTTGCGCGTTAATCGAAACGATGCGCGTACTTTTTTGTTCGCTGAGCTGTTCGAGGCGCGCCTGAGCCAGCTTACGCACTTTTTGGGCCTTGATACGATCAATCGTGGCCTTGTCGTCTGAGTCTTCGCTTTCGTCAAAATCGCCGACCTTGACTATCATGTCGCGAGGCTCGATGAGCTTGGTGCTTGGAGAGGTTGCGCGGATGGCGCGACGCAGGTCGGCACCAAATTGCGAGTTTTGTGGGATATTGATCGATAGCGAACTAAAGGGCATCGGCGCTTCGCCTTGTATTCTGAAGCCACAACCGCTCAATGCCAGACAGGCGATGACCGCCAAAAGTGAAAGCAGCGAGGTTCGCCCGTACAGCAAGCGTGCGCGCACTGTGGGGTGCAGTGGCGTGGCCTTGAGGGCGGTCGTGCTGACTGTCAGGCTGTTCATCTCGCTATTATCCTGTTATCCGACCACGTTGACCAGCTTACCGGGTACTACGATGATCCGTTTCGGGGTTCGGCCTTCAAGATTACGCCCGACAGCTTCGTGGGCCGCTGCGAGCTGCTCAATCGTTTCTTTTGTTGCCTCGCGCGCTACCGTCAGACTACCCCGAAGTTTGCCATTGACCTGTAAAACTAGCTCAAGTTGATCGGTCACCAGAGCACTTTCGTCAACCGAGGGCCACGCGGCATCCAGCAAATCGCCATAGATGGCAGCATACCCGAGCTCAGCCCACAGGTTCCAGGTGATGTGTGGCACGACCGGGTAGAGCACACGCAGCAGCACCCCCAGCGTTTCAGCGGTAGCGGCTTTAGCAAAGTCTGAGTCACCCAATTGGGCATCGTCGATGGCGTTGAGCATTTTCATGCACGCCGATACAACCGTGTTGTATTGAATACGCTGATAATCGTAGTCAGCCTGCTTGAGCAACGAGTAGATCTCGAGACGCAGCTTTTTGATGTCTTGGCTAGCACCTGACCATTCCGTGACGGGTGCTTTTAATCCCTGAGTGATTAAGGTTTGCTTTTGCTGGCACAACGCCCACAGGCGGCGCAAAAAGCGGTTTGAGCCTTCAACACCCGAATCTGACCACTCAAGTGTTTGCTCAGGGGGGCTGGTAAACATGACAAATAGGCGCGCCGTATCCGCACCCTGAGTGTCGATTAGCGATTGTGGATCAACACCATTGTTTTTGGATTTGGACATTGTGCCCACGCCACCATAGGTGATCGCGCGGCCATCACGTTTAAGCACGGCACCCGTAATCGAACCCTTGGCGTCGTAGACGTTCTCGACGTCGTCAGGCCAAAAGTAGTCAAGCGACCCATTGGCATTTTTGGCTGAATAAATATGATTCAGTACCATGCCCTGACACAGCAATTTCGTAAAGGGTTCAGAAAACTTGACTAAGCCTAAATCCTGCATCACGCGCGTCCAGAAGCGCGCATAGAGCAGATGCAGCACCGCGTGCTCAATCCCACCGATGTATTGATCCATCGGCATCCAGTAGTCGTTGCGAGCATCAACCATCGCCTGATCGTTGCCGGGCGAGGTGTAACGCATGAAGTACCAAGACGAATCGATAAACGTATCCATCGTGTCGGTTTCACGCCTGGCCGGTTTGCCGCAGCTGGGGCATTGGCAAGACAAAAACGCTTCGTGTTTGGCTAGCGGGTTGCCACTACCGTCGGGGATGAGGTCTTCTGGCAAGATCACCGGCAAGTCTTTTTCGGGTACGGGTACAGCACCACAAGACTCACAATGAATGATCGGAATCGGCGTACCCCAATAACGTTGACGCGAAATCCCCCAGTCGCGCAAACGCCAGGTGGTTTGCCGCGCGCCAAGCTGCAGACTTTCGAGCTTGGTGGCGATCGCATCAAGTGCCTCGGTAAAGCTCAAGCCGTCGTAGACGCCCGAATTGATCAGGCGGCCAGTTTGTTTGTCGGCGTAGGACTCTGACCACACCTTGTCGTTAAACGGCTTATCGCCCGCTTGCACCACTTGTTTGATTGCAAGACCATACTTGTTAGCAAAGGCGAAGTCACGCTCGTCGTGGGCAGGTACGCCCATGACTGCGCCATCGCCATAACTCATCAGGACATAATTGCCGACCCATAAAGGCACGTTCTCGCCTGTGAGTGGATGAGTGACCTTCAGGCCAGTATCCAAGCCCTCTTTTTCGCGCGTGGCGAGTTCGGCCTCGGTGGTGCCGCCTTGTTTGCAATGTTCAATAAACGCCGTCAGGGCCGGGTTGGTGTGTGCAGCATGCACAGCCAACGGGTGCTCGGGTGCGACGGCACAAAACGTCACGCCCATGATGGTGTCAGGGCGGGTCGTGAAGACATGCATTTTGCCGTCTTGTATCAAGGCGCCTGAGGCATCTTTGATCGAATGCAAAAACGCAAAACGTACGCCTTCGCTTTTGCCGATCCAGTTTTCTTGCATGGCGCGCACGCGATCAGGCCAGCCTTCTAGGCCATGTTGTGTTTGCTCAAGCAGTTCAGCCGCATAATCGGTAATACGCAGGTAATAGCCCGGGATCTCGCGTTTTTCAACCGGTGCGCCCGAGCGCCAGCCACGTCCGTCAATGACCTGTTCGTTGGCCAGCACGGTCTTGTCGACTGGATCCCAGTTCACCACTTGTGTCTTACGGTAAGCGATGCCTTTTTCAAGCATCTTTAAAAACAGCCATTGATTCCATTTGTAATAGCTCGGGTCGCAGGCGCACATCTCGCGCGACCAGTCGATGGCCAAGCCCATCGCCTTCATCTGCTTTTTCATGTACGCAATATTGTCGTAGGTCCATTTAGCAGGAGGGACATTTGATTTGATCGCCGCGTTTTCGGCGGGCATACCAAAGGCATCCCAACCCATGGGCATCAAAACGTTGTAGCCACGCATGCGTAATTGCCGCGTCATCATGTCGTTGATGGTGTAGTTGCGCACATGCCCCATATGCAGCTTACCGCTTGGGTAGGGCAGCATTGAACAGGCATAAAACTTTGGCTTGGGCAGGCCTGCGGCGTTGGTGGCACCTTCAGTGACGCGATAGGCGTCACGGGCATCCCAGTTAGCGTGGGCCGCTTGTTCGACTGCGGTGGGCTGATAGCGTTCGAGCATGGATAAAGCCATAAAAAAGGTCAGGGTGCAGCAAGCGCCCAGTTAGCCTCTCATTATAGAGTGGCGGCTGATTTCGAGTGAACGAAAAACAAAAAGCCCCAGTCATGGGGCTTTTTTGACGCGTCAAACAAAGGCGGCCAATTACTTAAGCTTGGTCTCTTTGTAATCGACATGCTTGCGAGCGACTGGATCAAATTTTTTGATCAGCATCTTTTCAGGCATGTTGCGTTTGTTTTTGGTCGTTGTATAGAAATGACCAGTGCCAGCGCTCGATTCGAGCTTAATTTTTTCGCGGGTACCTTTTGCCATGTTGGGCTCCTTTAAGCGACTTCGCCGCGCGCACGCAAATCAACCAACACAGCATCAATGCCGAGTTTGTCGATGGTACGGATAGCGTTAGTGGTTACGCGTAAGCGAATCCAGCGGTTTTCGCTTTCAACCCAAAAGCGACGTGACTGCAAATTAGGCAGAAAACGACGTTTGGTTTTGTTGTTTGCGTGTGAAACATTGTTGCCCACCATGGGGGCTTTTCCGGTCACTTGGCATACACGTGCCATGGGCTACACCTATTATTTGTTCAAAGATTCGCATCAAGTCTGACATTCTAATACGAAAAAGGGTTTTTGATCAAGCCCCTAGGCGCGGCGGGCGGTTCGGCCAAGTAAAAAGGCCAAGGTGGTGCAACCGCCCATGATCCAGGCCAGGGGGGCTGGGCCGACGGTGTCCCACAGGCTAATGGTCAGGCCGGCTAGTGCCCCGCAAGACATCGTCATCGTGCCCATCATGGCCGAGGCAGAGCCTAGCTGGCGTCCCTGATCTGAGAGCGCCATGGCGGCAGAGTTTGGTCCAACGAAACCTTGTGTAAACATGAAGCACATCATGCATAGCATGACCAGCGGCATGGTCATCCAGCCTAGCAAGGTCAAGACCAAGGCGCTCAGGCCGGCTGTCATCATGGCTCGCAGGGCCCAGGGCAGCAGTTTTTCGGGGCGGTGCTGTTTAAGCAGGCGTGCGCTGACCTGTGAACCCACAATCAGGGCTAGAGCGTTTAGCCCAAAAATGAAACCATAAGACTGTGGCGACACGCCGAAGTGCTCAATAAATAGTCGTGGCGAGACCACAATGTAGGAAAACATGGTGGCTGATCCCATTCCTCCTGAGAGCGCAAAGGCGACAAAGCGGCGGTGCTTAATTAAGCCCCAATAGGTTCGAAAAATATGCCCCCAGCTTAAAGCGATCTGTTTGTCGGGAGGTAGGCTTTCGACCATGATGCGCGATACGGCAACCAGTAGTGCGATGCCTGCAAAGGTGATGAGAGCAAATATGCCGCGCCAACCTGCTAACGCGAGCACCTGCCCACCGACCAAAGGCGCCAGAATTGGGGCGACTCCCATCACTAACATCAGCATGGATAAGGCTCGAGCAGCCTCTTGGGTACTGTAGTGATCGCGCACTACCGCGCGCGAGATCACCATGCCCGCAGCGCCACCCATGGCTTGAATGACACGGCAGACGGTTAAAAACTCGACAGTGGGGGCCAGCGCACAACCGGCTGACGCAGCGATATAGACGAGCAGGGCGCCATACAAGGGTGGTTTACGGCCGAAACGATCGGCCAGGGGGCCGTAAATCAACTGCGCACCGGCCATGCCGATCAAATAGGCTGCCAGTGTGCGCTCGACCTGACTGCTTGTGGCGCCAAGGTTGGTCGCCATATCCGGAAACGCCGGCAAGTACATGTCGATCGAGACAGGCCCGATCGCGGTCAGCGCCCCCATCAACAATAGCCAGCCGGGCAGGCCCATCGCATTTAATCTGGCAGACATAGGCTAAATGCGCCTCGTCGCCTGTCTGCCCTTAAGCAAGTGCTAAAGCCGGTTCGAGATTGCGCACAGCCTGCGCGGCAATTTCAAACGAGTGCAGCCGCGCCTTGTGATCAAAAATTTGACCCGCAATCATCAATTCGTTTGCGCCCGTCTGTTCGATCAGGCGAGCCAGCCCACGTTGCACTGTTTCTGGTGAACCCACCACCGAACAGGCTAACGATTCATTGACTGAAGCCTTCTCGTGCGGAGTCCAAAACGTATCGATGTCGTCAATGGGGGGCGGTAGCTGGCCACGTGTATTACGACGCATGCGCGTGGCGTTTTGTTGGTGGCTTGTAAATAAGTACTGTGCTTGCTCGTCTGTGTCAGCAGCGACCACGTTGACTCCCACCATGGCGTGCGACTTCGCGAGTTGGGTCGAAGGTTTGAACAGGCTTTTATAGGCTTGCATCGCCTGCAACAGGTAATCAGGGGCAAAGTGCGAGGCAAAGGCGTAAGGTAGGCCGAAGTGTGCGGCAAGTTGAGCGCCGTACATGCTTGAGCCCAAAATCCAGATGGGCACGTGCAAGCCGGCGCCGGGTATGGCTTTGACCGCCTGACCTGGCTGAATATCATCGAAATAATGCTGTAACTCTTGGACGTCTTGCGGAAACTGATCCGAGTTACCCAGCAGATCCCGCCGCAAGGCACGCGCAGTGAGTTGATCTGTGCCTGGTGCACGTCCTAGGCCCAAATCGATACGATTTGGGAACAGGGCGGCCAGCGTGCCAAACTGTTCAGCAATCACCAGAGGCGCGTGGTTAGGGAGCATCACCCCGCCGGATCCCACCCGAATGGTTTTTGTACCCGCTGCGACATAGCCCACAATCACGGCAGTGGCCGAACTGGCGTTACCGATCATGTTGTGGTGTTCGGCCAGCCAATAGCGTGTATAGCCCCAGCGTTCGGCGTGTTGAGCCAAGTCACGTGAGTTATGTAAGGCATCAGAGGCAGTAAAGCCCTGTGGAATCGGCGAAAGATCTAGAATCGAGTAAGGGATGCTCATTAGTTTCTCTTGGCTGTTTGCGCGGGTTATGCTTATGGCTACTTAGCGTGCACGTATAAATTCGTAGCAAATCATAAACCTATTAGGAGCGCAACATGCGTGAAGTCTGGATAACCGGGGCTGCCCGTACTGCAATTGGTGATTTTGGCGGTGGCTTAAAGGATGTTGCCCCCATCGATCTGGGGGCAACGGTGGTGAAGGCGGTGTTGCAACGCTCGGGTGTTGACGGCTCGCAAGTCGGGCACCTGGCCTTTGGCCACGTGATCCACACAGAGCCACGCGATATGTACTTGTCGCGGGTGGTGGCTATTAATGGCGGTCTGCCACAAAGTTCTGCAGCGTTTAACGTCAATCGCTTGTGCGGTTCGGGTTTGCAGGCAATCGTTTCTAGCGCTCAGTCGATTTTGCTCGGTGACACTGAGATGGCGATTGGTGGCGGTGCCGAGTCGATGAGCCGTGCCGGCTACTTGTCGCAAACTCAGCGTTTTGGTGCCCGCATGGGCGATTCTGTGGTGCTTGACATGATGACGGGCGCCTTACACGACCCGTTTGGTCGGATGCACATGGGCGTCACGGCTGAAAATGTTGCCAACCAGTTTGGAATTTCGCGTGCGGCGCAAGACGCGTTAGCAACCGAGTCACATCGCCGTGCTGTCCACGCTCAAAAAGAAGGGCGTTTTAACGATCAAATCGTGCCTGTTGTCATCAAAACGCGCAAAGGTGAAGTCGAGTTTAAAGTCGATGAGCACCCTCGTGCGGATGTGTCGGTTGAAGGCCTGACGGCCTTACGCCCTGTATTTGTGAAAGAAAACGGCACCGTGACAGCGGGTAACGCCTCTGGGATTAATGATGGGGCCGCCGCGGTGCTGATGATGAGTGGCGAAGCGCTTAAATCCAGCGGTGCCAAACCCTTGGCGCGCTTGGTGGCCTACGCCCATGCCGGTGTCGATCCAAAAATTATGGGGATTGGCCCAGTGCCAGCGACCCAGGCGGTCATGAAGCGTGCCGGTCTGACGGTTGACCAAATGGATGTCATCGAGGCTAACGAGGCTTTTGCTGCCCAAGCATGTGCTGTCGCTCAAGAACTTAAACTTGATCCAGCACGCTTGAATCCTAACGGCAGCGGTATTTCGTTAGGTCACCCCGTAGGGGCGACCGGTGCCATCATCACCACCAAAGCCATTTACGAAATTCACCGCACGGGTGGGCGCTATGCACTGGTGACCATGTGTATTGGTGGTGGTCAGGGGATTGCGGCTATTTTCGAAAGAGCCTGAGGCTAGCTTTAGCCGCAGGCGAGTGTTATTTCTGAGCTTCTGCGGTTTTTGTAGCGATTTAAATAAGACAGCGCGAGCTGTCTTATTTTTTGGGTACTCCGAACCGGCGCATCGGCTCAGTGCTTTGAACCGGCGCTGCTAGCCGTTGCGCACTGCTCAGGCTGACAGCGCTTAGCACTGCCCCAGTTCGGCAATCGACACCACTTGATTCGCAGCAATGACTAAGTGATCGAGCAAGGTGATATCCACCACGGCTAACGATTGCTTGAGTTGCCGCGTCAGCTCAATATCCGCGCGGCTTGCTTTGGCCCATCCCGAGGGGTGGTTATGCGCCAAAATCACTGCGGCGGCGTGGTGCGCTAAGCCAGCCTTGACCAGCTCGCGTGGATAGATCGTTGTTTCAGTGAGGGTGCCGCGCGAAATCTCGGCGGTGTGAATCAGACGGTGTTGATTATCTAAAAATAGCGCCACGCAACGCTCGATCGACGCATGCCCTAGCAACGCTGTGCAATAGGCCCTGACTTGGGTCGGATTTTTGAGTGAGCAGTCGCGTTTCAGATCTTCTTCGAGCGCGCGTTGGGCCAGAGCCGAAATGGCAGATAACTGACAGATTCTGGCGTCGCCCAGGCCGCAGATACCCCGTAGCTCGATGATCTTGGCGCTCAAAAGCGGCCTGACCCCGCCAAATTTGACCAAGAGGGCTTGAGCCAAGGCGATTGCATGCTGGCCACGCGTACCCGTGCCTAAAATCAGCGCCAGTAGCTCGGCGTCGGTGAGTGCGGAGGGGCCGGCTTGCAACAAGCGCTCGCGCGGACGTTGGTTCAAAGGGATGGTATCGCGCAGGGTCATCTCGAAGGCTCTAAAATAGGCGTTTTGCCAAGCCTGATACGGTGACAGATTTTGACTGATCAAACTACAAACGCGCCGCCCGTTGTCCGTGCGGATTCTTACCTGACCTTGCACTATCGCATCGTTCTTGAAAGCGGCCCCGCCGCAGGCTCGACGTTTATGGATACCTTTACGGGTCGTCCAGCGACCTTGCAACTCGGTGGTGGGCAATGGTCGCCCGGTATGGAGACCCCTTTGCTGGGGCGCCCTGAGGGCGATTGTTTTAGCTACACCTTGAAACCTCAAGACGCGTATGGCGACCGCAATCCTGACTTGCTTCAGCGTGTGTCGCGCGCGATGCTCACTGAGAATGCAGGCTCTGATGCGGGCTTTACCCCAGGGGACATGGTTGAGTTCACTGCGCCGAACGGCGGGCGCTACTCAGGCGTGTTGAAAGAACTTGGTGATGACAGTGCTTTATTCGATTTCAACCATCCTTTGGCTGGGATCACTCTGCGTGTGGATATCGATTTGCTAGGGGTGTTGTGATGACAGTGGTCTCAAGCGTCGATCTAAAAAATCTACCCAGCCAAAACGCTGAAATTTTGCTAGCCCAGCCTCGGGGTTTTTGTGCAGGTGTTGATCGTGCGATCGATATCGTTGAACGCGCGCTCGAGCTGCATGGCGCACCGATTTATGTTCGACACGAAATCGTCCACAACCGCTATGTGGTTGAAGATTTGCGTACCAAAGGCGCCGTGTTTATTGACGAGCTTGAGCAAGTGCCGCCAGGCGGCATTGTGGTGTTTTCGGCGCATGGCGTGTCAAAAGCTGTGCGCCAAGACGCAGAGCATCGAGGCTTGCAGGTGTTTGACGCAACTTGCCCACTAGTCACCAAGGTGCACATTGAGGTCGAACGCATGCGCGCGGCTGGACGAGAAATCATCATGATTGGCCATAAGGGGCACCCTGAGGTTGAGGGCACGATCGGTCAGGCGAAAGATGGGATGTTTCTGGTTGAAACCGTAGAAGACGTATTGGCGTTGCAAGTGACCAACCCTGCGCAACTGGCGTTTGTGACCCAAACCACGCTGTCTGTCGATGATGCGGCGGCGGTCGCCACAGCGTTACGCACAAAATACCCCTTAATCGTTGAGCCTAAAAAAAGTGATATCTGCTACGCCACGCAAAATCGTCAAGATGCTGTCAAGGTGCTGGCCCCAGAGTCTGATCTTGTCTTGGTGGTAGGCAGCGCAAACAGTTCAAATTCAAATCGATTGCGCGAAGTCGCCGAGCGTAAAGGGATACCAGCCTATCTGATTGATGGTGCAGAGGCGATTGACCCAGCCTGGCTGGTTGGTCGTAGTCGTATAGGGATTACAGCAGGTGCCTCGGCGCCTGAACTGTTGGTGCAGCAAGTCATTGAACGCTTGAAGTCTTTGGGCGCGATTTCGGTGCGCACTATGCCAGGCTTGCACGAAAATGTTTCGTTTCCTCTGCCTAAAGGTTTGTCACGAAAGGTGACTGAGTCAGGTGACAGCAAGATCGTTGAATGAGACGATTTTTGTTCAAAGGCTTTGAATGTTACCAAGCGTTAAACCGCTGAGCGTGTTGGTGACAAGCGACTGGAGATAGTCAGCAAGACAGGAAGGTTAAATGGCACAGTCTTTTGTTTCGTTGACGGCTAAACAAGTGATGCAAGATGCACCGGTGATTCCGGTGATCGTCTTGCATGATGTCGCGCATGCCGTGCCACTTGCGCGCGCCTTGATGGCAGGTGGTATCCGGATGCTAGAGATCACCTTGCGCACGTCTGTTGCACTAGAGTGTATGCGCGTCATTCGAGCCGAGGTGCCTGAGGCGATTGTGGGGGCGGGCACGGTATGTCATGCGCGCGACGTTGATGCCTGCCTTGAAGCAGGTGCTCGGTTTGCCGTTAGCCCTGGGTATACGACGCAATTGGGGGCTGCTTGCCGCGACCGTGTGTTGCCGTTACTGCCGGGCGTCGCCACCGCCAGCGAAATCATGCAGGCTCAACACGATGGTTATACCGAATTGAAGTTTTTTCCGGCAATGCAGGCAGGCGGTGTGGCGATGCTCAAAGCGTTGTATGGCCCTTTCTCGCACATTCAATTTTGCCCAACTGGCGGGATCACAGCGCAAAACGCAGGTGAGTTTTTAGCCTTGCCTAATGTGGCCTGTGTGGGCGGGTCTTGGTTAGTGCCGGCAGAGGCTTTGGTTCAGGCTGATTACGCGCGCATCGAAACCTTGGCGCGCCAAACGGCTAAGCTAGGTTCGCAAAACAGTGTGTCTCATCCCGGCTAAGTGCTGGTGTTTTTTGAAGTGATGATGCTAGGGTTGTGCTGCGCTTGTGTCTGAGACCGCGAGCTGTCACCCGGTTACACGGCGGCTTGTACTTGTTGCGCAGTTGGCAAGCAAGCGACGGCGCCCCAGTTTTGTACCGCTATAGAGGCTGCAGTGTTGGCATAGCGGGCTGCCGTGACTAAGTCATCCCCTAGCGATAGTCTGGCTAGGATGTTGCCGCAAAAACAATCGCCCGCGCCAGTGGCATCAACCATACTGACAGCACGACCGGGGATGAATACTGAGTCATATTTAGGCCGACCAGTCTTACTGGCTGGCAGGCGTTGCTCACTGACTAACGCACCTTGTGCGCCAAGTTTAAGCACGACGCGGGATGCCCCTTGATCGTGCGACCAACGCGTGATGGCTTCTGGGTCAGTTAACCCAGTGAGTCTGGTCATGTCCTCGAGGCTGGGCAAAAACAAATCACAGCGACTGACTGTATTCGCGATATGAATGCGCGCGCGCTCAATCGACCAAAGCTTAAGCCTGAGATTTGAATCAAAGGACACCAAGGTACGAGAGCGTCGCGCAATGTCGAGCGCAGCAAACACGGTATTACAGGCTTGTTCAGAAATCGCCAGCGATATGCCGGATACGTGCAGCCATTTTGCGCGCCCGATGATCGCAGCAGGAGTGCCCGAGAGCCAGTTGACGTTCATTTTGCTGGCGGCCGATTCTGCGCGCCGGTAGCTGAAGGCGTGGCCTTCTGGGCCATGGGTCACAAAATAAATGCCGGTAGGCGCATGCGTATCTAGTTCGAGACCTTCTGTGTTGACACCTTCTGTTTGCCAAAGTTGACGCAGTTGTTGCGCAAAGAGATCATCGCCTAAGCGGGTCAGGTAAACGGTGCGCACCCCAGCACGCGCGGCTGCAATCACCGCATTACTGGTGTCGCCGCCAAAGCCTTGCAAATATTGAGGTTGGGTAGGTGAGGTTTGGTTGAATTCAACCATGGCCTCGCCCAGCGCAACGACATCAATATTCTTTTCGTGACGTGTTGTGGTGAAAACCATGTGAAGCTACGGCCATTTTTCGTAAGGGGTTGGGGTAAAGGTCAACAGCGCTTGGGATTGTTTTCCACAGGTTACTAGAGCAGGCTGTTGCCGGCAAGAAGGGCAGTGGGCTCTGTCCTATGCGAAAATCAACAGCGTCAAGTGGATTGTGTGCGATTTGATCGATTTTGGTTCGTTTTTTTAGCAGATAAACAATGACAGTCTATAGCCACTGCGCCATGAAATTTTCTAGCCAATAAACAATGAAACTTTGGGCAATTTCCGATTTACATCTTGGTGTTGAATCTAACCGCCAAGGTTTGCGCGCCTTGCCTGCCCATCCTGCTGACTGGTTGATCTTAGCGGGTGACATTTGTGAAAGCACTGAGCTCCTGATTGAAGCCTTTATGTTGTGCACTCAAAAATTTGCAAAAGTGTTTTGGGTGCCTGGTAACCACGAGCTATGGCTTGTTGATCGACGTCGAGAGGTCATGACGAGCCCAAAGAAATATGCTGAACTTGTGCATGCAGCCAGGCGTTTTGGGGTGGTGACGCCTGAGGACCCGTGGGTAGTGTTTCCGCCAACAGGTGCAGTGATCGTGCCGTTATTCACGTTGTACGACTATAGTTTTCGGCCTGACCATGTCAGTCGAGAGGATGTGGTCGAGTGGGCTGCTGAAATCGATAATGTGTGCACCGATGAAATCGCGATCAAGCCTGGTGTCATGAAGACAATGGATCAATGGAACGCAACACTTTGCGATGCGGCAGAGGCGCGCTTTGAGCGTGAGCTTGCCCCGACGGCGCGTACGATTTTAGTGAGCCATTTTCCGCTGCGCGAAGACTTGGTTCGCATCCCACGCGTGCCGCGTTTTACCCCTTGGTGCGGCACGCGACGTACGCATGATTGGCATGTGCGCTTTCGTGCAGACGTTGCCGTGAGCGGCCACCTGCACGTGCGCCACACCGATTGGCGTGACGGCGTGAGGTTTGAAGAAGTGTCGCTTGGGTATGCGCGCCAGTGGGATCAGGGCAAAGGGTTGCAGCACTATCTAAGGTTAATTTGTGGTGCTGACGATTAACGCGGGTTGATGTGACTTGCGGGGTCTGCGCGACGAGCCCCATGACATAAATCATCACAAATCCTCACATCTATTGCTTATTCTTGGTTTCTGCGCTCCTCGGGGTTGTATTCAGTTCGTCTTAATGGTTAATCTTATTCGGTACTATGCTCTCTCTGGTCTGATTCCTTTTCTTAGAGGTTTTTTATGTCATCGTCGAACTCATCTTCCTATTCTGGTCTGTCTTGCGCTTGCTGTGCAGACATGTTGTCGCCTGCGCATAGCCGACGTGATTTTTTACGTGGTGCCGCGGGCGTTGGCTTGGCCGCCTTCCTGGCACCTCAGTTATCGTTTGCCGCTTCCGGTAACTACGAAGCAATGTTGTTGTCCTGTATCGACCCACGTTTTCAAAAGCCTGTGTTTGATCGTCAAGTCAAAGATGGCTTGGCTGACAAGTACAGTGCTTTCACTGTTGCAGGTGCCTCAATTGGCGTCGTTGCACCGGCCTTCAAAGCCTGGCAAGAAACCTTCTGGGAAAATCTCGCGGCTTCGATTCAGTTGCACAATATCAAGCAAGTGATTGTTGTGAATCATCGTGATTGTGGTGCTGCAAAAATTGCTTATGGCGAAGCGTCTGTTGCGACACCCGCCGCAGAGACCCAAACACATAAAAATGCGTTACTGACTTTCAAGGCAGAGTTGGCCAAGCGCCAACCCAAACTAGGAAGCCAATTGGGTTTGATGGCTCTTGATGGCAAAGTTGAACTGTTTAGCTAATTTGCCTCAGTCTCTTGCGAGCGCTTTGTTCACCCAACAAAGCGCTCGTGATTGCCGAGTTACTTCGGCTTAGCGTACTCGCTGTCAATCCACGCGTGGGCGCTGTTTGAGTTGAGTTTGAAATCAGGTTTAACTTTGATTTGCGCCAACTCATTCCCATCAAGATCTGTGGCGCTTAAGAGTGCGTGCGGATCGTCTTCGTCTAAGACGATATCCAAGGCCACAGTGATCTGTTGATTGTTGGCAGTGACTGTCAGTTTTTTGTGAAGTGTGGCTTGCAGGTGTTGTTCGTGACGGCGCACCACCTCAGACGCGGTTTTAACCAGCGTGTTAAAGGCGTTGATATCTAAAGGCTTGGGGTTCTTTTTATCGCGGCCCCATGGTCCAAGGACCGGTCAAGGCGGGCTCAGCCTGACCATCAGGGGTCATCTCAACGGCCCAACCATCGTCGTCTTCATTTTTTATCACCCGCGCTGTCCAGCCCTTTTGTGCCCACAGACGAGCTTCGTGGATGACGTCGGATTCTTGGGTTGGCTCTTCAGATTCAGGGTTTGTCGTGCTGGCGTGTGTGTTCATCTGTCTATTTTAGACGCTGCCGACTTAGGGTACCAAGCTTAAAAACAGATAGGCTGCAAAAACGACTAAGTGCACGACGCCTTGCAACACCGTGGCGCGCCCAATGGCGATGGTCAGCAGGCTCAGTAGAAAGGTCAGAGCTAAAAACGTCATGCCCAGACTATCAACGCCTAAGCTCAACGGCAAATCAAAAGAGATCGAGATAAAAGCGACTGCCGGGATGGTGAGCCCGATACTGGCAAGCGCCGAACCAAGTGAGAGGTTTAGGCTAGTTTGAAGACGATTTGCCATTGCAGCGCGGGTGGCAGCCACTCCTTCGGGGAGTAGTACCAAAAGTGCGATAGCAATGCCGACGACCGAGCGCGGAGCGCCGACAGTATCGATTGCAGATTCGATTGAGGGGCTGAGTGCCTTAGCCAGTACGACCACAGCCACTAACGAGATCAGTAGCAAGACCACGCTGATCAGTGTTTTAGTATTTGACGGTGCAGGCGCATGGCTCTCAGGGTCGACAAGTTCGGTGTCGTGTGTGGGTAAAAAATAGTCGCGATGACGCACCGTTTGAATAAACACAAACGTGCCATAGAGAACTAAAGACAAAACCCCCGCTAGCATCAATTGACTATTTGAAAACGTCGGGCCCGGAGTGGTCGTGGTGAAATTAGGCATGACCAACGTGAGCACTGCCAGCGCAATTAAGACCGCAAGGCTTGAGTTTGTGCCCTCTACTCGAAACGACAGAATGCGGTGCCGCAAACCACCTAGAAAAATCGAAACTCCAATGACGCCATTCATCACGATCATCACTGCAGCAAACACTGAGTCGCGTGCAATCAAAGCGCCATCGGCACCTGCCGACAGCATAATTGAAACAATGAGCGCGACTTCGATAATTGTGACTGAAATCGCTAACACAAGCGTACCTAGAGGTTCGCCAGTTTTGTGCGCAATGACTTCGGCTTGATGTACGGCGTTAAGGACTGCGGCGATCAAGAGCAGCGCCATCAAAATGATTTGCCAAAGTGTTTCGGGGTAAGGGATCATTGACGCGCGCTTTTTATCGATTGATTCAAGTGCGTATTGTAACCAAAGCATCCAAGCAAACAGCGCCCGTGTGTTGCACTAAAAACGGATTGATGTCGACGCCTTCGAGTTGGTCGCAATAAGTTAGCGCAAAGTTTGATAGTGCGATCAGCGCATCGACTAAGGCCTGCTGGTCATAGGGTGCTTGGCCTCGCCAGCCCGCCAAAAGTTTTGAAGCACGAACCCGTTTGATTAACGCCTGTGCCGAGTCTTGCGAAAGTGGCGCTGAGGCAAAGGCAACATCTTTAAAGAGCTCGACCGAGATGCCGCCTAGGCCAAACATAATCATTGGGCCGAAGACAGGGTCTTGGTGCACACCTAAGATGGTTTCAAGCCCAGCGCCTGCCATCTGTGAGACCAACACCCCCTCGATACGTGCCTGAGGCTGGGTAGTCTGGGCACGTTGGGTCACTAGGTCAAACGCGTCGGCAACCGCTTGGTCAGAAGTCAGATTTAAAATCACCCCGCCAATCTCAGTTTTATGTTGAATATCGGGCGATAATATTTTGACAACCACCGGCATCCCAAGTGCTTTTGCCGCCGCAATCGCTTCATGGCGTGTGGAACAAGTGCGCTCTTGCAAGATAGGGAGGCCATGCTGGGCTAACAGTTGTTTGGCTTGGGCCTCAGTTTGGACCTGTTGTAGTTTGTGTGTTGTGGCTAGGCGCGGATGAATCGGGACTAAGTGCTTGCGGCGCTGCGCGATAGCGATACACGCATGGGCCGCAACGACTGCTCTGCTCGGATCCGTCATCACAATAAAACCATCATTTTCAAGAGACAGACGAACTGCATCATCCGACGGGCCAATCAAGATCAGGCTGCGCTCTGGATGCCTTTGTTTCAGCGCGATCAGAGCATGGCGCATTGGTTCAAAGCGCTTGGGTGCGCAGGCACTTTGAGCCATATATAAAAATAGGGTTGACCAATTGGTCTCAGTTAAGATGATCTCTATCGTGCGCGTCGTACCGTCTTTGACTGCTGTCACCTGCGCGGTGGTGTCTAGCGGATTGCCAATCGGTGCAAACGGTAATAACTCAACCATTTTTTGTATGGCAACAGGCGGCAGTTCGGGGAGCGTAATTGAGTGGGTTTCGGCTGCATCGGCCATTAAAATTCCAATACCGCCCGAGACGGTGACGATACCCGCTTGATCATTCTGCGGTACTGGCAATTTCGAACAAAAATAGGCAACATCAAGCATCTCTTCGATCGTCTGTGCCCGCCAAGCCCCGCACTCTGCGAAGATCGCGTCGTAGATCGCATCGTTACCCGCTAACGAGCCTGTGTGCGTGGCCGCAGCGGCAATGCCCACCGACGACGTACCGACTTTCATGATGATCACAGGCTTACTGTTTTGCGCTGCTTTCAAAAGTGCGGCACGCAGGCGATTACCATCTTGGCAGCCTTCAATCGCGGCACAGATCACCTGAGTGCCCGGGTCTTGCGCAAAATAATCGATACACTCAGCCACATCAATATGGGCTTCGTTGCCTGTTGCTACGATACGGCTCAGCCCCATTTTGCGTTGAATCGCAATCGAGTAGGCGCACGAACCAAAGGCACCACTTTGTGTGGCGATTGATATCGTGCCGGGCGAGGGGGTGAGCGCTTCAAGCGCGGTTGAAAAGGTCGCAAAGAAGCGATTAACGACACCAACGACGCCTAAGCAATTTGGACCTAGCAGCTTCATTCCATAACGCTTGGCGGTGGCAACTAACTGTTTTTGTGCGAGCACACCCTCAGGTCCGACCTCTGCAAAGCCTGAGCTAAACACCTGAACAACCTTCACACCTTTTTCGCCGCATTCTTCCAGAGCCGCTTGGCAAGCCGTCGCGGGCAAGATGATGATGGCTTGATCGACGGGGCCCGGGATATCCTTAATCGAGGCAAACGCCGGGTAGCCTTGGATCTCGGCATTACGGCTGTTGACAGGGTAGACCTTGCCTTGAAAGCCGCCATCGCGCAAAAAGCGAATTGGCCTGCCGCCTAATTTGTTAGGATTAGACGACGCGCCTAAGATTGCGACCGTTTGCGGTTCAAACAGGCCGTGTAGTGGGTGATTGTCAGCGGTCGTTGTCATAGAGTGTTGAGATGTATTAGAGTTGGCACGATATCGTAGCGGGGTTGATCAGGTGTTGTTCTTAAGTCGTCGGGATACCCGATTGACCCAACGCCCTGGCATGAAAAAGCCGGTCACCAAAGCGATATTCATTGGTGATTAGGCGTTGGGCTAAGCGCGCGGCGAGTGTCTCTTCGCTCATCCCCATTCCCCCATGTAGTTGAATTGCAGCTTGGGCCGAAAAACGTGCGGCATCGCCTAGGCAACGTTTTCAGTAAGCGAAGGCGTCGAGTTTGCTCGGGGTCGGTCAGGTCATGGCGCAGACACTCTTGCAGCATGCCACGCGCTGACTCGTAGCGAACATACATCTCAACGGTACGATGACGCAAGGCTTGAAAACTCGAAAGCGCCACGTCAAACTGGGTGCGCGTTTTAAGGTATTGAATGGTACGCTCGAGCAAAGACCCTAAGGCCGACACCGTGTCGACGGCTGTCGCCAGTAGCGCCATGTTTTGCGCCGCTGCGATTGCAGCGGCTGCTGAGGTGCCCTGGGCCAGGCATTGAGCGCTCGGGACAGTGATATTTTCAAACACAATATCAACCGTTTGAACGCCATCAATTGAGCGGTAGTGTTTAGTCGGTGCTGGCAGTTCAATCGCGGGCATTAAAAAAAACAACGCTTGCTTGGTAGAGGTCTGCCCGGCAAGAACGAGGTAGTGCGTTGCGTGAGTTGAGAGCGCAGTACCTAGCAAGTGACCTTGCAGGGTAAAGTGCTTGCCACCCGAGTCAATTGTGGCGCTTAGCGCGCCTAGACCTAAATCGGGCTGTGTCGTGCATAGCGTTGAAATCGCGCAGGTTCCGTTTGCAATGCCGCTTAACCATTGCCGACGTTTGGCGGGGTGTTCAACCGCAGCAAGTAAAAGCGGTGTCAGTGCACAACGCTCGAGTAGCGGCAAGGCAAGTGCGTGTTGCCCAAGCCCATCTACGAGTGCGACAAGATCATCCAGGCCGCCGCCCGCGCCGCCTTCTTGTTCTGGGATCAACGTGGCTGCCCAACCCATTTCAATAATCGGATCTAGAGTGTCGGCCTGTTGTTGACCTGTGTAAGTAGCAGCGAAGCGCAACGCAGAGTCAAAGACGGGGCCTTCGACCAGTGCTTGAGTCGTGAAAGTCATTCGTCATGCTCCAAAAGGTACGCCCGACGGGTCGAAGTCATGCTTCATTCTCCAAAGATTTCACGGGCTACGACATTGCGCTGTACTTCAGTCGTGCCGCCGGCAATCGTGCGACTTCTAAAGTACAAATAGTTATGTGCCCACAGCGCATCATCGTCTTCGGTACCGTCTAAATGAATAAAGCGCGTTGCCACTTCAGGGCCTACTGCATCGATCGCCAGTTCTACCAACTGTTGGGCCAGATCGCTGCACTGTAATTTCAGTGCAGAGGGTTTCATTCCCAGGGGTTGTTGCTGCATCAGGGCTTCGGTTGCGCTCGAGAGCATTTCGCGTGCCCCGAGTAGTGCACCTTCAATGAGAAGTAAGCGATGCGACAGGCTGCTGAGATCGCGAGTTTGTGCATCTTTGCTGGTCTGAGATTCGATCAGAAGCTTTGCTCGCTGCCATAGCAGAGTTAGACGTGCGACGCTGGCGGGCGGCAGTCGCTCGCGCTCAAGCAGGTATTTTGCATAGCGCCAGGCGCGGCCTTCTTCGCCCACTAAGTAGCTTTGATGCACACGGACATCGGTTAAAAACACTTCATTGACGTGATGCCAGCCATCAATCGTGCGGATGGGTCGAATCGTGATCCCTGGGGTATCCAATGGGATTAAGATCAACGAGATGCCATCCTGCTTGCGCGACTCTTTGGCAGTGCGTACTAAGGTGTACATGATGTCGGCCTCGTGGGCATGTGAAGTCCACATTTTTTGACCGTTGATCAAGTAGTCTTCACCATCACGCACCGCGTTGGTGCGCAAAGACGCAAGGTCAGAGCCAGAACCCGGCTCTGAATAGCCTTGGCACCACCACTCAGAACCATCTAAGATTTTTGGTAAGAAACGTTGTTGTTGCGCTGGAGTACCAAACTTTATAATGACAGGGCCAATATGCCCGACGCCATGATGATAGATAGGCGGGCAGTGCGATTGCGCCATGACTTCTTCAAAAATCAGGCGCTGTTTAACGTCCCAACCCGTGCCTCCGTGTTCGACAGGCCAACTCGGTGCCCCCCAGCCGCGCGCGAATACTTTCTTTTGCCAGGCGCTGTACTGCTCGCGCCCTAACTTGCCCCCGCTTGCTACGACTGCCCGCACCTCTGGCGGGCATTGCTCGTCGGCAAAGACGAAAAGTTCGTGGCGAAACGCCTCATAAAACGTGTCATCTTTGAGTGTTGAGTTCATGGTGATACCAGGGTTCGAGTGCGCTGGGCGGGTCGGTCATCGGCCCTTATAAACTGGAGGACGTTTTTCTTTGAAGGCGCGTTGCGCCTCGGCAGTGTCTTCTGTTTTTGACAACGCGACGGTCAGATTTTGTTCAAAGCGATAGCCTTCGCGACGTGGCATGACTGCCGTGACTTGAGCAGCCTCTTTGGCATAGCGCAGCGCGATTGGTGCTTTGCTGGCAATTTCGCGGGCAAGATCCATGGTGTAGGGCATCAGGTCTTCAGGCGGCAAGCTCGCTTCGATTAAGCCGAGTCGATACAGTTCGTCAGCTGAGACTTTCATACCGGTGAAAAACATACGTCGCGCTCGAGATTTACCAAAAACGCTTTGCAGCATGGCGGTACCTCCGGCTAACCCGACGTTGATCTCGGTCATCGCAACAAACGCGGTGTTCGAAGCAATCCAGATATCGCAGGTGGTCATTAAACCAAAGCCCGCACCAATCGCTGGGCCGTTGACCGCACAAATTACAGGCTTATTACATTCGATAATCGAGTTGCCAGTTTCGCGCACCAAGCGATTATGACGCCAGTAAGCACCCTCTTGATCGCGCAGACCCGGGCGTTCGTTTAAGTCAGCACCAGCCGAAAATATTTTTCCGTGTCCGGTGAGCACAACCACTTTAACCGCGTCGTTGTCATTAAAGCCGTCAAAGGTTTCAATCAACTCGCTACGCATCTGGGCATTTTGCGCATTTGCAGGAGGTCGATTGAGCGTGACGGTGGCAATATTATCAGCGATCGTCACGTTGATTGTCTCTAAGGCCATAGTGTGCTCCGGTTCTTGTGATTCGAATTAATCGTAAGGCGAAAAATGGCGTCTATTCAACCGTGATGCTTGCGCCTCCAGACTCGGTCAGTTGTTTTAATCGTTCGCTTTCATTTTTCAAAAATAATTTAAATTGCTCTTGAGTTTTGTTTTCAATGATCAAGCCTGTTTTTGCGATGATGGCGTTCACTTCGGGATCGGCAATCGAAGCCTCTATCTCTTTAAAGATTGTGTCTTGTAGGGGTTGCGACATTGCGCTAGGTACAAAAAAGCCAAACCAACCTCCAAACACCATATCGACGCCAAGCTCTCGAAAGGTCGGTGTATCGGGTGCGCTGGGATGTCTTTGTGCAGAGGCAATGGCGATCGCACGTAGCTTGCCAGTACTGACATTGCCAAGGGCAGACGTGCCGTCAAAAATGCCATGTACTTGACCACCCAGCAAATCGTTCATGGCTGGAGACGTGCCCTTGTAGGGAATATGAGTAATTTGGATGCCACTAGCTTTGGCAAACAGTTCGGCTGCGACATGAGGGCTCGAACCGTTGCCCGACGAGGCTAGTATTAACGCGCCTGGTTTCTCGCGCGCCATTTTTAATACATCGGCCAGATCTTTATAGGGCAATTTGGCGTTGATGACCAACATGTTGGTAGAGGTGCCAATCAATAAAAGTGGCGTAAGTGAGGCTGGATCGTAGGGCAGACTTTTGCGCAGAATAGGGTTCGAGGTAAAGCCATAACTGGTGAGTAAAAGTGCGTAGCCATCAGGCGCTGCACGACTCACGTGTTGAGTACCAATAATGGTGCCACCGCCTGCGCGGTTCTCAATAATGACTGTTTGCTCCCACTTGCGCGAGAGTTTCATGGCAATGGCTCGACCGAACACGTCTGTGACGCCGCCTGCGGTGTAAGGCACGACGATGGTCACTGGCTTATCGGGGTACGTCGCACCCTGCACCGAGGTTGAGGCGATTAAACCGCCTAAGAGTCCAACGATCAACTTGCGAGACAGTATTCTCATGGGCTTTGTCAGGTTTTGGTTGTTCTTGGCGCTGCGCTGAGGTGCTGGTTTCAGTTCGCAGTCGCGCGCGACTGATCGATTATTTTTTTCCATTTGGCAGACTCAGACCGAATCAGAGCATCCATCGCCTCAGGAGTGCTGCCTTTCTCGGTTGCGCCGTTTTGCGCAAACTGTTCACGTACCGTCGGCATTTTCAACACGATATTAATTTCGCGATTCAGCCGCTCGATGATGGGGCGAGGCGTACCTGCAGGGGCGGTGATGTAGTTGACCGGGAATGCGGCAAAGCCAGGTAATGTGTCTGCGATGGGCGGCAACTGTGGCAAGATAGGGTTGCGCTCAAGCTTTGAGATTGCAAGCGCCTTGACGTTATTCGCTTTGATTTGCGGCAGATAAACTGACACGGTATCGATAGTCATTTGAATCGATCCACCTAACACTTCGGTAATCGCAGCCCCCGAACCTTTATATGGCACGTGCACGATATCGATACCCGCCATCGACTTAAACAGTTCACCGGCGAGGTGGCTTGAAGAACCAATGCCAGAACTCGCAAAGTTAATCGTGCCGGGTTTAGCCTTGGCCAGTGCGATTAATTCTGCAACCGAATTCACCGGTAAGTTTTTATTTACCACCAAGACGTTGCTGCCCTCAATCACCTGCGAGACTGAAGCAAAGCTCTTGAGTGCGTCGTAGGGCATCTTTTCCATCAGGTGGGGGTTAGTCATCTGCTGGCCAGGCGTTGCATACAGCAAGGTGTAGCCATCGGGTGGCGCATTAGCGACGATATTGGCACCTAGAGTGCCGCCTGCACCAGGTTTGTAATCAATGATGATGGGCTGGCCGAGCCGCTGCCCAAGAGGTTCGGCAATGATTCGAGCGTTGTTATCAGCCCCGCCACCCGCCGCAAACGGCAAGATTAAACGGATAGGCTTAGTTGGGTAGGGCGGTTGCTGTGCCAGCGCCGCGCTAGAAAACGCCAGCCATGCAGGCAAGGCCAAGCAAACCGGCAAGGCCAGCAATGCTGCGGCAAGGGGTCGACAAAGCGGCCGCGCAATCGAATAGAAACCGAAGGGGCTCATGACGTTTTATCTCCGTTTATATTAAGCGCTGACGGTAGGGTAGGCGCTTAGTTTTTTTTGTTTGGAGTGATGATAACGTCAAAGTCGGTTCACGCACGCTCAACTTCAGAGGATATTTTGCAAAAAAAACCAAAAGATTGGCTTGGTGTCCAACTTTTGGAATGCGACTCACGATCAGTATCAAAGTTTTGGTGCCGATGAACGGAATCGAACTGTCGACCTTCTCATTACGAATGAGCTGCTCTACCAACTGAGCTACATCGGCTTGGCCCAAGATTATATCAAGAAAGTCTTTTACCGGGTTTGCGCGTAAAACCTCGCCGTATAGGGCGGGGATGTCAGCGCGGAAGGCGCAGCCTTCATTTTTTTAGCCTTTAATTTAGTTTGGTATTTTCTGTTGTTGAATATACTTGCGAATAACGAAAATTGGCGTGCTGCCGCAGCTGCATCATGCAAAGCGACTTGGCGACCACAAAGCCCGTTCCCATAGCTTGTTACAGATGATTGGGCCATTCTTTTTGCGAATCATTAAGCTAGCAATACCCTTGAGACTATTCACGAGTTTTGACACGACCACTTTAGGTAGATGGTTCATCAAGGCGAAATTCCTGTGTGTCGATTGCGGCTACGAAAATCACGCTGACGTAGTCGGTGCGATCAATATTTTAGAGCGGGGATACCGCTTGTTAGCCCGTGGAGAGTCGGCGCAGTCAGACCGCTCGCTGAAGCAGGAACCCACCCAAGTGACTCAGGCAACGTTTGTCTGAGCACCGTAGGAATTCCCGTCCTTTGCGCGCAAGCGGCAGTCATCGACTGAGGGCGGGGAGGATGTCAATTTGTCGATTTGCGCACTTTGCTGAGATCTCTTGAGGTGATCGCTCCTCTGACTTCGATCTTGATGCGATCCAGAATGATGCCCGCGTCATCGCGCAAGGCGATCTCGTGCTGCCCGGGCCAAGGTTGCCAAGTTGTGTGTTCGCCATCCGACAACGCTGTGTCATTGATCGTCCAGTGCAACGAATGTTGAGCACCAAACTGCTCTGCTTTGAGCGCAACGTGTTGGGCAGTGTTGGGGATGTCGGGGTCAAGTGCCAAAATCGTACCCTGAGTCGGCATCACGATTCTTGCGTTGGGTTTGGTGGTAAGAGTTGACTGTCTTGCAGTTGCGCTGCTTGCGATCAAAGTCGGGGAAGAGTGTTTGGCCGAGGGCTCTGCTGAGTGCAATGCAACGGTGGTGCTTAGATTAGGTTGGTTTGCCTGAGCGAACTTAGCATCGGTGCGATTCAGTGCGAAGAGTGCTTGCTCGGTACCTTGGATAAACCACTCTCGATGTGGCGCCTCAAGATGCTTGCCAGTCTCGTTGGTCAGCTCAACGGTTTGACTGATGACATCGCGCGGCGGTTGCGCAGGTTGACTCGATTTTTCGCGGTGCAGGTACGACATGATCTCTGCCCATACCGGCGCAGCGCCGGTGGTACCGCTCACATCCCACATGGGTGCACCGTTGGCATTACCCACCCACACGCCAACGGTGTAATGCTCTGAATACCCTAACGCCCAGTTATCGCGCATGTCTTTGCTGGTGCCGGTTTTCACGGCGCTCCAAAAACGAGTGTTCAAGACGCTGTCTGTGCCAAAAGTGCCGGCCCGCGCGTAGGGGTCACTCAACATGTCGCTCACAATAAAGGCGGCACGTGCATCTAGGGCTTGGTGCTCAACGCTGAGCGGTGACGAGCGCTCGAGGCTGAGCTCGCCACGCGCTGGTCCAAGCAGAGCGGTCAGTGGTGTGTAGTGCCCTGCGTTTGCCAGTGTTCGATAGGCATTGCTTAAATTCAGTAGTGACACCTCTGCGCTGCCGAGTGCGAGGCTGTAGCCGTAATAATCACCCGATTGCTTCAACGGCAAACCAACATGCTTTAACTGTTGCGCGAAGGCCTCTGGGGTGACCATCATCAACGTGCGTACCGCGGGCAGGTTTAGCGAGGCGGCTAAAGCAGTACGGGCCGAGACCCAGCCTTTGAATGAGTGATCATAGTTTTGAGGGATATACAGCCCAGCTCCGGTTTGTAGCTGCGCACTCGAATCATCTAGCAAACTCGCAGCCGTGAGGCGTTGCTCAGCAATGGCTTGGGCATAGAGAAAAGGCTTTAAGGTCGAACCGGGTTGTCTTAAGGCGAGCACAGTATCAACGTGTTGGGCTTTGCTTAGCTCGCCAGATGACCCCACCCAGGCCAAAATTTCGCCCGTTTTGTTGTCTAAGACGATCACGCCTCCATCTTCGACCTGGCGTTTGCGTAGCTCGCGCAACTGGCCTT
Source organism: Bordetella parapertussis (assembly GCA_945895265.1). GTDB lineage: Bacteria > Pseudomonadota > Gammaproteobacteria > Burkholderiales > Burkholderiaceae_B > Zwartia > Zwartia parapertussis_I. Next base: position 16,953 of record CAMDEF010000012.1, on the reverse strand, counting down.
GCAGCGCTTGAACAGCCACGCGTTGCGTCGAGGCGTCTATGGTCGTTTGGATTGAGGCGCTGAGTGGTATGGCGGGTGAGTTCGAGCGCCGCCCTTCGGCGACACTGTAGCGCGCCACCTGTGGAGCAATCCCGGTGCTTGGTTCAAAGGCCTTGCGTTGCAGCGCTAGGTAAACGATCTGCTCAAGCCCATCGCACACGGTCGCAGGCGCTGTTGCTTCGATTAAACGCAGCACACCACACGCGCGGCGGGAAACTTCAGAGGGTGTTGCATTTGGGCCACGTACCAACGCAGCGGCGATTGCAGCGTCTTGATTGTTTAGACCTTGCGCTGCTTTGCCAAACAAGGTTTGGCTCAAAGCGTCAATCCCAACGGTTTCGCCTCGAAAGGGTACTAAGTTGAGGTACGCCTCAAGAATTTGGTCTTTACGCCATTTCCGTTCAAGCCATTCTGCTGAGATCGACTGCACAACTTTTTTTGTGAGTGTGCGCCCCGCTTTTTTGCTTTTTAAGTCATCGTCTAGTAAGCCAACCAATTGCATGGTCAACGTCGAAGCCCCACGGGCTTTTTGATTCCAAAGGTTACCCCAAGCAGCAGAGGACACTGCGCGCCAGTCGATGCCGCTATGCTCGTAAAAGCGCTTATCCTCACTGAGCAAAATTGCCTGACGAAAAGCGGGGGACACCGCCTCAAGTGAAATCCATTGTCCCCGTCGCACGCCCTGATTCGTACGAACTCGATGAATGAGTTCACCGTGTCGATCTAGGATACGCATGTCAGAGGGCTCATGAGAGGCTCTCACCTCAGCAAACGACGGTAACTCTTGAGCGACTGCCTTACCCGTGACGAGGGCAACGCTCAGTAAAGAGAGACAAAGCACTCTATTGATTGCGCTCCAAAGGCCACGCGTGAGGCGCGAAGTCATCGTACAACGACCGGCGCGTTTGGCGTTTCACCAAACATTTCAGGGGCGTACATCGCTTCAACGCGTGAGGCGGGTAACGAGAAGGTGCCGGCGTTATTTAAACGAATGGTGTATTGAAGCTTTGAAACACCTTCAGGTACATATTCGTAATACGCTTTGAGCGCTTCGAGACCGCGCTCTTGGTAGGCAAGCCACGCCTTAGCCTGCGCTTGTTCACCCGTTGTCGCCATTTGCGAGTCACGCCCTAGGCCGCTACCCAGAATCGTTGCACCCGCCGGAATAGTATCCGTTAAGGCGACCCAGGTCATCGCACTTGAAGCGTTGAACTCAAGGGTGATCCGCAAGATATCGCCACGGCTAAAGGTCCCAGGCGGGAGAGTTTTGTCTGCTTGTTCAACCGGGCTGACCGAGCGTTTGATTTGGAAGCCAGCAAACTGGGGTGCCGTGAGCGGTATCGCCGCTAACGATTGGATGCCGACCCAAGGTCGCCCCGTGCCCTGAGGGGTAATTTTCAGTGTCTCGGTCTTTTCACCGAGTGGCCAGGCGAGCAGCATGCTGCGAGAGCTTTCTTTTGATAAGTCAACCGTACCCTGTGCATTGCCAAGCTTGGCGCTGAATGGGCCTGTGACCGCTGTCGACTCGTAGACTTTGGCAAATTGCTCGAGCGCCAAACTACCCCACAGGTTTGCCGTGGTGGTAGACCAAGCTCCTTTCTGTTGCCGCGCGATGAGCCCTGTGACCAGGCGCCCCGAGTCGGCTTTCCAGGCCGGATCCGTTAAGGTCAAGAGCGTTAGACGTGCAGCATTCACGTCACCATTTTGCATCAGCCACCACCAGGCATCAGCGCGCTCAGTGCTAAAGCTTACGCGCGAGCCTTGAAAGGTCAAGCGACTGCGCAAAACTTGATTAGCTTGTGTGCGGTACTGTTCAAGCCCCTTAAGATTTGGCATGCGCTTGAGAATGTTGAGCCAGTCAATCACTGCGTGCGTTGGCCATTTTCTTGGTGAAATCTCGATCGAGTTAAGCATTTGAGGTTTGGCTTGACCGTAACGCGAAAGTGCTTCAAGCGCGGCAAGCTTGCGTACCTCTAGGTCGGCTAGGCTGCTCCAGGATTGACGCTCGATTTTGCCTTGAACAAAATCGCTCAGGCCTTCGAGCATGGGTGCAGTCAAGCTCGGTGACATCGCAAAGTTGGAGTCGAGGGTGCTGGTCTCGTGTGCAGCACTTAATAAATAAGCCGTTAAGGTATCGCTACCGCGGTTACGATCGCCAGCTCGGGTCGGAAAGTATGTCGCTAGACCATCGCTATCAAGATAGCCCGGCAATTGCGTCAGTAGATCTGACCAAAGGCCATGGTCGCGCATGCCCAGCGCTTTGCTGGCACTCTGTTCAAGACACGAAAACGGGTAACTCGCCAGCCATGCCTGCACACTGGGCAACCCTTGCGCCAAACTGCGACTGAACGATAGTTTGATGCCGCCACGCTGTGCGAGTGCAGCGCTTGGCGCTTTGATCTCAAGCGAGTGTGGTCCCTCGAGTTGTAGCAGTGTCGCCTGTTGAACGGTCACGGGTACTGCAGCCGTCACGCGCTGCTTCATACTCAAGTTATCTTGTACCTGACTGAGCGAATCTCTCGCGCGAAGCTGCCAGGTGAAGCTGTCCAACATTGGTTGCGTGGTTTGCTGATCAACCACCACTGACCAGCTGACTTGGCCGGCTGCACGCGGCTCAAGCTCTAGCGATTGAGACGGTAGGCTGAGTCTTTGATGGTTGGCCTCAACCACTAACTTCATCGGTTTGTCGGTGGTGTTGCGCAAGGTCACTTGGGCTTCATACTGATCGCCTTCTCGAACCAAGGGTGGAAAGCCGCTGATGATTTGTAAATCTTGGGCGCTTTGAATGGTCGTTTTACCAGTGCCAAATAATCCTGTCGAGGCATCAGCGATCGCCACAATCTCAAAGCTTGTAAGCGCATCATTCAAGGGCACGGTTATTTGCGCTTGTCCTTTTTCATCCAGCACAATTTTTGGATTCCATAGCAACAAAGTATCCAAGAGCTCGCGGGTCGGATTGCGCCCACCACCGCCGCCAGCCGGCACCGCTTTGCGTCCATAATGACGGCGTCCAATAATTTCCATTTGCGCCGTTGAGGTGGCAACACCCCAAGCGCGAGGTACAAGCATCCCCTCGAGTAAATTCCAGCTTGTATTGGGCATCAACTCAAGCAAAGCCCGATCGACCGCAGCAAGGGCAATTTCAGCGTGTGCAGCTGGCTGTTGATTGGGTAAGGTCACCGTCACGGTGACTTGAGCTTTGTCGCGCACGGTATAGCTCGTGCGATCAGTTTGCACCTTGACGTTTAAACGATGCGCGGCATCGCCCACCTGAATCGAACCCATGCCAAACCGATACGTGGGCTTGCTGAGATCAACCATCGAGGTCGGCGCAACAAAGTCGTCGTTATCGGGATTTGAGTAGTCTGCCCACCACTTCGTGGGTGTGCGATAGCCCCAGGTGAAAAAGCTATACCAAGGCACGACGCGTAAGCGGCCTCGCAAGGCGAGCACGCTGACGTATACGTTGGGGCTCCAGCCAGCTTTGACTTCGATTGCAATGGTGGGGTCATCGCCCTTGAGTTCGACCACGCGCGTTTCTAAGATGCCTTCTCGTTCAATCGCCACCAAGGCGGTCGCTTGGCGAAAGGGCATACGCACCTGAAATTTAGCAATCTCGCCTGGTTGATACGTTTTTTTCTCAGGCAGCACATCCATTCTGTCGTGATCGTCAGCGCCAAACCAGATCTCACCTTGACGTGTCACATACACCGAGGTGGCGGCTTGAATTTGATTACCTGCAGCATCTTTTGCTGTCACAATTAATTCGACTTCACCGGGCTGCTCAAGTTTGGCATCGCATGTCAGCAAGCCTCGTGAATCACTGGTGCCACGACATACTGTACCTAGCTCTTTGGTGATAGTTTTGTTGTCATAGCTGTAAAAGCCGCCAACCATGCGCTTGCGCGATGATTCAACTTTACGAGAAATCGCAGTGACTTCAAGCGCAATTTTAGGTTGAGCCTGACCTGCTAAATCTAGCGCTAAGGCCTGAAGCTTGAGCGACTGACCCACCGAGACCCAGTTCTCGGTCTTGATGCCAGCGATAATTTGGGCTGGCCACAGAGTTTGGATATGCTGTAGGGTTTGCACCTCGCCGCTTGGGTCTGCGTAAGTTGCCTCGAGTAGCAGCTCTTTGACCTCTTGGCTGGTCGGGATCGATCCGATCGTCAACTTACCGTTTCCTAGCTGATCAAGTGTGAGTGGAATTTTGTTGGCAATGAGACGCTGGCTTTGTTGTGCCTCTGAAGCCGCTGCGTTTACGCTTGTGCCAGGCTGTAATCCTTTCGGAGCCTTAAAAACAAAATCCGCATAGTTTGAAAAAGCGAGCGTTTTCTCGCGCACGAGCGCAGAGACTTGCACCGGAAGCTTCGAGGCCGCACCACCCGACACATAAGCGACCTTCACATCGATCGGCAATATTTGTGGACGTACGAGTGGTGTGCTAGTGTCAGGTTTGATCTGTCCGCTGAAGATGGGCAATCTAAACTCTTCGACTCTAAACTCACCTGAATCTCGCAGTTCGTGTTTATCGATCATTGCGACCCGATAGAGTCCTAACTTGGCGTTCCGAGGTAATTGAAAGGTGTTTTGCGCAGATTGACCGCCCGTGGCGCTTGTCGACCATATCACCTCGCCTTTGTACTGTTGATTGCTTCCCACATGCGTGATCGAGTAAGACGAGGGCGGGTTCGCAACACGGTCAAAGCCGCGACTGGTTTCGCTGCGTAGGATATGTTTCATCGATACCGTGTCACCGGCGCGTACAAGCGTTCGATCAAAGATGGTGTGGACACGGTGATCTGGTGTTGCGGCTTGACTCGTTGGCGCCTGAAAGCGCCACGGCTCAATACCTTTGTCCCAGTTGGTCCAAGTGAAGGCGATATCTTCGACGACTGGTGCGTTGCGCGTCAAAGACCTAGGCTGTGGTGCGCGAGCGCTGACAAAATACGCTTGCATGTACTCATAGTCGGTACGGCATAACGGCGCTTGCGGTGAAAGCCCTTTGAAGTTTGCAACGCCTGTTGCGTCGGTGACGGCCTGTGCGAGCGCGCGACCATGGCAATCAGAAATTTGTACGTTTGCCCCTTCGACGGGCTTACCTTGATCTAAGGTCGTAACCCAGGCGACTGAGTTTTCTCGGCCAAGCTTGAAGTGCACGCCCAGATTGGTGACTAACGCTAAAGTTCGCACATACATCGTGCGTCCCTCACCATACTGCTCATCAAGCAAGCGCTGGCCGAGTTGCTGCGACGCGATTTCTACAACATGAAAGCCTGGCGTCAGTGGTACTCCAATCACTTCGAAGGGATGTTTATCGGCCGCGGCACGAGCGGGTAGCTCTAACTGAGTCGTCGACTCGCTTTGCGCGAGTAAAGAAATACTGCGCGTTTCAACGACACCCGCTGTATCCTTAGAAATGACGGGTGGTAGAGGCGACTTGGCGTCCCGTTGTGCCTGCTTGCGATCGATCCAACCTGAGTTGTACATTAACGTCTTACGATACCAGGCGATGATGTCGGCATCTGAGTTCAGGCGCAGATCGGTGACCTTGCCGCGCTTTTGCGTCACTGGTAGCTCTTTAATATTGAGATTCGCCTCAACGTTACGCACTGTGAGCGGCAAGATACCAACGCCTTGTTGGTCTGCCAAGCGTTCGATCACACCGAATGGCGAAGCTGAAAACTTAGCTAATGCTGGCATCGCGCCAGTAGTGACCTTGAACGGAAACGATGTCGCATTGCTCAAGGGGCGATTTGAATCGTCTTTTAGAGCCTGAGGCAGTTCGATCATGAATTCGGTATTTTCGGGTATTGCCCCAGAAAATTGCACAGCTGTGGCGTAATCCGGCGATTGCACGTCATCCATACTTGCGCCTGAGTCATCAGTCAGCATCGCTGGGTAGGTCATCGTGCCAGACGTTAAGCGAATGCTCTTGAGTAACGAGGCTGAAACAGGCGCATTGAAATTGAGTGTCAGCGGCAAAATCGGAATACAGCCGCTGCGTGCGCTTTCGCGCTCACAAGTAAAGTTTGCGCGAAAAGGCTCACGAACGGTGAAGTCTAAGCGTTGTTCAGTTGTCGTTTTGATCTCTGTCGCCGACGTGATCGCGCTAACAATCCCTCGTCCGTAGACCAGTTGAATTTTTGTCGAGGCCGACAAGCGTCGATTACAGGCCAGTGTGACAACACTTAAGGGGTCTTTTTTGGCTTCATTTTGAAGATAGCTTGCTTCAATGATGGCGTCGCGATCCGCCCCAGAGATTAAGCGAACAGGTACGCGCTCACCTAGACCCTCGACGGCACACCAAACATGTGCGCGAATACTGGCAAGAGTGGCGGGGCCAGAAAGTTGCAGCACAAAGATTTGATCCTCAGCAATCGATCCATAACGCCCAGGCTGTGCACGTTCAATGATCGGCCCGCCCGTGTGAAAGCTGTACTGGGCATCACCTTGAATCGAACCGCCCAAAAAACCCGGATCTTGTGCCTTGAGTTCTGCTTGGCATACGACGCCTGCTGGCACCTCGTTCACAAAGTCATACGCCCAACTGCGCTCGTTAAGCCAACGACCTGAGCCCTCAGTCGCGCGATCTAAAGAACACTTCACTTCAACAGGGGCCGGCAATTTCGCTTCGCCAAAGGCTATGGCCGCACGATCAAAGTCAACGACGATTTGTCGCACACCAGTGCTCGGGCCTTGCGGCGTGAAACGCGTAATGGTTGCCGCTTGGGACACGCTTGCGTAGCAAAAAAATATGACCAAAGAAAGAAATTTAAACGTGTTCATCGTATGGCGTCTTTTGGTGTATCGTTTTGTTAGCTGCGTAAGGGGCAGTCGCTGTAGCATAAACCTATCTGAGTGCAATAGGAATCTGCATCCAGCCTCTCAGGCTGCTCTAGGCATCAGCCCAGGGCGAGGTGAGCTCGCGCAGGCATTTGAGCAAGGTCAGCAAAAATGGTGCTAAAGTATGATGCTGTCACTGATCTCACCGATCAGCTTGCTAAAACAGGGCGCTAATTAGACGCCTCTCGGAGACCGACTATATGACACCTTCAATTCACTGCTTTAACGCCACAGAGCGGATTAGTTTTGGCGAGGCTGCGACCACCGCCGTGATCAAAGAGCTCGATCGCACAGGTAGCCAACGGGTATTCGTGTTGGGGAGTCGCTCTGTGGCAATGACGCCGTCGTACCAAGCAATTGTTCGAGCCCTCGGCTCGCGCTGCGTAGGACAGTTCACAAGCATCACGGCTCACGTGCCGCAATCCTGCGTACTAGAGGGGGCGCAGGCGGCACGCGCGGCACACGCTGATGTATTGCTTGCGATTGGTGGTGGCTCGGTGATTGATGCGACCAAAGTCATGCTGGTGGCTCTTAAAAAAGGTTTGTCGACACCTGCCCAGTTACATGAGGCGGCAGTCTTTGCTGCAACCGATGGTAGTGTACGGCCAGCTGATGCGGCAGAATGGTTGAGAATGATTGCCGTGCCTACCACGCTGTCGGCGGCCGAATTTACCTGGTTTGCTGGGTGTTCAGACACCACGGCGCGTGTCAAAGAGATTTTCGGTTACCCGATGACCGCGCCAAGAGCCGTCATTGTTGATCCGTTAGTCACGCTGGATACGCCGATGAATTTGTTTCTCTCAAGCGGCATTAAAGCGGTTGACCACGCTGCCGAATTTATGGCGATGTTAAACGTTGATCCAAGTGTGGATGCTTTTGGCAAGGCAGCCTTAGCGCTGTTGTCTCAGGGGTTGCCTCGAGTGTTGGCTAACCCGGCCGATCTGGATGCACGACTTGATTGTCAGCGCGGCATGGCGATGTCGATTCGTATTCTTGAGTTCGGTGCTCGCGTGGGTGCGAGCCACGCAATCGGCCATGTTTTTGGCGCGCACTCTGGGGTAGGGCACGGGTATACCTCTTGCGTTTTACTGCCTGCAGTGATGCGCTACAACAAAGTCGTCAATGCACCAAAACAGCAGATGATTGCGCAGGCTATGGGCTGCGAGGGGATGGAGGCAGGTGACGCGATTGAGCAATTGGTGCGAAGCTTAAATTTACCGACCCGCATACGCGATGTTGGTGTGAAGCGTGAAGACTTTCCAGTCATCGCCGATAAAGTGATGCACGACTTTGGTATTAAAAATAATCCAAGGCCAGTGACCGAGACTAGCCAACTGCTAGAAATTTTAGAGTCGGCTTGGTGAGCAAGTTCAAGTACAGTCTATAGCCTGCTCGCTGAGCGTTCGAAGATATTTTATGGTCTGCTCGATGAGCAGGCTCAAAGATATTTGAAAATCTGCTCAGAGAGCTTGTTCAGTGAAATCGTTGAGCAAGCACAGTGCGTTACAAGGCGAGCTCTGGCAAATCAATCCAGCGGCGTTCGGCGTTGCTGCGATAACAAGCGTCGACTAACTGGATCCCTTTCGCGCCCGCCTTTAAGGGCGAGGCAAACGGGGTATCGTCAAGAACGTGCTTTAAAAATGACTCCCACCCTGCACGATATGAATTTGTATAGGGTGTGACATCCGGTACCTCAAGCCATTGCGCATCAAAGTCTTCGCTTGTTGGTACCTCAATGCTCCAGACTGGCTTTGGAGTCGCCGCCATGGGTTGAATAAAGCAGCGATACAAACCGCACGAGGCTGAACCTTGCGTGCCGTCAACTTGTAAAGTCAGAATATCGTCACGTTTAATACGTGCGGCCCACGAGGCATTGATTTCGACCAAAGCACCATTCGCCAGTTCAAGGGTGGCTAAGACGACATCTTCAACGTCTACGTCATAAGGTTTGCCTTGTTCGTCGCGACGCTTGGCAATGGCAGTTTTGGTGCGGCAAGACACGGATTTCACCTCGCCGAGCAAGGTGTCGACGATGTAGCGCCAGTGTGGAAACATATCCAACACTAAGCCACCACCATCACGTTTGCGATAGTTCCAGCTTGAGCGTTGCGCGGGGTGGATTTCACCATCAAATACCCACCAACCAAAATCGATTTTGGCTTGAATAATCTCACCAAAGAAACCAGCCTCTTTGACTTTGCGAAGCTTGTGCAAGCTCGGCAAAAACAATTTGTCTTGCACGGTGCCGTTCTTAAGTTTCAAGCGCTCAGCCATGCGCGCCAATTCAAGAGCCTCATCTAGCGACTCGGCGATCGGTTTTTCTAGGTAGATATGTTTGCCTGTCTGCATCGCAGTTTGCGCGCGCTCAAAGCGGCCAGCGGTCACGCTCGCATCAAAATAGATTTCATTATTTTTGTCGGCCAAACAAGCGGCCCGATCGGTTGACCAGGCGATGCCGTGGGGCTCAGCCAAGGCCTTTAGCTTGTCGGCATTACGACCGAGCAGCACTGGCTCGGGGATCAGCTTGTCGCCATTTTTAAGCGACAACCCGCCTTCTTTGCGAATATTCAACAATGAACGTAAGTGTTGCATGTTGCCCAAGCGCCCAGTCGCGCCTTCGATGATGATGTGAATTTTTTTTGTCGACATTTTTTGGCTACTTTAATTTTTTAAAAATGATTCTTTGTAACTCAAACTAACGGTCATAAAAAAAATGGCTTTTCGTATGAGTTTTTTGCTAGTTTGACTTTCTGTTGTATCTATAGAGGCCTAAAAACCGTTGAAAGAACTCTTGTCTGTTGATGATGCGACGCCTAGCGTTCAGCGACAGAGTAAGCAATGAACGGGAATTCACATGGCGGCCCATCGGTCACATGCATCACGCGGCTTTCAAGGTCAATCAGAACCGCGCCGGTCGTCATTGTTTGTTTGGCTTCAGCTTGGCGCGGATCAGGATGACGGCAAAGCGAGTGCGGCGCGCTGAAGTGATCACTCATGGCGGCTGCCATCGTGGCCACATCAATTTGTTTGCCACCGCGCTCGAGCAAGCGACGCATACGTGACGCTCTGAATAAGGTGCCTGGGCTAACCTTTTCCATCTGCGACTCGCCGTGTCCAGCACCCATAAAGTGATTAGAGTGCGTGACAATACCGTTGACTGGATTGATATAGGTAATGTGATTGGGGCTCGTTTCAAAATCAATGATCTCGCCTTGTGCGCCGCCGATTACAAAGTTACCTGAGCAGGTGCGTTTGGTTGATACGATTGGCGTAAGCGCATCAGCATAGCGATCGGCATCAAGAACCTCACGACACCGCATATGAAACGGTTTTTGATATGGGTTACAGCCATCTAGATGCGAGGCCAGGCCGTTTTCAACTAAGCCAATGCCGCATTCGTTGACTCCCATTTTGCCACCCACAATGCCGGCCTCGGTCATGCATACCAAGCTTGGCTTATTCGAGCGCTTAATACGTAACACAATCGTGCGTTGATGAACGCCAGCGATCCAATCCCAATTTTGCCCAAGCCAGGTGTGACCATCTGCAGTGACGTCTGATAGCAAGCCAAAGGTTGTGCAGCCATCGGTCTCACCAGTGGCTTGTTGCAGCGCTTGCTCTTGCTTGCGCGCGTCTTTGCCAAAGATCATAAACGCAATCTCGTAGCGGGCATTTAACAGTGCGATCGCTGCTGAGGATTGTTCTGCACCTTTGGCGATGCCTAGCATCTCTTCGGCGTAATCTGTATTTTGACGCTGCATGGCGGTCTGCCAACGCAAGGCTTCTTCTAACGCCTCGGCACGCGCTAAGCCCGAGGCTTCAAAACGGCGTAAATAGGTTTCAAGGTTTGAGGCGACATCAGCAGCGAAGGCCTTGCCATGTGCCACGCCACGTTCAAAGGCGTTGTCACCCACCGTCAGACAGGGCATTTTGTCTCGTTTGCTCACAGCAGCATCACCTTATAGAGTTCGCGGTTGATCTCACCCACCAAGCGAATGAAGTCGTCGGATAAACGCGTGTCTTCAGTGCGTGGGCGAGGAAGAGCAATATCATAGATTTTGTGGATACGACCTGGGCGTGCTGACATCAGCACAACTTGATCCGACAAAAATACCGCCTCAGCAAGCGAGTGCGTCACAAAGATGACGGTCTTGCGATACTGCTGCCAGATCCGCATTAGTTCAAACGCCATGCGATCGCGTGTAATTTCATCGAGTGCGGCAAAGGGCTCATCCATCAATAAAATCGACGGATCAAGCGCCAAGGCACGTGCGAGTGCGGCGCGTTGTTGCATACCGCCAGATAGTTGGTGCGGTAGTTTCTTCTCAAAACCATTTAGGCCGACGACCTCAAGCAGTTGCTCAACGCTTTGGACGGTGTTTGAGTTTTGCGCCTTAGAAAAGTCGTCTGTGCGTTTGCCTTTTGCCTGTACCAATTCTTTGAGTAGCTTGACGTTTTTTTCAATTGTCAGCCACGGCATCAAATTCGCTTGTTGAAACACTAAGCCAATGCGACCTGCTTGTCGCAAGGCGCTGGGCGGCAGACCGTTGATTAACACTTGCCCTTGTGTGGGTGGCATTAAATCAGCCAACACTTTTAGCAAGGTGCTTTTGCCACAGCCAGAAGGGCCCACTAACGAAACGAAGGCGCCATCGGCGACTTCAAGGTCAACAGGTGCTAGGGCTTGAACGGCCTGTTCAGAGCCAAGCCCATAGGTAACTTCGATCCCGGCGATTGAAATGCCATGACTTGAAGGCATTGTTGTCTGCGGGACGTCGGTGACTGATGCACTCATTTTGCCGGTTGCTTCACGAGCGCCGCTAATGCTTTTGCCTCATCAATGCTATTGATGATCGCGTTGGTATACATGCTTTGCGCGGTTGGCTTTTTAGGTAAGTCGCCGCCGCTTGCCAAAATGTCGATTGAAGATTGCCATTTCGCATCGGTCATCAAGCCAAAGCGTTCAGCATAATCAGGCGTGTTGTACAGGTCGTAAATCATGCGTAGCTTGCGCGACTCAAGCTTCAGGTCACGATCAGGTGACACCGCGACGATTTCTTTCATGGCTTGTTCAATGTTGTCGTGGGTCCAGATCAAGCTCTTAATCGTTGCGCGTACAAAACGCTTGACCAAATCAGGGTTGCTTTTCAGCAAAGCCTCGTTGGTATAGATCAGTGTGCCGTAAAACTGCACACCATAGGCACGCACCGGCATCACGTTGACCGGAAACCCTCTGCCTTCAAGTGTTAATGCTTGTCCAAACGAATAACCGAACAGACCATCGACTTGCCCAGCAGCTAGCATCTGTACTTCGGCGCCACGCGCGACCGTCACAAACTCAATATCTTTGCGCGTGAGACCGCCTTTGGCTAACACCGGTTCGATTAAGCCCATGACGTTGGCCTGAAACCAGGCAAGCTTCATGCCCTTCATTTTTTCAGGGGTCGTAATGCCGGCTTTGGCTGGCGTGATAACTGAAAATGGATTGTCAGGTTGATCGGCCATGACAGCCACGATGGGCAGGCCACTGCCTTTTGCTTTGACAAAAGCATCGGCGTTGGTCAAACCAAATTGCTCGCGTCCTGTGGCAATCATGACTTCGTTTTGTTGCCCAGCGGCTGGCGGACGAATTTCTAGATCAATACCCTCAGCTTTATAAAAACCTTGCGCACGACCGCCAAAATATTGCGCGTGCATGCCCCAGGGTGTGAAGTTGATGCGCAGCACGACCTTGTCGAGTGCGAGGGCAGGGGCTGAAGAGAAGGCCAAGGTGCACAGTGCGAAAACGCTCATGGCGGCTTGTTTGATTATGCTCTTTACCATTCGTGGTGCTCCGATTTTGTTAATTAGGGGTTGCTTACCAAAAGGGCGTCGTCTTTGAAAAGGAGCTGAACCTTCTTTAAACAGGCTCAGGCCTACCAATAATTTATTTAACATACTGGTTTTATCCCTTCGATGTCGAATCATTCAGACCAGTACGCCATGACACCCGCGCCTCAATCCATGACATGAAATTAAAAAATACCGTACCGATTACCGCTAAAGAAATAATCGCAGCAAACGAGCGGGCCGTATTAAAGTTAAAGCTACCCGATAGCACCAAGTATCCTAGGCCGTTAGACGCCGCTAGCCATTCGGCCACGATCGCACCAAGCACTGCCAACGTTGTTGCGATACGTAAGCCTGCAAAAATATACGGTATCGCAAAAGGCAGCCTCAGCCTAAAGAGCAACTGTCGTTCGTTGGCGTCGACCGAACGAAATACATCCGCCAAGCCGCGATCTACCTCTTTAAAGCCCGCCATGGTGTTGATCACGATCGGGAAAAAAGCGATCGACATCACCACGGCAATTTTTGAACCCATGCCTGCGCCCACCCAAACCAGAATCAAAGGTGCGATCGCAATCTTGGGCACACTTTGCAAGCCCACAAAAATGGGGATGATTAAGCGTTCAAGCCAGGTAAAGCGAATCATCAGTGCTGAGACGATTAAGGCAAACAGCACTGCTGCGAAATAGCCCGTTAAGATTGCCCAAATCGTAGCGAGCGAGTGCATTTGAATTAAAGACCATTCATCAACAAACAGCTGTGCGATTTCGGTGGGGGCCGGCAGTAAGAAGTTGGGGACTTCAAAATAGCGCACGCCCGTTTGCCACAGCAAGAGCAGTACGACGATTAAAATTCCTGAGCTCCAGCTTTCAAGCAGTCGGCCTAAGCGCGAGGCTTTTGCAGAGTGTTCGAGCGAAGTGCTGTTACCGCGACCAGACATCCAAGATCCCTTAGTGGTTTAACTTGCTAACATATCTGACAGAGCTTACCGTAGTCAACGTATTCTGATCTTCAAAAGGATTTGCCATGCCGCGTCATATTGTTTGCCTCACCTATGATTTTGATGTGCAGTCAGGCTTTATCTCAAGGGGCATGACCTCGCCCACGCCGCTGTCGCGTGGCGAATTCGGGATCGTCGGGTCAAAACGCATACTCGACTTGGTAAAAGCGCACAGCATCCCCACCACGTGGTTCGTGCCGGGGTTCACCATCGAAACTTACCCAGCCGCTTGCGAAGCTGTGGTGAAAGGCGGGCATGAAATCGGGCATCACAGTTGGGCCCATATTCCACCGGCTAGCCAAACGCTTGAAGAGGAAGAGGCCGACATGTTGCGCGCGACTGCGGCCATTAAGCAGCTCACGGGTGGCAGGGCTGTGGGCTATCGCTCGCCCTCATGGGATCTGAGCGACAACACCTTAAACCTGTTGCTCAAGTACGGGTTTGAGTACGACAGCAGCATGATGGGCGGTGATTACCATCCATATCCTGTACGAGCCGGAGATAAAGTTAAACTTGGCGAACCCGTCAAGTTTGGCAAAGAGACCAGCCTGATCGAAATGCCAATTAGCTGGCACCTGGATGATCATCCACACTTTGAATACTGGCGCATGCCCACCACAGTCAATCCCGGCCTGCAAAGTGCCCGAACCGTGATGGAAAGTTGGCTAGATGAATTTAGGTATTTTAAAAAGAGTACCGATTTTGGGATCCTGACCTACACCATGCACCCCTATGTTTTAGGGCGTGGTAATCGGATGCTGGCCTTTGAGGGCTTTATCGAAAGCTTGATCAAAGAAGGCGCTGAGTTCATGACGATGCAGAAGGCGCTTGCGGCGGGAAGGGGGTTGTTGTACTAGATTGAAGATTATGATGTACTAACTTATATTTATTTAAATAATTGATATTAATAATAATTTTCTATTAATAAAAATATTCGAAATTATTCATTTCGTAGTTTCCATGGTGGTTAAATTGGCCTCATTTACATGAGGCCATTTCTTTTTTCACGAACACTAATGGGTGTCCGATTGTGATGGCTCAACCCAAACTTTCGCTTATTTATGATACCATTTTGTGATACCAATTATTTTGAATCAAAAAAATCGACGCACCCTGCAAAAACTGTTTGTGCAGCTAGTCTTTCATCGACCACATCCTTCGCCGGATACCGAAAAAGGTGCTGTCGCAGCAATTCGAAAATGGCTAGATCAAAACGGAGTTCGCCCATGAATATTATGACGATTGATGGCTTTCAAGCCACGATTTGTTTTGTGCCCGACATGAAGATGTTTAGAGGCGAATTTATAAACCTGAGTGGGGGTGCAGATTTTTACGCGACCGACGTTCAGGGCTTAGAGCGCGAAGGCAAAATTTCTTTAGATATTTATTTGGATGTGTGCAAACGCAACGGGATTTCACCGCGCAAAAATTTTTCGGGAAATTTTTCTCTACGCCTTGACCCTGAGGTGCATGAGGCGGCGACAATTGCCGCCGCGTCAAAAGGTGTCAGCCTTAATCACTGGGCGGCACAATCAATTAAAAAGGCTGCCTTGGCCTCGTAACTAGCTGGTCGCTTGATACTTGGTTGTCAGCCAAACGTAACGCGAGGCGCACCTTGTACAGAGCTAGTTCTCGTTTGGCTGACAGAGGTCAACTATGCTATAGTGTTGGACATCGCTGAGTTTGCACGGCAGTTGTCTTTTTTATAAAAACACAATAACCGACTGATTTTCAACGACAATTCCCTGATAGCTCAGTCGGTAGAGCGACGGACTGTTAATCCGCAGGTCCCTGGTTCGAGTCCAGGTCGGGGAGCCAAATTTATTACGACTTAGCCCAACTTTACGGTTGGGCTTTTTGTTTTTGACTTGTCCCATGTGTCAAAAGTTTTGCCACTGTGATTCAATACAGTTATGAGATTGAACCCTTCGCAAATCGAGATGATCCGAAACACAGCACAATTGGTGTTTGGAGATATCGTGCGCATCACCTTATTTGGCTCACGAGTCGACGATCACGCCAAAGGTGGTGATGTTGACCTCATGGTCGAAGTGGGGGGCATTGTCGATGAGCCTGCGCTCTTCAGCGCTAGGGTGGCCAGTCGTATATCTCGCTCCATGAATGGACGCAGGGTTGATGTGATTCTCAAGGCCCCGAATTTAAAGCATCAGCCGATCCATGAAATTGCGACTCGCACTGGGGTCATCTTATGAAACTGGATGAAGGGCTTAAACTTCGATTGCAGTTTCTGAGCCGCGTAGTCAAAAAAGAGGCTTATTACTTGCAAGATACTGACGCTCGTCTTTTTGCTAAAGCTCTTGATGTGAGCGATTTACAACGCATCGCTCAGGATGCTTTGCATGCAGAACGACTTGATGCTTTTGTCAGTCGTTTTGGGCGCTTACAAGATACCCTAGCCGACAAGTTTTTGCCGACTTTGCTTGATGCAATGGCCGAGACTCGAGGGGCAGCGACTGAAAATCTTGATCGTGCCGAGAAATTGGGCTGGCTAGATTCAACCGATGATTGGCTCGTGATGCGTAAGTTACGCAATCAGATGGTGCACGAATACATTGAAGATCTTGTTATTTTGTGTGACTCACTAAAAGCAGGTCATGCCTTCGTGAGCACGCTTGTGAAAACTGCAGATCAGTTCGTTGCGCAGGCGGACAGTCGCATTGCTGCGTCGCTAAGTTAGTTCTAATACATAGCGAATCCGCAGGCCCCCGGTTCGAATCTAAGTTGAGGAGCAAAAAATTTCATTGCAGGCGTTCGACACTATTAATCGTGTCGTTACCATCTGTTGTTGAACTTACTAACCAACCAGTATCCGTTTCTGTAAGCGTGTAATTAGTCAGGGAGTTTCTACAAATCATCGTATTCGTACCAGAATCACCATTAAACGTTTCATCGGCAGCCGAACTAATAAAATAGGGCATAAATTTCCTAAAAAAATTAAAACCTGCATAGTCATGCAAGTCAAAGGTAACAACTAAAAATTACAATTTCAGGCCATGCTTTTACCCTTGCAACAGCTATCGCTCATTTTATTCATTTACCTTTTTTTGATCTAACAACGGAATTGATCTGTTATTTGTTATTATGAAAAGACTTCATTGGCAACCCACTCTCGAAACCGTTGGCGGAAAGATCAACTGCCCGCGCTGTTCCCGTACTTGTTTGCATATGGTTGGGTTTCCTTTCCATAAACGCCTGTTTATTACACTCAACGGAGCTGA
>CAMDEF010000011.1 GCA_945895265.1 Bordetella parapertussis | reverse complement strand
CTCGCAGACCGTAAACGACCCGACAAATTTCGCGGCTTTGAAGGGATGGTCTTTGATATCTCAGAAGAACCTTGGCCAGGTAATGTTGATTATCACAAGTAAATTGCAGCTGCCCGAAAACTGACAGGCAAAACATGAACAACCCAAGTTCTTCACTCAAGGGAACTTGGTAAAGACAAAATCTTGATGGCTATCGTGCGTCCCACGCCATCGTCGACGTACTCGTTGCCGCTGGGGTGACAGAGATTTATGGTCAAAGCTGCCCCACCGCCTTGTTTCTCGCTACTGAAAAAGCCGGCATCCGACAAATCGGCTACAGAACTGAAAACGCCGCGAGCGCGATGGCCGATGGTGCCGCAAGGCAAAGCCGAAAAATCCCTATCATCACAGCGCAAAATGGCCCTTCCGCAGCTCTGTTAGTCGCAGGGCTCGCCGAAGCAACAAAAGCGTCGATGCCTATTCTGGCGATTGTCCTAGCGGTACCCCGAGCAACGGCAGACAAAAATACCTTTCAAAGGCTCCCTTCACTTAAAGGTCTACGGTCGCTCTACAAAGGCAGGGTTAATTGACCCAAACAAACCTCCCCTCAATCATCGTCATCGTCATCGTCATCGTCTGCTGAAGTATCACGTGACTTAGGCACAGGTTTAGTGCCAGGCGCCGTGCCAGCCCTTTTCGGGGATTTTGGGGTTTTCGTAGTGACCGCGTTTGCTGCAGGATTCGTAACGACGGCGTTTGAGGCAGGATTCGCGACTACCGGACTTGCCGGCGAAGTTTGCGCAGTTTCACACGCCGGATTACCAAAACGCTTTACACAGAGCTGCGCAGTACAATTTTGTAAGTAAGCGTTGCGCGCCTGAGCGTTCATATCCACCATTTCTAATGATTGATAAGGCACTGACCTCGTTCTCATCTCAGGCTTACAGCGGGTGTAGGTTCGATTGCCCTCTGTACGGCTCTCGCACTGTTCAGCGCCCGTTGCCACCTGGACGGATCTTGTGCGTTGAACATACATTTGTACGCTGTTAACGGGATATCGTTGAAACGCAGCGGGTGAGCACTCAGTTTGCGCATTGAGATATTCTTTTGTTGCGCAACCGGTCAGCATAAGTGCGATGCAAATAATTAAAAAATGTCTCATGTGGTTCCAAATTTTAGCGACGGACTACATCAGCCAAAGCACCTTATTTTTATGAAAAAAAAATATAGTACCTCATCCCTATTTTGAACACTTAGCAATCGTTTCGCCACGCAACCTTTTTTAAGCAGTTTTCTGTTCGGTCAGCGCAAGAGCTTCTATGGTTTGTTGACGCATGATGTACTTCTGTATTTTTCCGGTGATCGTCATCGGAAACTCGTCAACAAAACGAATGTGACGGGGCACCTTGTAATGAGCGATCTGACCTTTGCAAAAGGCTCGCACCTCGTCTGCCGTGACTGACTGGCCCTCGCGCAATTTGACCCAGGCGCAGAGTTCTTCGCCATATTTTTCGTCAGGTACACCGATCACTTGAACGTCTTGAATGTGCGGATGGCTGTACAAAAACTCCTCAATTTCACGCGGGTAGATGTTCTCTCCACCACGAATCACCATGTCCTTTAAGCGCCCGACGATATTGACATACCCTTGCGCGTCCATCACGGCCAAGTCGCCCGTGTGCATCCAGCCTGCAGCGTCAACGGCCTCACGGGTTTTTTCTTCGTCACCCCAATAGCCCAGCATGACAGAGTAGCCACGCGTACAAAGCTCGCCTGTGACACCGCGAGGCACCACGCGTCCATCGGTATCGACGACCTTGATTTCAACATGCGGCTGCACTCGACCGACCGTCGAGACCCGACGCTCTAACGGATCGTCTATAGCGCTTTGTGTAGAGACTGGCGATGTTTCGGTCATGCCGTAGGCAATGGTGACCTCTTTCATATTCATTTCGGCTTGCACCCGTTTCATGACCTCGACTGGGCAGGGCGAGCCGGCCATGATGCCCGTGCGTAAACTTCGTAAGTCAAACTTGGCGAAGTCTGGGTGCTCAAGCTCAGCGATAAACATGGTTGGGACACCGTAAAGCGCAGTGCACTTCTCCTCTTGCACCGCTTTCAGCACAGCGAGTGGATCAAAGGCCGCACTCGGATACACCATGGTAGCCCCGTGTGTCAGACACCCCAAATTACCCATCACCATCCCAAAGCAGTGATACAGAGGCACCGGAATACACAGCCTGTCTTTGTCGGTCAGTTTGATGGCTTCAGCAACGAAATAGCCATTATTGAGAATATTTTGGTGGGTAAGGCAGGCACCTTTGGGCTGACCCGTCGTCCCAGAGGTGAACTGGATATTGATGATATCGTCAAATTGCAGCAGTGCACCCAAGGTCTCAGCACGCGCGACGTCGTCGGGTCGCGCCAGCGCACTGATATCGTCAAAGTTGAACATGCCTGAGGTTTGCGGCGTACCCAAGCGAATCACGTGTTTAAGCTCTGGCAATGCACGAGACTGCAACATGCCAGGCTTGGCGCTCGAAAGCTCAGGCGCCAAGTCAGTCAAGATTGCCAAGTAATCCGTGGATTTCAACGCTGGCGCTAAAACCAGTGCCTTGCAACCGACCTTGTTCAACGCATACGCCAACTCAGCACGACGATAGGCCGGATTAATGTTAACCAGAATGAGCCCCACCTTAGCCGTTGCAAATTGCGTCAGGGCCCACTCTGAGCAGTTGGGTGCCCAGATACCCACACGATCGCCAGGCTCGAGTCCTAGTGCGAGAAAACCAGCGGCCAAGGCCCGCACGCGGGCACCTAGCTCTTGCCAAGTCCACCGAATACCCTGGTCGACCACAACCAAAGCGTCTTGATTCGCATACGTCATGACCGTTTTATCAAAGGCTTGTCCAATCGTGTCACCAATCAAGCGCGTGCTGCTAGCACCATGGTCATACGAAGGCTGCACTGCCTGATTTTTCACTTCGGTCATGTTGCGTCTCCATGTTTGTGACACTTTTCGATCATCACATTTTCTTTTGGATAAGTCTAGTTCCGTTGTGCAACGTACAAACAAAAAGGGTTAGTGTCTTGTGAACACTAACCCTTTGATATATCTGGTCGGAACGGAAGGATTTGAACCTTCGACCCCTTGCACCCCATGCAAGTGCGCTACCAGGCTGCGCTACGCCCCGAAAGACCGTAAGTATAGCAGAGGTAACGCCCTATCTCAGGCTAAGCTGACCCGTCTGCGTTGCAGAGCTAGCGGCTTGATTGAGCAACTCTTGGATGCTGCGCAATTCGGTGCGCAAGGCATGCAGTTCGGCTGCCGTCAACCGCACAGCTGCGTCTGGATCTTGAGGAAGTTCGCGCCCCTCACTTAGGCGATTTCGCGCGCCACTGATCGTGAACCCTTGTTCATACAACAACTCGCGAATCTTGCGAATCAACAAGACTTCATGGTGTTGATAATAGCGGCGGTTTCCACGACGTTTGACTGGCTTTAATTGAGTAAATTCTTGTTCCCAATAGCGCAGTACGTGAGGCTTGACACCGCAGAGGTCGCTGACTTCACCGATCGTGAAATAGCGTTTTGCGGGTATCGGCGGCAAAACGATGGGCGTATCTGAAAGGATCATTTATCGGCGTAAAAACGTGATGAGCAAAAGAGTCTACATAATCTAACAACGAACCTGCCGACTCAAAGCACATAAATTGGATAAGGGTTCTAGTCGTGCAGCGCGAGCCTCCGCTATGCACAAAGACAACTTAACGTCTTGTTTTATACATCAGATTGCGGCGCTTCGGTGTGTTCGACTGCACCTTTTAATTTTTGGCTTGCATGAAACGTCACCACACGACGCGCTGCAATAGGAATGGTTTCACCTGTTTTAGGGTTGCGCCCAGGGCGCGGTGGCTTGTTTCGTACTTGAAAATTTCCAAAGCCCGAGAGCTTGACAGGCTCACCCCGTGCCAACGCATCACGAATTTCTTCGAAAAATGTATCCACAATATCCTTGGCCTCGCGCTTATTCAACCCCACGCGGTCAAACAGCATCTCGGCTAACTCGGCCTTGGTTAAAGTGCGTGATTCTGCTAAAGAATGTTCATTTGTCATTTTTTAATTTCCGACATTCTGGTTTAACGTGAACGGGCTTGATGGACACTTTCAAGTGCAGCACGTATCTTGGTCATACACATATCGACTTGTGCCTCATCAAGCGTGCTACCAGTGTCTTGCAACGAGACTCGAAATGCAAGACTCTTTTCATTAGAATCAACCTTTGCTGGGTCGCGCCACAGGTCAAACAAACCAACATGCTGCACCACAGCAAGCGCCGGATCCGCCGCGATCGTCTGATCAATGGTGTCGAGTAACGCTTGTACTGCTTTGTCAGCAGGGACCCAAATCGCCAAATCGCGCTGCACCATGGGTTGGCGAGATAGCTCGTGCAAACTCGGCATTGGCAGCGCGGCTAACGACTCAAGAGATACCTCAAATAGCACCGGGGCCGAAGCTAGCTCTTGTTGCTGCACCCAGAGAGGGTGCAGTTCACCGAGCCAGCCAATGGCAACTTGGCCAAGTTCGACACGGGCACTACGCCCTGGATGCAGCAAGGCATGCTGAGCAGGCACAAACCGTAATTGCTGAGCGTGCGCGCTAAACAGCACTTCGAGGTCGCGCTTGACATCAAAAAAATCAACCGCTCGGCTCTTTTGACCCCATTGATCTTCAGTCACAGGGCCCCAGGCCGCTGCTGCTAAGTACTGTGGTTGATCTACGCCCGCGACAGTCAGCGCGCCATCTGCCATCGCGTTTGCACGTTTAAACACACGCCCAAGCTCAAACACACGCACTCGCGATTGCTTGCGGTTCGCGTTGTAGCAAATGTTAGCCACTAAACCAGGCAACAGCGACGAACGCATGACAGCCAATTGGCTTGCAATCGGATTGAGCAACTGGATCGGGTCCGCGTGCCCAAGCATGTCGGTCTCCCAAGCTTGTTCAACAAACGAGAAATTAATGACCTCTTGGTAGTCAAGTGCTGCAACCTCGTGCCGCACAGTATGCGCAGAGCGAGTCGTCTCGGGCGTCATACTCATGCGAGCCGCTGCGATCGGCGGCACGGCTGGGATACTTTCAAAGCCAATGATTCGAGCGACCTCTTCGATCAAGTCTTCTTCGATCTGAATGTCAAAACGGTACGAAGGTGGCGACACCACAAAATGGTCGGCCTGCACTGTGAATGCAAATCCCAAACGGGTAAACGTTTGCGACACATCGTCTTGTTTAACCTTCACGCCCAGCACACGATGGCAGCGCGATAGGCGCATGGTGACTGGTTCACGTTTTGGTAGCTTGATGTGCTGATCATCGATTGGGCCAGCCTGCCCTCCGCAGATATCTAAAATCAGCTGGGTAATCAGATCAAGATGTTCAGGGATATGTTCAAAATCAACGCCCCGCTCAAAACGATGGCTAGCCTCTGAATTGAGCTTTAACTTGCGCGCGCGGCCTGCGATCGACTCAGGCCACCAAAAAGCGGCCTCAACATAAATGTTGGTCGTATCAAGCGAGACCGCCGTTGAGGCACCGCCCATAATCCCAGCCAAACTCTCTGGTAAGTCTGCACTAGTGATCACACCCATTGTGGGATCAAGAGTGATCGTTTGATCATTTAACAAGGTTAGGGTTTCACCGGCACGCGCCCACCGCACTTCGATCGCGGGCTTGGGCATACGATCCAAGTCAAAAACATGGGTTGGCCGGCCCAGTAACAACATCACGTAATTAGAGATATCAACTAAGGCGGTGACAGAGCGCTGCCCTGCGCGTTTCAAACGTTCAACCATCCAGTCTGGCGTTTGAGCACGCGCGTTTACACCACGTACAACCCGACCGGCGAAACGCCCGCAAAGATCTGGCGCTTGCACCGTAACAGGAATCACCTCGGTGAGCGCAGGTTTGATTGCCGCGGTGTGAGGAAGGGTCAGTGCTGCACCGGTTAAGGCAGCCACTTCGCGGGCAACCCCTAAAATCGATAAACAATCCGCCCGATTCGGCGTGAGCTTAAGCGTGAACAACGTATCGTCAAGATCCAAAGCTTCGCGCACACTCGCGCCAACCTTAGCGTCAGCGGGCAACACCAACAAGCCCGCGTGCTCTTGAGACAAGCCCAGCTCTTTTGCTGAACACAACATCCCAAAAGACTCAACACCACGCATCTTGGCCACGCCAATTTTCATGTCGCCGGGCAGCACTGCACCCACAGTCGCCAAGGGCACCTTCAAGCCAGCGGCTGCATTCGGCGCACCACACACGATCTGCAAAGCTTCAGCACCGCCCACGTCGACCATGCACACACGCAACTTGTCGGCATTAGGATGCGGCTCGGCACTTTGAATCAACGCCACCACCACACCCGAAAAGGCAGGTGCCACTAACGACGTCTCTTCGACTTCGAGACCCGCCATGGTTAACCGGTGCGACAACTCATCGGTGGTGAGCGGCGGATTCACTAGGCTGCGCAGCCAAGACTCTGAAAATTGCATAAGTAACCGTATCGGCCTAAAAGATTAATCGTTGAACTGGCGTAAAAAGCGCAGATCGCCTTCAAAGAACTGCCGCAAATCGTTCACGCCGTAACGCAACATCGTCAAGCGCTCAAGACCAGAACCAAAGGCAAACCCAATATACCGTTCGGGATCAAGCCCGAAGTTTCGAATCACGTCAGGATGGACTTGTCCGGAGCCCGAGATCTCAAGCCAGCGCCCTTTATTGGGGCCCGACGTAAACATCATATCGATCTCGGCAGAAGGCTCAGTGAACGGAAAAAACGACGGCCTGAAACGCAACTCAAGATTCTCTGTTTCAAAGAAACAGCGCAAAAAGTTTGTGTATACACCTTTTAAATCTGCGAACGAAATATTTTCGTCAATCCACAAGCCTTCAACCTGATGAAACATAGGTGAGTGAGTCGCATCGCTATCCACACGGTAGGTACGACCTGGCGCAATCACTTTAATGGGTGGCTTGTTCATGCGCGCATAGCGAACCTGCATTGGGCTAGTGTGCGTGCGCAGTAACAACGGCAAGCCGTTCGCATCGTTCATATCCACATAAAACGTATCTTGCATCGAACGAGCCGGATGGTTTTCAGGGTTGTTGAGCGCCGTGAAGTTTGTCCAGTCGTTTTCAATTTCGGGGCCATCGGCCACTTCAAAACCAATCGACCTAAAGATCGCTTCAACACGCTGCCAAGTTTTAATCACCGGATGAATCCCACCCTTGCCACGGCCACGCCCAGGCAAAGTCACGTCAATAGTTTCTGCTGCCAACCGTTGATCGAGTTCAGCCTGAGCCAAGGCGGCGCGCCGTGCGTTAAGCAAGGCCTCAATTTGTTGTTTGATGATGTTGATACGCGCGCCTTCGGTGCGCTTGGCGTCTGGGTCAAGTTTGCCCAGGCCCTTCATCAACTCGGTCAGCGAACCTTGTTTACCTAAGAAACGCGCCTTCGCGTTTTCGAGCGAAGCCGCATCCGTCGCTTGCGCAAATTGCACACGGGCCTGTTCAATCAGGTCATCGCTCATATCAGTCATCCTTACAACCTTCGCGAAATCACATCTTTAAAATGCAAACGGAGCCCAATGGCCCCGTTCACAGATACAACTATCAGTGCTTACGCAGCCAACGCTGTTTTTGCCTGATTCAATACGGCAGCAAAACCAGCTTTGTCATGTACGGCCATGTCGGCCAGGACTTTGCGGTCAAGCTCGATTGAAGCTTTTTTCAGGCCAGCAATGAACACGCTGTAGGTCGTGCCGTGTTCACGCACTGCTGCGTTGATACGGGCGATCCAGAGCGCACGAAACGTACGCTTTTTGTTGCGACGATCGCGATAAGCGTACTGACCAGCACGCATAACTGCTTGCTTGGCAATACGAAACACATTACCGCGGCGACCCCGGTAACCTTTAGCTTTGGCGATAACTTTTTTGTGACGGGCTCTGGCCGTTACACCACGTTTGACGCGAGGCATGTTTTATCTCCGTTAAGCGAAAGGCATCATGGCTTTAACTGAAGCCACGTTGGATTTGTCGACCGCTGCCGACCCGCGCAACTGGCGCTTGGTCTTAGTGGTTTTTTTGGTCAGGATGTGGCGCTTAAACGCTTGACCCCGCTTGATCGATCCGCTGCCGCGAACCTGAAAGCGCTTTGCAGCACTTTTCTTGGTTTTCATCTTAGGCATTTGATTTCCATTTACTTAAAATTGTGCTCTGTAGGTGCCTGGCATGTTGCTCGATTTGCCTGTTGATGCGCCAATCGACCGCCAGTCTTGTTAACCCAAGATCCACTTATCACTTCATTTTCGCTGCAGGTTTTGCAGGAAAGCCTTTGATTATATGACAAATTCTGACATTTTGCACGGTTAGGTCAAAAACCCAACCTAGCGTAGCCCAGCCGAAAACACAGGTCGATATTGAAAAGCCTCGGCAAGATGGGGGACATCGATCTGAGGCGCACCTGACAGGTCGGCACAAGTGCGTGCGACGCGCCGCACCCGCTGTATCGAACGGGCTGATAAGTGTTGCATTTTAATGGTGCTAGCCAAAAGTTTGGCCGCCGCCGCGGTCATCACGCAGCAACTTTCGAGGTTTTTATCAGATAAACGTGCATTGACAGTACTTTGCCGTTGCAACTGTGGCTGCCTAACCGCCTCAACCCGTTGACGCACCGTCTCAGACGACTCGCCCGGCGCCAACTCAAGCCAATGCGCATCGCTAACAGTTAGAGTCACAAACAGATCTATTCGGTCGATCACGGGGCCTGACAGGCGCTGCTGATACGCCAAAATCTGCTCTACCCTGCACTTGCAGCGCCCTTGTATATGACCATACCAACCGCAGGGGCATGGGTTCATTGCCGCAAGCAACTGAAAGTCGGCCGGAAAATCGACTTTGAGCTTAGCCCGAGCAATCGTCACCGACAGACTTTCTAGTGGTTCACGCAAGCCTTCACGCACGCGACGTTCAAATTCAGGAAACTCATCTAAAAACAACACGCCTCGGTGTGCCAGCGTCACCTCACCGGCGCGTGGTGTTGAACCTCCGCCAAGCATCGCCGCCATCGAGGCCGAATGGTGGGGCGCACGAAACGGTCGCTGCCCCCACACATGGTCGCGAATTCCTGCAAAGGCAGCGACAGACGCCACCTCTAAACATTCAGCAGGTGTGAGTGCGGGCAAAATCCCAGCTAAACGCTTGGCCAACATGGTTTTGCCAACTCCGGGGGTACCCGAAAATAGCAGGCTATGCCCGCCTGCGGCAGCGACTTCAAGCGCCCGGCGGGCCATCAACTGCCCCCGTACGTCTGATAAGCACGGCATCGCCTGTGATGAACTTGGCAACAAGCTTGGCGTTAAAAACTCAAGAAATTTGCGCCCCGTCAGATGTTCAACCACCTCAGCGAGGCTGTGCGCACCAAGGACTTGCAAGCCTGGCACACGCGCCGCCTGCTGCGCATTCACGTAGGGCAACAACAAGCTCGCTTGCGCTTGACTGCGCGCAACCGCCAGAGCAATTGCAATCGCACCATTGATGGGTGCAAGCATTCCGGTTAACGAGAGCTCGCCGGCCACAACCAACGACGATAGCGCAGCCACGCAGGGATTGTTGCTTGCACGTTGAGTCAATTCGGGCAGTTCGATTTGCCCCGACACCAACAACACGCCCAACGCGATTGGCAAATCAAAACGCCCAGATTCTTTGGGCAAATCAGCGGGCGATAAATTAACTGTCAGTCGCCCGGCCGGAAACTCATAACCGCTACTCAACAGGGCGGCCCTCACGCGCTCGCGACTTTCGCGCACCTCAGCATCGGCCAACCCCACCATCGTGAAGCTGGGTAAACCACTACTCAGATGTGTTTCAACGCGAACAGGTGGGGCGTCCATTCCAAACAATGAACGGCTCATGATGACAGCTAAGGCCATAGATCTCTCAGCAAAAAGCCGAAAGTATGGCCTGCTAAAAAGCCGTTGCCTACCGGTGGATTATTTTATCCAGCGCGTGTTGAACAATCCAAGCAAAGCCGAATGGCTATCGAACCTTAAGGACGACCGCTTTCAAGCAAGGTCATGCGTTGTTCAAGTTGTTGCACTTGTTCTTCTAGCGCGGCCGCACGCTCTTGCACGCGCTTAAGCATATCGACCTGGATATCGAACTCTTCGCGCGTGATGAGATCCATCTTGTTAAACGCTTGCCCCATAAACGCTTTGACGTTGCGCTCGATATCCGCTGCAGGGCTTCGCGCAATCAGGTCAGAGACATTTTTTTGAAACTCTTCAAACCAAGCATTTTTTGGGATCATGGTGTTCTCATGAAAAAACAATATTGAAACTGAATTTTACTACCGACCGCAAAGCAAATGAGCGCTTGCACAAGCGATACAGAGCGACCGCCTTGAACGATGTAACAGGCGATTTAACGTCGCCGTAACACGCTAGTGATACAACGTTGCCGGGTCGATCTCAATCGCGCGATTCAGCGAATTAGCAACCTTCAAACGTAAGGCGTTTGAATGGGCATGCCGAATCTCACGCTTCACATCAAGCAGCTGCTGCGCCTGCATCGAAAAATTGGTTAAGCCCAGCCCCAATAACAGGCGTGTTAAGTGAGAGTCACCGGCCATTTCGCCACAAACTGCCACAGGCTTACCGACACGTTCGCCAGCATTAATCGTATTGGCAATTAAGCGCAATACCGCAGGATGCAGCGGGTCGTACAAGGCTGCCACTTCATTGTCAGCGCGGTCAATCGCCAACGTGTATTGAATCAGATCGTTGGTGCCAATCGACAGAAAATCAAGTGCCTCAGCAAACGGCTCGATGGCAATCGCAGTTGCAGGCACCTCAACCATTGCGCCCACTAAAATACCATGGTCGTAGGCTTGACCTCGCTCGTCAAGCTCACGCTTTGCAGCAGCAATCGCTGCTTTGGTCGCAAGCACCTCGTGCATATGTGCAACCATCGGAATCAAGATTCGCACAGTGCCATGCGCGGAGGCGCGCAATATCGCACGCAACTGTGTGGCAAATAGTTCAGGATGCGCTAGGCAATAGCGTATTGCACGCAAGCCCAAAGCCGGGTTGGTTGCCACGGTTGCTTCGCCATCCAGGGTCTTATCTGCACCAATGTCTAGCGTGCGAATCGTCACAGGGCGATGTTGCATGGTTGTTACCACGCTCAAGTACGCCTGATATTGTTCTTCTTCAGTTGGCAAATCATTGCGGCCAATAAATAAGAATTCACTGCGAAAAAGCCCAATCCCAGAGGCGCCATTTGCTAACGCTAACTCGGCTTCGTCGGGCAATTCAATATTTGCTTCTAACGAAATCTGAATACCATCGAGAGTTTCAGCAGGAACATCTTTTAATAAGGACAGTTCAGCGCGTTCATCGATATAGAGTTGCTGCAGGCGTCGATACTGCTCAAGCGCCTGGCGCGAAGGGTTCACCAGCACTGCGCCATTGGCACCGTCTACCACCACCCAATCACCGTCTGACACAAGAGCGCGTATATGCCCTAAAGCCACTACGGCTGGCACCCCTAGGCTGCGGGCGACAATCGCCGTATGCGAGGTTGCACCACCTAAATCTGTTGCAAAGCCAGCAAAGCGCGCACCACGCAAGCGAATCATGTCGGCCGGTGAAATATCGTGCGCAACAACAATGAGGTGATCGTCTACATCAATATCGTGGTTGAGCTCGAGAGTCTGTTTTGAACCAGACAGCACCTGCAACACCCGCTCGATCACTTGCCGAACATCAGAGCCACGCTCACGCAGATACTCGTCTTCAATCGCTGCAAACTGCTCGCCTAAGATCTGCCCTTGCGTCGTTAACGCCCATTCAGCGTTGTAATGTTTGTCTTGAATTAAGGCGAGCGCTTGATCGGCCAGCAACGGATCGCTTAACAACATGCTGTGCACACTGAGCAACGCGGCTAACTCACGCGGTGCATCGTCGGGCAAGTTCGCAGCCATGTCGTTCATTTCTTGCTGCGTGGTATTTAAAGCGCTCGTTAAGCGATTTTTTTCAGAGGGGATCTGTGCAGTCGAAATTCGATAGTGCGAAACCTCAAGCGCGGTGGCCCCTAACACCACTACGCGCCCAATTGCATAGCCGCGCGCGACGCCCTGCCCATATAGGCATAGCATTGGGCTGCCCAGTTGAGCAGCTGGTGTCGAGCTATTGACCTTCACCGAATTTGTCATCAAAGAGTGCCTGCAGCGCAGTCAAGGCCTGCTCAGCGTCGCCGCCCGAAGCCTCAAGCTTGACTGTGCTACCAATACCGGCTGCCAACATCATCACACCCATGATGCTTTTTGCGTTGACGCGCTGTGCCCCTTTGGAAATAAAAATCTCGCCGCTAAACTGACCCGCGAGTTGAGTGAGTTTGGCTGCTGCACGCGCATGCAGACCAAGCTTGTTGGATACGACGATCTCTAACTGGGGCATAAGACACTTTGCTTAAATAAAACTGTTTAGCTTGATGCTTTAGTCTACACGCAACAGCGCATGTGTGGCACCCGCAAGTGCACTTGTTGCCACATCTTCAAGGCTACCTTGTCGATAATTAATGGCGCGTAGCAACATCGAGGCGTTCACGCCACCCAACACACAGCACGGCACCCCCGCCGCTTGCACTAAGTGGCTGGCTTGCACTGCAATATTCGATGGGGTGGCGCCCGGAAGATCTGTCAGCACCAAGACGCCTTCACCCTGATCAGCCGCAATCAGTTGTTGGGCGAGATTAGGCGCGCAGTCTGAGGCGCACTCGTTGGGCAAAATGTCCGCAACCTCAACCTCGGGCTCATGACCCAAAACATGTCTGGCGCAAGCCACGAGGGCCGAGGCTAAGGGGACGTGCGCGACAACCACAATAGCAATCATCTGAAATACCTAACTCGTAGTACGTACAACGCTACACCACGACTGAAATTTTAGAAGGTGGCGGCAAGGCCACTGCGCGCTCTAGTGCAAGCACAAAAAACTCAGCAACGTTAAAGCCGGTTTGCTCGGTGATTTCGACGAAGCAGGTTGGACTGGTGACGTTGATTTCAGTGACATACTCACCGATGACATCTAACCCCACCAAGAGCAAACCTCGGGTCACCAACTGAGGCGCGATTTCGCGCGCGATTTCCCAATCGCGTTCAGTCAGGGGTTGTGCCACCCCACGCCCACCGGCAGCTAAGTTGCCGCGCGTTTCACCTGCAAGTGGTATGCGAGCCAAACAAAACGGCACAGGTTCGCCACCAATCAGCAAAATACGCTTATCTCCCTGTTTGATCTCAGGGATATAGCGTTGCGCCATGATCGTCCGCGTGCCATCATGGGTCAACGCCTCAAGAATGGCATTCAAGTTGGTTTCGTGGGGCGCTAAACGAAACACCCCTGTCCCACCCATGCCATCAAGGGGTTTGACAATCACGTCGTGATGTTCGATATGAAACACTTTTAAACGATTCATGTCGCGCGTCACTAAAGTTGGCGTCGTGAATTTTGCAAACTCAGTGATCGCAAGCTTTTCAGGATGATTGCGTATCGCAGCACCGCTGTTAAAGACCCGAGCGCCCTGCGCCTCTGCATACTCAAGCATATGCGTGGCGTAGACATACTCCATGTCAAAGGGCGGGTCTTTGCGCATCAACACGGCCGAAAATTCTTGCAGCGCGACATCCTTTGCAATTGACTCTTCGTGCCACCAAGCATGGCCATGCAAGTCTGCGTTGGGTACAAGATTAATCGGCGTGGCATGCGCAAACACCTGCCCAGCTTGAATAAACAAGCCCCCCTGCAAGACGAAACTTAAGCGATGACCGCGAGCGACAAGCGCTCGCATCATGGCCACTGAGCTGTCTTTGTAGGCTTTTAGGTCTGGCAGTGGATCAATGACAAACAGTACATGCATCATCAAGCTGCTTCTGCTTTACCCGCAGGGGTTTTCCTGCGGGGCGACAACACCATCACCATCTGACGGCCTTCAAGCTTAGGCATCGCTTCAACTGAAGCCATGTCAGTCAGATCGTCGCGCACGCGTTCAAGGACTCGCATACCAAGTTCTTGGTGAGCCATTTCACGGCCACGAAAACGCAACGTCACTTTGGCCTTATCGCCTTCTTCGAGAAAGCGCTTAAGGTTACGCAGTTTGACCTGATAGTCACCTTCGTCGGTGGCGGGCCTAAACTTAACCTCTTTGACTTGAATAATTTTTTGCTTGGCGCGGGCTTCGGCCAAACGTTTTTGTTCTTGGTATTTGAACTTGCCGTAATCCATTAACCGGCAAACTGGCGGTTCAGCATTTGGGGCGATTTCAACTAAATCTACGCCTGCTTCTTCAGCCATACGAACAGCTTCTAGTGTATTAACAATACCTAACTGCTCGCCTTCGACTCCTAGTAAACGCACGTCGGGAACACGGATGTCACCGTTAATGCGATGGGGTTTTTCTGTTGCGATGTTGACGACTCCTGAGGGTTAGGCAGCCTGCGGTGCAGGCAAACCGGAATTGCGGCGTAAGGCCACATCTTCGTTCAGCAAAGAGGTGAACTGCTCAAAGGGCATGACACCCAGATCCAGACCACCCCGACTACGCACAGCCACAGCCCCTGCCTGACGCTCTTTTTCACCGACCACCAGGATATAGGGGACTTTCTGCATACTATGTTCACGAATTTTATAGGTGATCTTCTCACCTCGGCAATCAGATTCTACTCTAAAGCCTTGTTTTTTCAGGCTTTGTGTGATTTCTGTTGCATATTCAGCAGTGGCTTCAGAAATACAGCAAACAACCGCCTGCACCGGCGCTAGCCAAGCCGGCAAAGCGCCCGCATGATTTTCGATCAACATGCCGATAAAGCGCTCAAGCGAGCCCAAAATAGCGCGATGCAGCATGACCGGCGCAACCCGTTGATCTTGAGCGTCAACAAACTCAGCGCCCAGACGTTGAGGCATCGAAAAATCAACCTGAATCGTGCCGCACTGCCAGTGGCGACCAATCGCATCTTTTAAAGTGTATTCAACTTTGGGGCCGTAAAACGCACCTTCGCCAGGCGACACTTCAAAGTCACAACCCGTGCGCCGCAAGCTTTCCATTAAGGCGTTTTCGGCTTTATCCCAAACTTCATCGCTGCCAATGCGTTTTTCGGGGCGCGTAGCCACTTTGTACAAAATCTCGGTAAAACCAAAATCTGCGTACACCTTTTGCAAGAGCGCTGTGTAATTTGCGCACTCGTCTTGCATTTGCGCTTCGGTACAAAAGATATGACCGTCGTCTTGCGTAAAGCCACGCACACGCATCATGCCGTGTAACGAGCCCGAGGGCTCATTACGGTGGCACTGACCAAACTCGCCGTAGCGCAGGGGCAAATCGCGATACGAGTGCAGGCTTGAATTAAAAATTTGCACGTGTCCGGGGCAATTCATGGGTTTCAAACCGTAGGTACGATTTTCGGATTCAGTCGTGAACATGTTTTCACGATAGTTATCCCAGTGACCAGTTTTTTTCCAGAGCGAAAGATCAAGGATCTGAGGAGCTTTGACCTCTTGGTAGCCGTTGTCGCGATACACGTTTCGCATGTATTGCTCAACTTGCTGCCAGATCGCCCAGCCCTTTGGATGCCAAAAAATCAGGCCCGGGCCTTCTTCTTGAAAATGAAACAGATCAAGTTCGCGACCAATTTTGCGATGATCGCGACGCTCGGCTTCTTCGAGCATGTGTAGGTGCGCGTCTTGGTCGTCTTTATTGGCCCAAGCCGTGCCGTAAATACGCTGCAACATTTCGTTGTTGCTATCGCCACGCCAGTAGGCGCCAGCAAGCTTCATTAACTTGAACACTTTAAGTTTGCCGGTATTGGGCACGTGCGGGCCGCGGCAGAGGTCGATAAAGTCGCCCTCGCGGTATAGGCTGATCGTTTCGTTGCCTGGGATCGCGCCGATGATTTCGGCCTTGTAATGCTCACCAATGCCCTTAAAGTAAGCAACCGCGTCATCACGCTTCCACTCTTCGCGTGTCACGGGTTCATCTTTTTTAACCAGCTCAGCCATTTTCTTTTCAATGGCGGCAAGGTCTTCAAGGGTAAAGGGCCGTTTGTACGAAAAGTCGTAGAAAAAACCGTTTTCAATCACTGGGCCAATCGTGACCTGCGCCTCAGGAAACAAGGCTTTGACCGCATAGGCTAGTAGGTGCGCCGTCGAGTGCCGAATCAGCTCAAGACCCTCGGGATCTTTACCGGTAATTAAGGCGAGTTGCGAATCTTGTTCGATGAGATGGCTAGTATCCACAAGTTGGGATTGCTCACCCCGCGTGACACGCCCGCCCAAGGCAGCGCGAGCAAGCCCTGCGCCAATCGATTGCGCTACATCGGCCACCGTAACAGGGCCGGGAAATTGGCGTTGAGAGCCGTCTGGTAATGTAATTGCGATCATGATGAGGTGTCGTTCACTCGAGCAGAACTGACATGTTTGAGAGCGGGATGCTTGAACAAGTGGTTTTTGCCAACGTTTAGGCGAGCAAGCCTGCCGCGCAGTCCCTATCAAATCACATGCAAAATCTAGTTAAAAACAGCTAAGATTTTAGCATTACAAGTGCTCACGGCTCGTTCAGCGATGCCTTGGCAGCTTCTTGGGGGGTTAACCCCTCGTAAAACTGGTCTGTAAACCACTCGGCCTGCTCTTCGATGTAGCCCTGCGCTTCGAGCAAAGTCGCGCCCGCCGCGACTAAAAATCCCTCTACCTCGGTACACCATTGAATCAAAGCCAATGTGTCTGGATCAATCTCTTCTTTTTTTGCCATGAGCGCAACTTCCTTATTTGTTAATAGGCAATAGATCGTCACTTACCGAGAACACTCAATTTTCTAGGCGTAAAAAAAGCCCCAAATGCGAGGCGTGGGTACTGCTGCTTAAGCGAATATTGCTCACCCGCCGTTGTAGAGTAAAGCTTGATACTTGGTAGGCGGTATTGGAATCGAACCAACGACCTCCACGATGTCAACGTGGCGCTCTAACCAGCTGAGCTAACCGCCTGTAAAGACCACTATTGTATCGGTTTTAGATGCCTGCTGTCAAAGTCGTCGCTAGGCACTCGCTAGATGAATTGCTTGAACGAACTCGTCGATCTTTTGAGCGGACTTCACGCCGGGGCTCTCTTCGACACCGCTGCTGACATCAACGGCCCAAGGTCTCAAGCCTTGTATGGCGACACGAGCGTTTTGGGCGTTCAAACCACCAGACAAAATCATGGGTCGTGCAAAGCCTTGGGGATTCGAGACCGCTGACAATAAGGTGTGATCAAAGCCTTGCCCACTGCCGCCAAAAGCCGGCGTGTAGCTATCAAATAACCAGCCAGCAGCCTGCGAAAAAGCCTGACAGGTTTTTGCCACATTCGCTGCAGTGTCCAAGCCGGGTCCACCGACTCTGAAAGCCTTCAGGTAGGGCACGCCAAATAATGCACAAAAGCCGGGGTTTTCGTCGCCGTGAAACTGCAACAGGCTTGGGCGTAGGGTGTGAATGACGTCTTTAACCGCCTGCGGATCGGGATTCACAAACAGCGCGACGGTACTGATAAACGCCGGCAAGTCTTTACACAGCTCTGCAGCGTGCACTGCACTCACAAAGCGCTTGCTTGGCGGATAAAACACAAAGCCCAAAGCGTCGGCGCCACTTTGAGCGCAGGCACGCACATCTTGAGCGCGCGTCAAGCCGCAGATTTTGATACGCGTGCGTACAGAGAAGAGGTCTGTTGTCATCACAAAGAGAAATCGAGAAAAATCAGATAGTCATTCTAGACCGAGATCTTGGAAACCCAAACCTAAGGCATCTAGAACGCGCTGGGCCTTATCTTAGAACGAGATCTTGGGGGCTGAAACCTAAAGTACCGAGAAGGCGCTGGCCCTCATCCTAGAACAAGATCGTTGAGGCCGAAACCTAAGCCCCGCGGTTGGGCCAAGATGCCAGCTGGGTATGACACCTCTGTCAGATATAAACCATCCGGAGAAAACGTTGGCGCACCTTTGGTTCGGTCTTTCAGTATTAACAAGTCAGCCATGTATTGAACTGGCTCTCTGCCCTGCCCAATTTGCACTAAAGCACCGACAATATTACGCACCATATGATGCAGAAAAGCATTGCCGCGCAACGACACAAAAATGAGGCTACCTTTTTGCAGGACATTAAGCTCAGAAATCGTGCGCATGGGTGACTTAGCTTGACACTGCGATGAGCGAAAACTGCTGAAGTCGTGCTCACCCAACAAAGACTGCGCCGCTTGAGTCATTGACAACACATCAAGTGGTTGAAATACCCAGCCCGCCCTGCCCGCCCAAAGAGGCTGACGCACCCGGCTATTTAAAAGCACATAAGTGTATGCGCGCGCTGTAGCTGAAAATCTTGCATGAAAAGTATCACTGACAAATTGCGCCCATTGCACTGAGATCGACTCAGGAAGGTGCGCATTCACCCCTCTCACCCAAGACTCTTCGGTGCGATGGATTTCACAATCAAAATGCACCACCTGACCTAGCGCATGGACTGCGGTATCAGTTCGCCCTGCGCAGGTGGTCTGCACAGGAACGGTGGCAAACGCCGCCAAGGCGCGCTCTAGCGCATCTTGGACGGTCTGCCCGTTTGGTTGCTTTTGCCAACCTTGCCACGAGCGCCCATCATACGAGATCCCAAGCGCTATGCGTGGCATTGATACAGAGAACAATTAACTAAGCTCAAGCCTTTGGGCTTGCGTTAGGCTGCGTAATAGACGGCTCTTTTTTGTCAGTTACCTTTGTTTGATCAAGATTGAGATCAATACCTTGGAGTTTTTGATCTAGTGCGGTTCGCATTAACGGATTGAGCGGTTCAGACACCTCGTCGCCCTCAACCTCGTCGACTTCACGTCGCGCTCCCGCCCGGCGCAACAGCCACGCCGCAAGTAAACCACCGATTGCCAAGACGGCCGTCATCAGCCCAAGAGTGCTTGAGGTAAAGCTTAACCAAAATTGGCTAAGGGCTTCGGTCACAGTCTTCACCGGCGCTGGGCTCGCAGACGTCGCGCCCGCTGCAGCGGTACTTGCACCGGATGCATCCGCACTCCCATTCGTACCCGCATTACCTGCTGTACCTGCTGTACCAGTAGTGCCTGCCGTACCTGTAGTACCCGCTGCACCTGTAGTACCCGCTGCACCTGTAGTGCCCGCTGCACCGGGAGTACCTGCCGTACCTGGAGTACCCGCTACACCTGCACTGCCTGCTACACCTGCATTGCCTGCAGTACCTGTTGCGCCAGGTGCGCCGGTAGCGCCAGGGGTACCCACGGCTCTGGACGACCCAGTAGCGTTCGCCGAGTTAGAGGTGGCCCCACTTGGCGTTCGACTCAACGCGTCTTTCAGTTGTTTGACGTTTTCTTGCAAACTATCCACACGAGATTGAATCTCAGCGATCTCTTTGGCTGCAGACACTCGAACATCTTCGCGTTGCTCTGCCGTGCTCGAGGACGTCAACAACACGCGGTCAGTCGCCGTCGGAGTTGGTGTTGCGCTGGCCGTGGTCACCGAACTCGTTTGCGCCCCGCTCGGCGGCGGCACAACTGGCGGCGCGGCACGAGACATTGTATTCGCGTCATTCGCAGTACCACCAAGCGCTTTAAACGCTTTTAAGTGCGCTAGATACATGTCGCGTGCCAGTTTTGGATCGATGGCGCGAACAGTTTGCGCATCAGGCAATTTGAGCGTCACGCCCGCCTTGAGCATATTCATGTTCCGCGAAAAAAATGCTTGCGGATTGGCTTGATACAGCGCCCAAAGCATCTGATACAAATCTGCTCCGGCCACCGGATTCGCGAGCGCGATTCCAGAAAGGGTGTCACCGGCTTTCACGAGCACTGTCCCAGCACCTTCGTTGGCACGCGTCAGGACAAGAAAGCTAGACTGAATTTGTGTCGAACCGCTTGAAGAAGACACTTCAAGCAATACATCAATGATCGGTTTGTCTGCGAGTTGATTTGAACGAAGCACCAGCATGCGTGAATCTTTTACGAACCCCGCCTCGATTGATACCGTCATCGAGTCAAGACTCACCGGCGGAATCAACCCGGATTTGGCCCAAGCATCAGCCGCGGCCACCTTGACCCGCAAGGAAGAAACCTCAGCGGCAAGAACCTCGAGTAACGGAATAGACACCTTCAAAGGTGCACCAGGCATTGAATCCACCCCACCGTGCCCGGCTTTTAACGCAAAGGCTTGTGTACAAACGGCAAGTGTTAAGCCAAGCGTTGCACCAAACTGCAGCGACTTTCGGCAGACAACGTTCAGTTCATCGCGCATCACAACACTCCATTGACTTAAAGTTCGCCCAACGAAATACGCAACATTCTGCGTAAGGGTTCGGCCGCACCCCACAACAGTTGATCACCAACTGTAAAGGCACCCAGATACTCAGGGCCCATTGATAGCTTGCGCATACGTCCAACGGGAATATCAAGCCTACCCGTGACTGCAACGGGTGACAATCCTTCTAGCGTAGCGTCTTTAGTGTTCGCCACGACCTTAGCCCAAGCCGTACCGTTTTTGACAATATCGGAAATCTCGTCAATGGGCAGATCTCGAGTGAGCTTAATGGTGAGCGCCTGACTATGGCAACGCATCGCGCCAATACGAACGCACAAACCATCAATCGGAATCGGGGTTGAGCCAAAACCTTCACCACGACCCAAAATCTTGTTGGTTTCAGCCTCGCCTTTCCATTCTTCGCGCGACATCCCGTTGCCCAAGTCTTTATCAATCCAAGGGATCAGGTTACCTGCTAAAGGAATCCCAAAGTGCTCAGTCGGTAACTTGCCACTTTGCTGTAAAGCCAGCACGCTGCGGTCAATGTCAAGAATCGCTGAAGCGGGGTCATCGAGTTGGGCTTTAACCGACCCATTAAGCAAACCAAACTGCGTGAGCAATTCACGCATGTGCTGCGCGCCCCCGCCAGAGGCAGCTTGGTAAGTCATGCTGGTCATCCACTGCACCAAACCTTGATTAAACAAACCGGCCAAGCCCATCAACATGCAACTAACGGTGCAATTACCACCAATAAAATTTCGTACGCCACGCTTGAGCGCCGCGTCAATCACTGGGCGATTCACGGGATCGAGTACGATGATGGCGTCATCATTCATGCGCAGCGTGCTTGCAGCATCAATCCAAGTACCCGTCCAACCCGCTGCGCGCAGTTTGGGATAGACCTCGCTGGTATAGTCGCCGCCCTGCGCGGTCAGGATAATTGGAAGTTTTTTTAAGACGTCGATGTCGAAGGCATTTTGCAAGGCGGTGGCACCGACCCACTCAGGCGCACGACCACCCGCATTGCTTGTTGAAAAAAAGACCGGGTCGATCAAGGCAAAATCACCCTCGTCGCGCATGCGTTGCATGAGCACAGAGCCCACCATCCCGCGCCAACCCACTAACCCAACAGACTGTTTCATCGTTAAAAACCAAAAAATCGTTTAAATACGTGCACTTAGAGTCTATGCACTTAGGGTCTATGTTAACACCAAGGTTATTACCCCACCTTAGACTCGCTTACGCCGCCTGCGAGTGGCTCTGGTCAAACATCCAGATGACTCGCCTGCCTAGCCCGCTCTGTCGAGCGAAGGCTAAAGTCACCCGATTACCCTAAAGCCTTCAAAACAGCATCGCCCATCGCTACAGTACCAACTTTAGTTGTGCCTGGCTCGTAAATATCGGCGGTGCGTAACCCTTGCTGAAGCACACGACGAACAGCTTGCTCGATACGATCAGCCTGCGCGGCTTGATCAAGCGAGTAGCGCAACATCATCGCTGCAGACAAGATCGTAGCCAAGGGGTTTGCAACGCCTTTACCGGCAATGTCAGGGGCCGAGCCATGGCTCGGTTCATACAAGCCCTGACCTGAGGCGTTGAGCGAGGCCGAGGGCAGCATGCCGATTGAACCCGTCAGCATCGACGCCTCATCAGACAGAATGTCACCAAACAGATTGCCCGTCACAATCACGTCAAAGTCACGCGGCGCGCGCACCAACTGCATTGCAGCGTTGTCAACATACATGTGCGACAACGCAACATCCGGATACTCTTTGCCGATCTCGGTCACGATATCGCGCCAGAGTTGCGAGGTTTCAAGCACGTTGGCCTTGTCAACGCTGCACAAGCGACGTTGACGCTTCAGAGCTGCCTGAAAACCCAAATGTGCAATGCGGCGAATTTCAGGTTCGGCATAACGCATCGTGTCAAAGCCTTCACGCGCACCTGCAAACGGGCCGTCAGGGGCCACGCGCACGCCACGGGGTGAACCAAAATAAATATCGCCCGTCAGCTCGCGCAAAATCAAAATATCTAGGCCAGAGACGATTTCGGGCTTTAAAGATGACGCGTTGGCTAACTCAGGATACAAAATCGCTGGGCGAAAGTTCGCGAACAAACCGAGCGCCTTACGCAGCCCCAAAATCGCCTGCTCGGGGCGATGCTCGCGAGGCAGTTTGTCGTATTTCCAGTCGCCCACAGCGCCAAACAATACCGCGTTTGATTCTTGTGCGAGTTTCAAGGTAGCTGGTGGCAACGGATGGCCGTGTAGGTCGTAGGCGGTGCCGCCTACTGGGGCATGACTAATTTCAAGGGGCAACTTAAGCGCGCTCAACACGCGAACCGCTTGTTCGATAATTTCGGCGCCGATTCCGTCGCCTGGCAATACTGCAATTTTTTGCGTCATGTCGTTCTAATCCAAAAGTAATGGGCCGGTAAACCGGCCCAACGTCTAAGTCAATTAACGTGCACCGATTGGTTGAACATCCAACCACGGATGGCGGGCGAGGCGCTCGGCCTCAAAGGTACGAATCTTATCGGCCTGACGCAAGGTCAAACCAATTTCATCTAAGCCATTGATCATGCAATATTTGCGATGCGCGGTGATATCAAAATCCATCGCACGACCGTCAGGTGCAATCACGACTTG
Source organism: Bordetella parapertussis (assembly GCA_945895265.1). GTDB lineage: Bacteria > Pseudomonadota > Gammaproteobacteria > Burkholderiales > Burkholderiaceae_B > Zwartia > Zwartia parapertussis_I. The sequence goes on along the minus strand of CAMDEF010000011.1, from coordinate 65,149 downwards.
TTTTTCAAGATCGATTGTTAGCTTGTAGCCCACAAAGCCACGCACCTCGTCAAACAGGCGCGAGATTTGCAACTCAGACAACACGATTGGCAAGAAGCCTGTCTTGTAGCTATTGTTAAAAAAGATGTCGGCAAATGATGGGGCAATCACCGCGCGAAAACCGTATTGCGCCAGCGCCCAGGGGGCATGCTCGCGGCTTGAGCCGCAGCCAAAGTTTTTACGACCCAACAAAATCGAAGCACCTTGATAGCGTGAGTGGTTCAAAATAAATTCTGGGTTCAACGGACGCTTGGAGTTGTCCATCCCAGGCTCACCATGATCCAGATAACGGATCTCGTCAAACAAGTTTGGGCCAAAGCCAGTGCGTTTGATTGACTTCAGAAACTGCTTTGGAATGATCAGATCTGTATCGACGTTTTCGCGATCGAGCGGAGCAACCAAACCTTGATGCGTGATGAATGAATCCATGATATTTACCGGAGGTTACGTACGTCAACAAAATGACCCGACACGGCGGCAGCTGCTGCCATAGCCGGACTCACGAGATGGGTGCGACCACCCTGCCCTTGGCGACCTTCAAAATTTCGGTTTGAAGTCGAGGCGCAACGCTCGCCGGGTTCAATGCGATCGGCATTCATGGCCAAGCACATTGAGCAGCCTGGCTCACGCCATTCAAAACCTGCCTCGATAAAAATCTTGTCTAAGCCTTCGCGCTCGGCTTGTGCTTTGACTAGGCCCGAGCCAGCCACCACAAGCGCCTGACGCACATTGCTCGCGACCTTACGACCGCGCGCAACGACTGCAGCCGCGCGCAAATCTTCAATACGCGAGTTGGTGCAAGATCCGATAAACACGCGATCGATCTTGATATCTTCAATCAGTGTGTTGGGCTTCAAACCCATGTAGACCAACGCACGCTCCATACCTTCGCGGCGCATGTCATCTTTTTCGCGATCGGGATCAGGCACGCGCCCAGTGACGGGTAATACCATTTCTGGTGACGTGCCCCAAGTTACTTGAGGCACAATTTGGCGAGCATCGATCTCAACGACTCGATCAAAAAAGGCGCCTTCGTCGGTATGCAAGGTTTTCCAGTAGGCAACCGCAGCATCCCACAGCGCGCCGCTAGGCGAGAACGGACGACCCGCACAGTAATCAATCGTTTTTTGGTCAACTGCCACCATGCCCGAACGTGCACCGGCTTCAATCGCCATGTTGCACACGGTCATGCGGCCTTCCATCGACAAGCCGCGAATCGTGCTGCCTGCAAATTCAATCGCGTGACCTGTGCCACCGGCGGTACCAATTTGACCAATCACATACAGGATCACGTCTTTTGCAGTACAGCCAATCGGCAAGGTACCCTCAACACGCACCAACATGTTTTTGTTTTTCTTGGCTTGCAGTGTTTGCGTAGCCATCACGTGTTCGACTTCAGAGGTGCCGATACCAAAGGCCAAGGCACCAAACGCGCCATGTGTGCTGGTATGCGAGTCGCCGCACACCACAGTCATGCCGGGTAACGTTGCACCTTGCTCAGGCCCGATCACGTGAACAATACCTTGACGCAAATCGTTCATGCGAAATTCGATCACGTTATGCTTGACGCAGTTTGCGTCAAGCGTATCGACTTGTAATTTTGATATTGGGTCAGTGATCCCTTGGGCACGATCACGCGCCACCGTGGGCACGTTGTGATCTGCCACCGCCAAATTAGCATTCAGACGCCAAAGCGGGCGACCGGCCAAGTCAAGGCCCTCAAAAGCCTGTGGGCTTGTGACCTCGTGCAACAAGTGACGGTCGATGTACAAAATTGCGGTGCCATCTGGTTCTTGGTGAACCACATGGGCGTCCCAAAGCTTGTCGTATAGAGTTTTTTTCATGACGTTGGATCTGCGAAACACACGTTGTAAAAGGGTAGCCCTTGATTATGCCATAGCCAACCTTATCGCTAGCGACTGGCGGCTAGTGGCCGTCAAACAGGCTGCTAACCTGACCAGAACTAGGGCATTTTTAACCTTACCCGCACTGCGCACGGTGCCGCAAAGCATGATCGATCAAAATTAAGGCTAGCAAGGCTTCGGCAATCGGTGTCGCCCGAATCCCCACACACGGATCGTGGCGACCTAGGGTTTGCACCATGACTGGGTTGCCGGCCCGGTCAATTGAGCGGCGCTCAGTCCGAATACTTGAGGTTGGCTTAATCGCCAGGCTCACCGTAATTGGCTGCCCCGTTGAGATCCCACCCAGCACACCACCGGCATTGTTGGTTAAAAAACCGTCTGACGTAATCTCGTCGCCATGCTCAGAGCCGCGCTGCTCAACGCTTTTGAAGCCGGCGCCGATCTCAACGCCTTTCACGGCATTTAAACCCATCATCGCGTAGGCAATGTCTGCGTCTAACCGGTCATAGATGGGTTCGCCCCAACCTGCAGGCAAGCCTTCGGCGACCACTTCGATTCGAGCGCCAACCGAATCCCCATCGCGACGTAACTGATCCATATAGGCCTCGAGTTCAGGCGTGCTGGTGTCATTGGCGGCATAAAACGGATTATTCGAAACGTGATCCCAACTGACAAAAGGCATCACTATCGGGCCTAGCTGACTCATGTAGCCCCGCACCTTGATCCCAGCGTGCTCAGACAGCCATTTTTTTGCGATTGCTCCGGCAGCCACTGTGGGAGCCGTTAACCGGGCCGACGAACGACCACCGCCACGCGGGTCGCGCGCGCCGTACTTATTGAAATAGGTAAAATCAGCATGCCCAGGCCTAAACGTATCGGCAATGGCGCTGTAGTCTTTACTACGTGCATCAACGTTACGAATTAACAGCGCGATCGGTGTACCGGTGGTTTTGCCTTCATAGACCCCAGACAAAATTTCAACCTGATCGGCCTCTTGGCGCTGCGTCACGTGCCGTGAGGTACCAGGGCGACGACGATCAAGTTCAACTTGAATATCTTGTTCGCAAAGCGCCAGGCCGGGAGGGCACCCATCGACCACACAGCCGATTGCGGGGCCATGTGACTCACCAAAGTTAGTCACACAAAATAGCGTACCGAGCGTATTACCAGACATAGGCGACAAGTACCGAAAAAATGAGCAGAGTCGGGTCGGGTCTGCCCCGTTGACGGGACATAGCAACCTTCAAAATGACATTATTGCATCACTCAGAGTCATTGACCTCTAAACGCGGCGTCTCACGAAGAGCAACTCACCTCTAAATGCGGTGCCCCAGCCGGTGGCGCAGCGGCATACGCCTCTAGACCCGCCCGCGCGCTAAACGGGTCGCGTAAAAGCTCGTACTGACGCTGCACTTCGCCGAAGTCGCCCTTCTCTGCCGCTTCAATCGCCTGCTGCGCGATGTGATTACGCAGCACATAGAGTGGGTTCACCGCCAGCATACCGGCAACCCGCTCTTGCCAATTCTTGGTGGGATCCGAACCCAAACGAGCGCTATAGCGGTTGAGCCAGGCTTGCGCGCCCACGCGATCCACAAACAAATCCACAAAAGGCAGTAGGTTGGCGTTCACCGTGCCGCCCAAGTCGTGCTCAATTTGCTCTTGCGAGGCTTGCGTCAGACCCGGCGCGTAAGCCAGTTGCCTAAAGGTTAGCGTAAAGTCAGCATGACTGGCTTGCATGAGACTCCAAAGGTCATCGATCAGCGTTTCATCACCTGCCTGCCAAGCGCTTAAGCCTAACTTTTGGCTCATACGAGCCTGCATAGCGCCCAGAAAACACGCTTCATATTCATCAAGCGCCGCTTTCAGAGGCTCGGCTTCGGGTACGATTTCGTGCAGGCTATTCGCGAGTTGATAGAGATTCCAGTGCGCCACCGCGGGTTGAGCATGCCAGGCGTAGCGACCGCCGCTGTCGGTGTGATTACAAATATGCTTGGCATCAAAGCCATCCATGAAACCATATGGGCCGTAGTCAAGGGTGAGCCCCAAAATCGACATGTTGTCTGTGTTCATCACGCCATGACAAAAGCCCACAACTTGCCAACTTGCCATGAGCGTCGCCGTGCGCCGCACGACTGCACGCAGCAATTGCACGTAAGGCTCGTAGTCTTTGGCCGTGGTGGTATCACCTGTGGTGCTAATCTCACCTACAGTGCTGGTATCACCCACAGTGCTCGTATCAACTAGAATTCTGGTTTGGCCTGCAGTGCTAGAGTGACTCGCGTCACGGCACTCAGGGTAAAACCGGTCGATCACGTAATCGGCCAAGGTGCGCAGCAAGTCGGGTCGCCTGCGCGCAGCCCAGTGCTCAAACGAACCAAAGCGGATAAAGCTTGGTGCCACTCGCGCCACGACCGCCGCCGTTTCAAGGGTTTCGCGTCTGACAGGATTACGTGCAGACACAAGCGATAGCGCCTGCGTTGTCGCGATGCCAAGCCCACGCATCGCGTGGCTCGCTAAATACTCTCGCACCGACGAGCGCAAGACCGCCCGCCCATCGCCCATACGCGAGTAGGGTGTCATGCCGGCGCCCTTCAGTTGCACTTCAAAACTGCCATCTGGCCCTTGGATCTCACCCAACAAGTGGGCACGCCCGTCGCCTAACTGACCGGCCCATACCCCAAACTGGTGCCCGCTGTACACAGCCGCCATGGTGTCGCCACCCGGCATTGGCGTGGTGCCGCTGACCACATCCAGAAACTCTTGCGTAGCAAGCGCTTGAGGGGGCAACCCCAACAATGCAGCAACCTCACCGCTGACGTGCACCAAGCGAGGTGCCGTGAGCGGTGTCGTGGGCAAGCGTGTATAAAAATCTGAGGGTAAGCTTGCAAACGTGTTTGCTTTAACGAGGGGTTCAAAACAAGAGGCTGAAGTCATGAGAGTGATGTCGTTTTAACTGCGATTAGCACTATTAATATTTTGGCTTGATTAGCACTATTTTGGCTTGAATAGCACTATTTTGGCTTGATTAGCACTATTTTGGCTTGATTAGCACTATTTTGGCTTGTTACGTTGGCTGAACTTGCATTGACCCCACACACGAAGGGTCAATCACTAGTTGAGGTTTTCAGTCTTTTGATTTAACTTTTCAGTCTGTTGATTTAACTTTTCAATCTTTTGCAAAGCCTTGGCCACGCGTTTCGCTGGGCGAACATAAAAGATCGAACTAAAAAAGAATATGGTCGCCAAGACGATTTCGATCCAGGCCAACATAATTGAGGGGCCAGGCGGATCAGACATCACCCGCACCACGCCCTCCATCAGGTACAGCAACACCAACATAGACGCCCACTGGATCGTATACAGGCTGCCGCGCAAGACGCCACGCATCGCAAAGGCCAGTGGAAGCGCTTTTAAAAACAATAAGGTGCCACCTGGTTTGAGGGGCGCCAGCCAGATCTCCCAGAGTAAACATAGAAAAAAGAGCCCGAATAAGCTCAAAGTCGCACTACGCTGCAGTGCAACATTTAAGGTAACTGGTGACTGCGATGAATGGTTAATCTCGGACATCTTGTGTGCTGCGTTCAGGTGAGGCAAAGAATTTAGTACTGAAACGCCCTACAGGGGGTGACGCTGCTATTATCGCCTGCAGACGGAGGATTCGCATGCAAGCCCATGCAAAACAACATTTTGCACATAAAGACGTGACGCAATATTTTGGTGCTACGACTCGAATCCTTAGTCTGGCTCTGCAACGCGCCACGCAGGCCAAGGCCGTACAACTCGCTGCGAGCCTGACCTTTACAACTGTGCTCTCGATTGTGCCGCTCTTAGCCGTGGTGCTTTCGCTCTTCACTGCGTTTCCGCTATTTACTGAGTTCAGTGTCTCGCTTCAAGCCTTTATGACCAACAGTCTGATGCCGCCCACGTTGTCAGACACGATCATGACTTACCTCAATGAGTTCGCGGCGCAAGCCTCGCGCTTGACAGCGATTGGCGGTGGGTTCTTAGTGCTGACCGTTGTGTTTTTGATTATGTCTGTTGAATCGGCACTCAACACCATTTGGCAAGTCGAGCGGCAGCGTCGCGTCACGCACCGCGCACTGGTCTATTGGGCGGTCATCACTCTTGGTCCTGTATTAACGGGCGCCAGCCTTTACGCAACTGCTTTTTTGACCCGTGAATCCCAAGGCTTGCTCGCAAACGCTCCAATTTTTCTGGCAATCGCGCTGAAGCTATTGCCCTTGCTTTTGGGTGCACTCGCCTTTGCCGCCTTGTTTATTGTGGTGCCAAATACTCGTGTCAATCGGGGCGATGCGTTGGTGGGCGGCGTGATCTCAGCGCTCATTCTAGAGACCATGAAGATCGGTTTTGCCTACTACGTTTCAAGCTTCTCGACCTACACCATGATTTATGGGGCCTTTGCCGCGTTACCTGTTTTTTTGATCTGGGTCTATCTGTGCTGGCTTGGCATCTTGATTGGTGCCTTAGTCGCTGCCAATCTACCGTTATTGCGACTCGGGCGACTTGATCCTAAAGTCAGGCCAGGTGCAGCCTTGATGGACGCGCTATCCGTGCTGAAAGTCCTCAGTGAAGCCCGCGGCAACATACCACCAGGATGCAGTAACACCGAGCTCATCAAGCGTTTGCGCCTTCCGCTCAATGTTCTTGAAGAGCGCCTACAGTGCTTAACTGCAATGGGTTTAGTTGCCATCGCACCTGGCGCAAAAAATGAACGCTTGTTGCTGGCGTGCGACCCCGAACGCACAACGCTTGGTCCCTTGGTCGATCAGCTTGCACTGGATCGCTCTTCAATCAAGCTCTCCGAGCAGCCGTTTCTAGCTCAGGCGCTGAGCCAACTGATCACGCAGCAAGTTGACCCCACTCTTACTGAGGTTTTAGAGCACCATGACAGCTCCGTGACTCACCCACTACAATCCAGAATAGTGAGCAGCAACGCGGGAGACAAACATGCTTAAAGTTAGCGAAGTTCTGAAGGTAAAAGGCAACACCCTTTTCACCGCCACGCCCGAAACCTTGGTCACCCAGGCCCTTAAAACAATGAGTACGCATGATATTGGCTCGTTGGTGATCATGCAGAGTGGTCAGCTCGTGGGCATGCTCACGTTTCGCGAAATCATTCGTTATTTAAGCGAACACCACGCAACGATTGGCGATGTGGTCATTGGTGCGATCATGGAGCAAAACCCAGTCAGCGTGAGCCCAGACACCTTGGCCACTGAGGTACAGCGGCTGATGCTCGAGCAGCACTCGCGCTATGTGCCTGTCATGGAGGACGAAATGTTGCTGGGTGTCATCTCATTTTATGACATGGCTCAAGCCATTGCGGCGGCTCAAAAGTTCGAAAACTCAATGCTCAAGGCGTACATTCGCGACTGGCCTGCTGATAAAGAGCCTGCTAAAAACAGCTAGAAAGGCGTCAATCTGTAGCCTCTCGTATGACTATTTTTTAGGCAGCCTCACCTGCGGTGTCCGCGCTATTCATCCTCCCTTGAACGGGGAGGATTTCCGCGCCTGTCGTTAAAACTCTAAAACTGTCCCAGCGGCGCTCTCATGAACGTGACCAAACCTCAGAGCAAGCTTTGCGTGACAAGCGTTTTTTTGTGGCTTAACGACGAGCGGCCTCGCCTCCAACCTGCTGCCACGCCAAACGAATCAATTCTGGATCATCCTGCCTCAAGAGCTTTGAATCTGACAGCATGCGTCGCCAAATCCGCGAATTCGAGCGCCCATTAAACAAGCCTAGTAGCGGCCGCACCACAATGCGCAAGGGCACCTTAGCTAAGATTTGTTGTCCTGCATAATCCACCAACGCCTCGATGACTTCTGCTTCAGTCTTGACCGCTAACTGCGGCCACCAAGCCTGCGACAGCCGCGCCAACACTAAGGGATCGTGCCACGGCGAGCGCCCTAACATCACGCCATCAAATCGTGGCAATACGGCTTCACAATCAGCTAAGGTTGTGAGCCCGCCGTTTAACACCATCACCGCATCCGGAAAATCCTGCTTCAGCCTTGCCGCCTCGTTATATCTCAGTGGCGGAACCTCGCGGTTATCTTTCGGCGACAAGCCCTTGAGCACAGCGTTACGGGCATGAATAATAAAGACTCGGCACCCAGTATCGTAAATGGCACCCACAAAATCACGCACAAACTCGTACGATTCATTTTTATCCAACCCCAGACGATGCTTAACCGTCACGGGCACACTGACCGCGTCTTGCATGGCTTTGATACAGTCAGCCACCAAAGTAGGTTCGGCCATTAAACACGCACCAAACGCACCTTTCTGAACCCGTTCAGAGGGACAACCACAATTCAAATTGATCTCGTCGTAGCCCCATTGTGCGCCCCACTTTGCCGCGGCCACCAAGGCGTTGGGTTCGCTACCGCCGAGTTGCAACGCCACCGGATGTTCTTGCTCATTGAAATCAAGATGTCGTTGCGCATCACCGTGCAACAACGCGCCCGTCGTAATCATCTCTGTGTACAACCGTGCCCGCGGCGCGAGCAAACGATGAAAAAAACGACAATGACGATCTGTCACGTCGATCATGGGGGCGACGCACAAGCGCCAGTGATCGCTGGCACTTGAAGTCGCAAGCGCCTGAGCTGCGGTCGAATTATGCATATCGAATGAAAAACACCTGTTTCACGACCTTGTAACAACGCTTCAAAGACGACTGAGGCAAGCTTCCAAAAGAACGCTGTTCATTGGCAAAAGATACGACTAGGCTACGACTACCGACCCCCCCCGAGTCAATCGCAGTGACTCAGAGTTCTGATAGTTTTCACCAGAAAGCGGCGATTTTACGCTTACGATCGCCCAAGAGAGTCTTTTTACGCACTCTGCGACCCGGCTGCTTGCTCCGAGCTGAGAGGGTTTCTGCACTTCTTGCTAAACTTCAAGCTCTAACTTTGCGCCTTGCCCTATGCTGACGCAACTGAACTTGAAAGACTTAACCCTGTGTGATGCTTTATGGCTGTTTTTACGATTGTCGGTGACGCTGACGCACGCGCGCTACTGAGGCACTATGCCTTAGGCGAGTTTATCGCGCTGCGTGGGATTGCGGCGGGCATCGAAAACAGCAATTTTTTTCTCACGACGACACAAGGCGAGTACGTTTTAACCATCTTTGAAGTGCTCACAGCAGAGCAACTGCCCTTCTATATCGAACTGATGCATCATTTAGCGCAGCGTGGTGTGCCCGTGCCGCAACCACAAACTCGCCTAGACGGCGCACGACTGTCGACCTTGTTAAAAAAACCCGCAGCGATCGTCAATCGTCTGCCCGGTAGCCACGAGCCAGCACCCTCGCTTGCACATTGCGCGCTCGCTGGTCAAACACTGGCACAGGCTCATCTAGCCGCAAAAGACTTCAAGCTTAGCCAACCCAACCTGCGTGGCCTCGCTTGGTGGGAGCAAACCGCTCCAGTGGTGCTCCCTTACCTCACCCCTAGCCTTGCTGAATTGTTATCCAACAGCTTGACTGAGCAGCGTGCCATGGCATTGACGCCAGATTACAAATCCCTGCCCTTTGGGCCCGCACATTGCGATCTTTTCAGAGACAACGTTTTATTTGCAGGCACTCAAACCGAGCCTCAAATGGGCGGATTGATTGATTTTTATTTTGCTGGCTGTGACACGTGGCTGTTTGACGTCGCCGTCTGCGTCAATGACTGGTGTATTGATTTGGCCACGGGCATCGTTAAACCCGCATACGCCACTGCATGGTTAAGTGCTTACGCCAGCCTGCGACCCTTCACTGCGGCTGAGCGTCGCCTTTGGCCTGCGATATTACGTGCGGCAGCACTGCGTTTCTGGATATCACGCTTGTACGATTTTTATTTGCCTCGCTCTGCTCAAACACTTAAACCGCACGACCCCACCCATTTTGAACGTATCCTTCAACAAAGAACTGTCGGTCTGATCCCCGATTTACCAAAGGAAGACTGATGCAAGCTCTTGCTCTTAACGCCTTATCGGGCTGGCGCTGGATCAGCGACGGCTGGACTTTATTTCGTACCCAGCCGCTTGCCTTTTTCTCTTGGGCAATGTTCATCAGCTTGCTGCTCATGGTTGCAAGCATCACACCACCGATCGGTCCAATACTGTTTGTCATCCTCATGCCAGCCGTCACCGTCGTGACCTTGTCCGCCGGACGTCACGCCGCCCAAGGGCACAAAATATTACTCAACATGTGGCTTGAGCCGCTCAAACCAAGTGGCGTGTTCAAGCGACTCGTCGGGATGGGCGCCCTGTACTTAGTGATCTGCTTATTGTTGGGCCTGCTGGCGTTCGTCCCCTTTGCCGCTGAAGTCTCAGAGGCACTCAAATCTCTGACCGACGCCAATAATTTAATGCCCTTGCTCGATGCCGTTCGCACGCCAATGATTATTTTTGCTGTGTTCTACATGCTAATGGCTGCCATTTTTTGGTACGCGCCAGTGCTTGTGGCATGGCATCAGATCAGCATCTTTAGAGCTCTATTTTTTAGCGGCATCGCCTGTTGGCGTAACAAATGGGTCTTTTTGGTTTACGGGCTCTGCTGGCTAGCCGTATTTTTGGCAATCGATAGTGCCTTAACCATCTTAGTGTGGATCGGCCTTTCAAAAACGATTGCAGCCACTGTGCAAGTGCCGATCAATATTGTCGGCGGCGCCGTTTTGTACTGCAGCTTCTATCCCAGCTATGCGTCAGTGTTTATGACAACTGAGTCTGAGCAATCGCCCGCATAACGGCGAGTGATAGTGCTTCTGTTTGTTCAGTTGCAAACGCGGCAGTTTCAACCACCGCTGTCGCCCGCCAGCACACCGCAACCCGATTGGGCTTTAGCCGCGCAATCGTCTTGACCACGACACCTTTTTTGTCGATAAAAAAGACACCAAGCGAAAATCGCATACCGACGGTATGTACGGCAAAGCACGGCTTGAGCAAAAGAGCCTGATCAGGCGCCATCGCACGTTTACCTAGCAGACCAAGCAGCCGTGCAAACATTGTGTCAGCAATTAACAACGCAACCTCGTATGTAGGCGGTTCAGTCATGTCAAACCAAAAAGTTGAACCAACACCGGAAACCCCAGCACTAAAAACGTACACGGAAAAATAAACAACGCCAACGGAAACAGCATTTTGACCGGTGCTTGTAACGCTAGTTTTTCAGCGTTCATCAAACGTTGCGCGCGCTGCTGAGTGCCATAGACTTCTACAATCTGCCCCATCCCCTGACCTAGCGCCTCGCCCTGAATCAACGCTGAGAGCAGTTGCCGCAAGGCGACTAATTCAATGCGCACACTCATTTGCCTGAGCGCTTCGCTGCGCGCCATTCCAGTTCGAATATCACCTAAAGTCTGAAGCCATTCGGCCTTTAGCGCGCCATCGCTAAGATGATCGCAGGCCAACTGTAGCGAGGCCTGCAAGTTCTGCCCCGAGCCTAATCCAAGCCTAACCATATCCAAAAAAAAGGGTAAGGCGCGTTCGATGGCGTTCAGCCTTTGCCGATAACGTTGCTTTAGCCACATGATTGGCAACCACCAAAAGAATGCCGCCAAGCACGCACTCAACAATAAATCGACCAAGAGTTCAGCGCGCATCGCTCGTCCCTGTATCGCGCTTAACCCAACAGCATACAAATAGATGACGAACCCGAGCAACGTTAGCAACACACGCGCTGCAAACATTTGGGCATAATCTAAGTCGGTTGACGCACTACGTAAAAGCAATTGAGTCAGCGTATGCCGTTGATTCCAGGTAATGAAAGGTAACAGCCAGCGCCCGAGCTGCGTCAACATTGGTCGAAGGATTCCAACTTTTAGCCACGCCTTGATGACCGCGTGAAAGCCAACACGGCGGATTTGACCAAGATTAGCCAACAAAACACGACCACCAACTAAGAGGGCCGATGCAATGGCCAATGCGCCCGAGAGCAACGCAAGCCAAACCATCAAGCTAGACATGAATGGCAAGAATACGGCGCAAGAAGTAGACCCCAAGGCATTCAAGAGAGAATACTGTCGCCAGCACGGCCTGCCCCACCGAAGTACTGTGTAACAAATGCACCGACAATGGGTCAATTTGGCTTAACACTAGCAATAGCACAACTGGCAGTGCACCCATCACCCAGGCTTGCATCTTTCCTTGAGTCGTCATAACTTCGACTTTTCTTTCAAGATGCTGGCGTGCCCGCAGGTTGGTGCAGAGACGGTCAAGCAAATCCGCTAAAGAGGCGCCAGAGCGTGTGCCTACGATCAGCATGGTTGAGACTAGTTCAACACTTTCGGAAGGCATACGCTGGTAAAGATTATTCAGGGACTGAGTCAATTCAACCCCCATTCTTTGCTCGCGCAAAACAAGCCCAAATTCTTGCGAGAGCGGAGGGCTTGCGTCTTGCACAATGTGCTTTAACGCTACCGACAAACCTGCCCCTGCGCGCAAAGCACCTGACAACGACGACAGAAGCTCTGGCAATTGCAGGTCAAAACGTCGCTGACGCTTGCGAACAGCACGACTCAGAACGATACGGGGCAATACAAAGCTCACACCGCCCACACATACCGCAAACAAGACGCTTTGCGTCACCCACCACAGCAGCAAACTGGCACCCACCGCAACGCAGACAAGCGTGGGCCAAAGGTATGTCGTGTCGATAAAGACAAACAAATCAGACAGTTCTTCACGTGCTTGCTCAGTGAGTTGCGCACGGTAGTGTTGCGATGCCCGAAAAAAGAGGCACTGCCCAAGCCATGCTGCCATTGCAATCGATAAACACGCGCACACCAACGCCAACGTACTCATAGTTGTAAAAACCAATTCATCATCGCCGACTCAGTTTGCACACGGGCGTCAGCGAAGACCGAAGGGCGCAAGCCTGCGCCGGTTAAACGTTGACGGCAGACGTCAAACTTCGCTAATTGTTGTGTTTGAATGGTGCCAGACTCTATCCCAGAGACTTCGGCGACCCCCGTAATGACTCTTCGGCCATTTGGTAATCTGGTCTGCTGCACAATCAACTTCAGTGCCGAACCGATTTGCTCGCGTATCGCCTGCAGTGGCAAACCCGCATTCCCACTTAGCACCATCGTCTCGAGTCGCGATAGAGCATCGCGCGGGCTATTCGCATGCAAAGTGGTGATTGAGCCATCATGCCCGGTATTCATGGCAGCCAACATATCAATCGCCTCTGCGCTGCGCACTTCACCAATCACAATACGGTCAGGGCGCATCCGTAAAGCATTTTTGACTAAGTCACGAATTGTGACTGCGCCCAGCCCCTCAGAATTTGCTTGCCTTGCTTCAAGCGTCACAACATGTGGATGGGCAATCAACAGTTCGGCACAATCTTCGATCGTCACAATGCGTTGTGCTGGATCAACAAACCCAGCTAACACATTGAGCAAGGTGGTTTTGCCTGAACCCGTGCCGCCTGATACGAGAATATTTAAGCGCCGCTCAACGCACAGGCGTAAAAACTCGGCGAGCGGCGCAGGCAAGGCTTGTAGAGCAACCAAATCTTGCATTTGCAGTCGCTTTTGCGGAAACTTTCTGATGGTAAAGCTCGCGCCTTTGACAGAGACAGGGGGCAACACTGCGTTTAGACGTGACCCGTTGGGCAACCGCGCGTCAACCATCGGCGAAGCTTCATCAATTCGGCGGCCCAGCGGGAAAACAATACGTTCAATCACACTTCGTACCGCCTGTTCACTACTAAATTGAAGCAGCTGTTTCGAAATTCGCCCACCTGTTTCAACGTAGATTTCGTCAAAGCGATTGACCATGATTTCAGTGACTGCCGTATCCTCAAGCAACTCTTCAATCACGCCTAGTCCAATTGCTTCATCGACAACGAGTTTGAGGATTCTGCTGCGCTGCACTTCACTGAGCGGCAACCGTCGTTTATCTAGCAACTCACCCACGCACGTCGACGCGTGCGCCTTCAATGCGCCTTCAGATAGTGCGCCAACATCGTTACGCCGCAGATCAAACGCCTGAATTAACCCTGCACGAAGCTCTTGGCGAAGTTCTTGCTGCGCCAGATCCGCTGACTCTAAGGACAGCGATGCGTTCGGTTCAGGTAACTTGGACTCATCAAGCAACCTTTGAGCGCCAAGCGGCCCCTCTTTGGTGTCAGGCGTTGTCGTTCGGGCGGTTAAGGCAAAGACACCTTTCTCAAACACAAAAGAACTCGGCTCAGCCGCCACCAAGTTCTGCTCTGACTGTAACTGCAGCTTGCCGACTGCAATCGATCTCGGCTCTGATGGCAACTGCGGCCTGTCTACGCCCACTGCTGTCGTTTCTGAATGCACCCGAAGCTTGGGGTTGTCTATCGACCTTGGCTCTGATTGCAATTGAAGCCTGCCCAATTCTGCTGGGGTGCCTTCACTGCAAACGCTTTTGATCGCCGCCGCGTGCGCCGCCTGAGAAGCCAGTCGCAGCAAGCACGGGCCCACCACAATTTCGTCAGACTTTTTAAGTGGTCCGTACCGGGTTATACGATTGCCGTTTACGCGTGTACCTAAAATTGAACCGAGATCATCGACGTGATAGCCATCTTCCGCACGCGAGATCCGTAAGTGTTGCCGCGCAACGCGCCAGTGCGAGACTTGAATACCGCACCCTGGCGCGCGGCCCATCACCAAAGGGATCTCAAAACGCCCGTGCCTACGTGTACCATCTTCAAAAAACAAATCAAGTTCAATCAATTCAAGTCCTTTACTAACAGTGCAACAAAAATGGCTAGTGATAAGAGAAGACGGGGGTGTCTTCCCATTGAGATAACGAATTGGACAGGGATTGAACCTTGTCCGAGTCTGGCTCCCATTGGCCTAAGGCCTCAAACGCCTGACGTGGCGCAGTCAACTCGAGCGGTTCAAAGTTGTTGAGCGGTGTGTTAAGTGTTGGGGCAGCCGGAAAAGACTCTTGCAAAACGCCCTGTGCGTTAGCCACCCGGGCTGCATGGCTTGGATCTCGGGGATCAACAATCATCGGCGTCACAAAAATTGCTAACTCGGTATGACGCTCTTGTTCACGCTTCACCCCGAACAAGCCGCCCAATACCGGAATCCCTGCTAGCCCCGGCAATCCATCTTGATCTCGAGCACGCTCACGCGAAATAAAGCCACCCAACACCAGCGTCTGCCCTGAACGCACATTGAACTCTGTTGACGCTTTTCGAATTTTTAGTGCGGGCCCGCCCGGCACAGTGATCGTGGTATCCACTGAGCTGACTTCAATTTCAATCCGCGACCGAATCGCGGCATTGCGATCGGCATGTGGGGTAATGTTTAACGACACACCGTATTTCTTAAAGGTCGTGGTGGATTTTCCGTCTTTATCGACCGAGGCATAGGGCACTTCGCCGCCGGCTAAAAAGCTAGCAGTCGAGCCGCTCCGTGCAAGTAATTGAGGTTGTGCCAGCACGACGGCTTCACCAGACTTTGACAAGGCGGCCAGCCGAGCAGATAACAAAGCATTGAGCCCTAAATAGCCAGCAGCTTGCGGTAGCGGAAAGGGTACTGCCATTCCCGTCTCACCCGGGCGCTGCATCAGCGCGGTTGAACCACTCTCCCAGGCCAAGCCTGTTTGAACGCCGCCCTGCGACGTAGGATCCCAGCGTACCCCCAATTCGTGCATGCGTGAACTTGGCAACTCTAGCACTTGCACGTCTAACAAAATCATTTTGTCCCAGCCAAGCTGGCTGGTAAAGTCAATGACCTCGGGATAACGCTTGGCGAGCGTTGCGATACGCAACTGATCGGCATCGTTTAAGTCTTCACCCTCAATGACCAATTTATCGCCGGCAATTCTGCTATGTGCTTGCGGGATATTTTTTAGTAAGCGCGAGATCTCTTCTTGGATCCTGCTCAACCCTTCGGGCGCAACAAAAATGCGGTACGTGTGCCGCTTCTTATCCGACACCCATATATCAACTGTCGTAGATCCACGCGTTTTTCCAAATATCAATACTTCGCGAGAGTTCACAGTTGTCACCTGAACGATTTGACTGTTACCAACTGCAATACGCGTGACCCCTTTAAGCTTAAGAACCGTAGAGGCTCCGGTTTCAAGGTCAAGGCGAATTGGCTTCTCAGCGCCAAAGGTCGCGTCACACCAGGCGATGGTTAACGCGGTCATCCCTACAAGCACGAACCTAGCTGTTCGCAAAAAAACGTTGCACCCACTCATGGTGTCCCTTTGGGCGGTGCCGTATCAGCCAAGTCAGACCAATCCGCCGAATTGACTGATAGTGAGTCTTTCGCCAAACGATCACCATAGATGATCTCAACTGACGCTTGCGTCTGAGCGGATTCAAGCCCCAATAATTCAGGCAATTGAGCAGCAGTCATTTGATGACCCCGCATTAGAGGGTCTGCCGCTTCATGACTCAGCACAGCCGTAATGGTGCCGCCTTGTCGCGCAGCCACAAGTTTTTTTGCCTCAGTCTGCGAAGCCGCTAACGTCACGGTTGAATACCGCAACTCGGTTGCTGCGTTGTGCTCACCTGTCATCTTCGTCTGCTGGCCCGTCGCCAGCACTTCAACCCCATGTAACAACGAGGCGGTCGTGCGCTGCCCTTTGTAGTCAAACGACACAAATAAATCGACACGGTCGCCGGGTTGCAACAAGCCCGACATTGAGCTCATCAGATCAACCGGAATCGTGACCGCGCGTTTGTCGGGACTCAGCCTGGAGGCCAGCGCCGGTTGAGCAGGCTCGATGAGATGCACGTGCATGAGCAACTGCCCTGCCTTTAAGTCGCTATTGAGTTGCTTGCCTTGTACAAGCTGTACTTCGCTCAGTGCGATTGCATCGGCACCGATCCACTTTGCCGGAAACTCGTCTTTTGCAAAGTCTTTTAAGGTCACTCGTGTCCCTCGTGGCAAATCTCGAGCCGCAACAATCCGAACCACCTTCTCAATACGAGTCTGCTCTTGAAACTCGATTTCTTTCGCTGAAAGGTGTTGTTCAATTGCCCAGGCAGACAAACACCCAAGACCAACTGAAGCAGCAATCAACAATCCATTTCGCTTTGCAGAGGTGATATTCATGGGGCCTCACGCGAGGTTTCGTAAACTAAAACCGTGGTGTGACCTTTATCAGTCACAACCTGAAACGACAAGCGCCTTGTGTCGCGAAAGAATGTCAGCTTGTCAGGCAAACGCACCCACCCGTTGCGTTGGCCGTAGGCTTTGAGGTGATCGGCGAGTTGCGAAGACGTTGTTGCAAGCGTAAAACTTGACAGTGCAATAGCTTGAGCGCCCGAGTTGTCAGTCAAACGAAACAGTTGCTGGGCTTGTTTTGGGAGCCAATCAATTGCCGCAAACTGCCTCGGCAAGGTGTTGTGCGCCACGCCCTGAGGTCGGCCTAGCCTAAGCCTTGACAATAAACCTTCGGTCGTTTGTGTTTGAGTTGCCCAAAGAAACAAGACGTACGAGAACTCGGTGTCAATCCAATGCGCGTGTGCCACACCTTGTTCAGACCACACAGGTGTCAGCTCAGGCAAAAACATCGCCAGTTGCTCGAGCGTGGCCTCAAGTGTTGCAGAGCTACTTAAATGTTCAAGCTCAACACCTACCCCTTGCCATTCACTGTTATCAATAATGACCGAGCGAGTCACCGCTTTGGGTAGCGCAAGAGACTTTAATGAAACATTGGCTTGAACAGGTGAAAGGCTAGCGGATAACAAGCTGACAACACTGACTAGGCCCAAGAGACGCAAAGCAAAGCGTGGTTGTCGCCCCAAGCCGAAACAAATCGTGAGATGAGTCATTTCAATGCACTGCCAAGAGTCGTAAAGGCAGCGTGCGCGCGCGGTAGCGTCGATGTTTGCCCCGACGATTTAAACTCCAAAGCCTCGTTGGCCCACGGCACTAACCACGACGTGGTCAACGAGGTTCGGCCCCATGCCTGATCGATGCTCTGTATGGTTGCAGCAGTGTGATTGACTAGCTCACTTGAGCGCGAAAAGCTTTTTTGCCAAAGCGCATCCGAACCGGCCATTTTCGCTTGTGCTGCCAAAGTTGAGTCTGCCTGACCATACCCAGACAACAAAAAACTATGGCGTATTAGCCCGGCTTTCAAAGTCAGGCCAAGTGCTGGCAACTTGCTTAGTAGCGACGGAGCAGACTGAACGCTTGCCTGCACCAGCGTTGCTGAGTCAAAACCGAGTTGATTCTCAAGCTCGAGCTGCGTCGAACTATAATTTGAATCACCCAAGCGCACGGTGGCGTAGCGGTATTGCAACGGCTCGTCATTTGAGTAAGGCTTTGCGAGAGTCTCAAGACTGACTGTTGATGATGCACTCGACGGATCCAGAGCATCGGGTATCCGGTTAGGTACAAACGATAAGAAATGACTTTCACCAATCAAGTGAAGTGTGTGTGAACGGAGCTGACCGATGTGATGTATTCCCAACACCAGTAAAAACCCAAAGACAATTATTAGCAACGCCTCAAAGGTCGCCTGACCTTGAGCCTGAGACTGCGTCAATCGTGCACTCATTTTGGCGTACCTCGCTGTTTTGTCTCGGCGATGTCAATCAAGCGTGCGCGCCAGAACGGTTGAAAAAGGTTGGGTGCGATGATTACATTGCCGCTCGCACGTGGGGGGGCAAAGTAAGTTTGAGCAGCAGCCTCTGCGCGCAACCCATGTGCACGCTCAGGCGAGCTCAGGGTGAACCGACCACCGAAGCGCTGCTCTTCGGTCGCATCACCCACATGAATCATGGGGCTTTCTTGTGTGACTGCGATTGCCAGTCTGATCGACTCTTTATGCTTTGAGGTCAGTGCAGTAAAGCTAGGCATACTTTGGGTCGTCCAGCGAATTTCGCTCGCATAGGCCAAGCGGCGAGCCAGGTGATTATCACCCCCTGAAAAAATATTCCAGCCGCCATTGGGCTGTTGACTGACCCAACGCCAAAACGATTCTTTGGCAAAGTTTTGCGGCTCAGTGTGAGTCGCGCGTTGCCCGTCTGGTTGGGCACGAGAGCTTGGCGCACTGTTGACCAGAGCCCAACCCATTGGGTATTCACGCTGATAACAACCGATCACTCGGTTGTAACGCAAGGCATGAAACGATTGATGGTCTTGTACCGACCAGGTACCGTTTGCCTCAAGCCGTGTCGAGCCTTTGCGTCGTAGCTCATGGCGTTTGTGCGGACACCGAAGATTCACTGCCCAAACATTGCGGGTTGTGTGATGACGATCGTTTAAAAAGCCATACTGCTTTGACACGCGCTTTAAAAGTGCCTGCCAGTTGGCCTCTGCGCTTGAAAAACGCGAGATTAAGCCCGGCAAATCATCAACCGTGATGCCTGCTTTGAGCCCGAGTTCAGCCCGCGTTTTACCGACCATACTCGAACCACTGGCTCCAACGTTTTGCACCAACACCTCATTGAGCACTTGTTGTCTGTGACTGCTGAGACGTTTCAATTGCTCACCTCGAACCCGCTCAATCACACGATGAATCACATCATCATGAAGACGAAAGGCTTCAGACAGCTGCGCCAAGGCCACTTGATCGCCCAGGCCTCCTGCCTTCGCTGCCAGATATGCCGCTGCGTATTGCGGGCCAAAGAGCATTCCGATCAGGCTTGCTGGTGGGTTAAAACGACTGGCTTGACGCGCAAGGGTTGCTCGATAGCGTTGAGCCGAGGCCATCGTAATTAAATGCGCCATGGCAATTTGCTGGGCTAGCTGAGCGCGGTTTAAGTACGCATGAAGATTCAAAGCGCGTGCCTGCGCAACAGCAGCCGAGTAAACCGCAGCGTCTGTCGCCCGTAAGAGCGAGGCTTTGTTGTGCACCAACCGACCTAAGTTCAGGGACAGCACCCAAGCGATCAGTACTACGGCGCTTAATATCAAACCCAAAGGCAGAACTTGACCAGCTTGGCTAAACGGTTGCAGCGGCAAAACTGGTTGTCGTTGCAACGTTGCAGACGTACTCAGCAAACTAAGAAGCCATCTGCTCATCGAGCCGAGCCCTCTGCATGACCAGTGAAATCCTTCAAAGACTTTGCTGCAGCTTGGGTTGCTGCCGATTCTGCGGCCGACTGTGCTGCGCGCGATTGCTGGGTGCCATCCTCACCAGCCAGCTCTTTTGCGACTGCAGCAGTTTGCGCGCGCAGCACTTGCCCCAGATATTGATACACCGCAATTGCCGCTACCGCGACCAAGGCGACGATGATGATGTATTCGGTCATGCCTTGCCCGGCTTGCCGCCTGAGGCTTTGACCGGCGCGCCGCGGCGCTAGGCCGCGCGTGGATTGCCGTGCCAGGCCTTGCAAAGATAACTTGACTGATAGGTTTGAAGACTGAACAGACACACTGCACCTCTTGTTGATTTAAACAAGAACGCAGTGTGCACTGCTCTTAAACAGGCATCAATTCGTAATAATCGCGATGGCTAAATGAAACCCTAATGTACGATAGGACGGCCTTTCGCTATTGTGTTCTACCAGCCGTAAAAACGGCTCCAGGTTTGAACGGTGCCTTGCGCGTCAAGCGCTTGATACTCAGGAAACTGTGCACCCGTGGCGCAAGCGTGATTCGGCAAAATCCTAAATTGCGTACCAATCGGAAAGCGCTTGGCGATCTCTAAATCGGGCTGTCCAGCACGCGAAACAATTCCGTGCTCTTGATTAGCCCCACTAATGGTGTAACCCTCAAGCACCTTCCCATCAAGTTCGCAGACTTGTCCATAACCAAAATCATTCGTTTGCTTTTGTGTGCCACGGTCGCGACTCATAGCCATCCAACCCGCGTCAACAATGGCCCAACCTTTTTCTTCTTGATGACCGATCACACTAGTTAGCACGCTGAGTGCAATTTCGTTTTTTGTACACACTCCGATGTTATGCATCACCAAATCGAAAAAGACATACACACCTGCCCGCACCTCGGTCACACCTTCAAGATTTTTTGCCGACAAGGCCGTCGGGGTTGATCCAATACTTACAATCGGGCAAGCAAACCCAGCCTGACGCAGACGCTCGGCAGCGCGCACGCAGCCCGCGCGCTCTTGTTCTGCCATGGCAATGAGTGCCTCGGGCGTATTTAAGTCGTAACTTGAACCGGCGTGCGTCATCACCCCAACAATCTCGCAGGCTGGTGACTCAAGCGCCTGCGCAACCTCTAACAGCGTTGCCGACTCGGGTTTAATCCCCGAACGATGGTCATCGGTATCGATTTCAATCAGTACCTTGAAACTAAGCCCCTGCGCTTTGGCAAAGGCGGCCATTGCCTGTGCTGATCGCACGCTATCGGTCAGCACCTTGAGATCACAGCCCTTACGTATCAATGCTGCGGTTGCTGCAAGTTTGTTTGGCGCCAGGCCCACCGCATACAAAATATCGCGAATCCCAGCGGCAAAAAACTGTTCAGCTTCTTTGAGTGTGGATACCGTGATGCCTTGCGCGCCGGCCTGGATCTGCGCTTCGGTGGCCTGCACACATTTTGACGTTTTCACGTGGGGCCTGAAGGTCGCACCCAAACTCGCGACTTGTGCTTGCATTCGCTCAATGTTGTGCTGCATGCGAGGTAGATCGATGAGGGCGACGGGGGTGACGAGATCGGTCAGTTTCATAAGAAGTCAGGCTTTAAAAATTGAATCTTTTAGGATAAAGTTATGTTGATCAACGCAGAGTCACGTTTTGTGTTGGTGCGTTGCGAAGTCGATGTGAATCATTCAGGACGTTTACAAGAGCCTTGGGTTAGGAGATTCAGGCGTTGTTTTGGTATTCTATTCGTTATGTTCAATCAATTTTTGCCCGTACTCGCCACACTCCTGTTTAAGCTGGTCGGGTCTGTACCACTCGTTGTGATGCAGACTCTTGGCTGGTGCGCCGGTTGGTTAACTTGGCGTCTGCCTGGGAGCTATAAGCGTCGTGCCGCTGCAAACCTCAAACAGGCGTTTCCGGGGTCGACCGCTCAAACGTTGCGTGCGGCGATGCTCAGTTCAGGCCAGCTGATCTATGAGATGGCCTTTTGGTGGACTCGACGTGATGACACGTTTTTAAATACCAAACTGGCGTGTGATAACTGGCAACAGTTTGACGAGGCACTGGCGCTCGGCAAAGGCGTCATTTTGCTGTCGCCTCACGCGGGCTGTTTTGAGCTGCTCGGGCCCGTGTATAGCAGTCGTTATCGGTCAACCGTCTTGTTCAGACCGCCACGCCTCGAATGGCTACAAGACTGGATCATTCAAATGCGCTCACGCCCTCAACTCACCATGGCGCCGGCAAACCAAGCGGGTGTGCGCACGTTGATTAAAACATTGCTACGCGGCAATACCGTGGGCATTTTGCCCGATCAAGTCCCCCCTGAAGGCGAAGGCGTGTGGGCACCTTTTTTTGGCAAGCCCGCTTACACCATGACCCTTGTGCAACGGCTACAAAAGCTGTCTGGCGCGACGATTTTTATTTTGGGGGCCAAGCGAGAGGGCTTGGGGCAAGGCTATACCCTAAAGTATAAAAAGCTTGAACACCCGCTACCGGATGACAGCCTCGCTGCGGCAACCATCATCAACCAAGAAATGGAAGCCATGATTGCGCAGATGCCTGAACAGTATCTGTGGGGCTACAACCGTTATAAGCCGCCCAAGAATAAAAAAACACAAGAGCGCGCCGACATCAACTGTTAAAGCTACCGACACGCCAATCTAAGGCCGACGTGCATGCGTCGTAATCACCTCTAGTGCTTTGCGCCCCGTACTGTTGATGACCTGTGTGCTTACCACTGCTGTCATACGCCCACGGTGCACAATCGTTGAAGTCGCTGAAATCGTTTCGCCTTCGCCGGGGCTGATATACGTTGCCGTCACACCTGACAGCATCCAGTCAACGCCCAAGGCCGCCGCGGCAGTTTCCATACCCAGCGCCAACACAATCCCACCTTGCACGTGCTTCACGCGATTAGCGATATGCGCACCGTTTTCGATGACCACGTGCGCACCAGTCTCTTGTACAACCGGATACAGTCCCAAGAAATGCGCGACAAAGTTTCCGCCGTCTTGCTTGGTTTTTGCGATGGCTTGTTCAACCCGCGTTAACACCCAGGCTTCGTCTTCGCTCAGCGTTGACAAATCTAAGGATGGGTTCTGGGGTGGCTTGGTTTCAACCCAAGGAATCGGATCCAAAACTTTGCCCCCGGGTACAGGCAAGATCATAAACGCGCCATGCCCAATACACACCAACTCGCCACCGGCGGTAATACGCGCTTGACTTAAGCCTTGCTGTGCGCTCGCGCCTTGAATAAAGCCCTGCGATTTGCTCGAGGCCGTTGCACGCCCTAATCTGGGCGCACCGGTCAGCTGCAAACTGATCGACACCGTCGCCAGGCGAGTGGTTTTATCCAGACCAAAGCGTATTCCAGTGGCTAACCCCATATCGGCCAGCATCGCAAAAGCAGTCATGCTGAGTTGGCCATCTTGATCCGCACACTGAACGGCTGCATCCATGTGCACAATCGAATGCTGGTTATCAACGTCGTCGAACAGCAGGTTAAAGAAGTTGCCACAAAAATGATAACCAGGCGTGCGGTTCAATGCCACGGCTATACGAGCGCGTTCAAGAATGGGATGGGTGTTTGATGCTTGCTGCTGCATATCGCTAATCCAGAGGTAGTCGTAATAGAGCGCCAGGGGCCGAGCGCGACCGTTATCCTAAGCGATGGCGCACCTAAGCTTCGCATGATACTTGATGAAATAGTCCATATTATGGAATAATCTACACCAAAGCGAATACGACGTACTAAGCAAAAGTGCTTACACTTGACCACTACCACTAGAACAATTGCGCCTCGGCCACTGAGCAGGCGCAAAACCGGAGACCGACATGACCCAACGTCAGACCAATGCATTTAAAAAAATTGCCGCCGTCGCGGGCTTAGCACTGAGTTTGACGCTCACGGCGACACAAGCCTTTGCCACGTTTCCGGATAAGCCCATTCAGTTTATTTCGCCATTTGCTGCGGGTGGTGCCAACGACTATCTGACGCGCTTGATGGCCCAACACATGGCCACTGAATTGAAAGGAACAATCGTTGCCGAAAACAAAACCGGCGCAAACGGTATTGTCGGCGCCACCTTTGTTGCAAAATCTGCACCCGATGGCTATACCGTCTTGACCGGCAA
This sequence comes from Bordetella parapertussis, assembly GCA_945895265.1. GTDB lineage: Bacteria > Pseudomonadota > Gammaproteobacteria > Burkholderiales > Burkholderiaceae_B > Zwartia > Zwartia parapertussis_I. The sequence continues at coordinate 41,101 of CAMDEF010000011.1, read as the reverse complement.
CAGCGCAACGCACGGTACAAATCCAACCCTTTACCCTAAGTTGCCCTACGACGCAGTAAAAGACTTTGCGCCAATTAGTATGGTTGGCTTCGTCCCCCTGACGCTATCCGTCGATACACGTCTAGGTATCAATAACATTGCAGAGTTGATTGCCTACGGCAAAAAAAATCCAGGTAAGTTGGCATTTTCGAGCAGCGGTGTAGGCTCGACCGGTCACCTGGCAGGCGAAGCCTTTAAGGCAGCGTCAGGGATTGATATGGTGCATGCGCCCTACAAAGGTGACGCACCAGCCATTGGCGATGTCGCCGCAGGGCAAATTGCACTTTCATTTGTGGGTGTCGCTTCAGCCTCGGCACTGTATCAATCAGGCAAAATTAAAGTGCTTGCAGTAGCCAGTGCAAAACGCTCAACTACCATGCCCGATGTGCCAACCTTTGCAGAGGCTGGTTTTAAAGATATTGAAATTTCTCAGTGGTTTGCCTTGTTTGCGCGTGCGGGTACACCAAAAGAAACAATCGATCTGATGAATGCCGCCGCAAAAAATGTATTGGCACGCCCCGAGATTCAGAAGGGAATTAGCACTCAAGGCGCCGAGTACCAATATTCAACACCTGAGCAACTTGCTGCCTTCACACAAAGCGAAATCAAACGTTTCGGCGACATCATCCGTCGCTTGAATATCAAGGTTGATTAAGCGCGCGCGTGACTCGAGTCGCGAAAAACCCTTTTCTCTAACAAAAATTGTGAGATAACCAATGAAGTTAGATCTAGCAGGGCAAGTCGTTTGTGTCACCGGTGGCAGTGAAGGCATTGGTCTAGCCACTGCACAAGCGTTTGCTAGCGAAGGTGCTCATGTGGTGATTTGCGGGCGCCGTCAAAGCAAACTCGATGAGGCGGTTGCATCAAATCAGTCAACTAACGGCGGAACAATTGAAGCCGTGCAGGCCGATATGACCAAGCTAGCGGATATCGACAAACTGATTGCATACCTTCAGTCGCGCTTTGGTCGACTTGATATCTTGGTGAACAACGCCGGCACTGGCATCTATAAACCCTTTGCCACTGTCACTGACGACGAACTGCAAGACGGCATGGCGATCAACTTTTTTGCTCAGTTTCGGGTGTCGCAACGAGCCTTGCCTCTGCTCAAACAATCGAGCTTTCCGTCCATTATCAACATCTCTGGGCGCACCGCCACTCGAGGCAATTTTCCGCCCGGTTCAAGCTGTACAGGCCCTGCAAAGGCCGCAGAAGTGCGTTTTTCTGTCGATTTAGCAACAGAATTAGCAGAATTTGGCATCAGAGTGAACTGCGTGATCCCAGGTGTGGTCAAGTCCGAAGAACGCTTTCGTCTATGGGAAAGTCAAGCCGCTGGTGGTCAATGGCAAGCGGATTCTGCCATTGCCAACCGCGACAAGCTTGAAACTGTCTCGGTGCCGAAAGGGCAAACGTGGGGTGTGCCCTCTGACATCGCCAACGTGGTCGTGTTTTTAGCCTCACCCCGAGCGTCGTATGTGAATGGGGCGGCCTTGATGGTTGACGGCGGGCCCCACACAAAGTCGTATATATCGCAGTTGTATGTTGCGCAATGAAAAAGTCGTATGTGTCTGAGTCACGCGTTTCGCAATGACAATGTCGGACCTGCAGCAGTGATACGTTGCACACAGGCAAAGTCGTATATATCGCGGTTACACGTTTCACCAACAAAAACAAACAAAGAATTTCAAATGAAAAAAATAATCTCCACTCTGACTATTTTAGCGGGCTCGCTCGCCGCCCTTCCAGCGCAGGCTGCTGAAGGGGTTCAGACTATCCCGCAGGTGACCAATGAATGGCGAGGTGCCGTGACACCTTATATTTGGGCCACTACCATTGGTGGCAGTGTGGCTTACGAAGAGACCAAACTCGCCTCGGTCGACTACCGTGCAAGAGACATCATCTCGCATATTAATTTTGCAGCGATGCTCACCCTTGAGGCACATCACGGTCGTCTAGGCGCAATGGCCGATATTGTGTTCGCGAAACTCAACGCCCAAAAGTCTGAGATATTGGGTAAACCCAATCTGAGCTCGAACACAACCGTTGAGCAGGGCATCTACACCTTCGCGGCAACTTACACCATTTACAACACGAAAAATACCTACCTAGATGGTCTGGCTGGTGTCCGTGTCATGAACGTTGTGTCCAGAACTGATTTGAAAGTCGCTGACAGCGTCTACGGCGCTAGTAACTCAAACGCCAAGAGCAGTACGGCTCCAATTGCGGGATTAAAAGGTCGTGTGCGCTTAGGCGACTCTAATTACTTTATTCCGTTTTATATTGATGTCGGCGGGATGGCGCAAGGTACACAAGTTACCACTCAGCAAATGATTGGCATAGGCCATGCCTATGAATGGGGTGCGGCCACCATTGGCTTCAAAAATCTCTACAACAGACAAAAATCTAGCGGCATCACAACGACACAATCGCTGTCTGGCGTGGTTGCTGGCTTGTCGATTAGATTCTAAGTACTTAGCACCTCAAGTGCTAACTCAAAGGTCACAAGCACGGGGTTTTGGCCTCGTGCGAGTCGGCCCTCTGAGACCCCTCCTTTGTAATCCACCATCGACACGTCAAGCTGAGCGTGGGTTTGGCCGTTTGCGTCAGTGAAAATTTCACCATTGCGTATCAATAGTTCAGTGACAAACGGCTCAACGACGCGTCCGTCGTCAAACACTGCGCCCACCGTACTGCCCACACCGCCTTGAATCTTGGCGTGGGTGATGCCTCGCTCGATACAAAAGGTTTCTAACGCGGTGCAAATATCGATGTTGGGTGCGACACGCAGTGCATAGCCTTTGCTGCGTGTTGTTTGAACTGAGGTGGATGTTTTGTCTGCGCTCGGAACATCAGCACGTGTTTGGACTGACCGCGCCATACTTTTTAGCGGTACAAACAGAGTGAAATTGGTTTCGCCATCGGGGCAAACCGTGAACGTCGCACCACGCACTGCCACGCCTTGAGCTTGAATTGGGTGATTCACTTGGATATCATCAGGCAGCAGATGACCGCAGTGACGGCGCCCACTCGCCTCGATCCAAATCGCATGGCTATGCAGCCAGGGTTTACCGTCGCGTTGACCAAACGTCACCGAAGCAGTTTCAAGGCGCACGGCTCCTTCGACCGGGTAGGTATCACTGAAATACACAGCATGGGCCGAGGTTTTGGCTAAGGCCGGCATCACGTACGAAAACGGCTCGAAGCCCCCGCCTTGCATGCGAAACGTTGCGCATTGCGCCCCGATGCCTTGCATAGACTGCGCCACCGCTTGCATTAAGCTCATGTGCCCGGGTAGTTCAAGCTCGAAAGGCTCAAGCTCAACCTGCTGCGCCGTAACGCGTTGTGGGCTTGGCTGGCCTGGGTGTTGAATACTTCGCATTGAACTCGCCCTATGGTTTCGTGAAGCGACAAACGCTTCGATCATAGGGGATTGGCGGATGAATGCCAACTAAAACCCACTCGCCTAGGCCAATCCTGCGTGAGGCAACGCAGCAATTCTGACCCAAGCTGTGCGTGGTAAGGTATCGGGTGTAGTCGTCATTCTGATAAATAAGAAAATGAAAAGCTTTGCCCCCTCTGCAATGATGTTAAGCGTCGCCGTTGTGTCGGCGCTGGTGCTGAATGCAGTGCCTATTTTGGCGCCGGTGGCTTCCGAAGCACTTTCCTTCTCACCTGAATGGATCGGCTATTTCATCTCGATCGTGTACGTTGCAGGGATGATCGCTGCACTCGTGTCAGGCAACTTTATTGTCAGGTACGGCGCCATCCGCATCAGCCAGATGGGGCTGGCGTTGTGCTCGCTAGGGCTGGCGTTGGTTGCCTGCGGCAATCTCACACTAATCGTGCTGGGGGCCATTGTTATGGGAATCGGCTACGGACCGATTTCGCCAGCAAGCTCGCACGTCTTGGCACGCACCACCTCACCCGGGCGGCGCAGCCTGGCCTTTTCGATTCGACAAACCGGCAACCCCTTGGCGGGCTTTATCGCGGGCTTAGCGATCCCAGTGCTTGTGCTTCTCACCGGTTGGCAAATCACTTTATTTTTAGTCTCTGGTTTGTTGCTAGTTTTTTTTTGGATCGCCGAACCCTTTCGTCAAGAACTGGATAGCGACCGCATCCCCTCAAGCCCCTTCGCGTTGTCACAAGTGACGCAACCCATCAGGCTCGTGTTCTTAAATCGCGATCTGCGCGAGCTTGCCATCGTGTCGTTCGTGTATTGCGGCTTGCAGATGATTTTGACCAGCTATCTGGTCACCTATCTCACCCTTGAAATTGATATCTCTTTTGTAGCCGCTGGTTTTGCTTTAGCCATGACTCAACTCGCAAGCGTGTTCGCACGCGTGTTCTGGGGCTGGGTCGCAGACCGCTTTTTATCGCCTCGCGTGGTGATGGTCATACTGGGCGTGATCATGGCTGTATCGTCAGTGATCACCGGCACCCTGTCACCGTCTTGGTCTTTCGGCATGATTCTTGTGTTGATGATCATCTTTGGAGCCTCGGCGATTGGCTGGAACGGCGTCTACATGGCAGAGGTGGCCCGAGTATCGCCACCAGGCATGATCGCCTCAACCACTGGGGCGTCACTGTTTTTTACCTACCTCGGCGGTATTGTTTGCCCGTCGGGCTTCGCCTTTGTGATCATGGCCACCGAAAGCTATCAATATGGCTTTATTATTTTTGGCCTGTTGGCGCTGGTGGTCAGCTTGAACCTCCTTTTTAGTAAAAAACAGCGTTAAAGCCCTCAAGTTGCCTGCCCTCGCCCAAGACTCGGGATTCATTCCCTAAAATCTTAAGCAAAACGCCACCGTCTTCCGCCCTTGCGCCAAATCAAAGCAAGATTCGCTGAAATTGCGATAATAGCAGTTGCATTCATCGATTTAGCGACTAGGACATTCCCTCATGGATTTTTCACTGACCCCGGCGCAGCTTGACCTGCAGCAGCGCACGCGCAGTTTTATTGCCGACAAAATCATCCCGCTCGAAAGAGACCCACGCGCGACAGCGCATGGCCCAACGCCAGAGTTGCGCGCTGAGCTTGTGGCGCTTGCCCGTGCGGCGGGTCTATTAACCCCACACGCTTCGGTTGAGCTAGGTGGTTTGGGTTTAAGTCACGTCGACAAAGCCATTGTGTTTGAAGAGGCCGGCTATTCAACGCTTGGCCCCACGGCTATGAACATCCACGCGCCCGACGAAGGCAATATCCATTTGATGGAAATTGTTGCGACCGAAGCGCAAAAAGAACGTTGGTTGCGCCCGCAAGTAAAAGGTTTAACGCGCTCGTGCTTTGCCATGACCGAACCCGCACCCGGCGCTGGTGCCGACCCAGGCATGATGAAGACTACCGCCGTCAAAGACGGTGACGATTATGTGATCAATGGCGACAAGTGGTTTATCACCGGTGCCGAGGGTGCGACCTATTGCATCATCATGGCCAAAATGGAAGATGGCTCGGCCACGATGTTTTTAAGTGACATGAACCGCGAAGGGATTTCAATCACTCGCCAAATGGACGCGATGGACAGCTGCTTTGCCGGCGGCCACTGTGTCATGAAATTTGAAAACGTTCGTGTACCCGCCACTGATGTGTTGGGTGAAATTGGCCGCGGTTTTAAATACGCGCAAATCCGTTTAGCACCTGCACGCTTAACGCACTGCATGCGCTGGCTTGGTCAGGCACGTCGTGCGCACGACATTGCCACGCAATACGCACGCACGCGCGAGGCCTTTGGTCGTATCTTAGGCAAGCACGAAGGTGTAGGTTTTATGTTGGCCGATAACGATATGGATCTGCAAACGGCACGCTTGCACATTGCACATACCGCGTGGTTGTTAGATCAAGGTCATAACGGTAACTTTGAATCGAGTCGCGCCAAGGTCACGTGTTCTGAGGCTGAGTGGCGCGTGATTGATCGTTGCGTGCAAATCTTAGGTGGCCAGGGCGTCACAGGCGAAACCATTGTGATGCGAATCTTTATGGATATGCGCGGTTTTAGAATTTATGACGGCCCAAGCGAAGTGCATCGCTGGAGCATGGCACGCAAGATTATCGACGGCTTGGGGAAAACAGCGTGAGTCAAGTGTTCGACATGTTCAGTTTGAAAGGCCATGTGGCATTGGTGACCGGGGCCTCAAGTGGGATTGGCCATCATCTTGCGCACACCCTGGCAAAAGCCGGTGCGCATGTGATCGTGGCGGCACGTCGTGCTGACAAGCTTGCTACGCTTGTGGCTGAACTTAAGGCTACCGGTGCAAAAGCTGATGCCGTGTCGTTAGACGTCACCAGCCAAGCCAGCGTCAAAGCCTGCTTTGATCAAATCGAAGCGGTTGCAGGCGTGGCAGACATCATCATTAGCAATGCCGGCACCACCGTTGCCAAGCCCGCGCTTGAGCAAACTGAAGAAGATTGGGATAGCGTGTTAGACACCAATCTGAAAGGTTGCTGGATGGTCGACACCGAAGCCGCACGACGTTTAGTCAAGGTCAAAAGGCCCGGCAGCATTATCAATATCTCTTCGATTTTGGGCGCACGCGTTGCGGGTGCTGTGGTGGGGTATTCGGCATCTAAAGCGGGTGTCATCCAATTTACAAAATCGCTTGCGCTTGAATTTGCGCGCTATGGGATTCGCGTCAATGCATTGCTACCTGGCTACGTGATTACTGATTTGAATCGTGAGTTTTTACTCAGTGAGCAAGGGCAAAAGCTGATGGCTCGCGTGCCCTCGCGCCGGTTTTCTGAGTTGTCGGATATGGATGGCCCTGTGTTGTTGCTGGCCTCTGACGCTGGGCGAGCCATGACAGGTACGTCAGTCACGGTTGACTGGGGCCACTCAGTGAGTTCGTTATGAGTGGGGCTGGTTCATCATCTACAGCCGGCACAGCTGCGTTTGATTCAGCCGTACTCGCTGACTGGATGCACGGTCAAGGCTTTTTAGACCGCCCTCCTCTTGCGGTAAAACCTTTAACAGGTGGTCAGTCAAACCCGACTTTTCTGTTAACCAGTGGCGCGCAACAGTTTGTGTTGCGCAAAAAACCGCCTGGCGTATTGCTGCCCTCGGCCCACGCAGTTGATCGCGAATATCGTGTGATGCAAGCCTTACAAGGCAGCGAGGTCCCTGTGCCAAAGCTTTACGCCTACAGCGAAGATTTAAACATTGTTGGCACGCCGTTTTATTTGATGGAATTTTTAAATGGCCGCGTGATTGTGGATCAATCACTACCAGGCTTTACGCCAACTGACCGCGCCGCCATTTACACCGATATGAATCGGGTCATGGCAGCGCTGCATAAAGTCGATGTCAATGCAGTCGGTCTTGAAACCTTTGGCCGCGCCGGTAATTATTTTGGCCGCCAAATCGCCCGCTGGAGCCGTCAATATCAAGAGTCGCGCAGCGAAGACATCAGCGCCCTTGAATCGTTGATCGAGTGGTTGCCCGCCAATATCCCTGAAGGCGACCAAACCACCATCGTGCACGGCGACTATCGTTTAGATAATTTAGTGCTGCACCCAACTGAGCCCCGCGCGATTGGTTTGCTTGACTGGGAGCTTGCCACCCTCGGCCACCCCATGGCGGATTTTGCTTATCACTGCATGAGTTGGCACATCCCCGCCTCGTTGTGGCGCGGCATTGGCGGTTTAGACTTGAAAGCCTTAGGCATCCCCAGCGAAGCCGACTACATCAAACAATATGGCGCCGCCACCGGGTTTGAAGGTATTGAGCACTGGGATTTTTACATCGCCTACAACCTCTTCAGAATCGCCGCGATTTTGCAAGGGATTGCGCGCCGCGCGCAAGATGGTACGGCTGCGGCTGCCGATGCGATTGAGACCGGTAGCAAAGCCAAGCCACTGGCAGAGATTGGTTGGAAGTATGCTCAGCGGTATGAGGCTAGTCGCAAGCGGTGATGGCGTATTACGGAATCAATGTGTAAATAGCACGAAGTGTGTAGTCAGCACTCAATGTTTCACTCAGCACTGAATATTTAATAAATGTTCGTTGTGTAATAGATAGCAAGTGTGTACAAATAACAGTACACATACACGAAACGATTTAGGAAACCACTATGACGCATCACCCTTCAATCTCTGAGTCTGGTTTGGGCAATTGGCACGATGCACCGGCGGTGATTGGTGCGTCAGTTGATGCAATCGACACCCCTGCTCTGTTGATCGAACTTGATGCGTTTGAGCGTAACCTTGCTGAAGTGCACGCTGTCATTCAAACCGCTGGCATCGCGGTGCGCTCACATGCCAAGGCGCACAAGTGCCCTGATATCGCGTTGCGCCAGATTCATGCTGGGGCGGTTGGCATTTGCGTGCAAAAGGCAAGCGAAGCTGAAGCCTTTATCGAAGTGGGCGTCAAAAATATTTTGATCACAAACCAAGTGGTCGGTGTGCGCAAAGTTGAGCGCGTGGCCCGCCTGGCCGCCCATGCTCACATGGGTTTATGTGTGGATAACATCGTGCAAGTGCATCAGATTGGCGCAGCAGCCAGACGCCATCGAGTTGCCGTTGATGTCTATATTGAACAAGACGTAGGCGGCGCGCGTTGTGGTGTCACAACCAACGCTGCGGCAATTGAACTAGCCGAAGCGATTGCCACCTATTCGCCCTCATTAGTGTTTGCTGGTTTACAAGCCTACTATGGCCCCGCGCAACACATGCGCAAACCAGAAGAGCGCCTGCAAGCGATTCGATCAGCCTGCGATAAAGTTAAAGACATGGTCAGCGCGCTTAACGCCGCCGGCTATGAAGTCAACGCGATTACAGGCGGCGGCACCGGCACGTACCCCCTTGAAGCCGAGTCGGGTCTGTACACCGAAGTGCAACCAGGCTCATACGTGTTGATGGATAACGATTATCACAAGAACTCGCCAGACGAAGAGGCCCCCGAGTTACTGCCTGTCTTACATGCACTGTGCACAGTGATCAGCGTCAGCCCCACCCATGCGGTGCTTGATGGTGGCTTAAAGTGCTTTGCGATGGATTCAGGTTTGCCCCGCATGACCCTGCCCGGCTGGTCAGTCAAAGGCATCTCAGACGAACACACCACCATCATCTCTGAACCCGGCACCCCACCCCTTAAAGTCGGCGACAAAGTCAGACTGATCCCTGGGCATTGTGACCCAACGGTGAACTTGCATGATTGGTTGGTTGCCGTGCGTAACGGCAAGGTCGAAGAGTTATGGCCAGTGTCTGCGCGTGGAGCTTTGTTTTAGGCTAAACAGCACTTGACCTTAACTCTACACTAAATTACACTATTAATTATTTAGTGTAGGGTCTTCAATGCAACCTCTCAGACAGCTATTGGACGTTCTTAAGCAGCTTGCTACCCCGCAGGCGTGCCTGTTCACGCCTTCAGACTTGCGCGCAGTGCTACCGCAACTGTCCGACGCCGCGTTCAATACTTTGCTTAGTCGAGCGGTCAGCTCAGGCCACCTTCAGCGAGTTTGTCGAGGGCTGTATCGGTACGATACCTATCCTTCGAACCTTCCCTTTAGCCTTTCACAGGCAGCAACCAAACTTCGCCCAATGGATCTGAACTATCTCAGTCTTGAAACCGTATTGAGCGATGCGGGTGTCATCTCCCAAATCCCGATGAATCGAATCATGGTGATGTCCTCGGGTCGTTCTAGTATTTTTGACTGTCAAAACTGGGGCAGCATTGAGTTCGTGCATACACAGCAGAAGCCAAACAGTCTTGTTGAGCATCTGCACTACGACACTCACAACAAAATGTGGCGTGCCAGTGTGAAACAAGCCTTACGAGATATGAAAGCGACTCATCGCAGTACAGATTTAATAGACTGGAGTGTGGCGAATGAGCTTATTTGATAGTTTGGTTGACGAGGCCCTCCGCAATCAACGCGAACTTGCACCACTCCGGACCGTGATCGAGAAAGAGCTTCTTCATCACGACATCTTGAGAGTTCTTAGCGGTGCCGGCTTACTAGCTAATCTAACCTTTATTGGTGGCACTTGTTTAAGAGCATGTTATGGCTCGAACCGACTAAGCGAAGACTTAGATTTCACGGGTGGTGCTGACTTTACTCGCGATCAACTCGCAACAATGGGCGAGGTCTTAGTACAAGGCCTAAAAGATAAATATGGTTTGCACGTGGTCGTTAATGCGCCTGTGCGTGATGAAGGTAACGTGGACACATGGAAACTTAAAGTCGTCACTCGGCCTGAGCGCAGAGATATTCCTGCGCAGCGCATCAATATCGACGTATGTGCAATGCCAAGCTATGAGCGTCGTCCATTGATGCTTCGCAATCATTACGAAGTCGAAATGGGTACTAGTGGCTTAATTTTGCAGGCGCAATCGTGCGAAGAGATTTTTTCAGACAAATTGGTTGCGTTTGCTCTGCGTCCCAACCGAATCAAAAACCGCGACTTGTGGGATTTAGGCTGGCTCCATCAAAAAGGAATCAAACCATCTCTTAATCTCGTCGAACTGAAACTTGCCGATCATCGTGAAGACACGCAGAACTACTTAAACGCTTTCACCGCCCGAGTTAATTCACTGACGACTGACCCGAAAGTCGCTAAAGATTTTCAAAATGAAATGAACCGTTTTTTGCCTAATTACATTGTCAATGAAACGGTTTTAACTCACGACTTTTGGATCTATCTTAGTGGCTTGCTTAGCAGTTACCTGCAAGAAGTACGCAGCGCTTTAAGCGGACCTAAGCCAAGCAATCATTTTAAGATGTGAACGTGTGCTGGTGGCCACCACACCCAAAAAACGCAACACCCCTCACGACCCCCACCCTCTAAGCTTTTCACAGCCATAGACGCACCGCGCACTCGGTGACATACTCAAGCAACCTATTGCAATGACTTCGGTCAACAGTGCTTTCGCGTCGCACGACGCATCTATCACGCTTCACCTTCGCAGATGCAAACCCAATCGCTACTTCCTGGTGTGCCGATCATTGAGTCGCCGTTTTTTGGCGACATCGCTGCCTCGGATTATTTCGCTGCGCACGAAAAAAAGATTGCGGCTGATCTGAACAAATATGGGTTTGCCATACTGCCTGGATTTTTTTCTGAGATCCAAGAGCAGGCTAAACAGATACGCGCTGATTTACAGCCGCTTTATGACGCGATGGCGATCAGTACAACCTTAACGCGAGAAGAGATCGAAGCCGAGGCACGCATACAGGATGCTTATCGCACAAGCCAAACCGTTAAAGACCTTGCTTGCGATGAACGCATCACAAAGCTGCTGACCAAACTTTATGGTCGCCAAGCCTTTGCCTTTCAAACACTAAATTTTAGATACGGCAGCCAACAGGCCACGCATAGTGACGCCATGCATTTTCATTCGGCGCCTGAACGCTATATGTGCGGTGTGTGGGTGGCACTAGAAGATGTGTCTTTTGATACCGGCCCCCTGCACTACTACCTCGGCAGTCACAAGTTATCCACTTACGATTGCCGTCAACTAGGCTATGCACCCACCGATAAAATCGATCAAACCATTTACGAAGCACTGTGGGAGAAACTCACTGAAGCACACGTCTTAGAAAAACAAACCTTTGAAGCTAAGGCCGGTGACGCCTTAATTTGGTCAGCGAATTTGCTGCATGGTGGAGAGAGGATTTTGCGCGCGGGCACCTCGCGCTGGTCGCAGGTGACACATTACTTTTTTGAAGGCTGCGACTACTACACCCCTATGCATTCAGACGTATTTGGCGGTGAAATCAGGCTGCGTGCACCTGTAGATATTGCCACAGGCTTGCCTCTTGAACGGCCACAAATCGTACTGAAGAGCGCGCCTAAAGCTAAGCCTAAGCCTTGGTACGAAAAACTGTTTGGCTGGACGTCTTCAAACAAAAAAAGCAAGCCGAAAAAACCAACACTGCCGACCATACCTTTACCCATCGACTTTGATGCGGCAGCGTATTTGCATTTAAACAAAGACGTTGCCGCCTCAGGGGTGGATCCCATCACGCATTACACGACGCATGGTTATCTTGAAAAGCGGCCCTACAAGATGAGCTTGCCCGAAGACTTCAACGCCATGAATTATCTTGAGCTCAACCCAGATGTGAGACAAGCGGGTTTGACCGCTGCCGAGCATTACATGTTGCACGGATTTCGCGAAAATCGTCGTTATAAAGTTGACCCCAAGTAGATGTGGGCGCACGACAACGACGCGGTTCAATCCAGTCGAATTTATATCGTCGAAGAAGGCCCTAACCCTTCAACGGATTATTTTTTTTTGCCACTTTTCACGCGTGCGCAGGCAACGGTACTTCGGTGTAATTGGGATCAACTGCCGGCGGCCAGTGATTTGCATGGAGCGATCGTCATATTTGTGCGCTATGTTACCGCGGCGTGGCGTGCCTTGATTGAACAGACCAGGCACTCACTTGCGCGCCTGATTTATTTTATGGATGACGATCTGTTTGATTGGAAAGCATCCCAAGGCCTGACATGGCGCGCTCGTACACAAAATTCTTTGATATTCACCGAGCAGGTGCGGCAGGCATTTACGCTGAGGCCGGCCCGTGGCAGCACTTTATTGAAACAGGCAAACAAGGCGTGCTTGTGCCCATGCAGGTATCAAGTTGGGTAGGTGCAATCTTGGACTTGGCTGCTGATCAAGGGCAGCGCGCAAGTGTCTTGAGTGCGGCTGATGACACAATTCATGAGCTTTTGCGAGTTGCGCAAAGTCAGAGTTTTGAAGTTACGGTACAACGTCAATCCCTTGAGGTCAGACACGCAGGCCAGCGCAATGCCCACTGACCTCTTGCTACTACCAATTGGCGTCATGTCAAAAGGCATCGCCGAGATCCCTGGCATCGAAGCCTGGTTAGGTGAGCAAGTGGTACGGGCAAGATTCGGTCGCTTTTGGCAACCGATCTCAGCAGTCGCGGGCTGGGGCCATAAATCTACCGCGCAGCAAGCTATGCAGTATGCCGATGCCAAGCATTTGCCTTATCTTTCGCTTGAAGACGGCTTCATCCGCTCAATTGGTTTAGGCCCAGACACGCCCTCGCAAGCGATGATCATTGACGACATTGGCATCTATTACGACGCAACCATGCCCTCGCGTTTTGAACGCCTGGCCGTACAACGCATGACAGAGGCCAAGCTACAACGCGCGCAGGCCTTGATTGCCCAATGGCGGGCAGCGCGAGTTTCAAAGTACAACCATTTGCGCAAGTACGGTCGAGTGTTACCAAACGATTATGTTTTAGTGGCAGACCAAACCCGTGGTGACGCCTCGGTGATTTGGGGCCAAGCTGATCGCCAAAGCTTTAGCAAAATGCTTGAAGCGGCCCAACACGATTACCCAGAATGAACGGTACTGATCAAAATTCACCCGGCGGTCAAAGCAGGTTTAAAGCGAGGGTATTTTGATATTGATAAGTTATCTAACAACCCGCGCCTGCACTTTATCAGTGATGATGTGCACCCTACCCGCTTGCTAGAAAATGCGACCGCCGTGTATACGGTCACATCCCAAATCGGCTTTGAAGCCTTGCTGTGGGGCAAACCCGTGCACTGTTTTGGCATGCCGTTTTATGCGGGCTGGGGGCTGACGCGCGACGCACAAACCGCACCTGAGAGGCGCAAACCGATCACGCTTGAGCAGCTTGCCCACGCCGCTCTGGTTGATTATGCCCGCTACCGACACCCTGAAACACAAGAGGCCTGTTAAATTGAAGAGCTGATCGAGTGGGTAAGATTTCAACGCAGCATGCGCGCACGGTTTGCAACCACTCTCTATGCGATCGATTTTTCGTGGAATAAAAAGCTGAGCGTCGAAAGATTTTTAGCTGGCAGCAGCGTGCAGTTTGTTAAACACGAAAGCCAAATCCCCAAGGGGGCAGCGATTATGGTGTGGGGTAGCCGTGAGGTTACCCGAGCAGACTTAACTGTCGTGCGCCTTGAAGATGGCTTTGTGCGATCAGTAGGCTTAGGGGCTGATCTGATCCGGCCTACCTCTTGGGTCGCAGATCAGACCGGCATTTATTACGACGCAACAGGCCCCTCTGACTTAGAAAACACCTTACAAAACTTTCAGCCAAATCAACGCTTACTCGAACGTGCAAAACAATTGCACGCAAAAATCATCGAGTCGGGAATCTCAAAATACAATTTAGGCGGCAAGCAGTGGACCCGCCCTGCAAATGGCAAGCGCGTGATCTTGGTGCCCGGCCAGGTCGAGACCGACAACTCGATTGTGTACGGCGCGCCGACGATTCGTACCAATATCGACTTGGTGCGCGCCGTACTAGAGGCCAATCCAAAAGCTTATATCGTTTACAAACCGCACCCTGATGTAGTGGCAAGTTTGCGCCATAAGGGTGAACTCGACCACACTTTAACCGGCTTATGCGACGAAGTGTTAACAGACGTGTCGATTCACCATCTGTTAAACGAAGTCGACGAAGTACACGTCATGACTTCACTGACGGGCTTTGAAGCACTATTAAGAGGCCGCACTGTTGTGACCTACGGTCAATCTTTTTATTCTGGCTGGGGTTTAACCGTAGACAAACTCGTGTGCGAAAGAAGAACTCGCAAGCTTAGCCTGACCGAGCTTGTAGCGGGTGCGTTGATTTTGTATCCAAGCTACCGAGACAAAAGCTTAGATAACTTTGCCTCGCCTGAATATGCGTTAGAACGGATGCTTGAGTTGCAAACGACAGAGGTGGCGTTTAAGGCTGCGCGGGCTTGGGTTAGACGGTTGGTGGCTAGGTTGACTACAAGGCGGCGGTAAATGGATTGCAAAGCCCTATTTATAATTGGGCTCTGCACCCATCGCCTAAAAAAATTTAGGCAAGTAATTACCTTTTAAAGTAAATATATGACTCAAATAAAAACACGCCCCTTCGATGCCGCCAACTACCTAGAAACTAAAGAGGACGTTGCCGAGTATCTTAGACTTGCGCGCGAAGCCAACGATCCACGACTATTGAGAGCTGCTTTAAGTGACATTGCACGAGCTCTAGGCAACGAAAAGCTCAAAGCTCGCACAAAGCAATAACTTTCATACTTATTTACGGATTGCGTTAATAATCCCCGCAACCGGCAATCCTAAAAATACTATCGTAAGGATAGGATTCCTGTCAGTGAGCATCGACCAAGTAGCAGAGCCTACGCACGACACAGCAATAAGCCATCCAAGAATTACGCCTAGTTGCTCTGTAAAGAAAGCACCTCGAATACGCTCTCTTTCAATGTCGATCTGCTTATCCCTTGCAAGAGAATCGGCATCTTGAGCCGCTTTTTCAAGATTTCGGCGATGAAGGGCTTGGTCAGAGGCAGTTTTAATAATTTCGGCAGCTGCGCCGGGTATGAGTAACTCGTACTCACGAAGTGTTTGAGGAGCGGGCAATGGCCCTAGATGCATTTCTAATATTGGTAGTCTGTTCTCGTTATTTGTAACAGACAACCCTGCCTCAGCGAGGCGCGGAGACTCTTTGACCATACTGTGTAATCGCTGAATCAATATCCTTACCAGTCTGAACCCAGTCAGCACGCAACGCATCGGTCGGGTCGACAATCGCCACTCGAAGCGGTGTGATATCCACACGAACTGGCGCCGGCGTTGGGTTCGTTGAATATAAATTCAACGAACCAGCCATACTGCGCCAAAAACTTTTAGTTAGTAAAGCCCGTCTGAGTTGGCTCATTTCATACCCCTATTAACAAAATATCTCAGATCAATTCACGATCACTTGAATAGTAATTTTAAGGTAATTTGTTTGACGGATAACACCGTAGGGTGGACATTAAGATCCAGTTACTTAATGATACAAGTCGTAACCAATTGATACATACTTGACGACTGTCCTTTTACAAGCCTTGCGTACGCAGGCCGCGGCTAGTCCGAAATAAAACTACATATTTCGGACAAACTGATTGCATATTGTCCGAACAAAAAGCACAGCGCAAAACCACTACAACGCAATAATCCGATGCTCGTAAAACACCACAGGCCGCGTCGCCAGCGAGCACTTAGAAAACGCTTCAACGTAATACGCCTGATAGCTGATCTTGCACAGATACAACTTGTTATGCCCCAAGGCAAACGGCACTAGTGTGCGATAACAGTTAGGGGTGCTGGGTGACCGCGGCTATGGGATCCGTGAGCACTTTGGTGTGGCCTCGAGCGAGGTCGATATCTGGATGGGCACGCTGTCTAAAACCCTGGCAAGCTGTGGTGGTTATATTGCGGGCGAAACAGCCTTGGTTGAGCACTTAAAGCTGTTAGCGCCTGGGTTTTTGTATAGCGTGGGGATGTCTCCGCCTTTGGCTGCGGCGGCGTTGGCTGCGTTGCAATGTATGCAGCTTGAACCCGAGCGTGTGCAGGCCTTGCAAGCGCGCGGCCGCTGTTTTTTGAAGCGGGCGCAAGACGCTGGCTTCGATACGGGGTCAAGCGCAGGCATGGCTGTAATCCCCGTGATTTTGGGTGATTCGGATAAGACGATTAGGCTGGCTGCGGCGATGCTAAAGCGTGGGGTGAGTGTGCAGCCGATTCTGTATCCGGCCGTGCCGCAAAAGTCGACGCGGTTGAGATTTTTTATGTCGTGTCAGCATACTGAGGCTGAGATTGACTACACGGTTGAGGCGTTGGTGGGGGTGATGAATGCTTAGGCCTTCATATTTGAAGCTGCGGATCTGCTTGCTCGCTGTATGTATCGGCTTGGCTCCACGCATCTTTAAGTGTCGCAGCTAAGCTTGGATTGTCGAATTGATTTTTCCCAGCAATCGAGTTCAAAAACATATCAGTCGTAAATTTCGGATTTTTAAGCTCTGTGCAGGTCTGCAGCAAAGATTGTTGCACCTTTGTTGGGAAGCAAAGATACAACATCTCAAGAACAATTCCAGAATGAAGAACAACAACATTGAACGGTTCTAGAATTTTTTGAGGAAAATCTGTCAAGTCATGAGTGGCTAAAACGGCAGTGGCATCTGATGCCTCTGCAATAAACACCGCGGCCATTGCAACATGAATGTCGTCCGGGTCGGGCAGTTCGCACAAAGCTGCATACTTGGGATTAGATCTCATCGTCTCGAGCGTCTCCTCAACCAACCAACCTTCAGGCAGACTGTTTGGGACCAGATACTTTTTATTTGTCTCAATGCGCGCCGAGGCCCACGCTAAATCATCAACTTGTGTCGCTCTATTGTTCTTTTCGGCTCGGATTCTAGCTCGATGCTCGATGTACTCAGCCTCAATTTCGGGGGTCCAATGCAAACTGATCAATTTCAATTTGTTTAAATCAAAGAAAGAAGCGGACACAACGTCTTTAATCAAAATATTTGCATCCGCCAAAATGGCGACAGGCATTTGTTTAACGGCCATTAAATAAACCCTTCGAACGAGCGTAAGCGATGGCTTCGAGCTTGTCAGCCTCTCGTTTTTTTGTTTGCTTTTCGGTCTCTTTTTTTAACACTGGCTCATCCCCTTGTGTTTCAGCGCGGACTTGCGCAACGGTATTTGGATGGGATTTCGAGACTGAGGCTTTTTTTAGCCAATCTTCAAATTCACTGCGGTTAACACGCCGATGCCCTTTGTCTGTACGAGTCACTTGCCCTGTATACAGAGGCCCGTCTAGCAAGGCGATGATGAAGGGCCGACTGAAACCGGAAAGGCGTGCGGCGTCCTCGGTCGTCAACCATTCTTTAGTCTTCGTTGGGACGATACCGCTCATGCACTCGACGAATCGCTCATCTACCATCAGTTGAGAAACCAACGAGCTGCTGACAGCTACAAGCGTTTTATGGCTGATTCCGCCTGGTTTGGTCAGAGTGACATGGCCAAGCGCGATCGATAACCCATCCAACATGATCTTGTTGAGGGTTGTTTTAGTTTTTTGCTTGAGAACAATTCCCATGTTTTTCTCATAAATTCGAAGAAATCGAAATTATGATAACAAAAATTTCACTCTTAAACAAGCACCATTCGTAGGTAATTAGCAGAATCTATCGAAGGCGATGACGCGAAGGTTATCGGTGATTATCCTGCTGCGATCGAACGCGCCAGTGCGGCTTAGCCTGCTCTCATATTGGCAAAGCGGCTTCGATCAACCACTGCCTGCACTTTTCAGGCAAGGCTCTGGGCGTTAGGACATCAACCGAAACACCCAACAGTTGTTTCAACTTATAACGGATCGCCCCGATGTCGAACAACGTCATTTCTGGCATCGGGTCAATCAAGATATCTAGATCACTAGTTTCAGTGTCAGTGCCTGCAGCCACAGAGCCAAATACCCGTGCGTTGCTGGCACGATGCGCAGAAACGATCTCGCGGATTTGCGTTCGATGGGCTGCGAGGGCTTCTGAGGATTTCATTTCATCTCCATCATTCAACGGCTTATGAGTGAATTCTGCGCTATCGCTCAGCTGTAAACGCGATTGGCATTATCGTTTTTTAACAAAATAATAATTTTATTAACGAAATTTTGCATTTATTATCGTTTTTATACATAATGAGTGCATGGATAATGAAAATTTACTCGGTGCGGCTTGGTTAGCGGCCCACTATGGCGTCGAACCGGTGATCCCTTTGCCCACGGTCAGTCGGCTTGGCAGTAGGCGTGCGACTCAAATTTCAGATGTTCAAACGACTGAAACATACTTAGAAAGTATGCGCCCAAACGCAACGTTGCGGGGGCATCTGACTTTTCATCTCAAGCACGAAGTGCCTAATCTGGCCTTGTTGTCACAACTTTTTGCAAAAATTAAGCCGCATGAATTGACCGCTTGGGTAGCAGATGAGCCTTCTGGTCAATACGCGAAGCGTGCGGGCTTTCTGTATGAGTTCATCACGGGGCAAGCGTTAGACGTTCACGCAAAAATCCTCGGTGCCTATGTTGACGTGCTCGATGGTAATAAAGTTGTCGTCGCCTCACCCGAACACTCGGTGCTGAATCGGCGCTGGCGCGTCAGGGATAACCTTCCGGGTACCCGCGCTTTCTGCCCTCTTGTTTGCAAAACAACAAACGCGCTAAAGGCGATAGACTTAGACGTCAAGAGCCTGTTAGCAGAACTGGCGCTTGAGTTTGGCGACGATGTATTGATGCGCTCTGCAGTCTGGATGACGCTTCGCGAGAGTAAATCAAGTTTCGCCATCGAAGGCGAAGCCGATCAATCTGATCGTGTTCAGCGTTTTGCTGACGTGCTTTCTCGCCGAACCGGCCAGGGCGCATGGCCTCTTGATCAGGCAACACTCGCAAATTTGCAAGCCGAAATTCTAGGTAAACGCACAAGCTTGCAACGCTTTGGCGTGCGTCAATCACCCGTCTTCGTCGGTGAAATCGCGCGCTATCAAGAGGTCGTCCGTTATGTGGCACCGCCACCCGAGGATTTAACTGCCATGCTCGAGGGCTTGGTCACCTTTTTAGAGCGCACCGAAGGGCAATCGCCCGTGATGCGAAGTGCCGTAGCGGCCTTTGGCTTTGTCTATATCCATCCACTCGCCGATGGCAATGGGAGAGTCCATCGTTTTCTGATTAACGATGTCTTGCGACGCGATGGTGTCGTCAAAGACCCGATGATTCTTCCGGTGTCGTCGTTAATTACAAGCGATTCTGCTGAGCGCCGTGCTTACGACCGGATTCTCGACGAAATCTCACGCCCGCTTATGCAATCTTTGGCAGGCTTGTATGAGTTTGTCGCGGCCCAAACAACCTACCCAGATGGGATGACGTCTAATTTTGTCTTTCATGGAGATGACCAAGCCCGACATACCTGGCGTTTTCCAGACCTAACCAAGCACGTGGTCTATTTGGCGGGTCTACTGCAGCGGACAATTCTGCAAGACATGCGAGACGAGTCCCGTTACCTGCGCAGCCACGCACAGGCAAGGTCAGCAATTAAAGACCTGATCGAAATGCCAGACATGCAACTTGATCGCGTCATTCGATCAGTTCAGGCCAATCAGGGCAAGCTCTCAAATATTCTGGCAAAAGAAATACAAATACTGACAGAACCGGGGGTTTGGGACGCTATCGTTCAAGCAATCGAAAGTGCTTTTCAAAATAGCCCAACAAACGATTAATTCCCGTTTGGGTAATTTGATTGAAATGGTGACCAGCAACTCATTTAATTTACCGTTCGGGAATTATTTTGAATAACGAAAACTTACATGGTGCGAAGTATTCGGTCAGCCCAAGCAAACCGCGCACTCCCCTCAAAGAGCGCGCGGCAAGCTCACACCACTTACCGATAAACCAAATCCCTCAAGCCCAGTGACAGCACGGGCACGTAGGTGATCACCATCAAGCAGCACAACACCACGATCACGAACGGCCACAGGCGGCTGATGACTTGATCGAGAGACAGCTTAGCGACCGTACACGCGGCAAACAGGTTCACGCCAAAAGGTGGAGTGATCATGCCGAGCGCCAGGTTGACCACCATCACCAAACCAAAGTGCACGGGGTCGATGCCGAAGTGGATCGCAACGGGTGCCAAGATCGGAGCCAGAACGATAATCGCGGCACCGGTCTCGATAAACATCCCGATGATAAACAGCGCGGCATTCACGCCCAGCAAGAACATGGCGGGTGATTGCAAGACTGCTTCAAGCCAGCGACCGATTGCATCGGGCACGCCTGCGCGTGTTAACAAGAAGGCGAATAAGCCAGCATTCGCGATAATGAACATGATCACTGCGCTGGATACAACCGACTTTTTAAGGATGGGCAAGATATCGCGAAATTTGATTTCGCCATACATCACCACACCCACGAGCAAGGCGTAAAACACGGCAACCGCAGACGCTTCTGTTGGCGTAAATACGCCACCGTAGATGCCACCGAGGATAATGACTGGCATCAGTAACGCCCAAGCTGCCTCGATAGTGGCACGACCAAAAGTCAAACGGCCCACGCCATCATTTTTGCCCCACCCTTTAAAGCGGCAATAAAGATGCACAAACAGCATCAAAGACACGCCGATAAAAATGCCAGGTCCAAAACCTGCGATAAACAACTCGCCAATTGAAACTTCAGCCGCGACACCGTACAAAATCATTGGGATCGAGGGCGGAATCACCACGCCAAGTTCTGCACTGGTTGCTTGCAGGGCTGCAGCGTAATTAGGCGGGTAGCCGTGTTTAACCAAGGCGGGGATCAAGATGGCACCAATGGCAAAAGTTGTTGCAACGCTCGAGCCTGAGACTGCTGCAAAAATCATGCAGGTCAGCACACAAGTCATGGGCAAGCCGCCCTGCACACCACCCACGATACTCTTGGCAAACTCAACTAAGCGACGCGAGATGCCACCCGTCTCCATTAAGTTGCCAGCCAGAATAAAAAACGGAATCGCCGCCAACGGAAATTTGTTCAACGAGTTGAACATCTCTTTGACGGCGACAAGCATATTGACGTTGCCAATTTGTATCCCCAGAATCGCAGCCAAGCCGATCGAGACAGCCACAGACACTGTAAGTAGAAAACACAGCAACATCGTAATTAGCATGGTCAAACTCATTGCGCATTCTCCAATTCATTACGCTGAGGGTCAAAGTAGTTTGCAATGATCGCAGGGACACAAAACAGCCCACCGACAGGCAAAGCTAAGTAAGCCCAGAACATCGAAATGGATTCAAGACCAATGACAGTCTGCACTCGGCCTCGCATTGAGTAGTCCCATCCCCACCAAATAATGACTGCCACCAGCGTCAGTGCAGCCACACTTGTCACAAAATCAAAAAACCGCTTGCCACGCGCGCCCACCAATCGATACAACACATCAACGCTTACCATCGCCCCTACCCTAAACGCATAAGGGACGCCCATAAATACCATCCACACCAAACTAAAGCGAATCAACACTTCGGTCCACTCAGCGGGGATTTCTAATATGAACCGCATCACGACTTGAAACACGCCCAGAGTTGCCGCAATGGCCATCATCAGACATGCAATAAACAACGAGAACTTAGTCGTGACGCTTTCAACAGCAAGCAGAATATTTTTCATCTTGTTCTTCTAAAAAAAACAAGCGCGCCACTGGTGTGCCGCGCTTGAATTTACATTTCATCAGCTACGAGTTTGCTGCAATTACTTGTAATTACGAATCGCATCGATTTTGTCTTTGCCAAACTCTTTTTCAAACTGGGTAAATACTGGGGCTAATTTAGCGACAAAGGCAGCTTTATCAAAGTTCTCGATAATGTTCATTCCCTTAGCACGCAGGTCAGCTACGCCACTGGCATCATCCTTGTCCACGCGAGCACGCGTTGCAGCTGCGGCCAGTTTGGCGGCATCCAGAAACACTTTTTGATCAGCAGCCGACAGTTTGTCAAACGACGCTTTGTTCATCAACAACAGAGCTGGGCTGTACACGTGGGCAGTCAAGGTCATGTACTTTTGAACTTGCTCAAACTTAGCCGCCATAATCACTGACAAGGGGTTTTCTTGACCGTCCACAACACCTTGCTGCAGCGCGGTAAAGACCTCAGGAAAAGCCATTGGCGTTGTGATGATGCCAAAGCCTTTGTAGGCAGCCACGTGCACGGGGTTTTCCATCGTGCGCATCTTGAGGCCTTTCAAATCATCAGGCAGGTTGATCGGGCGCTTGTTATTTGTCATGTGACGTACGCCGTTTTCAGACCAGGCCAAGGCTTTGAAGCCTTTGCTGTCAAACTCTTTTAACAGTGCCTGGCCAATCGGGCCGTCAAGCACTGCGCGCGCATGTGCCTTGTCGCGAAACAAGAAAGGAATATCTAAAATTTTGACGGCCGGCACAAAATTAGGAATCGGCCCGGTGCTGGTACCTGTTAATTCTTGGGTACCTAATTGAACAGACTCGATACTTTCACGCTCGCCACCCAAGCTGCCTGAAAAGAAGTTCTTAATAATGATACGACCTTTGGTGCCCTTTTCAACTTCTTGCGCCAACACGTCAATACCATTGCCTTGGTGTGAGTTTTGTGCAATCGAGACGCTGTTACGCATGACGACCTGCGCATGCGTCACGGACGCTAAACCTAAGGTTAGGGCTCCAGCGACTGCCAAAGTAATACGTCCGATACGATTCATGTTAGAGATCTCCGAATTTGAACAATTAAGTGTGACGAGCAAAGAAGCCTGCGGCGCGCATAAATATTGAGTGTTTTCAGCGCCTAAACGTTTAAAAACGTAAAAAATGCGTTTTCAGTGTCCTAAGGGTCTATGGTAGGGCAAAGAGCTTGTTTTGGGGCTTAGTAGTATCCCTTGCTTTAGCTACTGAAACCACTCTAACCGAGCTTTAGGATTTCGGCTGCAAACTGGTGCGCCGCCAAGTTTCGGTAGGCTCAATGGCGAGGTGACAGAGGATCGGCATGACCTAAGTGGCGCAAGTAAGCGCCTAAATCTTCGCAGCCCTCGGGCAAGGGTTCGGTGAGCCACTCTTGCTTGTCTGAATCGGGCAGGCTTTCTAAATGCAAGGGGCCGTGATTCTCCATGGTGATGACAAACACAAAAGTGGGTTGCTCGGATTCTTGACCAAGCAACTCAAGCACTTTATCGGCCACCACCTCGTCACCCACAAAATGGCAATCGCCCTTGTGCTGCTTTGTGACGACCTCAAACTCGCTGATATCCACAAACTGATCAAAGCCCAGCATCGGAAACAGTTTGTCGCGTTTGTAAAAACTTGCAGGGTACGGATGCACGCAGATGGTGCGATAGCCCTGCTGTTGAAGCAACCGGGCCAACGAGGGCACGCCAAAATTGATGAGGCGCCGATACGGGTTAAAGCGATCAACACCCAGCTTCAAGACATCAACACCGGTTAAAAATGAAAACTCGGTGCGCGCGGTATTGACCCCCCAGGCGGGCACTTCAAACAAGCCGTAAAGATCGGCCTCGCGTCTGACTCGATCAAAGTGTTGCAAGACCTCGGGCTTAACCTGCGGGTACACGCGCCTTGGGTCAAAAAACGATTCGCTTTGAATCACGACAATATTGGGGGGCACACGTGAAGTTTTAAAGGCCGAGGGCTTGGGTAAGGATGAGCGCTTCGTGAGATCGACACTTGGCAGTTGCTCGGCGCGGCGGTACAGCCAATAGGCGCCAAAAAAGCCTTTGACTGAGAGATCGCGTTCTGGGTCAAAGTGCAGTGAAGTCACGCTGCTCGCACCGTATTGCAGTAACGCGCAGGCAAGCACCAACACAAATAAGAGGCCAACCCAAACAGCCAGTACGCTCTCTCGTTGCGTGAGGGGCGTTTCAAGCGTGAGCCCTGCCCACAGGGCCAAGGCAATTGCCAAGAAGGTGAACGCGGTGGGTACGAATCCTAAGAACGGAAAATACAACCGCGGGTGCCTCAGACAATCAAAAAAATAGTCATTGTCTTGATACACAAAAAACTCGCGCAAGGATTGATACTTAGCGTGATTGACCACAATTAAACAGGCAAAAATAGCATTACTAAATAACCTTGCTAACTAGGGGCGCCTGCGCCACCCATCGCTCATCTCAAACATGGTACCCAGCCAGCTTCAAAATCTTCAGCGACCAAGATGCGGGCAGCACGGCCAATAACCAAGTCTCAAACGACACAAAAAACGGAAAGGTAATGCGTGCTTTGTTTTTATCGATGCCCTGCTTCATGACCCTGGCGGCTTTGTCAGGTGACCAGACTAAGGTTTTAGGCCCAGGCATAGCGTCGCACATGTCTGATTTCACGTAGCCTGGCATGATCACAGTGACGCCTACGCCTTCGGGGGCAAGCCAACCGCGCAGGCCTTCGCCATAGGCTTTTAAGCCGGCTTTCGACGCGCTATAGGCTGGTGTTAACGGCAAGCCAAAGTACGCGGCCAACGAACTGATCAACACTAGCTGCCCATGCCCGCGCTTGCGCATGCCGGGTAAGGCTGCGTGCACCATCGCCATTGAAGCGCGCAGGTTCACGTCGAGCAGTAGATTGGTTTGCTCCCAAGACTCGCCCTTGCCTTCTGGGCCGATGTTGATGTTCATGCCTTGATTAGCAATCAACAAATCAATTGGGTGCAAGGCGTCTATTTCTTGCACCCAGTTTTGTAAGGTGTTGGTGTCGGTAATATCAAACACGCCCTTCACCACGTGAGCACCTTGATCCCTGCAGGCTTGCGCGGTTTGCTCAAGTTTGCTTTCGTTGCGGCCGTGCAAGATCAATGTGATGCCCGACGCAGCGTAGGCTTTTGCTAAGGCGTTACCGATGCTACCCGAGGCACCGGTGATCAAAATGGTTTGTGCAGCGCGGGGATTCATATTGGGACTTGGTTTGGTCATGGGGTCATGGCGACCACTCTGGCGAGCGAGGTAGCTGATCACCCATGCTCACGCGACACGGCGTAAATCCGCTAAAGGGAGTTTGAGTTTGCTAACCTGATTCAACACATCGATCAGTACCATCGCGCGCATTTCGCCATCGCTCATTTGAAAGATGGCATTTAAGCCAGCGAATGGCCCTTGCGCGATCACCACCTGATCACCAGTTTTAAATAAGGGGGTCACTTGATCAGTCACCCTTAATTCGCGCTGTTTAAAGAGGTGGATGAGGCCAGAGTCAACACGGGCGGGTTCGCTGCCAAACACGACTAATTTCGACACGCCTAGGGTCGAGCGTATCGGACCCCAGCTTTTGCCAGATAAATTGGTATCCAACTGTATAAACAGGTAGCGCGAAAACAAGGGTTCGGCCTGCGTCACGACCGCAGAGCGTCTGACGACTTGTTTTTTATGCATAGGCAAAAAGCACTCATAGCCCTGATTAGAGAGGTTAAGCAGTGCCCGCGCCTCTTGCTTGGGCTTGGTGTGTATCACATACCACCAAGTGCGGGCTTCGAAGTGAATAGCGTGTTCTGCAGCAGAGGTCATAGAGTGTTTTAATACGCCAAATGGTTTACCACTATGAACATTCAGTATTTTTTTGAACAACGAGTATTTTGAGTCATAGTTGTCCATAAATCGCGCCAAAAAGCCCCCTTTGCGCTGTTTTTATCCTTTTAAAAACCGTCTTTGCGTGCAAAGGGCTTTGTTTGCGTTTTGTGTTTTTGAAAAGGCGCCTAGCTCGGTGGTGTGATGCGAGCTCTTGCGTGGCCCAGCGACAACAGTGCACGTAACATACGGACAACGATTTTTTCATCACAGCGATAGCTCACTCACTTCGACAACTCCACCTTTTGGAAGAACATCATGAAAAATATCCTCACGAAAGCCTTAATGGTCTCTGCCCTTGGGTTGACCTTACAAGTCCAAACAGCAAGCGCTCAAGTCGTCTATTGCACGAGCCCCGGCGTACCGGTTCGCTGTGTGGCACGCCCAGTTGATGTTGGCGCACCAGGAGTTGGGGTTCTGCCGGGCGCAGGCGTTGGTGCGCCGGGCGTTGGAGTTGCGCCTGGGGTTGGCGTTGGTGCGCCAGGGGTCGGCGTGGCGCCTGGTGTAGGGGCGCCGGGCGTCGGTGCACCCGGTGTTGGTGCGGCCCCGGGCGTGGGCGCTGGTCGCGCCGGTGTTGGACGCGGTGGCCTTGAGCGCGAAGGTGCCAAAGGCCCGGGCGCGGGTCCCAACCGCGGTGGCCCAGCTAACCGTGGCGGCGTGCGCTAACCCGGGCTGTGCACGGCGACCGTGGTCACGCTCCTTGAAACGATCTAAACACCAGGAAACGCGGCTAGCGCTTTAAGACGCGCGCCGCCGCCTTCAAAATCAAGGTTGAAATCACCTCACTGCGAGGTTCTTTAAGATGCTCAGCCAAAGCATCAAGCGCGATCGAGACCTCGCGATCCAAAATCATTTCAAGCCGCTTTGCGCCCGCATCAAGGCGCTTGCGACGGTGCTCGGCAGTGCGCTCGACTGCTGAAATAGGCGTTTTTAAGCGCGGACGCCCTCGTCTGGATAAACCGGGTAAAAAGGCTTGCCCCGCCAGCGCGGCAGCACTGAGCGCTGGTTGACTTTTGTGCGATTGGTGTTTTTTGGGCTTCTTAGCCGGCTGAGCCAAGAGAGCTTGAGCAGCGGTTTGAGTTGACTCGGCATGCCCCGCGACTTGGTCTGAGGGATCAAGTGCAGGCAATTCAAGATCTAAATCGTCAAAGAGAGACTGAGGAACTGGCGTGATCTTGTTTGTACTCATGATCAGTTTATTATAATTAACCGGATATTAATTATATATTGACCAATGAAATAAAGGTAAAAAAATAAATAAACCGGATGTTTTATGTTGGGTCAGTCAAATCCCCGTCACCTAACGACCTTTGCAACATCGCCGTGTCGCGCCAGGCACCAAACTTATAGCCTACCGCTTTAAACGTACCGGCAAGCGTAAAACCGTGGCGCTCATGCAAACTCACCGAGGGCGGGCTCGCATCCCCAACTACCGCCATCAACTGCCGATAGCCTTTCACCATACAAATCTTGATAATTTCAGCGAGCAGCAGGCTACCGATCCCCTGCCCAGCTAATCCTTCGCGCACATAAACCGAATCTTCAACCGTAAACCGATAGGCCGGGCGCGGGCGATACAGCGTGACATAGGCGTAGCCCACCACCACCCCATTTTGTTCAGCCACCAAATAAGGCAGATTTTTTGCGACAACATCGGCGCGGCGCTGTCGCATGTCGTCAAGGGTAGGAGGCGTCAACTCAAACGACGCCGTACCGTGCAAAACATGGTGAGCATAAATCGCTTGAATGGCCGCTACGTCGGCTTCAAGACTATCGCGAACAAGCACTGCGGGCTGAGTGGGTGTCATTGGGGATCAGTTCATTCACTAAAAGGTTAGGCCGCCTTCTTAATTGGCTTAGAACTACCGCCAACAGTTTTCGTCGGAGCAATATATTTTTTCTTCTGTGCTGCCAAACCAGAGCTCACAATCGATTTTAGTTCTGCCGTAGCAAACCGCTGCAATGCGTCTCTCATCAGTGGCTGATAACCCACGCCGTGATGCTCACCAATCACTTTAAAAGCTGCGATAAGCTCTTGATTCAGACGAATCGAGATCATCTGTAACCCAAGCGACTCATCAATTGCAAGCGCGTAATCAGGCTTAGCACGCTTTGCATATTTGACATCGCAACCAAGCGCGCGCGAATCCCACGCTTGCTCGGTACCCAATATTTTCTTTTCTTTCATCGTGATCTTTGTCGTCATCTTTGTCATAAAAACGAACTATTTTCCAAGCTCTTCGTAGATAGAAACCTCAATGCTGTTAGCCTCATACGCCGACTTAATATGTACATTGCCATCCAAAACTAGAAAAACCACCTTTAATAAGCGATTGTGATTGGTCTGGGCGACGAACCACAGAGTTGGGGGATCGGTCTGGTGATCTTCCCGATTATCTTCAAAGTAAACACCACAACGATTTTCAAAACATTGCTCGACCTCTCGGCGAGAAACTTGATGTTTGTTTTTAAGTTTTTCTAGGATACTTGGGCAGATGATTAAGGTACGCAAAGTGTATATACAAACAAAAGGACAGTCAAACAGAGAGTGCTGACACCTCAAACAAGCCAAACGAACAACATGCCGCATCTTTGGCTGATCAAGCATGGCGCTTAAACAAGAATTTTAGATGTTGAACGCTTGTTTCTCTGTTACTGCTAACTAGTACATTTGTAAAATCTGTTACCAAGTTATGCTAGCTTGCGTTTCGCCTAGGCGCCATTCACTCAGCAACCGCCCTTCAGTTCGGGCTCGATGATGGCCCAGTCAATTTTGATTGGATTAATTTGTTTGTGACGGTTCCAGTAGATTTCAAACGAACCTTGCTTAGCTGCGCGATCAAGAAAGGATTGAAGATCAGGGCTAATGCGGTTGCGCAACTCTACGCGGTCAAGCACGATCAGTGCGCCGCAGCGTTTGATCAACTCAGGCGTCACAATTTTGGCTTGGCTGTACAGGCCATAAGGCAGCACCAACGGCTGGTATTTTGACAACACCGAAACAGTGCCCGCTGTCCAAGTTTCGCCAATCACAACTTTTAAGGGGCCGAGTTTTTGCTCATCCCAAATTTTGTCGAGCGCAGTCACCAAGGGCTTAGCTGGGTAATTGGCTCGCGCTTTTTTGCCGAGCATATCTGCAATCACCCCGTAGTACAGCGCCATACCAACGCCCATCAGCACGTTCAAGAGCAAACCGACAGTCAACACTCGCCCGACTGTGACTGTTGCATCGAGTGCTGGCACCCAACGTAAGGCATATAAACCGAGCAGCACAAAAAATGCGGTCGCCCAATTGGCATTTAAGGTGATAAAGACCATACCAAGCAGCGAGGTCAAAATCACCGGCCCAAGCGCTGCAAAGGTGATAAAGCGCCATTCAGGGCTCTGGGTCATGGGTACAGAACCGACCGGGGCTTGCGCTTTGTCTTTAAAACCAAACCGCAGTACCAACAAGGCAATCACTACAGGCGAAAGCTTGCCCGCCTGACTCGCTAAAAAGCTCACCACACGCTTAAAGTGGTTGACCTCTGCCCCAACCTGCTTTTGCATGTATTGCAAAGTGGGTGCATTTTCGCGCCACATCCACTCAATATGCGGGATCAAGGCGATACCACCCGCCACAATCGCCACGACGACGCCTATGATGGCATAGCGGTTGCGGCTGCGAACATCTTGCAACAGCCACACCCCCATCACGGCGAACCAAATCCCCGCACTATATTTAGTCAGCAGACACACTGTGGCAGCGACCCCCACCAAGGCCCAGCGCCACCATTGCGGCTGGCGCATCGCAAGCAATAATGCCCACACAAATAACGCCGTCGGAAAAAGCTGCAACAGATTTGAACTAACCTGCAAACCATTGATATTGTGATAAACGATCAAGCTAGTAAAGACCACCGCCATCAAGGCGCGCGCCGGGCTCACGCAGAGCAAACTGATCCGCCAGACCACCAGCAACATCAGGGCCACATTGGCTTGACCTGCTACGTAAGTCACCCAAAACGAGCGTCCAAACACAGCGGCCCACGCGTGCACCCACCAGGTGCCGATTGGCCCAAACTTTGGGTAACCCCACGCCGGCGACTGCATCCAAAAAAGCTCTTCGACGCTGTCTTTATGCGGCGCGGTGTAGCTCATCATCGCCATCACTGCCCAAAACACGGCATTAAACGCGATATACGCCAAAGTGAAGCGCGCGAGTTGTCTTGAATCGTTTGGATCAATGCGGCTTAAGACGTGATCGACACTTTTGCAGATCGCTAGATTTTTAAACATTGATTCGCTCAGGTGGTTGACTTAAGTAGACTTGATCAGTTCAAGCACAGCCTGAGCAAACACTTCAGGCACTTCTTGCGGCATATTGTGCCCCACGCCAGGCACCACACGGTGCGAGCGCGAGCCGACAAACCGGTGGGCACTCGCCGCAGACTTCGAAGGCGGGCGCACGCCATCATCCGCGCCATCAAACGTAATGGTTGGCACAGTGATCACAGGTTCGGTTGCTAAGCGACGCTCGATGTCAGCGTAGGCTGGGTCGCCCGCGACTAAACCAAAGCGATGACGATACGAGTGAATCACCACCTCAACAAAGTCGGGGTGCTCAAACGACGGAGCGCTACGCGCAAACGTTGCATCATCAAAACCCCAAGTCGGCGACCACAAACGCCAGAGCAAACGAATCAAAGCTTGCCTGTCTTGCTGCAAGCCGGCACGGCCTCGTTCACTATGAAAATAATACTGATACCACATCTGATACTCGCGCTCAGGCTTTTCAGGCACTAACGCCTGGGCGATATTTTGAATGTTGTAGCTATTAAATGAGACGAGCCCCTTACAGCGCTCGGGCCAACACGCGGCAACCACGCAAGCGGCTCGCCCACCCCAATCGTAGCCAGCCAGATAAGCGCTGGGGATCTGTAAAGCATCCATCAGCGCGAGCAAATCTGCACCTAAGGCGGCCTGCTCGCCCGAACGCGGCGTAGCCGCATCCAAAAACGTCGTAGAGCCGTAGCCTCGTAAGTACGGCACGATCACGCGGCACCCGGCGGAAGCCAAAAGCGGCGCGACCTCAGCGTAGGCTTGAATGTCGTACGGAAATCCGTGCATCAAAAAGACGGGGGGCCCATCAGCAGGACCCGACTCAGCGTAGCCGATGTTTAAAACGCCAGCATGGATTTGTTTGATGAGCATGTTTTATTAAAACCGTGAGGAATACCCGATTTTATAAGGAAATCAGCGATTTCATGCTTAGGATCGGAACGTAAGAGGTATGACGCAGCTTCGCTCACCTATAGTAAACCCGCTAACGGTGGACATTAAACTTCAACTATTATCTGGATTCGTCAGGCTACGCACTTGCAGTTATCATGCGTAGCGTTTAAATAATAAAAAAATAAAAAAACAAAATGACGCCTCTCGTGTCTTCGAGACTCATCGCACAACTGACCTAAAGGAAACCAAACATGTTGCAGCGCTTAACAGTATTAAGCTCCTTACTGATTTCGATTTTTTTCACCACGACAAATGTTGCTCAGGCACAGGCATATCCTACTCAACCAATCAAGATGTACAAAAATATCAAAGAATTAATTGCTTTCGCGAAAGCTAATCCTGGCAAGTTAACCTATGCCTCGGCAGGCACTGGCACAGCCTCGTTTCTTGCCGGAGAAATGTTTAAATAAGAGGCTGGCCGGCGTCGACATTACGCACGTGCCCTATCGCGGCAGCGCCCCGGCCCTAAATGATTTGATGGCAGGCCACGTTTCAATCAGTTTTGATTATCCGCCCAGTAGTTTGCCGTTTATAACAAGTGGCAAATTGAAAGCGCTTGGAGTCACGAGCCTGACGCGCGTGAAAGTCACACCAGACGCCCCAAAACTGAATGAGGATGGGCTACGTGGTTTTAATCTGTTGACGTGGTATGGGGTGTTTGCACCGAAGGGCACTTCGGCAGACATCGTCAACAAACTTCAAAGCGCGATGGCCGAAGCCGCAAAAGCACCCGATGTCATTAAACGCATGGATGAAGTAGCGGTGGATATGGTGGTGAACAGCCCTACAGAATTTGCCAAGTTTCACCGGGCAGACGTCGCAACCTGGGCTAAATTCATTCAGGACAAAAACATCAAGATCGAAGAATAATATTTGATCTTAAACGAAACTAATTACGCCTTTGAAGCTCGGGGATGGGCGGGACGCCCTCTGGCAACGGAGAACGATTTACGTTTAAGGCCATTGCCACCATCACGTAATAGCCACTGACCATCATCAAATCTACAACGCCTTGTTCACCGAAAAGGGTGAGCGCGGCGTTGTAGTGCGCGTCGCTTACGCCGTGATGCGTATGTAGTTCATGACAAAAATCATATACAGCTTCTTCATCGGGTTTCATCTTTGAAGGACGCTGTCCTTTTGCAAGTTCTTCACCGATTAAAGGATCGAGTCCCTCTTTAAGTGCTAACCGTAAATGTGCGTACCATTCGTATTGGGCGGTCCAGGTGCGAGCCGTAATCAAAATCGCAAACTCGTTTAAGCGTTTTGGAATGGCACTTTCAAAGCGCAGATATTCTCCGACTTTGCGCATCCGTTCAGCCAAAACCGGGCTTCTTAACAAAACGTTGAAAGGAGCCCCTAAACTTGTTGCCCCCTGCACCACACCCTTGCTGCCTGTCCCCGAGATGGGGCCAGCCATCAGCGAGTTGAAATAAATCTTTTGCTCGTCAGTCATTTGATCGACGTGAAGGCGAGCAAAACGTTGTTCGTCTGCTGAAGAATTTGTCATGTTTAAGATTCCTAGTATCGATAACTACCGAGTCGAATTTATACGATTC
This sequence comes from Bordetella parapertussis, assembly GCA_945895265.1. Lineage (GTDB taxonomy): Bacteria > Pseudomonadota > Gammaproteobacteria > Burkholderiales > Burkholderiaceae_B > Zwartia > Zwartia parapertussis_I. The sequence goes on along the minus strand of CAMDEF010000011.1, from coordinate 8,351 downwards.
AATACTTTTGGAAACTGTACGTCGACGAGGTCTAACCCTATGTCACTCACCCTTGGGTGGCCCAAATTTAGACAAATGATAATCGCGGCAAGAACGACAACCAGAAAGACCGCGGTCAAGAGAAACTGTTGCCCCTTTTCAATGCCCGTCTTATAGCCACATATTGCTGAAATGATCATCAATAAGGTGACAAGCGCCTGCCAGAGGATTGTCGGCATTTGCATAAAAATAGATGCATATTGCTGATCAAAACTCGTATTCATCAACTGCACACCGCTTAGAACACTCATAAGTATGACGCGATCGTCGCCATCATATTTAGGTAGCAACATGTAAGCATGACGCATCAAACCCATGCCTAGGTTTTTCAGTTTACGGCCTTGCGTCTCAAGTTCTGAGGGGTGTATTGGTTTGTTGTAAAAAGTCACTCGTTGCTCAACGTACCCGACTAATAGCTTTAGAACGTCTGCCCTATCCTCGACTCGCAGCATGCTTGTTGCGTCGATCACCCCCGAGATACTGATTATCTCATCCATTGTCAGCTTACGCTGGGTCTCGTAAATATGGGTTGATCCAGACAACTGAAACGCAACTAAGATCGCAAAGAAACCAAAAATCGAAGTAATAAAAATACTACTGAACTCGGCAGACTCTTTATTTTGCTTGCGCCTTACGACCTGTCCATAACGCCAACCAAAAAAGAAAACAAACAAGACGGAAGCTGTCAATCCAACGTAGAGCCATCCAGATTGCATGATCAACGAACTTGTTTCGAGAGTCATAGTCGGCACCAATTCAAAAAGACAATTTCAATACTTGCAGAACCTTATTCCCACTCAATAGTGGCGGGCGGCTTACTGGATACGTCGTACACGATGCGGTTAATACCGCGTACTTCGTTAATAATGCGCGACGACACTTTACCGAGTAAGGAATAAGGCAACGGTGCCCAATCTGCGGTCATAAAGTCTGACGTTTGCACAGCGCGCAGCGCCACAACATAATCGTAAGTGCGCCCGTCACCCATCACACCCACCGACTTAACGGGCAAGAACACCGCGAAGGCTTGCGAAGTTAAGTCGTACCAGCTTTGTTTGGTGTCTGGATCAATGGTGTTGCGAAGTTCTTCGATAAATATCGCATCGGCACGACGCAACAGATCAGCAAATTCTGTATTCACCGCGCCCAATATGCGTACGCCCAAACCCGGGCCTGGAAACGGATGACGATAGACCATGCCGTGTGGCAGGCCCAAGGCTACACCCAGTTTGCGAACTTCATCTTTGAACAACTCGCGCAGTGGTTCGAGCAACTTCAAATTCAAAGTATCGGGTAAACCACCCACATTGTGGTGCGACTTGATCGCCACGGCTTTACCCGTTTTAGCGCCAGCAGATTCAATCACATCAGGGTAGATCGTGCCTTGTGCAAGCCACTTAGCTTGTTTGAGTTTGCCCGCCTCAACCTGAAACACCTCGACAAACTCACGACCAATAATCTTGCGCTTGGCTTCGGGATCAGACACCCCGGCAAGCTTACCCATAAACTGCTCGGTGGCATCGACATGGATAATGCGCACACCCATATTTTGAGCGAAAGTCTCCATCACCTGTTTGCCTTCGTCTAAACGTAGCAAACCATGATCAACAAACACGCAGGTCAGGCGATCGCCAATGGCTTTGTGGATCAAGGCAGCAGCAACCGATGAATCGACACCACCAGATAAACCTAGAATCACTTCGTCGGTACCGACCTGTTCACGGATACGTGCAATCGCTTCGTCAACATAATTAGGCATTGTCCAATCGCCCTGACACTCACAGATCTCGTGCACAAAGCGCTCGAGCAAGGCTTGGCCTTTGATCGTGTGCGTGACTTCAGGGTGAAACTGCACTGCATAAAATTTGCGAGCTTCGTCAGCCATGCCAGCAATCGGGCACGACGCGGTTGACGCCATCACTTTAAAACCTTCAGGCAAACGCGTTACCTGGTCACCATGACTCATCCAGACCTTGAGCATGCCGTGCCCTTCAGGTGTAGTGAAGTCGTCAATGTCTTTCAGCAACCGTGTATGACCGCGTGCGCGCACTTCGGCGTAGCCGAATTCACGGTGATCTGCGTAGCTGACCTCGCCGCCTAACTGCTGTGCCATGGCTTGCATGCCATAACAAATCCCTAGTACCGGCACCCCTGCGCTAAAGACTTCAGCCGGGACTTTTAACGATGACTCATCGTAGGCCGAGGCATGGCTACCCGACAGGATGATGCCCTTTAAGCCTAGCGACAACTGATTCTTTAAGAACTCTGCCGAGACATCACCGGGGTGAAGCTCACAATACACACCGGCCTCACGCACACGACGCGCAATCAATTGGGTGACTTGTGAGCCGTAATCAAGAATCAAAATGCGCTGGTGCATGAAGGATTAACCTGTGTAAAGATCTAAATGAAAGACACCGGCAACGAGGCCGGTGTTAAACCAAGCAAGCAGCAAACATTACTCTGACCGATAGTTTGGCGCTTCTTTAGTGATTTGAACATCGTGCACGTGCGACTCGCGAAAGCCGGCCGAGGTAATCTGTACAAACTCTGGCTTGGTACGCATCTCTTCGATCGTTGCGCAACCGCAATAACCCATCGAGGCACGCACACCGCCCACCAACTGAAAAATAATCTGCAACACGCTGCCTTTGTAAGGCACGCGCCCTTCGATGCCTTCGGGCACGAGTTTGTCAGCGTTATTGGCTGGGTCTTGAAAGTAACGATCAGCCGAACCATCGGTCATGGCACCTAAGCTACCCATGCCACGATACGACTTGTACGAACGCCCCTGATACAACACCACTTCGCCCGGGGCCTCTTCGGTGCCGGCAAACATACCGCCCATCATCACCGACGATGCACCCGCCACCAATGCTTTAGCCACATCTCCTGAAAAACGCACGCCACCGTCAGCAATCAGAGGTACGCCGGTGCCTTTCAAAGCGCGAGCCACATCAGAGATCGCAGTGATTTGGGGCACGCCCACACCAGCCACTACACGCGTTGTACAGATCGAGCCTGGGCCAATACCGACTTTCACGGCGTCTGCACCCGCTTCGTGTAACGCGCGCGCGGCATCGGCCGTGGCGATGTTGCCACCAATCACTTCGACCTTAGGGTAATTGGCTTTTACCCAACGCACACGCTCGATGACGCCGCTTGAGTGACCATGTGCCGTGTCAACGACAATGACATCAACGCCCGCGGCAACAAGTTTTGCGACACGCTCTTCGGTGCCATCGCCCACGCCCACCGCGGCACCCACGAGCAACTGCCCATGGCTATCTTTACAAGCGGCAGGGTGCTCTGTATTTTTGACAATATCTTTAACCGTTGCTAAACCGCGTAATTCGAAGGCATCGTTCACAATCAACACACGCTCGAGGCGATGTTGGTGCATCAGTTTTTGTGCCTCGGCCAGTGTTGCGCCTTCTTTCATGGTGATCAGGCGGTCTTGCGGGGTCATGACGCTGCTAAGCGGTGCCTCAAGACGATCTTCAAAACGCAAATCGCGATTTGTGACAATGCCCACGACTTTGCGACCTTGCACCACGGGCAGCCCAGAAATACCATGCTGCTTTTGCAAGGCAATCGCCTCACGCACTTTCATATCAGGCGTGACTGTGATTGGGTCAGTGACGATACCGAATTCGTGGCGCTTGACGCGCGAGACCTCTTTGGCCTGCTCGTCGGCAGTCAGATTTTTGTGAATGATCCCGATACCGCCCTCTTGGGCCATGGCAATCGCCAGCCGCGATTCAGTCACCGTATCCATTGCGGCCGAGACTAAGGGGATATTCAGTGAGATGTTTCGGGTTAAACGGGTAACCAACGAAGTGTCGCGCGGCAACACCTGCGAAAACGCCGGCACAAGCAGTACGTCATCGAAGGTGAGCGCAGTTTGGATAAGACGCATAAAAAGCTCCGGGCGCAAAGCGTGATTATACGATGGACGAACGACTTCTTTTGAGAGGCAACTAGTGCTAAAAAGCAGCTACCCCGCAAGGTCTGAGCAGCATCTGCTCAGATTTTGACCAAAAACAACTAAAATTATTCAAAGCTTTGACTCATGACAACTGAAAACACCCTGGCGCAATGGCTAGAAGACGAACAAAAAATACTTGCCGGTATGCCCAACGGGCGCCCGATCGGGCTGTTGGGCAAGAGTAAAACTGCAACCATGACAGGTATGGAGGTCATGCAGGCGGTCATGCGCGGTGATTTACCAAATGGCCCGATGGCTGCAACCTGCGGTTACCTGATTGTGGCGCTCGAACCGGGTCAAGCCACGCTGCAAGGCAACCCTACCGAAAGCGTCATGAACGTTCAGGGTTCGGTGCATGGCGGCTGGTTTGCCAGTATTTTGGACAGTGCGGTCGGCAACGCCATCCACACCATGTTGCCCGCGGGCACAGGCTACACGACCTTAGATTTAAGCGTAAAAATGACACGCGCCATCGTGCCCGCCCCAGGTATTCGAGTACGCGCGATTGGCAAGATCATTCAAGTCGGCCGTCAGGTCGCCACCGCAGAGGGCCGCATTGTTGGGCCAGACGGCAAACTCTATGCCCATGCCACAACAACCTGCCTGATCTTGAGTCACGCTAAAAAGTAAGTGATTCTCTGAGGGTGCCCCTCTTAAAAGAAAGAGGCGCGCACCCTTAACCAATCGCTACCCGAGCATTCTGGAAGAACCTCATCCACGGGGTATAAGCGCCCTTCGAATCATTGGGCCCCCAGCTAGGCGGCGACCACGACATCATCACATTGCGGGTCACGCGTTCGGGGTGCGGCATCAACACCGTAAAACGCCCGTCCGCTGTTGTCACCGACGTCAGGCCCTTGGGGCTACCATTTGGATTAAATGGATATACCTCAGTCGCCTGCCCTTTGTGATCCACAAAACGCAGGGCTGCAAGCGCTGCCTGTGCATTGCCTTGACGGCTAAAGTTTGCAAAGCCTTCGCCATGCGCCACGGCCACAGGGATAGTGGCACCTGCCATCCCTTTAAAGAACAAGGAGGGTGATTCAAGCACTTCGACCAACGAAAAACGTGCTTCGTATTTTTCAGATTGATTTCGGGTAAAGCGCGGCCAGCTCTCGGCGCCCGGGATCATCGTGGCTAAGGCAGCCATCATTTGGCAACCATTACACACACCCAACCCAAAGGTATCCGTACGCGCAAAGTATTGTGCGAACTGATCCGACAATTGCGTGTTGAACAAAATACTACGCGCCCAGCCCTCGCCCGCACCAAGCGTGTCGCCATAACTAAAACCACCCACCGCAACAAGGCCTTTAAAGCTCGATAGCTCAGCCTTACCGGTTTGAAGGTCAGTCATGTGCACGTCAACCGCTTCGAACCCAGCTTTATCAAACGCCCAGGCCATTTCAACTTGGCTATTGCACCCTTGCTCGCGCAGGATAGCGACTCTTGGACGTGCGCCCTTGCCAATAAACGGCGCCGCAACATCTTGTTGAGGATCAAACTGCACCTGCGGCGACAACCCGGGGTCTGTAGCGTCAGCCCACAGATCTAGTTCAGCCTTGGCACAGGCCGGATTGTCACGCCGCATGGCGATGCGATAACTGACATCGCTCCAGAGTGCGCCGAGTTCGGCACGCGGCCGCGACCAGATGCGGTTGCCATCGCGAAACACCTCGAGCGTGTCGCTTGTATTCAGCGAACCAATCACGTGTGAATGCGTGGATAGCCCCGCCGCACGTAGCACTTGCATCACGGCATCGCGCTCGGCTGCAGGGACTTGAATCACTGCACCCGCCTCTTCTGAGAACAAGGCTTTGAGGGTCAATTCGTTACGTTGTACGGCAACTTGTGAAGCACGAATATTGTAGGCATCCCAATCTTGGGCATTATGGTCGTAGCACAACATATCAATGTTGAGCGACACGCCGGTGTGGCCCGCAAAGGCCATCTCGGCAACCGTTGCCAACAGACCACCGTCAGAGCGATCGTGGTAGGCCAACAAGATGCCAGACTGCGCAAGCGCGCGAATCGTCACAAAGAATGTGCGTAAAGCTTGCGCATCGTCGATATCAGGCGTTTGCTCGCCGAGCTGATTGCAAACTTGCGTGAGTATCGAACCACCCATGCGCTGTTTACCGCCGCCTAGATCAATCAAGATCAAGGTCGTTGGGCCCACATCAGTGCGCAGTTGCGGCGTTAACGTCGTACGAACATCTTGAACAGGTGAAAACGCCGTCACGATTAACGAAACGGGCGCAATCACTTTACGATTTTCACCGTCTTGTGACCACCCCGTTTGCATCGATAACGAATCTTTACCAACCGGAATCGACAAGCCAACCTCTTGGCACAGTTTGCTCACTGCGGCCACGGTATCGTAGAGTGCAGCATCTTGCCCAGGGGCCCCACACGCTGCCATCCAGTTGGCAGACAGCTTAATGTCTTCAAGACACGCCACATCGGCGGCGGCAAGATTGGTGAGCGCTTCGGCCACGGTCATGCGCCCTGAAGCAGGGGCATCAATCACAGCAAGCGGCGTGCGCTCGCCCATCGCCATTGCCTCGCCACGCGTGCCATCGTGATCCGCTAAGGTCACAGCACAATCGGCTACAGGCACCTGCCAGGGGCCCACCATCTGATCGCGGCTTGATAAACCACCCACTGTACGATCGCCAATCGTAATCAAGAAAGTTTTATTTGCGACGGTTGGGTGTTGCAACACCCGCGTGACCGCGTCATCGAGCGTGATGACCGTCAAATCTAACGGCGCGGTCTGACCAGGCAAGCGTTTAACATCGCGCGTCATACGCGGTGGCTTGCCTAAAATCACATCAATCGGTACGTCAACAGGACGCAGGCCTTGCTTGGGCAAGAGTGAATCTAAGCCGGGCAAGCCCTCACCGTTTAACACGGTTAACTGACGCGCCTCGGTCGCCACGCCGATCACCGCAAACGGGCAACGCTCACGCTCAGCAATGGCATTAAAGCGCTCAAGATCTTGCGGCATCACGGCCAACACATAACGCTCTTGCGATTCATTGCTCCAGATCTCAGCCGGCGACATGCCTGATTCTTCGAGATGCACCCGCTTCAGTTCAAAGGTGGCACCACGGCCCGCGTCGTTCACCAACTCTGGAAACGCATTGGATAAACCACCCGCGCCTACATCGTGAATGGCCACAATCGGATTATTTGCACCTTGTTGCCAGCAACGATCAATCACCTCTTGGCAACGACGCTCGAGCTCGGGGTTGCCACGCTGCACCGAATCAAAATCCAGTGCCGCCGTGTTTGACCCGACCGACATACTTGACGCTGCACTGCCGCCCATACCGATCCGCAAACCAGGGCCACCCAATTGAATTAATAGGGCACCCGGCTGGATCACGTCTTTCTTGGTCAAACCAGCATCGATGCTGCCCAAGCCGCCCGCGATCATAATGGGCTTGTGATAGCCCCAACGAGTTTCAGCAGTGGATTGTTCAAACGACCTGAAATAGCCTAGCAAATTGGGGCGACCAAACTCATTATTAAAAGCTGCCGCACCCAAGGGCCCCTCAATCATGATTGCCAAGGGGCTAGCGATACGGTCGGGGCTGCCGTGATGATCGGCTTCGTAAACACGCGGCGCATCATCGAAGCGCAGATGTGAAACAGTGAAACCAGCCAACCCCGCCTTGGGCTTCGAGCCGCGGCCGGTAGAACCCTCGTCGCGAATCTCACCACCCGCGCCGGTTGCCGCACCTTCAAACGGGGCAATGGCAGTAGGATGATTGTGGGTTTCGACTTTCATGACGGTGTGCACAAGCTGGGGCTTGGCGGCATACACGCCGCCCTGCGCCCCACCTGGCAACGCCGCCTGAAAGCGTAACGCCTCGCCACCCTGCATGATGGCCGAGTTATCTGAGTAAGCCACCACCGTACCCAAGGGCTGTGCCGCATGGGTTTCGCGAATCATGCCAAACAAGGTTTTGTCAGTGGGCTTGCCGTCAATGACCCACTGCGCATTGAAGATCTTGTGGCGACAGTGCTCGCTGTTGGCTTGGGCAAACATCATTAATTCAACATCGGTTGGATCACGACCGAGCTCAGTGAACGATTGCGTCAGGTAATCGATTTCATCTTCTGACAAGGCCAAACCCAAACTTGTATTGGCCTGAAGTAACGCCTGCTTACCTTGCGCCATCACCTCAACGGTGCGCATCGGTTTGCCCGGTAGCGAGGCAAACAGGGCTTGAGGATCAAAGCCCGCATCGACCACGGTTTCGGTCATACGGTCATGCAGGCAGTCAGCGGCCTGCGCCAGCATCGCTGCGTCAAG
>CAMDEF010000010.1 GCA_945895265.1 Bordetella parapertussis | reverse complement strand
GCGATCACGCTGCGCTCGCAGTTGGCAAAAAACTCTGCCATCTGTTCGCGCTTGAGCTGCTTGCGATGAACCTCACCTGTTGTCATATCTACCCAGTGCAATTGAAAAAATTTCTTTGCAATATCCAGACCAATTGTCGTAATCTTCATGTCGAGCCCTCATTACCGTTTGTGGTTGAATTAAGAAACTCCACTTTGGCACTTAGATGCCGTTAGGTAAAGCGAGGGCTCTCTGCTTTTCTGGCACCCTCACTCCCCAGGGGGGAGGGAGGCGTTCATAACATCTCCGTAAGGTATCGCCGCTCAGGGCGCGGGGTAAAAGGTAGCTTGCATCGCGACTAAGTGCTTTTCACTAATATCGCGAGCCTATTCGTTGAGTGGTAGTTCAATCATAAACGTAGTTGCCCAACCAGGCTGTGCCGCAAAGTAAAGGCGACCTTTGTGTCGCTCAATAATATGCTGACTTAACCATAACCCCAAACCCATTCCGGCATACTTGTTAGAGCTCAGCAGATTAAAGATGGTTGCTTGCGTCGTCGGATCGATGCCGTTGCCATTGTCAGCCACGCTCAAGTACGCGCGATTGCCAGTCTTGCTGATGGTGATGCCAATGCATCGCTCACGGTCTGTAATGTCTGACAGCGCTTGAACCGCATTGTTTAAAAGATTTAAGAGTACCTGCTGAAATTCTTGCGGATTCACTAAGACGTGGCACCCGCCCGTGATGGGATAGTTTCGACGAATCGAAACATTTTCTTTTTTGGCTAAAGGTAAAAACAACTTTTCGAGCGATGACATGGTGTCAACCAGATCAACCCGTTGTGGCACCAACGTCGTATTTGAAAATATCTGTCTGAGAGCAGTAATAATCTCGGAGGCTCGCTGATTATCGGCCAAGATTCTAGAGATGAGCTCTTGCTTAATCAATGGATTTGTCACAACGCTCGTGAGCTCCATCTGCAGGCATTCAGCGTTGAGTTGTATGGCGCACAGTGGCTGATTCAGTTCGTGCGCCAGTGCAGCCGATAGTGCCCCCACTTCGGCTGATTTTTTTGCGCTAATTAACGACTGAATCAATTCATCACGTTCAACGAGCAGCTGCTGAACTTGGTTTTTTTCTTCGATCTCGCTTGATAGTGCGCTCTCTTTTGAAGAGAGTGCCCCGATCATCTGCTGTCGCTCGGATATTTGCCTTTGCAAATAAAAAGTACCAACCCCAAAAAAAGTTAACAGCGTTGTGCCTTGCGTTGCCCAGCGCAAAAATCGCGACAGTATCTCTTCATTGAAAATGTTACTCACGTGGCCGAGATTGACATTTAACGTTGTAAAGGTGCGGATCAGTGTCAACACAAGAGTGATCAAAATGAGACTAAAAATAAATTTCAATATGACCGGGCCCCGCTCATAAATTAGGCGCGCGACCTCATAGCCCTGCCAAAGTAAGCAGATCGCAAACACTGTCGTGACAAAGACCACCCGATCACCGAAGCCACCATGTTGCCGAATGATTTCGTAGGTGATGCCTAGTAAGAGCAAAACACCCCAGGCCGCGGTTAAAAGTGGGCGTTCAATGGGTTGGCGCCAAGAGCGAAACAATAGCCCGCTAAAAACATTGGTGCCAAGGATGCAGATATTGGCAGGGGTTAGCAGCGCCTGGTGTACAGACGGTACCAGCGCAAAGATAAAAAGTCCGCCAGCGTATAACCCAACCGTGAGCACCCAATAGCCGTTGAGCGAAGTACTGTTTTGCTTGTTGAAGAGCGGAGAGAAACTAAAGAGCAAGCCCAACGCCATCGTGCCAAAAAGTACGAGAAACACTTGTTCGGCAATTTGCATATGCGATGCCTAAGGTTGAGACACAGACGTCGCGTCGTTCAGTTCGATGGCAATCTCGCGAAAGCGTGCTTCGGCCTGACCAAAGGCAAACACAAGGTCAGGATCAAATTTCTTACCCGAGAGGCGGTAAATTTCTTCGCTGGCCGCCTCGTGTGTCCAGGCTTTTTTATAAATGCGTTCGGTGGTCAGGGCGTCATAGACGTCAGCCAAGGCCATTAAGCGCGCTTCGAGCGGGATGTCGGTGCCCGCGAGGCCGCGCGGGTAGCCGCTGCCGTCCCAGTTTTCGTGGTGCCCGCCAGCGATTTTGGCGGCAATATTAAACAATGAGGTGGGCATGTGATCGGCGCCAGCGGCCGCTGCCAGAATCGTTTCGCCAAGCAGTGCATGAGTGCGCATGATCACTGTCTCTTCGGGCGTGTGACGACTGGGTTTCAGCAAGATCTGATCCGGGATTCCGACCTTGCCCAGGTCGTGCAAAGGTGCAGCGATGACGATTTTTTCGATCAACTCATCCGAGAGCTGCTCGCGGTAACGTTCAGCTCGACGTAAAATTTGCGCAAGCGTCTTGACATAAAGCTTGGTGCGTTGAATGTGCAGACCGGTTTCGTTATCGCGAGTCAAGGCGAGTTCGGTCATTGAGTCGATCATTTGTTCGCGCGCGCGTTGCAAGATGAGCTGACTCATTTCTTGGTGCTCGGCTAATAACTCTTTTAACTTGCGATTGGTATTTTCGTAGTTCGACACGTCGGCGTAGGTGCGTACAACGTCGCCTGAGGGCATCGGATGCGTTTGAACTTCGATGTAGCGACCGTTGACATCCTTTCGTACGTAATTTCTCTTGACGTGTTCATCTACGTTAACGCCACGAGAAAAGATATAAGCCCGTGCCTCGGGTGCAACCTCACCAAGATCCCTAAAATCACCCCGATCAATTTGATACTGTACGACTTCTGGCAGCGTCGGCTTGCTCGCAAGTAGCGAGGGCGGTAGATTTAAGAGGTCGCAGGCTTGCATGTTAAACAGCTTGTAGCGATTGTCTTTGCCAATCACGGAGACCCCTTGCGCGATAGACTGCAGGGTGCCGCTGAGTAACACTGTCGTTTCATTTAGCGCAGAATTGATTTTGGTCAGTATCTGAAAAAAGACACCAAGCGTGATGATAATCATGCCGCCCGCTAACGCGAGGCGTGTCAGAGTGATGGTATCGAGGCCATGTTTGAAGTGCAAGATATTTAGCACCACGATAATTGACGCAGTACTCACAGCGTACGCAGTGACGAGGGGCAAGCGAATGAAAAGTACTGGAATCGACGCAAACACCCACACCACGGAAAAAGCGTTCACAAACCATATTCCGAGGCAGGCGAGGGTTACGGTGAGTACTGGTATGAGGGCGTCAGCTAGAAATGCCCTGGCGCGATAATGCAGTGACCACAGGTCTGCGAGAACAAACAAAAACACGATGCTCGTCAGCGCGAGCGAGATATATGTATCGAGTCCTAACTGCTCAGGTAATAGCCGGACGACAGTAAATAACAGTAACCCTACCGCGTAATACAGATCAATAATCTTATATGCGCGCAACCACTGTACGTTCGTCTGAGCCGACAGGGTGTCACTCAATTTTGACGTTTCCGGTTTGAATCACTTTTGCCCAATACATAGTTTCGTCAACCAACCATTTGCGCAGGTCTGCAGGTGAGCGCGGCAAGGCCTCAGAGCCTAAGTCGGCAAACTGTTTACGAATATCGGGTAGCGCGGCAATTTTTGCGATCTCGGCGTTTAGTTTTGCAATGATCGCTTGCGGTGTTGCGCTAGGCGCCATCATCCCTTGAAAAGAGCCCGTCACATAGCCGGGGATGCGTTCGGCAATCGTCGGAGTGTCGGGGATTGGGGCAAAGCGCTCGGGGCTCGCGACAGCAATCAACCGGTAATTGCCGGTTTTTGCCATGGGGTAGGTTGCCAAAAAACTGTTCATCGTCAGATCGATTTGCCCGCCGGCTAAGTCTGCAATGACTTGTGAGCCACCTTTATAGCCAATAAAGTTCAGCTGCAAATTTTCTTTTTGTGCCAACAACACACCCGCTAAGTGCGGTGCCGCCCCAAGAGGGGTGCCAAAATTCAGCGGAACAGCTTGGCTGCGCGCATACGCGATGAGCTCGGCGAAGGTTTTGACCGGCAGCTTGTTTGCCACGACAAGGATGTGAGGCGAGTAGGCCAGAATCGCAACCGGGGTGAGTTCTTTAGCGGGATCGTAGGTGAGGTTTTTCATCAGCGTGGGCGCCATGGTCAGTGCGCTCAGATCGACCACCAGCAAGGTGTAGCCATCGGGCTCAGATTTGGCCACGTACGAAGCGCCAATCTGAGCGTTACCACCCACCTTGTTTTCAACCACAACGGGCTGACCCCAGTTCTCTGTTAACTTTTTACCGACGATGCGCGCCAAGATATCTGAGGCACCACCAGCTGCAAACGGTACGATCAGTCGAAGTGGTTTGTTTGGATAGGTTTGCTCTGGCGTTTGTGCGTGTGCTGCAACTGTAAAAAGCCCTAGTGCGAGCGCTGCGAGCCATCGCAGTGACTTGGACGATCGAATTGAAGTCATTAACGGCCTCCGGCCAAGGGTGCGACGTGCAAACCGTGCACGCGATGTTTTTGAATTAATTGTGCGACTAAGCCTGAGGCTTTTGCTTGTTCAAGAAAATCAAATAAGAATTGAGCCGCGATTGCATCGCCTTTGCGCGTACAGGCACCTTGCTGCACCATGGTGAATTCACCCTCAACGATACGCGTACCCGGGACTTTTTTAATATCCACTTCAAGCCCAACGCGTAAACCCGCGAGTGCATCGAGTTTGTTTGTGATGAAGAGCTCAATCGTGGCATCAAAGCCCTCTGCCTCAAGCAGTTGCGCGTGTTTGATGTTGCGGTTCAGCCAAAGGCCGTAGGCGCTGCGTGCGGGGACGGCGATGCGAACCCCAGCGCGATCGACTTCAGAGGCGTGTTTGATTGCTGACGCCTCGGGCACGATGTAGGTGGCTTGAATTTCAACATAGGCCGGGGTAAACGTCACTTTTGCGGCACGATCTGGATCGGCGCCAACAAAGCCAATGTCGCACTCATTGCTGCCCACGGCATCCACCAAAGCGTCTTGGCTTTTAAACGGAATCAGTTTGAGTGGCACGCCAAGCTTTTGCGCGATGGCGCGGCAAAGATCGGGTGAGACCCCGTCAGGGTCGCCTTCGGGCGTTTTGCCGGTAATCAACAAAAAATTACCGGTGTAGACGCCTGCGCGTAGGGTGCCAGTTGTTGCAAGGGATTTAAGGATGTTGGGTGTCAGCATTGTGATTTGATTTTTGTATTTTTGGTCAGGTTTACAATCGTGCAGTGTTTTTGTCACAAACTTTTGTAAAGGCATCATAAACGGTAATGCTGTTTAAAAAGAGTATTTATTTTGACAGCTAGATTACTACTCGGCGAGTAAAAATAACATCATTCAACAGGGCGATGAGGGCACAGAAATTGAGTAAACAGCAGCAGTTGATTGAGCAGCATGGGTTGGTGCCTCACCCCGAGGGGGGCTTTTATGCCGAAGTGCACCGCGCCAAGCAACGTGTGCAAACTGGCGCAGGGTCGCCAGAGCGTTCAGCCTACACCAGCATTCACTACCTGCTGGCAGGTGATGATTTCTCGGCCTGGCATCGCATTCAGTCTGACGAAACCTGGTTTTTTCACTCGGGTTGCGATTTGATCATTTACAGTTTTGCAGAAAATGGCCAATTACAAGCGCAGCGTTTAGGTGCTGATTCGGGCTGTTTTCAGCTAACAATCGCGGCGCGTACCTGGTTTGCCGCGCAGCCAGCTCAAGCTGCCTCTTGCAGTTTTGTGAGTTGCGTCGTTGCGCCCGGTTTTGAGTTCGAAGATTTTGAGCTCGGGTCGCGCCCATTGCTGTTAAAGGCGTATGGGAATAGCCCCGAAAGTCGGGCAAAAATTGAAGCGTTTACCCGCGAGCGCCCCTCAATCATTTGCTAAATGCGTTACCGTTGGCTAACGTTGTCGCCTTTAAGCAACTTTGTTGTCTTGATGCAGCTTTGTTGCGTCGAAAGCGACTTGGTAGCCGCTCGGCCACCCTGATGAGTGGTCATCACGATTTTCTGGAGCACCCTTTGAGTTCAATCCGTTATGCCCTTTGGTCCGCCGCTGCCGGCGCGTTGATTCCGGTGATGGGCGTTTTGAATGCTCGCATGGGGAAAACCCTTGGTGAACCGCTTCATGCCCCCGTCGTGTTATTCGGTGTTGGTTTTTTGGCTTGTTTGCTGACAGCCATATTGTTTACCGGTGCGCTGCCCAATTGGTCAAAACTTAGCGGGGCCAGGCCAATCGATTTTGCCGGCGGCTTGATCGTTGCGTTCTATGTAATTAGTGTGACTTGGTTGGCGCCTAGCTTTGGCATCGCAAATGTGATTCTGTATGCGATGGTTGCTCAGATTGTTTTTTCTGGCTTTATCAACCACTTCGGTTTGTTTGAATCGCTCGTGCAGCCGATCAACGGGCTCAGGGTGTTTGGGATCGTTTTGTTATTGGCCGGTCTGGTCATCACCCAGATCGCTCAGGCGAAGGCCAATTGAGCAGAGGTCGGGTCGAGTGTTTCGAAAGCGCAACTGCTTAGTACTTGCGCGTATCACCCCCACCACGTTTGGCTTGGCGTTTTTAGAGCGATGGCGTCTAGTACTTAGCGCGGCTCGCTTGACTTGCCAGGCCACATCCGCTCAAAGACGCCATCACGCTTGAAAAGAAGATGCCCAAGAGCCGCGGCGACGTGACAAACAATCAAGGCGACGAGCACAAAGGCAAGCGTGCCGTGCAGTGCAAACAACTGTTTTGCTAACGCTGGGTCTTGCGTCACCCAAGGCATCGCTGGCAGGTGATAGCCCGCCACGGTGATGAGTGCAGGGTAA
Source organism: Bordetella parapertussis (assembly GCA_945895265.1). Lineage (GTDB taxonomy): Bacteria > Pseudomonadota > Gammaproteobacteria > Burkholderiales > Burkholderiaceae_B > Zwartia > Zwartia parapertussis_I. The sequence goes on along the minus strand of CAMDEF010000010.1, from coordinate 84,748 downwards.
GCGGTCACCCCAGCCCAGCCCAAAAGCGGTACTGCGAATAGCAAGGCATACAGCAGCCTATGCATGGTTTTGGCAACAAGCAGGCGTATCGGTGTAAGGCTTGCAGGGTAGGCGGGTGCTGCCGTGCGCAGCTTGAAAAAAAGGCGCAGCACCATCAGCAATAAGACAGTAAAGCCCAACGCTTTGTGCAACCCATACAACAGGTTGGTCTGATCATCCCAAAGGTTTGCACTGGCGCGCGCCGTCATCCAAAGACCTAACACCAACAGTATCGGGATGCAGAGCGCGACTAACCAATGCAGTAGCCGTTGTGCGGGGCGGTAGGGTGTCATGCGGTCTCAATCCTCAAGATAACTTCACCTACTATACTCAAACATCGCAGTCACATTCAAACAAATTATTTCGAGACACCGTTTTTCTTATGAACACTGATACCCCTTTATTGTTTCGCCCCATGCCCTTGCGTGGCGTGACTCTGCCCAACCGCCTGGTGCTCGCGCCGATGATGCAGTACCGCGCTGAAAAAGGGTTTGCGACCGACTGGCATCTGGCGCACTACGGTAAGTTTGCGTTGGGCGGCTTTGGCACCGTGATGACTGAAGTGGTGTCTGTTGAAGAGGCGGGTCGCATTACTCATGGTGACTTGGGCTTGTGGTCTGATGAATTTATTCCAGGCTTAAAGCGTGTGACGGATTTCGTTCATTCACAAGGTGCGCTGGCTGCAATTCAGATCGGCCATTCGGGTCGCAAAGGTTCAAGCCAACGCGTGTGGGAGGGCGGTGGGCCTCTGACTGCAGCCGACGCCGCACACGGCGAGGCGCCCTGGACACCACGCGGCCCCTCTGATTTATCTTATGGACCTGAATTTCCGAAGCCACACGCCTTAACGATCCCAGAGATTGAAGAACTGATTGTAAAGTTTGGTGAGGCCGTGGCGCGCGCTGATCGCGCAGGGTTTGATATCGTTGAAATTCATGGCGCTCATGGATATTTGATTTCGAGCTTTTTGAGCCCAGTGACTAACAACCGCCAAGATGCCTATGGTGGTGATTTGAACAAGCGTATGAAATTTGCGTTGGATGTCACCTCTGAAATTCGCGCAAACTGGCCCAGCCATAAGCCGCTCTTTTTTAGGATCTCGATTGAAGACGGTGCAGGCAAAGAGGGCTGGAGTCTTGACGACTCGTTAGCGATTGCACCGCTCTTGGCTGCGCGTGGTGTTGACATCGTCGATTGCTCGTCGGGTGGTATCAACGGTTCGCCGACGGTGCAAAATTCAATTAAAGGCTTGGGCTATCAGGTGCCCTATGCCGAGCAAATTAAAAACGCGGCTGGGGTCCCCAGCATGGCGGTGGGTTTGATTTTGTATCCGCAGCAGGCCGAGGATATTGTGCAGTCGGGTCAGTCTGATCTGATCGCAGTGGGTCGTCAGGCACTGTACGACCCATTTTGGCCGCTACACGCTTTGCAGAACTTGGCGCCCGATGCCGAGTTTAAGCATTGGAACGAATCGTCGGGTTGGTGGTTGCAGCGCCGTGCGAACGCGTTGTCAAAATTTGGCTTGGCGCCCTCAGGCGATCCGCTTCCAAAATAAAAAATGCCACAAGAAGTGCGAGCAAATCAACGCAAAGGCGGTGCAGTTTTGCTCACACTATCGGTCATCGATTGTTTACGGTCGTCATGCTGTAGAGGTGCAGCGCGGCATGTTACCGCGTCGCATTCAACGGCATTTAATCGGTGAGCTTGATGCCTGAAGCCTTAACCAAGGCGCCCCACTTGGCGTAATCTGCTTTGACAAACTCGGCAAACGACTCCGAGGTGCCGCCGCCCGCAGAGACCCCGCCTGCTTTGAACTTTTCGATGAGGTCAGGCGATTGCAGTACGCGGTTCGTTTCTTTGTTTAAAAGCGCGATGACGTTTGGCGGGGTGCCGGCTGGCGCAAACATGCCCATCCAGATATTGAAATCCATCCCTTTTGCGCCACTTTCATCCAGCGTTGGGATATCAGGAAAATCAACCGAACGTTTGGCCGTTGTGACGGCTACCCCCGTGAGCCTGCCGCTTTTCATGAGTGGGACCAGTGAAGTGAGCGTGCCGATGTAGACGTCGACCTGACCACCCATGACGTCGGTGATAGCGGGCGATGCACCCTTATAGGGCACTTGCAGCAAATTGATGTTTGTACGTTTTTTAAAATCTTCGCCAACCAGGTGGCCAAGCGTACCTGCACCGGCGGTTGACCATTTCAAGCCTTCGGGCGTTTTGCCCTTTGCGATTAAGTCTTGCGGAGTTTTAATGCTTGAGTTGGCTGCGCTGCCAACCGCTGCGGGTGTGACCGAGAGCTGCACCACGGGAGCAAAGCTTTTTACGCTGTCATACGAAAGGTTGGTGTACAGCCAAGGGCCGAGCATCATGTTGTCTGTTTGACCCATCACCAGGGTATAGCCATCTGCCGGTGCTTTTGATGCCGCCTCGATGGCTAGGTTTCCGCCGGCGCCGGGGCGGTTTTCAAGCACGATCTGCCAGCCAGTCAGTTCGCCGAGTTTCGTGCCCACCATACGTGAGACGAAGTCTGTTCCACCACCTGGGGGGAAGGGGATCAAAATCTTGATGGGCTTGTCAGGATAAGCCTGTGCAGCGGCAGCGAACGAAACCGTTGTCAGCGCAGCGGTGAGGGCGAGTTGCGCTAGGCGCGTAAGAGTATTCATCGGTTTGCTCCGAGTGCTATGGGTTTAAGGGACAAAAAGTCAGGGTAAACAGAAATTGCTATTATCAATTCTAGGCGATAGACTCGCTTAGTGTGTGGATTGCATGGCTAAACAAAAATTAGCTATCGTTTTTGTTGTGCGAACTCGCAGTCGCTAATTTGTTGAGTTGTCGCTTGAGTTTTTGTGGTGGTTAGCCAAAGGCCCGAGTGCTCGGGTTGAGGGTCGATTTTTAGTTTTAGTGAATGTTAGCCAACAAGTTGGTCATTTTAATAGGCGGTTGCTTAATAGGCGGTTGCTTAATAGGCGGTTGCTTTTATCAGGCATGTTTTTTGCTTGGTCATCCTAAGCTTAAATAGAAGAAGCGTTCTTAATCACAAGGGGTTATTTATGAATTTCAATCGTCGCGATATGCTGAAAGGCGCCGCCGGCTTGAGTCTCGCCGCTACCGGCGTGATTGGGGCACCAGCATTTTCACAAGCCTCAAACCGAGTGCTTAAATTTGTGCCACAGGCCAACTTGGCCAACTTTGACCCAATTTGGGGCACGCAGTATGTCGTGCGTAATGCCTCGCAATTGGTTTGGGACACACTGTACGGCTGTGACGACAAGCTGGTGCCTAAGCGTCAGATGATCGACAGTGAAGAAGTCAGCAGCGATGGCCTGACCTGGACGTTTAAATTACGCTCTGGCTTAAAGTTTCATGACGGCGCGCCCGTGCGTGCGGTTGACTGTGTGGCCAGTATCACGCGCTGGTCAGCACGTGACCCGATGGGCCTGATGCTGAAAGCGCTGCAAAAAGAGTTGGTCGCAGTCAATGACACGACTTTCAAGTGGGTGCTCTCTGCTCCGTACCCAAAAATGATGTTGGCGTTGGGTAAAGTCGGTACGCCGTGCTGTTTCATCATGCCCGAGCGCATTGCTAAAACTGACCCGTTTAAACAAATCGACGAGTACATCGGCTCTGGCCCAATGAAGTTTGGCCGCAGTGAATGGAAACCCGGTGCTCTGGCCGTGTTTGAACGCTTTAACGATTACCAGCCGCGCAATGAGCCGACCAACTGGTACGCGGGTGGCAAAGTCATCAATTTCGATCGTATTGAATGGATCATCATGCCTGATCCAGCCACCGCCTCAGCCGCGCTGCAAAACGGTGAAGTCGATTGGTGGGAAAGTCCGATTTCTGACTTGGTGCCCCTGCTCAGGCGTAATCGCAACATCTCGGTCGATATCGCCGATCCGCTCGGTAACATCGGTTCGTTCCGCTTGAATCATCTGCACGCACCCTTTAACGACGTCAAAATCCGTCGCGCCGTGCAAATGGCCGTCAACCAAGAGAACTACATGCGAGCCGTGGTTGGCTCAGATGAAAAACTCTGGAAAAAATGCCCAAGCTTCTTTACCCCAGGCACCGCACTCTATTCAGAGGCCGGTGGCGATATGTTCAAAGGCAATGGCAATATTGAAGGCGCCAAGAAGCTCTTGGCAGAGGCCGGCTACAAAGGCCAGCCGGTCACCTGCTTGGTCGCACAAGACAATCCTTTCACCAAGGCAATGGGCGAGATCACCGCCGACATCCTGAAAAAGATCGGGATGAACGTTGACTTTGTGGCAACTGACTGGGGTACGGTCGGACAGCGTCGTGCTTCGAAGAACGAGCCCGGCAAAGGTGGTTGGAGCATGTTCCATACATGGCATGCTGGTGCTGATACCGCAACGATTGCCGGTAACGTGGGCGTGCGTGCCAACGGTGATAAGGCTTGGTTCGGTTGGCCGTCTAATGCGGATGTTGAGAAAGGTGTTGACGCCTGGTTTGCAGCGCCTAATCTCGAGGCCGAAAAAGCCGCGATTGCCGCGACTAACAAAGCAGCCATGGAAGATGTTGTCTACATCCCCACGGGCTTCTTCTACTCGTACCAAGCTTGGCGTAAAAATGTCACCGGTATCGTCGGTGGCCCATTGCCTTGGTTTGCAGGCGTTAAAAAAACTTAATCTCTTCGCTTAAGTTTTCGCTCAGCGTGTATCCTTCGATGCCCGCTGAGCGACTTGCTTGACGCCTTACCTTTTGCGTAAGGTTCGCTTTGCCTGACGGATTCAAATACATTTATGTTTAGTTATATTGCCAGACGCGTCTTTGCAACCATCCCGGTGATGATGATTGTGGCGCTCTTTGTGTTTAGCTTGCTCTACATTGCTCCGGGCGATCCGGCTGCTGTGATTGCGGGTGATCAGGCCAGTCCTGAAGATGTTGAAAAAATCCGTAAAAGCCTTGGCCTGGACAGACCCTTCTTGGTGCGGTTTTCTGAGTGGTTCTTTAATCTGCTGCAGGGCGATCTTGGTACCTCGATGTTTACTGGCATGCCCGTGCGAGAGTTGATTGCGCAACGTGTTGAGCCAACCCTATCTCTCATGGTGATGACGCTGATTATTGCGATTACCGTGGCTGTGCCAATTGGTGTGATCGCAGCCTGGAAATCAGGCACCTGGATCGATCGCGGCATCATGGCGATTTCGGTGGCTGGCTTTTCGGTTCCGGTATTCGTGGTCGGTTATTTACTGGCATATTTTTTAGCGCTTGAGCTTGATTGGTTTCCGGTTCAAGGCTACGTGTCTTTTTCGAAGGGCTTTTGGCCTTGGTTTGAAACCTTGGTGTTGCCTTCAATCGCGCTGGGCTTTGTCTACATCGCCTTGATTGCACGCATTACGCGCGCCACGATGCTTGAAGTCCTGTCACAAGATTACATTCGCACCGCCAAGGCCAAAGGCATGGGGCAGATGGGTATTCTGTTCTTGCACGCGTTAAAAAATGCTGCGGTACCGGTGGTGACTGTGATCGGCATTGGCATTGCGTTGCTGATCGGCGGCGCCGTGGTTACCGAGAGCGTGTTTGCAATCCCTGGGCTCGGGCGTTTAACGATTGATGCGATCGTGCGTCGTGACTACCCACTCATCCAAGGTTTGGTGGTGGTGTTCAGCTTTGTTTACGTCTTGGTGAACTTGCTTGTTGATGTGATCTATACCGTGATTGACCCCAGGATTCGCTACTGATGACTACCTATGCTGCAGCACCCGCGCTGCCTGATATTTTGCCCCCTAAACGCATCCGCACAGGATGGGTGGGGTTTCTATTAAATAATCCAACCATTGCCATTGGTCTGGCCTTGCTGCTTAGTATGTTGTTCTTGGCAGTCGCAGCACCTTGGTTGGGCACCGTTGATCCGACCGCACTCGAACCGATTAAGCGTAATCGCGAGCCCTCGTGGGAAAACTGGTTTGGCACCGATGCGTTCGGTCGCGATATCTATTCTCGTGTGCTGTATGGCGCTCGGGTATCGTTGACAGTTGGCTTTTCGGTCGCGCTGCTAGCATCTGCCAGCGGTTTGTTTATCGGTTTGGTCTCTGGCACCATTCGCCGTGCAGATTCAATCATTATGCGCATCATGGATGGCCTCATGTCGATCCCGCCGATTTTGTTGGCGATCGCGCTGATGGCGCTCACACGCGCTAGCGTTGAGAACGTGATTATTGCGATCACCATTGCTGAAATCCCACGTGTGTCGCGCTTAGTGCGCGGTGTGGTGTTAACTCTGCGCGAGCAACCCTACGTTGATGCAGCGATCTCGTGTGGTTGCCGCATGCCGATGCTGATCTGGCGGCATATTTTGCCTAATACGCTTGCGCCTTTGACCGTGCAAGCCACCTATATTTGCGCCTCGGCCATGATCACAGAATCGATCTTGTCGTTTATCGGCGCTGGTGTGCCACCCATCATTCCCTCGTGGGGCAATATCATGGCTGACGGCCGTACGCTGTTTCAGATCAAGCCTTACATTATTTTTTTCCCGGCCGTATTTCTATCACTCACGGTGTTGGCAGTGAATTTGTTAGGTGACGGATTTCGCGATGTGCTAGACCCGCGTAAATCTAAGTCAGCTTAACTGGAGAACTCTTTTGGCCTTGCTTGAAGTCGAGAATTTGCAAACCCACTTTCGCACCCCCGATGGTGTGAACCGTGCGGTGGATGGTGTCAGTTTTTCAGTCAATGAAGGTGAGACGCTCGCCATCGTGGGCGAGTCGGGTTGTGGTAAGTCGGTCACCGCAATGTCAATTTTGCGGCTGATCCCCGAGCCACCCGGAAAAATCGCCGGTTCGATCCGGTTTATGGATCAAGACCTGTTAACACTGTCTGAAAAACAAATGCAGTCGATTCGCGGCAACGCGATCTCGATGATTTTCCAAGAGCCAATGACCAGCTTGAATCCGGTACTCACTATTGGCCGCCAATTGCGCGAAACCTTGCTGCTGCATCAGGCGATTAGTAGCCAGCAGGCCAATGCGCGTGCCACTGAAATGTTAGATCTTGTTGGGATTTCAGAGGCGCCACGCCGCTTGAACGAGTATCCGCATCAATTATCGGGCGGCATGCGTCAGCGAGTGATGATCGCGATGGCCTTGGCCTGTAACCCACGGCTGTTGATTGCTGATGAGCCAACGACGGCACTTGACGTTACGATTCAGGCGCAGATCTTGGACTTGATGGCCGATCTTAAAAATAAGATCGGTGCTGCAATCGTGTTGATTACACACGATCTGGGCGTGGTGGCTGAAGTGGCCGAGCGCGTCATGGTGATGTATGCCGGGCGTAAAGTTGAAGAAGCACCCGTGGGTGAGTTGTTTGCGCACCCCTTGCATCCGTATACACAAGGGTTGCTCGGTGCGGTGCCTAAACTCGGTGCTTCGCTCGAAGGTCACACTTCGCGCTTGAAAGAAATCCCGGGCTTAGTGCCAAGTTTGAAACAAAAGATTAAAGGCTGTGTGTTTGCTTCGCGCTGCCCACTCGCAAAAGAGCCTTGTCTCGAGATTGCACCTGCCATGCAAGATAAAGGACACGGACATTTGGTCGCGTGCCACTTTGCCGGTCAGGTGGCCTTTGCCAATGAATAACCTAACCGATCGTGACGCGATGTCTAAGAATGAAAACCCTGTGCTGCTCGAGGTTCGCCACCTGAAAAAGTTTTTCCCGATCAAGACGGGATTATTTAGCAAGGTGACAGGGCACGTGCACGCTGTTGACGATGTTTCGTTTTCAATTCGCAAGGGTGAAACGCTAGCGTTGGTGGGTGAGTCGGGCTGTGGAAAATCAACGGTGGGTCGTTCGATTTTGCGCCTGTTTGATTTGACTGCGGGCGAGGTCTGGTTAGATGGCGTACGCATCGATTCGCTCAGCGCCTCTACGTTACGCCCTTTGCGCAAACGCATTCAGGTGATCTTTCAAGATCCTTTTTCGAGCTTGAACCCCAGAATGCGGGTGAAAGATATCATCGCCGAACCCATTCGTAATTTTGGTCTGGCGCAGTCTGACGCCGAGATTGATTCAAAGGTGGCGCAGCTGTTAGAAAAAGTTCGCCTAGGTAAAGATGCCGGAGGCCGCTGGCCGCACGAATTTTCTGGCGGACAACGTCAACGTATTTGTATCGCACGCGCCTTGGCTGCTGATCCAGACTTGATTATTTGCGACGAGGCTGTGTCGGCGCTTGACGTATCGGTGAAAGCGCAGATCGTGAACTTGCTGCAAGATCTGCAGAAAGAACTTGGCTTGGCGCTGCTGTTCATTAGTCATGACTTGGCCATTGTCGAGCACATGACCCACCGTGTCGCCGTGATGTATCTTGGCAAAATCGTTGAGTTGGCAGAACGTCGCGAATTGTTTGCTGACCCGATGCACCCGTACACCAAGGCCTTGTTGTCGGCAGTGCCGGTGCCTGATCCACAGAAAAAAACACAGCGCATGGTGTTACAGGGCGATGTACCCAGCCCAATCAAGCGGCCAGGCGGCTGTCATTTTCACACGCGCTGTCCAGTTGCCCTCGAGCGCTGTAAAACTGAAGCCCCAGCACAAACTATGCTGGGTTCAGGGCGTATGGTGAGTTGCCACTTGCTGGCGGTTTAACCGAACAAGGCTTTCGGTCCAATCGACTTCAAGACGTCGCAAGAGGTGCGACCGCCTTGAGTTGTCTGCTTTCGCTTACTTCGGTGCGTGCTTAGCCAGAAACTCACGGATATGCGCGACCGCTTGCGGCACCAAACTTGTGGGTTGCTTCCAAGGGAAAATGCTGATTTCTGCGCCCGGGCACAGGTCAGCAACCTCTTTGGCCACCACGTAAGGATGATGCACGCTGTCATCCGGCAACACCAAGGTTGGCGTCTTGCACTGGCGTACAAAATCGCGATCAACCGTAAACACAAAGTCGCTTCGATTGGTGTACATGTTGGTCAAAAATGCATGCGCCATCTCCATGGTGACCTCGGGGCGCTGCAAGCAAAGCGTAGGCGCCCAGCCTTCCATGTTGCCGCCACGAAACAGCTCGGGCATCTCTGGCCGATAGGCGCTAGGCTGCGCATGAATGGCCGCCACAACACGTCCAGGAGCGCGCTTGAGCAGATTCCAGATGTACGGGCCGCCGATACAAAAGCCCATCACCAAGAATTTATCGATGCCCAGGTGATCCATCAAGCCGAGTTGATCATCGGTATAGGCATCCCAAGGGCGATCCACTTCAAGCGGGCCTGACGAATAGCCGCGATTGGCGTGACGCGAGTCTGCGATGATGCAGCGATAGCTGCCACGAAACTCTTCCATCGGGTCAAATGGGGAGGTCGTTGTGCAAAAGGCGGTGGTGGCGTTGAGACCGCCGCCGGGCAAAATCAACATTGGAAAGCCTGAGCCGACTTCTCGGTAATGGATTTTGGTACTACCTTTTTCGTAAAACGGCATGATGAGGTCTCTCGGTTGAGTTGTTGTTATAGTGGTCGAGCAACGTGCTGTTGTTCGAGTTAAAGTATTTGCAACATTTTGACATAGCGCAGCGCAAAACAAAAACAAAAAAATGTTGAGATTGCCGAATGCTACGAAGACAGATTGCGACGGTCAAAAAACTGAGGCGACAAGATAAGTTGCTGCAGCCATTACAAAAAAATAGGAGCTTACGAACATGTTTAAAAAAATCATCGCCGCAGTCACGCCAAGCCTTGCGGTTGCAGCGCTACTCTGTAACACCCTTTTATACTGCGGCGCGGCACAGACGCAAGAGATCTATCCCAACAAACCCATCAAGATCGTCTTGGGTGTTCCACCAGGCGCCTCCACTGACTTTCTGGCACGTGAAGTTGGGCGTGGCCTCAGCGAGCGGGTGAAGGTGCCCGTTGTCATTGAGAACAGGGCGGGGGCGAATACGATTATTGGCACCAACGCGGTCGCAAAGTCGGCGCCCGATGGCTACACGCTGTATCTCACAACGATCACCACGGCCATCAACCCCTTTGTCTATACGAATTTGCCGTTCGACTTTAAAAAGGATATGAGAAATATCGTATTGCTAGGCGTCGCGGATAACGTATTTGCTGTCACACCCAAGATGGGCATTAACAATGCTCAAGACATGATTGCCTATGCGAAAAAAAATCCGGGCCAGTTTACCTATGGATCTTCGGGCATCGGGACGATTCACAATTTGTTGATGGAACTTATCGCTGACCGTACGCAGGTGCAGGTCAACCACATCCCCTACAAGGGCGCCATGGCAGCTGTGACCGATGTGTTGGGCGGCAACCTGATGGGTTACTTTGGCACGATTTCAGCGCAGCGTGAATTCATCAAGCGTGGTGATCTGAAACCCTTATTCGTGACCTCGGCCAAACGATCGATTTATTTGCCTGACGTGCAAACCCTGGCTGAGGCCGGCTTGCCACCAATTGCGACCGGTTATTGGATGGGGCTCTCTGCGCCTGCCGGTACCTCAGATGCGATTGTGAATTTGTTGAATAAAGAGATCAACGTAATCTTGCGCTCTCCTGAAGTGATTCAAAAGTTTAACCAACAAGCGATTGATCCAATGGGCGGCACCCCCAAAGAGATGGACACGTTCTTTGATGAAGAATTAAAGCTCTGGCAGGCTGCTGCAATCGCCGCAAAAATAGTACCGATTTCTTTGGGTAAATAAAGGTAAGAGTCGTATCACTGACGACTAGTTTAAAAGTATTAGAGAAAAAAATTGACTGTGACAGAGCGTAATCCAACATACGATTTGATTGTGATCGGCGGCGGTATTGCAGGTTTGACAGCCGCCGTGCGTGCGGCTGAGCTCGGGTTGCGACCACTCGTACTCGAACAGGGCGAGGGCGTGGATTATCCGAACAACTCGCGTCAATCCGGTGGTATTTTGCATATCGGTTTTCGCGATCCCTTTCGAGAGGTTCAGGATTTAGAACAACATATCGCACGCGTAACTGCCGGTGAGGCGAAGCCTGAGCTTGCCAGTGCCTTAGCCCAGCACGGTGCAAGGCTAATCACTTGGTTACAAAGCAAGGGCGCAAAGTTTATGCGCTTTAATCCGCAAGAAGGGTATCGCTGGTGCATGGCACCACCTCGTGCCTTGAGGGCGGGGATCGACTGGAAAGAACGCGGCCCCGATCTGATTTTGCGTCGGCTCGCGCTTGAGCTAGTTGAGCGTGGCGGTACGCTTCAATTGGGTGCACGCGCCTCTGAACTACTGCTCGAGCAAGGCCGTTGCGTAGGCGTGCGCGGCGTGTGCCAGGGCGAAGACAAAATCTGGCGAGCACCTTATTGTGTACTGGCAGATGGCGGGTTTCAAGCGAATCGCACCTTGTTCGAAAAGCATATCGGTGCCTCGTTTGATTCTGTATTTCAGCGCGGCGCGCGAACCGGTCGCGGCGATGGTTTAACGATGGCGCTGGCAGCAGGCGCGACATTAACCGCAGGCAATCGCTTTTATGGTCACGTGTTGTGCAGCGACGCTAAACACAATGATCAGGTGTGGCCGTACCCCGAAGTGGATGCACTGGCTACGGCAGGTATCGTCATCGATGCCACCGGTAAACGTTTTGTTGACGAGGGGCGTTCGGGCGTACATCTGGCTAACGAGTTGGCTGCCACTGCAACGACAACAACATTGTTTGCGGTATTCGATCAGACCATTTGGGAGGGGCCTGGCACCTCTGCGCGAATACCCGCAAACCCTTTGCTTGAGCGTGCAGGCGGCACGATCTTGCGCGCGGCTACGGCGGCTGATTTAGCCGAAAAAATGGGTGTACCTGTTCAAGCGTTTGTTGATACCTTGGCGCAATACAATCGCGCGTTAACAGAAGGTAGCTTACAGACGCTACCGACCCCGCGCTCTGTGAAGGTAGAGCCACTGCCGATTACGCAGGCGCCCTTGATGGCGATTCCGATTTGTCCTGGTATTACCTATACGATGGTCGGCATCGATATCGATGCTCAAGCGCAGGTGTTAGATGCAAACGCCACACCCATCCCTGGGCTGTTTGCGGCGGGCGCCACCACCGGTGGGCTCGAAGGCGGTAAAGACTCTGCCTACATTGGTGGGCTGATCAAGTCAGGTAGCTTTGGCTTGCTGGCGGCCGAACGCATTGCGAGCCTTGAAGGCAAACACGTGGTGATCGAACAGCCTAAGCGCAATGACATAAATTCTGGCGCACAAACAAGTTCAGGCGCTGCGACCAATACTGGCGTAGACGCTGGTCGGGCTGTAAACACAAGTACGCCCAAAAATACAGCCCTTGCCGATCAAGGCCGCGCCTCGGCAACGTACGGGCTTGCTCGGTTTCCGGTATTGCGCAACACGATTAAATTCGGTAAGCCGGTGGCAGTAGGTTTATCCCTAGTGGTATCGGTGCTGATCTACACGTTATTATCAAGCTCGCTCGGTTGGTGGAGTGTGCCCTTGGCGATTGCTATGGGCGTGTTTGTACTGATCGTTGTGTTGGGTATTGTTGAGCTCGTCAAACTCGTGACAGAGTTTTTAATACCAGAGTAGTGATTGGGCACCAATCATCAGAATAATCTGTCCAATGTGATTCGCAAAGAATGATGGTGTTGAGGGCAAACTTTGCTCAGACCCCACAAAGCTGCAGACAGTGTGTTGTTCGTATAAAAACCATCCAACATTTAGAGACAATATGAAAGACCTGACAAAAAAAATACTCATTAGCCTAACGCTGATGTCTTCGCTTGAGGTGGCTCATGCCGCCTATCCTGATCAACCGATCAAGCTCGTTGTGCCGTTTCCGGCGGGGGGGACGACTGATGTATTGGCGCGTACCTTGGCCGTTAAATTATCTGAACGCGTGGGCCAATCGGTCGTCGTTGAGAACAGAGCTGGTGCGGGTGGCACGATCGCGGCGTTAGCTGTCGCAAGAAGTGCTCCGGATGGCTACACTTTTATCCTAGGTACCTTTGGTACTCACGCTGTGAATCACGCGTTGGCCAAGAAGCCGTCTTACCACCCGCTCGATGATTTTTCGGCGATTACCACCGTAGCCGAAGTACCCAACGTGCTTGTCGTATCGTCAAAGTCTCCGTATAAGACCATAGCTGAGTTGATTGCAGCGGCAAAAGCGAAACCAGGTGAACTGAGCCACGCCAGTACAGGGATTGGTGCCTCGCCAAGTTTAAGTTTTAATGTTTTAAAGCTGATGAGCAAGATTGATGTGATTGAAGTGATGTACAAAGGCGGAGCCCCTGCGATGACTGCAATCTTTGCTGGTGAAGTGACGTTTGGCTTTGATGGTGTCGCAACCTCAACCCCACACATCAAAGCTGGAACGCTGCGCCCCTTGGCCGTGAGCAGCTCGTATCGCATCCCGACGCTGCCCGACGTTCCTACGGTCGCCGAGAGTGGCTACCCCGGGTTTGATGTCGCAGCTTGGTATGGGATTTGGGCGCCCGCAAAAACCCCTCCGGCCATCATCAATAAAATGAACGCCGAGTTTAATGCCATCCTGAAGTTGCCTGACGTTCGCGAAAAATTTGAAGGTGCCGGTGCAAAGATGATGGGTGGTTCAGTCGAAGATTTTGTCGCCTTTAACAAAAAAGAGTTTGACCGTTGGACAAGTTTTATTCGTGCCAGTGGGATAACCTTGCAAGATTGAAGCCTTGCCGGAATATCCATAATGAGTCGAATCGTCACAAAACTGAAGTCGTTGGTCTTTAAGCTATCGCCTCATCTGGCAGTCACTCTTGGTCTTGAGTTTCCGTTAAAGTCTGAAAACCGACTATTTCTTGAAAATCAGATTTTTGATTTGTTGAATGCACGGTTCAAGCAACAGGCAACGCGCGCGCGGTGCCTGTTCTTAGGGACTGACAAACGCAGCTGGCATTATCCGAAGTGTCTAGACGCTGATTTGCTGACCCTGGATATTGAGCCTAAAAAAGCGATTTATGGCAATCGTGGTCATCATACGATTGGGTCGGCCGCCACACTCTTGCAATATTACGCACCCCGCTCTCTTGACGCGATCATTGCCAACGGTTTGATCGGCTTTGGAATGAATCAACTGGACGATTGCGAAGCCCTTCTGGCGGGTACCCATGCCTTACTCAAAGAAAATGGTTTGTTAGTGTTGGGCTACAACGATGGCGCTAAATTTGTGAATTTCAAAGTTCGCGATGCAAAAAATTACAAACTGTTCGAAGAATTTGTACCGAATCATCAAACACTTAATCGCTGCCAATATGAATTCGGTGATCACACGTTTGTTTTTTTGAAGCCGATCTATTGAAGAAAGTGTCTTAACAATGCAAACGCAATCACCATACAAACGCAACAGCCGCGCGAACCTAATGCCAAGAAAAACGCATTAATAATGCAATCGCTTGATGATTAAGGTGTGTAATGCGAAGATTTTTTTGGGTTAGTATTTTTGCATGTGTGACGATGAGCCTAGCCAGTGCGAACGCACAAGAGCCTTGTTTGCAAGCCAATACAGCCTGCACAGAGTGGGTGACGCTAGATGATCAGGGACAACGCGGCCTGATCTATCGCTCATATCCGTTGACACAGCGAAATGACTCGCTTGAGCACGCGGTGATCGTGATTCATGGCCAAGGGCGAAATGCCGATCGCTATTTTCGTCATGGCTTGGCGGGTGCATTTTTGGCAGACGCCTTGAAAAATACTTTGCTGGTTTCGCCACGCTTTGCCTCAAATGAAGGTAAAAGCTGCCGCGACAAACTGGACGCGAACGAAGTCGGTTGGGTTTGCTCGGGACCTGAAAGCTGGCGAAACGGAGGCGCGCAAACAACCCCAGCCGCCAAAAATTTACAGTCGTTTGATTTTATGGATGCCCTAGTGCTCAAGCTGACGGACAAGGCGACTTTTCCGAATTTGCGTACCCTCGTCATTGCCGGACACTCAGCAGGTGGGCAATTCGTCAATCGCTATCAGATGGCGAATCGGCTTCATGAAAAAGTCACAAGCGAGCGCAACATACAAATATCTTATGTGGTCGCAAATCCATCGTCGTATACCTATCCAGACGTTTTGCGACCTACACAGGCTGCTGTCCCGTCTAATATCGCTGCGGCTGCATCCGGGTATGTTCCTTCTGTCTCGGATGCGAAAGATCAGCACGCTTTTGTACCCTTTGTAGATGCCGGGGGCTGTCCGAATTTTAATCGCTGGCCTTACGGACTAGAACATAAAGTTGGCTATGCGTCTCAAGTTAGTGATGACGTACTGAAGCAGCAACTGAAAAAACGCCCTGCCACCTTTTTATTAGGCGAGCTTGATATTTTGCCGCTTTACGGGTTTGACAGTTCGTGTGCGGCGATGGCACAAGGGCCGACTCGCTTAGCCAGAGGCTTTGCCTACGCAAAATTTTTAACCGATTCGTTGCAGGCCAAGCACCCAGCGGTGCTGGTTCCTGCCTGCGGACACAACGCGCGTTGTATATTTAGTGCAGAAACTGCTTTGCCTTATTTATTTGTTAAATAATTAGAAGTCGCGCTCGGGCGTGCGTCGAACAAAAAATCTCAGCTCGATCAAGATAAACTCAAAAGGGGACAACATGAGTATTCAAGGAAACAAGCCTTCACGTTCGCACACTGCTGCGGCCGTTTTATTGGTGGCGTTGTTGGCTAGCGCCAGTTCAACAATCCTCGCGCAAACCTGGCCATCTGCGCGCCCGGTGAAAGTCATCGTACCTGCGGCACCAGGCGGTAGTTCTGATCCCTTGGCCCGTTTGATGGCCGAAGAATTAGGTGGTGCCTTAGGTGGGACGTTTATTGTTGAGAATCGCCCTGGCGCAAACGGCAATGTTGGTGCCTCGCACGCAGCGAAGGCTGAACCCGATGGCTATACCCTTTTATTTTCGTGACCTGGCACCTTGATCTCTGCCGTCACCATGTACAAGGCAAAGCCTTTTCATCCGATCAATGATTTCGAACCAATCGTGTTGATCGGCTCGATTCCAAATGTCATCGCGGTCGATGCAAAACTGCCAATCAAGTCACTGAACGATTTGACTGAGTACGCGAAGAAAAATCCTGGCAAGTTAAATTTTGGTTCAACCGGTAGCGGTAGTTCTTGGCACCTTGCCGCCGAGCTGTATAAAAAGGTGACGGGTGTGCAAATGGTGCATGTGCCGTACACCAGCCCCGCCGCGGTGAACAAAGATTTAATTGGTGGCGATTTACAGGCGGTGTTTCCGGGCACGATGGCAATTGCTAGTCTTGTTAAAGATGGTCGCTTGCGCGCCTTAGCGATTATGGCCGACTCGCGCACTAGCGTTTTGCCAGATGTTCCCAGCACAAAAGAGCTAGGGTTTCCAGAGCTTGAATCCACAACTTGGTTTGCCTTTTTAGCGCCCAAAGGCACCTCGCCTGAGGTTGTGAAAAAAGTGAATCAAACAGTGAACACTGTTCTGACCAAGCCGGCACTTCGCGAAAGAATGACGAACCTAGGCTACACCATCATGGGTGGCACACCTCAGCAGTTAACCGATTACATGAAAAGCGAAATCGTGAAGTGGGGCGAGGTCGTTGAGTTTTCGGGTGCAAAAATCGATTAACGATGAAAGAGTATTCTGCTCGCGTGCCTAAATAGCGCGTGGCAGAGCAATAGCCGAAGCGTGACTCTACAGTGAAGCAAGCTCACGCTTAAGGGTAGGATATGTGTTGGCATTAAGGAAAAAAATGAAACCTGACTTCTACACAAAAGCAGTTTTAACCGTGATCGCCTCGGCCTTGGTAGTGATTGCAGCCGAAAAAACGATCACCAACGCTCACGCGCAAAATCGACCCACCAAAGTGGTGATCTGCGATGCGTATGGCAACAAGTGTGCGGGCATTGATGGGTATGGCGATAGCGGCGCGCTGTACATCAGATCAAAGTAGTGTGCGGGCTACTCTAGCCCCTCAATGAAGGCTTTTATTTTCGCATGCATGTCGTTAGTTGCCGCATCTGAGCGGCAGACAGCGAATTGATTGAAAACGTTTAATGCTTTGCCGCACTCGCCATTAACAGAGGGGGTGTGGGCGCCGCGGTTTGAGGTATCCCAGCCGTGCGTGGCGTCTGGGTAGTGTGTCCATGCGGTTGCGTCTTTAAAGACGCGAGTTGGACAGCGCTCGGGCGGCGTTGCAGTATCTTTACCCGCAGTGAACACTAGAACGGGTCCCCAGTAGGGGCCAAGCGCCGGATCATCGCGCCAGCCTTTGCTATTGCAGTTGGGATATAAACTAAAGCCTGCCCGATATAAGCCGCGAGCCTGTTCAGCGATGAAGCGTTCGTCTGTAAAGGTACGCAGCACGGTCCAGCCACCTTGACTGCCCCCCATCAAGAATAATTTTTTCTGATCAACCCCTTGGTTTAACAACCATTTCCCAGCAGCAATGGCATCTAAGGTTCTGGCATTAGCACCGAGCCGAGTGTAGGTCGCCCAGTTTTCGTCCTGACCTCTGCTCCAGTAGCTATCGAGAACGAGTGTGTTGGCACCCAGCTGATCGCGTGCCCAAACAGCCGTCGCAAAGTCGCCGGGTGTCAGCCCGTGACCGCCATGAACGATGACCACAGTTGGTCTGTTTGCGACCCCTTGCGGATGCGGAGTCCAACTCGCTAAGAGATTTCCCTTGTTGTTATAGGTTGGGATGATCGGGCGCATCGGCGCCAAGTTGACTTTAATGGTGTTGTTATAAAGGCTATATTTTGTAATGGGACGCTCAGGCGCCACAGTAGCAACGATGGGGGGTTGAAAATAATCAATATCAGCACTTGTTAGCGGAATCGCAGCGCAACCCGCTAGCGTCAATAAGGCCAACAGCCAGAGGTGCCTAACTGGTCTAGCCAAGCTTCGAGTGAGGTGATGTCTATTAAAACGCACAATTCATCTCTATGTCAGTCGATCACGTTCGTTTGAGTTGGCATACTCTCGCTCTTAAAAATTGCTGCACCTAAAGAAGGCGTTTGAGTTATTGTTAGCGAGTGCATAAAAAGATATTGAAGCTTATCGTTAAAAAGGAATTTATCATGCAACCAAAAATCGCTCAAAAAGCACCGTATGCTGTTGAAGTTGTTGCAGGTCAAAGTTACTACTGGTGCTCGTGCGGCCAAAGTAAAAAGCAGCCGTTCTGTGACGGCAGCCATCAAGGCAGCAGTTTTTCGCCCACTAAGTTTGATGCGAGTGAATCAAAGACGGTTTATTTCTGTGGTTGCAAGCAGTCAAAGAATGGCGTTCTGTGTGATGGCAGCCATAACGCTCTTTGAAGCTGTTTTCTGAAAATATCGTGATTGTTTAAACGCGGCATATGGTCACAGCATCTCCACTTGCAGCGTGCTAAAACTGCTTCACGCAGTTGTATGAATCCCCGCTTGAGTCACTCAGTTAATCCGCGCTTGAGTAGCTGAGTAACTTACGCGCGCTCTCTGGCCCAGTCACCGGCAGCCCTACCGGGTCAAGTAAGCCAAGTTGCACCAGCACGCTGGCTTGATCCCAATAAATGTGTTCGTGTGTCAATTTAAGGTTTTCGATTCCGGCGACCACGACAAAGGCGATTTCGACCTTTTTATTGGTTGGTGCGATATTAGGAACCATCCACTCGATTTCTGCAGTGTGAGTAAACGAAATGACTAACTCTTGCACGACTCTTGTGCGCCCAACCGTAACGGACACGGTCTCGAATTTCACATCAGGCGGAAAGAACTTTCCGACAAGATGGTTTGAATAAAACTGTTTGACGCCTTCGTAACCATCGCCACCAATCATATTGGGGACGTTTAAAAGATGCGGGTTGGCGGTCATGGTTGCCATCGTGGTGGCCATGTCGCCTTGCATTTCTGCGGCAATGTGCTGCTCAAGTACGTTTAACATGCCTTGCTCGTCAACTGAATAAACCATACGTTAATGCTCCAGGCAAGTGATTAGTCTTGTAGCATTACCGCACAAATGTTGGCCTCGCTGAGAAAAAGATAAGGTCTAGTCAGGGCGTGGCATACTGTTTGCTGAATTCAAGTGCTCTTTGCGTTTTAAGGTGTGCCCGCTTCGTAGAACATGGCCAAAAAAGGTTGGCAGGTGCGTTCTGACTAGAGGGTCAACGTGGTGCTTAACAATCACCCAGTGACCCGTTAACGCTTTGTAGATCGCATTGAAAACAAGTGAATATGATCAAAGCATCTGCAGCTAAAAAAACACCCGAACGCGAGCGCACGTTTAACCGCTGGGTATCGCGTGTGCCGTTTTACTACGGCTGGGTGTTGATCGGTATCGCCTTCATTACGATTGCGATCGGAATCAGTGCCCGAACCTCGTTTTCCCTCTTACTCCCACCGTTAATCGACGAATTTCACTGGTCGCGCGGCTTAGCCTCGGGGGCTTTTGCGTTTGGATTTTTAGTGTCAGCGGTGCTGAGCCCCACGGTTGGGCAAGTGATGGATCGCTACGGGCCTCGGTTTTTGCTTCTTGCTGGCGCCGGCCTCACCGCGTCGGGCTTGTTTCTGGCTACTTTGATGCAAGAGCCGTGGCAGCTTTATGCAACGCTTGGGTTTCTTGTGGGGGGCGGCACAAACCTCATGGGGTTTAGTGTTCACTCGATATTTTTGCCTAACTGGTTTGTTCGGCGTCGTGGTTTGGCCCTTGGTATCGCGTTTTCTGGCGCGGGGATAGGGGCCTTGGTGATTTTGCCTTGGTTGCAAGAGATCATCATCCGCGCTGGCTGGCGTGCGTCGTGTTTGGCGCTCGGGGCAGTCGTGTTGTTGACTCTTGTGCCGCTGAGTTTTTTTGTCTGGCAGCGCCCTCAGGACCTGGGGCTCGAACCCGATGGGCAGCGTGGTCAGACAGAAGCCCAAGTCAGTGCGAGGGTGTCAAACGTGGTTGACCACGTCTGGGTCAACGTCGAATGGACGATTGCAAAGGCGATGCGAACCCCGCGGTTTTGGTGCATCATTTTTGGTTATTTCTGTGCACTCTTTGCCTGGTACGCGGTGCAAGTGCATCAAACAAAATATCTTGTAGAAATTGGCTTTAGCCCTGCCACGTCAGCGTGGGCGCTGGCGCTTGTGAGTGCCTTTGGTATGTTTGGTCAAATTGGTATGGGCGCGCTATCTGATCGGATTGGTAGAGAGTGGGCATGGGGCGCAAGTTGCTTAGGTTCAGCAATTTCGTGTGCGGCCCTGCTTGCGCTTGAGGGTGCGCCCACTCAATGGTTACTGTATGTGATGGTGATTTCACAGGGCGTATTGGGCTATGGCATGACTGCCCTGATGGGACCCATTGTGATGGAGATTTTTCAAGGAAAATCCTTCGGCTCAATCTTTGGCGTGGTGACGATCGCAGTGATGGCCGGAGGTGCCGTGGGGCCGTGGGTCACAGGCGTGATTTACGATGAGACGGGCAGTTATCGCGTCGCCTTTGCCCTCTCGCTGGCGTGTTGTTTGCTAGCGAGTATCGCGATTTGGATCGCCGCGCCGCGTAAGGTCCGGTTGGTGCAAGGAAGGGTTAAGCGTAAATAGACCTTCTTGTTTAGTAACACAGCGAAAAAAGGGACGTCTGTTTTCAGAGAAATTGGGAAAGAAATCAACAGTGTTGATGTCGTATTCACTTACGTGGGGCATTAAGCAGCTGATTGACTGGTCCCGAGAAAAATTGTCGATTGAGCCAAATCGCGACGATGGTGCTCAAACTGTGAAAATTAAGGTTATTCTAAGTGCGGCAGTGGCGTCGTTTTACAGACTAGACACTTCACACGGCAGTCTTTAAAAAATATACGAAGACTTGGCGCGATACCCCGAAAGACGACAATTAATTTTAAAGGGATCTGTTTATGGAAGCCGAAAAAACGTCCGAAGCGATCATCAAGGTTGGCGATGGCGAGAAAAATCCTCACGCAATGAAAGCCTTAATGATCTCTTTGTTTGCTCTGGTGCTATCGCTTGCTGGCTTAGGTGGTGCTGAAGAACTTAAAATTATGTCTGCTAGCAATATTATCGAATCCAATTATCAAACTGTGACAGAGTTTCGCTCATTAAGGCATTCGTTGTTACAGGACAGTATTGAGCAATTAGAGATTCATTTAAGTGCTAACTCGCCTTTAACTGCGCTTGAAAAAAACAATTTAGAAAAAATTGTTGCGAACAAAAAGACAGACATGCAACTGCTCGAATCTAATGTTGACAAAAAAAATGGAAAAAAAGAAATTGAATTTAAATTGTCACAAGTTCAACATGAAAAAAAACTTGCTAAAGCTAAAAATAAATCCTTTGAATATGGAGAAGCCCTGCTTCAGATCGCCATAATTTTAGTGTCAACGTCGATCATTTCTGCAATAGGCGGCCTGTTGCTTGGGGGTGTTCTCGTTGGAGGTCTTGGAATGGCTGCGGTTCTCAATGGTTTCTTTTTATTTTTTACTATTTCGACCTGATCCCTCGGGCCGGCATCGAACTGGCGCGCGCACCACGCCAACTCGATGCTGCTAGCGATCAATCCACAGACTTTGCAACTGTATGACTCTGTCTTAATGCCTGAGATGGGGGTGTCTCCACGCACCATCACGATGTTTAACGGCCAAATGATGACCTATACGGCCGGTAACAACCTGAACCTTCAGACGTTGTACCGCCATGTCTGGAATCCCTCAGCGATTAGGGGCTAAGATCACGTTCTGCCGGTCGTCGGCATCAGCGCGCACTTCTATGGCTATTACGCGCTCTTGAGAAACGTTCATTGGCTGGTGCCAGACATTGGCTGGAATAAAGATGAAATCCCCAGCCTTGTTATCGACTGCAATTTCACCCTTCTCGCCAATCAGCGTTCTTGAATTTCCTTCAATGATATAAATGACAGTCTCTGTATCCTTGTGCATGTGACGCAGCCCCTTCATACCCGCAGGGAGAATGATGCGATTCATAGAGAGTTGCGTGGAGCCGGCGGATGCGTTGGTGATCCCCGGATAAATTTGAACTTGTTGGCGAGTAATAATCGGTGTGTTGGATCGAATGGTTGTGACACCACCGCTATTGGGTGCCACGATCTTCTCATCAGCGGCCAACGTAGCATCCTTCGGATCTGACACATGTGCATAAGACGGGGCAGCTATCGCAAGGCCGACACTCAGAATGCAGACGTAACGCAACAGGATGGTCTTTGAAATAGCCATGCTCATAATTTGATACTCCTTGTTTAAAGATAGATTATGTTCAGCGTGAAAGAATGATTTGGACAATAGTATTGTCGTGGGTATCGGTGCGGATTTCAACAAAAGTGAATGTGTCCGTCTTGCCCTGAGCAGGCATAAACGTAATATCTACTCTCTGTGCTTGAGCGCCACCCTGTGAGCTGACACTCATTTTGCGAAATCGTCGTAGACCTTGTTTTTTCGGAAGTCGGACAGAGTTGATCCAGAAGTGTTAACGTTCAGCGAAAGCTGAAGGAGTGGACCATCCACTGCCCGCAGCGCAGTCTCACCTTTCGCTCGAGGCTGGCAACCAAGCTAGTTGACCCGAGTCACATACACGAATGTTAAACATGAGTCGTACCCCACGACTACCCATCGGCTACACCTTGGCGCCCATGCGCGATGAAGACATTAATCAGTTGGCCGAATGGGCCGCAATTGAGGGCTGGAATCCCGGTCGCTCTGACTTGGCAATTGCGCGGCGCATCGACCCCAACGCATTCATCGCCTTGCGTGACGGTGATCAGCTCGTTGGAGGTGGCACTGTCTTCAGGATCACGCCTTCGTTCGGTTTCATGGGCCTGTTCATCATCCGCGCTGACCGGCGCGGCGCAGGCTTGGGCCGCGCGCTATGGCATCATCGGCGCGATCGCTTGATCGATCGGCTTGCGCCTGGCGCGACCATAGGTATGGACGGTGTGTTGGACATGGTGCCTTTTTACAACGATGGCGGGTTTCGACTGGCTCACCACGACTTGCGCTATCAGGGTGTCGCTTCGGGCGAACACGACCCCTATGTGCTTGCGCTGATCGACGAGGACCGCACTGATATCAGGCGCCTAGATGCAGCCCTGTTCGGCGCAGATCGCAGCGCATTTATCGATGAGTGGCTCAGCGCTCCCGGCGTGCAGGCCGTCGTTATACGCTCAGAGTCGCAACGAGTGCTTGCGCTCGCGGCTATTCGACCGGCACTCGATGGTTACAAGTTTGGCCCCGTGCTGGCAGAGTCGCCCGACCTTGCGCGCCGCGTGGTTGGTCACTTGCTGTCGATGGTCGAAGGCCAAGCCGTCCAGATCGATGTTCCTGAGCCGAATGCCTCAGGGCGGGCTCTGGCAGAGTCGTTTGGACTTAGTCCTGTCTTTCGTTGTGCCCGGATGTATTACGGACCCACACCCAAGGTGAATGTTCAGCATGTCTTTGGTGTCACCTCGTTCGAGTTCGGATGACGATAAGGCTCATCACAACAGCGCTTTGAGTGCGTTTATCGTCAAGAAAATCTGCTTGATCGAGTCCTTCAACGAAGCTGCACGCATCGGAGGCCGCAACTTGCATATGACCGAGGTAGTCCGTAAGCTATGGTCCCTTCATACGGGGATAGCTTCTTGCAAAACTTGCTGCCGAAATTTAATTGGGAGATCTTGGGGCGTAAGTAAATCAACTGGTACGCCAAGTAATTCTTCTAACTCGACCTGGAGGCCGCCAAGATCGAATAATTTAGCGCCTGGTAACGCGTCAACCAGAATGTCAATGTCGCTACCGTCATGATCTAGGCCATGCAAAACAGAACCAAACACGCGTGGGTTGGTCGCGCGATAGCGGCCCGTTACTTCACGGACAGCGCTACGTTTCAACTCGAGTGCGACAGAAGGTTTCATGTTGATGGACCGTGAAATGATGGCTCCGAGGATGATGGGTACCAGCCGCTTGTCATGAGCAAAAATAGCAAAACGTTAGGTTTTGACTCAGGCCTTGGCAATCATCTCTTTAATAATTTTGTCGCCCTTCATGTAAATAAGGGGAGTGCCCGTCGCTTGTGACACTTTTCGAGCTAATTTTCGGGCGCGTTTTAGCGCTCGAATAACGACCCGCACGTGTTCAGGATACTCAGGGGCTAATTTGGCCATTATTTTTTACCTTTCCAGTCGATCGGTGTTGGGTCTGAATCTGTATTGTCCAAGACTTGCCATTCATCAACTACATTTTTGTAAATTGTATTGAAATTTTCGAGCCCTGCAATAAATCTGCGCTTGATGACATCGGTAGGAATGTTGTGGCCACCTTGTTTCACTCTGTTTCGCACGCGCTCAAGGGCTATGTTTGATGATCTGAGTGATAGAAATATTAATGACACATGGTAGCCGGAAGAACGCCACTGGCTTATATGTCGCGCATAGCCTAGCCCAGAAAGTGTAGTTTCAATGACAAAGTTTTCACGTGCTTTAACCAGGTGCTTGATCTGATCCAGCATGACTCGCCCGGCGGCAATTGCAGCGAGCTCGGGTTCAAAGGGCGACATACCCGCCGCTATCAGATCGGCATTCACAAAGTGTTTAAAGCCAAGTTCTTTGCGAACAAACTCTCTTGCAAAGGTTGTTTTGCCTGCTCCGTTGGGGCCAGCAAGAATGAGAATTTTGGGTGTGTCTGTCAAAGGCGAAAAATCTCGTTTATCAGGCATATGTCGCCACTGCGACGAGCAATCATGGACTTGCAGCTTGGTTTGTTGAGCAACAGTCGTTCTGATTTTACCTTGAGAATCAAGGATTTAAGCTGGTGCCCGAGGCCGGAATCGAACCGGCACGCCTTGCGGCGGGGGATTTTGAGTCCCCTGCGTCTACCAATTTCACCACCCGGGCCTTGGGGGATCGCGCGCGAGGCGCTTTGGAACGAAGACGTGCATTATACGGTGTATAAAAATTTTGCGCGCGAGGCTGTGCTTAGGTATCCTCAGTCTCTGTACACAGGTCTGCCCAAGTCGCGGATCGCCCCGTCTTTTCGGTAAGATCTGTCGCAAACAAGCTCAAACACAGACTCCAATACAGCCCCAATTCAGTCAACGGTCACTCCATGCAAAGCCTTGATCTACAACTTGCACGCCATGCCTCGTCGCTCACCTATGCCGCCTTAACGCCTCACGCGCTTGAACGCGCAAAGGTCTTTTTGCTTGACACCTTGGGCGTCGGCATCGCCGGTGGAAGCACACCTGAAATCCAGCCCTTGCTCAAGGCGGTCCGCAGCTGGGGCGAGGGTGCCGAAGTTGCCGTGTGGGGCACTGATCTCAAACTGCCCCGGGGGCAGGCCGTGTTGGTCAATGCCTATCAAATCCACTGCCAAGAGTACGATTGCTTGCACGAAGGGGCGGTATTGCATGCAATGGCAACGCTGTTGCCGGTGCTGTTGGCCGAGGCGCAGGTACGCGGTGGGGTAACCGGCAAGCAACTTCTCACCGCCTTAGCCGCGGGCGCTGATATTGCGTGCACGATTGGCCTGGCTTCAAACTTGGGATTGCGGTTTTTTCGCCCAGCAACTTCGGGTGGCTTTGGCGCAGTGGCGGGGTTGGCCAACCTGCGCGGTTTTGATGCCGACACCACCCTAGCGGCCTTTGGACACCAACTGGCGCAGGTCAGTGGCACCATGCAGGCGCACACCGAGGGTAGTGTGGTGTTGCCCTTGCAGATTGGTTTGAACGCCCGCGCTGCACTGCAGTCGTGTGACTTGGCTCAGGCAGGGTTTCCAAGTTTACAAACACCTTTGACGGGAAAGTTTGGCTATCTCAGGATGTTTGAAACCGACTGGGATCTTGAACGCGCCATGGTTGGCTTGGGGCAACAGTCAAAAATCGCTGACCTCAGCCATAAGCCCTACCCTAGCGGACGAGCGACCCACGGTGGTATCGAGGGTGTCATGATCTTGCGTGAGCAGGCCAAGTTTTCAATGCAAGACGTTGCTGAGATTACCGTGATTGGGCCACCCTTGATCAACCATTTGGTCAACCGCCCACCGTTGCAGAACCCCACTCCAAACTATGCACGCCTCTGTATGCCCTTTGCGTTGGCCAAGGTGTTGCAGCACGGCGTCTTAGACGCCATGCACTTCAGAGGTGACGCCCTGAGCGACACGCAAACCTATGCCTTGGCCTGTAAGGTCGTCATGCGGGTCGACGACAATCCCAATCCAAATGCGCTGGGCCCACAAGTGGTGCGTGTGCGTCTGACTGATGGCCGAGTGCTTGAGCACCGCATCGACGCCATGCTGGCCAGTCCCACGCGGCCACTCAGTGAGCAGGCGCGTGCCACAAAGTTTGACCGATGCTGGCAACTGGCGGCCCAGCCGATGCGCGACTCTCAACCGTTAAAAGATGTGGTCGCCACCTTAGAAAACTGCCTCGATATCGGCGACTTGGTGCAGCATTTGGCGGCTAGCCAGTGATCACACCCATCCTGATGGCAAAGCTGTTGATCGTGCCATCGATGCTGTTGTTGTTGACGCTTGTGGGTCGACGCTATGGGCCCACTTTGGCAGGTCTTTTGTCTGCCTTGCCTGTGTTCGCGGGCCCAGTGCTCTTTATCTTGGCCCTTGAACAGGGTAATGTCTTTGCAGCACAAGCAGCGCAGGGTACCTTGTTGGCTATTTTGGCGATCTTGGTATTTAGTTTGACCTACGCTTGGATGGCCATGAACTTTGGGGTAGCAGTCAGTTTGCTGTCTTCCTATGCGACATATATTTTCACGGCTTATCTCTTGCAATCTGTGCAGCTGCCAATCGAACTGTGTTTTGTTGGGGTCGTTGCTTTGTTGTTGTGCGCCCAATGGTGGTTTCCAAAAGTTGCAACGCAACAGGCGGTCTCAGGGCCCACTGGCCCAGTGGATTTAATATTGCGCATGGTGCTTGGCGCCTCGCTCGTTGTCGTGGTGACCTACTTCGCCTCAACCTTTGGTTCGCGGCTGAGCGGCATTTTTGCGATGTTTCCCTTAATGACGACAGTATTGGTTGGCTTCTCGCACCACCAGTCTGGTGGTGACTATGCCGTGGTGCTGCTTCGAGGTATGGTGTACGGCTATTTTTCGTTTGCGATTTTTTGTTTGCTTTTATCCCTATCTTTACCTAACTTTAGTTTGGTCACCAGTTTTTCGATCGCCTTGTCTGGAGTGATGGTTGCACAACTGATGACTCACAATTTTTTGAGGCGACGTCAAACGACCTGAAGCCGGTTGTTAGCCCTTGAAATTTAAGATTTACCCCCCAAATACCTGTCACACGCTCAAGCCTAAGAGATTTTGCTCTGAGCGCACCCTGTGGATAACTTTTCGGTGAGCATGATGAATCAAGCAACTCCAGCGGCAGACGCCGCTCAAACGATGGGTTTTCAGGCTGAAGTCAAACAGCTGATGCACCTGATGATCCATTCGCTTTACAGCAACAAAGAGATTTTTTTGCGCGAATTGGTGTCTAACGCTTCAGACGCTTGCGACAAGCTGCGTTTTGAGGCGATTGATCAGCCAGCGCTGCTCGAGGGCTTTGGTGACTTGCACGTGCGGGTTGATTTTGACAAGGCCGCACGCACGATCACGATCTCAGATAACGGCGTTGGTATGTCACGCGATGAGGCAGTGGCCAACTTAGGCACGATTGCCCGTTCGGGTACGCGCGAGTTCTTTTCTAAACTCACTGGCGACAATAAAAAAGACGCTCAATTGATTGGTCAGTTCGGCGTTGGCTTTTACTCGTCATTTATCGTGGCAGATAAAGTCACGGTTCGCACTCGCCGCGCAGGCGCGCCCGCCGATCAAGGCGTCGTGTGGGAGTCAGACGGCCAAGGTGAATTCACCATTGCAGCAAGCGAACGCGCTGAGCGCGGAACTGAAGTCACACTGCACTTGCGTGCCGATGAAGACGAGTTTTTGAATGGCTATAAATTGCGCGAAGTGCTGCGCCGCTATTCAGACCATATTTCTTTGCCTGTTGAAATGCTCAAAGAAGAGTGGGATAAGGATAAGTCTGAGCAAGTCAAAACCGCCGAGTGGGAAGCCGTCAATCAGGCCAATGCCTTATGGACACGTAGTAAGTCTGACGTGACCGACGAGCAGTACCGCGAGTTTTACAAGCATGTGTCGCACGATTTTGATGATCCACTTGCCTGGACGCACAACCGCGTTGAAGGTCGCAGCGAATACACGCAACTGTTGTTTATTCCGAAGCATGCGCCGTTTGACATGTGGGATCGCGATGCGCGTCGTGGCGTGAAGCTTTACGTCAAGCGTGTGTTCATTATGGACGACGCCGAGCAGCTGCTGCCTTCGTACCTGCGCTTTGTGCGTGGGGTGATTGACTCGGCCGATTTGCCACTGAATGTCTCGCGTGAGTTGCTGCAAGAAAGCCGCGATGTGAAAGCGATTCGTGAAGGTTCGACCAAACGTATCTTGAGCATGCTCGAGGATTTGGCTGAAAACAATCAAGACGCTTACACAACCTTTTGGGTCGAGTTTGGTCAGGTCTTAAAAGAAGGCACAGGCGAAGATGCAGGCAATATTGAACGCATCTCTAAGCTGCTGCGTTTTGCTTCAACCAAGCAGGGCACAGACGCACAGACGGTGACACTTGCCGATTATGTTGCCGAGATGAAAGAGGGCCAAGACAAAATTTATTACGTCACCGCCGATAGCTACACCGCTGGTAGCAATAGCCCCCACATCGAGATTTTCCGCAAGAAAGGCATCGATGTGTTGGTGATGTGGGACCGCGTTGACGAGTGGATGCTGTCACACCTGCGTGAGTTTGATGGCAAGCAATTGGTGTCAGTTGCGAAAGGTGGGCTTGATCTTGAGGCCTTGGCCGATGATGAAGAAAAGAAGCACCAAACTGAAGTGGCTGAGCAGTTCAAGCCCTTGGTTGAGCGTTTGCAAGAGGCGCTCAAAGATCGCGTCAAAGAAGTGCGCGTCACCTTACGTTTGGTCGATTCGCCTTCGTGCGTGGTCGTGGGGCAAAATGATTTAAGCCCGCACCTGCAGCGCATGCTGAAAGCGGCGGGTCAAGCTGCTCCTGATGTGCTGCCTGTGCTTGAGATTAATCCTGAGCATGCTTTGGTGGCGCGTATACAAACAGCTTCTGACGAAACGTTTAACGACTGGGCAACTTTGTTGTTTGAACAGGCGCTACTGGCAGACGGTTCGCAATTGCCAGATCCGACAGCTTTTGTGAAGCGTGTGAATCAGTTGCTGTTAGCGTAATTGTGACGCAGGGGCTTTGCCTACACGCAGAGCCCTAGCCGCGGCAGTGAATCATCACAGGCCTTCAATAACGTGAAGGTTGCTTGGGCTGCAGCCCTGAGCCGCAAAGAGTCATCACTAGCCGTGCTTTGTCGCGGCTAGCCTCGTCTTGAGGGCCTTTCATCGCACTTTAGTTTCCTTGAGCTGCTGGCCACTGCGCCAACTCTCGAAAACGTGACCAGTCAAAGAACAGGCCCGGATCTGTTTTACGCCCGGGAGCGATGTCTGAATGACCGGTTGCCGCGGTTAACGGATAGCGCGCACGCAGGCACTGAGTGAGCGCTGCTAAGCGCTCGTACTGCGCATCCTCAAAGGGCAAATCATCGGTGCCTTCTAGCTCAATGCCAATTGAAAAATCATTGCATTGCTCGCGCCCTTCAAACGATGAGGCGCCAGCATGCCAGGCACGCTCATCGCACGACACAAACTGGGTGATGTGTCCAAGCCGATCAATCACGAAATGGGCCGAAACCTTTAGACCCTCGACATTCACGAACCACGGGTCTGCAGAAATATCGAGTTGATTTAAAAATAGATCGGTGATGTAAGGCGTGCCAAACTGACCCGGTGGTAGTGTGATGTTGTGAACAACGAGCAAAGACACCGCAGTACCTGGCGGACGCTCGTTAAAGTTGGGCGAAGGCCGAAGCGCGACGTTTGCGCTTGGCGCTAACCAGCCCCGCGTGTCTACCGTGAAGAATGTTGAACCTGTAGGCATTAGTGTGTGCGTTGGTAGATAACGGTGCACTCGTGGTCATCAATGGGTGCGTTGGTTGTGCGCCAAGGATCGGAACGCCGGTACGGCTTAGTCTCTGTCGCGCACGCCGAGCCTGGCGTGGGCTGAGCTGCACCAGGTATTTTGATCGATGAGCGACGCTTCAGAGCGAGGTAGGTGCACGCCGCAGTGAGCGCAGCGCACCATGGCTTCGGAGTTAGTTGGCGCTTCACCTTGCGTAGAGGGCGCCTGCGGGGGCGGGCGACGTTTTTTGGCCGCTTGAATCGCCAAGAGCCTCGTCACGAAAATGACGACGATAAAGATGGTTACCCAAAAAAGCGCTTTACCCATTAGCTTCTCTGCAAAATGACTTCAACAACAAAACGGCTACCTGTGTACGACAGCACGATGAATGCAAACCCTAGTAAGGTATACCGTAACGCAATTCGTCCGCGCCAACCACGGGTGTAGCGCCCGAATAATAGTATCCCGAAGGTTAGCCACGAGAGAAGGGTGAAAATGGTTTTGTGGTCAAAAGGGAGCCATTTTCCGGTCGTGGCAACCGAAATTAAGGATCCCGACACTACCGCTAAGGTGAGCAAGGCAAACGCGACCCAGATGACTCTAAAGAGCACCTGTTCTTGTGCGAGCAAGGGGGGTTGAGCATCGAGGATTCGGCCCAGTGCCACCCTCACGCCTTTGGCTTCGCGCGCCGCTGCCAACGGAAAATGCAGCCGACGGTCGATCGCCGACATTAAAATGGCTTGCAGCGCGGCGATGGTGACCAGGCCATAGGCTGACAGAGCAATGAGCAGGTGAATGCGCAGTGCGGGGTCGACCGCATGCGCCACCAGTTGCTCTTTTGGAAATAAAGCGACCAGCAAACAGCTGACTGCGCCTGTGGGCAAGAGTAATAATTGAAGGCCATCAATACGAATAATCAAGCTTTCAAGCCAAAAGACGATCATTCCAAGCCAAACGGCAGTTGAAAGCGCTAACGCCCAGCTCAGTTGCAGGCGCTGATCGAACAAAATCGATTGATGCAGGGCGTAGCCGTGGAGCACGATCGCTGCAAAAAGACCGACTCGCGCCAGTTGTCCGATCTGCACGTTGGGCTGGCGAGCTGCGAAGCCCCGCCAAAGTGCAAGGGCCAGCAATGAATAGGCCAAAGCGGCGAGGGAGTGAAATACAATGGGGGGAGACATGTGTCTAGTGTAAAGCGAAACGGTTGCCATGCTTGAAAATCTAACCCAACGACTATCCCGAGTCGTCAAGACTATTCGGGGCGAAGCCCGCCTGACTGAAGCCAACACGCAAGAGATGTTGCGTGAGGTGCGTTTAGCCCTGCTCGAGGCGGATGTCTCGCTGCCGGTTGTGCGCGAGTTTGTGGCCAACGTGAAAGAAAAGGCTCTGGGTGCAGAAGTCGTGGGCAGCTTGTCGCCGGGCCAAGCCCTTGTGGGCGTGGTGCACAAAGAACTGACGGCGTTGATGGGCGGCGATTTGGGCCCAGACTCCAGTGAGCTGTCCTTAGCGATGCAGCCGCCCGCCATCATTTTAATGGCCGGTTTGCAAGGTGCGGGTAAAACCACCACCACAGGTAAGTTGGCCCGCTGGCTGAACGAGGGCGGTCACGTTGCGCATGGTCGCAAAACTGGCAAAAAGAAAGTTGCCGTAGTCAGTGCCGACGTCTATCGCCCAGCCGCAATCGAGCAGCTAAAAACCGTGGCGGCGCAGGTAGGGGTTGAGTGGATCGCCTCGGATCCTACTCAAAAACCCGTTGATATCGCGCGTTCGGCACTCGATTACGCCAAGCGCCATCATTTTGATGTGCTGATTGTCGATACGGCAGGTCGTTTAGGCATCGACGAAGAGATGATGCTTGAAATTCGTCAGTTGCATGACGTGCTTAATCCGATCGAAACGCTGTTTGTGGTTGACGCCATGCAGGGTCAAGACGCTGTCAATACGGCACGTGCTTTTGCTGACGCCTTACCGTTAACTGGGGTTGTACTGACTAAGCTTGACGGTGATGCGCGCGGTGGCGCGGCCTTGTCGGTGCGTCACGTCACAGGCAAGCCTTTGAAGTTTGTGGGTGTCTCTGAAAAGCTCGATGGTCTTGAGCCCTTTCACCCCGAGCGTATGGCCCAACGGGTGTTGGGCATGGGCGATATTTTGTCGCTCGTTGAGCAGGCTCAGCAAAATATTGATGTTGCCGAGGCCAACAAGCTTGCGGCAAAGATTAAATCAGGCGATAAGTTTGATTTAAATGATTTTAAAGAGCAGCTCGCCCAAGTGAAAAAAATGGGTGACATGAGTTCAATGCTCGAAAAACTGCCTGCGCAATTTGCACAAGCGGCGGGTCAGTTGCAAAGCGGTCAGGCCGAAAAACAAATGCGCCGCACCGAAGGCATCATCAATTCAATGACGCCTCTTGAGCGCAGCAAACCCGAGTTACTCAAAGCGTCGCGTAAGCGTCGCATCGCGGCGGGGGCCGGCGTGCCCGTGCAAGAGGTCAATCGCATGCTCAATCAGTTTGAGCAAATGCAGGGCATGATGAAGCAAATGAAAAAAGGCGGCATGGCCAAAATGATGCGTGCCATGGGTGGCATGAAAAACCTAGGCAAACTTGGCGGCTTTGGGCGTTAACGCTTTTTAAAAATGACATCCCATACGCCGTGGCCTAAACGCAAGCCGCGGTTTTCAAATTTAGTGAGTGGCCTGAAATCAGGCCGTGGCGCAAAGCCCTCACAGGTGTTTTGCAGGCTTGGTTCGGCCGACAGTACAGCTAACATTTGTTCGGCGTAGTGTTCCCAGTCGGTTGCGCAGTGAATATAGGCGCCCGGCGCCATGCGACTGGCCAGTAGCTCAATTAAGGGTGGTTGAATTAAGCGCCGTTTATGGTGGCGAGTTTTGGGCCACGGATCCGGAAAATAAATATGCACGCCAGCCAGGCTTTGCGGGGCAAGCATATCGCGCAAGACCTCAACGGCATCGTGCTGAATAATACGAATATTGTTGAGGTTTGACGCTTCAATGCGTTTGAGTAAGGCGCCGACACCAGCGTTAAACACTTCGACACCCAAAAAATTATCGCTTGGTCGGGCAAGCGCAATTTTTTCAGTGGTTTCGCCCATACCAAAGCCAATTTCTAGAATCGTCGGTGCTTCGCGCTCAAAGGTTTCAGTCAAGTTCAACAGACTGGGGCGGTAGGCCAACGACCATTTGGTTAAAAAGGCATCAAGCGCCTCTTGCTGACCTTGCGTAATGTGACTACGCCGGTTCACAAAACTACGGATATGAGTTGGGTGCACGCCTAGCCCCCGCCCACGGCGACGACGATTTCGAGACGATCGCCCGCAGCGATCATCACCTGAGCATGCGCGCTTTTAGGTACGATTTCGCCATTGCGCTCGACCGCGATGCGTTTACCGGTAAAGCCAAGCTCGGCAACAAGCGCGGCAACAGAGAGGGGGCCGGCTAAGATTTTTGCCTGACCATTAAGTACGATTTCCATGCCGAGCATTGTAGTGTCTGACAGCCCAGTCTGTCAGACTGTTTGGTCATGATCTCGTATAATCCGTTTCGACTGAGCGCCAGAGCGGGTGTAGTTCAATGGCAGAACGGCGGCTTCCCAAGCCTCAGGCGTGGGTTCGATTCCCATCACCCGCTCCAGTCTTAATGAATCCGCATGCCTGGCTGCGCGCCTGACGACGGGTCAAGCACATAGATGCCGGTGTCGACTTTTTCGTCAAAATGGCTGGCCGCCAACACCATGCCCTCAGAGATACCAAACTTCATCTTGCGAGGCGCTAAGTTGGCGACGACGACGGTCAGGCGTCCGATCAATTGCTCGGGCGTGTAGGCAGATTTAATCCCAGAAAACACATTGCGCAGGCGGCCTTCACCCACATCGAGCGTCAGCCTCAAGAGCTTGGTTGAACCCTCAACCTGTTCGCAGTTGACGATCCGTGCAACCCGCAGATCGATTTTGACGAAATCATCAATCGTGATGGTGGGGGCGAGCGGCTCGCCGCCTGGAATAACAGCTTGCTTAGGCGCTTCATCCTGCGCCGGGATCTCAAACAACGCATCCAACATCGTCGGCTCAACCCGTTGCATCAAATGCTTGAAGGGGTTGATTTGGGTGGGCAGTACGCCTGCATCGGCCCAAACAAAGTTGCTGGCTTGACCAAATAATTCAGTGGCGACACGTTGTGACAAGGCGGGCAAGATCGGTGCCAGCATGACTGATAAGGCTTTGAAACCGGCCAGCGCCGCCGAGCAGATGTGCTGTAGTGCGGCGCGCTGCGAGGGCTCGGCAGACGCCAGGGTTTTGGCGATCAGCCAGGGTTGGGCCGCATCGAAGGCTTGGTTGATTTGATCGGCATGCGCCATGATTTCGCGAATCGCGCGACCGTATTCGCGCGCCTCAAGATCGGCGCGAATGCGGTCTGCTGCTTGTGCCCAGTTGCTGCCCAATAAGGCAGCATCGTCGGGGTAGGCAAGTTGTCCGTCAAAATATTTGCTAATGAAATTGGCGGCTCGGCTCGCAATATTGATGTACTTGCCAACCAAGTCGCTGTTCACCCTGGCAATGAAGTCATCGGGATTAAAGTCAATGTCTTCAACTCGCGCATTGAGTTTGGCCGCGATGTAATAGCGCATCCACTCGGCGTTCATGCCAAGTTCGAGGTAGCGCAGAGGCGAAATCCCGGTGCCACGGCTTTTTGACATTTTTTCGCCACTGACCGTAATAAATCCATGCACATTGAGTTGATCGGGCGTTTTGCGGCCTGAAAATTGCAAGGTGGCAGGCCAAAACAGAGCGTGAAAATAGATAATGTCTTTGCCGATAAAGTGCACTTGCTCGGTCGTGCCGTTTGGGTCAAGCAGCGTTTCAAAGTCGACGCCAATTTTGGCGCAATACGATTTCAGTGAGGCAAGATAGCCGACAGGGGCATCGAGCCAAACATAAAAGTACTTGCCTGGTGCATCAGGGATTTCGATCCCAAAATAGGGGGCATCGCGCGAAATATCCCAATCGCCAAGATTGGCTTTTTCATCACCGCTGCCAAGCCACTCGCGTGTTTTGGCTAAGACTTCAGCTTGTAAATGTTTATGACCCTGAGCGTTACTGCCGGTTGTCCACTTTTGTAAAAAATCAATGCAGCGTGGGTCAGACAATTGAAAGAAATAATGCTCAGACGTTTTGAGCACGGGCCGCGCGTTGGTGAGCGTTGAGTAAGGCTCGATTAAATCAGTCGGGGCATAGACTGCACCACAGGCCTCGCAAGAGTCACCATATTGATCTTTGGCGTGGCACTTGGGGCACTCGCCCTTGATGTAACGATCAGCTAAAAACATCCCCTTAACAGGGTCGTAAAATTGTTCGATTTCGCGAGTGCTGATCAGGCCTGCCGCGCGTAATTTGCGATAGATGTCTTGCGACAACTCTACGTTTTCAGGTGAGTCAGTCGAATGCCAGTGGTCAAATTCAATTTGAAACCCTTGCAGGTACTGCGGGCGCTCAGCACCGATGCGCTCGACCAGTTGCTTGGGCGTGATCCCTTCGGCTTCGGCCTTCAGCATGACGGGTGCGCCGTGTGTGTCGTCAGCGCCTACAAAGTGCACAGTGTGGCCAGCCATGCGCATGGCACGTACCCAGATATCAGCTTGGATGTACTCCATGATGTGGCCAATGTGAAATGAACCATTGGCATAGGGCAGGGCAGTGGTGACGAACAGGGTGCGTGACATGGCGGGCGCTGGTAAGAGAGTCAAGCTTGCGAGTTTAACAAGGTCAACCGCGGTCTGGCTGCTGAGGGCGTGGCCGTGCTCAGGTTGACAGTATTGCTCAGAGGCTAGAGACGTTTGGATCTCTTAAAGAGACGTAGCCCAGCGCTGCCGTGGCTCAGCTTAAAACAAACAGGCCCGAATAATGGGCCGCCAAGGCGACTAAGGCGCTGGCCATCAACCCCCAAACGGGATTGAGCTTGGTGAAGAGAATACCAGCGACATTGGCTGCCACGATGAGGGGCGTGAGCCAGCCTCGGTAAGCGGCGTGGCTTAAGTCTAAGCCTCCTGCGAGGATGAGGCCGATCGCGACCGGCACCAATGCATTTTGCGCCAGGCGCAGACCTTTGCTGCCTTCGAGTCGATTGGCTAAGCGCCCGACTAAAAAAGCGAGCAGGCAGGCTGGCACAAGCATGGCGAGCGTGGCAACCAACAAGCCGGCAAACCCGGCAATTTGCCAGCCGACTAAGCTCACGATCACAACGTTCGGGCCCGGCGTGATTTGTGCAATGGCAAACAGTTGCATAAAGGTGGCGTCGTCCATCCAGCGCATCGTGTCGACCACAACGTCGCGAAGCGCAGGCAGCACGGCATTGATGCCGCCAATGGCGATGAGCGAAATCATCGCGAAGCTGCGGGCTAACTGGCCTAAGACACTGGGTTCGCTCATTTTTTACCCAACCATGCGGTGATGACGAGGGCTGTGGGGATCAAGGCCAGTACGACGTACACCATAGGCAGTTGCCAGACCAAAATCCCCAGGATTGCGAAGCCAGCGATGAGCCAGCCCGCTAAGTCGAGTTTGACCTTGATCGCCATTTTGAGACCAGTGGCCAGCACCATCCCAGCGGCTGCAGCACCGGCCCCTGTGAGCGCGACGTTGACGGCGGGAAGTTGAGCAAATTTGTCGTAAAGCATGGCAAACGCCAGCAAAATCATGATTGGCAGCACCATGATGCCGAGCACGCAGACGATCGACCCTTTCGGCCCTTGAAAGCGGTCGCCAATCACGACTGAGGCGTTCACGACATTGGCACCGGGCAAGACTTGTCCCATGCCCAAAATGGTTGCGTATTCTTTTTCGGTGAGCCACTGATATTGTTCAACAATCACGTGTCGCGCCATGACGGCAACCCCGCCAAAGCCTAGGACACCGATGGTGGCGAACCCTTTAAACAGTTCAAACAAACTAATCGAGCGTTGGGGGGCAGTCATGAGTCGATGCAATGGATGGTGGCTAGGCGTACTTGTGGCTCAAACAAATCAAGCGTGAACAGGCTGGCATGATGAATCGAGGAGCTTAAGAAATATCGCGGGCCTTGACGTCGGTGACGTCGGCGCTGTTTTTCGTTGAAAAAGAGCCGCTCTTCAAAATTGGTTTGCGTCGTGCGCTGCGCGCCATCCAATATTCTTTAGCCGAGAATGTTTTGCCTCGTAAGCGCGCCACCACGACCAAAATCGCGACTGCGACAATGGTTGAAGCGACAAACACAACGGCCATAAACATGCCGATTAGCGCTAGGAAGACAAACGCTACAAGCCTAACTAGTCGTTGGAGTAGAAATAGCATATTGCAAGCCTAAAATAGGGAAAACATGACAGAGGAATACCCATGAGTGTAACGCTGGCCGAGGTGCGTGAGGGGCTTGAAACCGTGATTGACCCCAACACTGGGCGCTCGATTGGGTCGGTTGTTAAAGACGGCCAAATCCAACTGGTGGGTGAATACGTCAGTGTCCGCGTTGAACTAGGCTATCCGGTGACCAGCCAGCTTGATGGATTACGCGGTCAGATTTACGCCGCGCTTAAGGCGCGTGGGGTGTCTAGCCCCGACGTACAGATCAGCGCCAAGATCGCAGCGCACGCCGTGCAAGCGGGTGTCACGCGGGTTGAGGGCGTGCGTAACATTATTGCGGTCGCCTCGGGCAAGGGCGGGGTCGGTAAGAGTACAACGGCTGTCAATCTGGCCTTGGCGCTGCAGGCTGAGGGTGCGCGTGTTGGCTTGTTGGATGCCGACATCTATGGGCCAAGTGTGCCGCTGTTGCTTGGGGTATCGGTAAAACCAGCCAGTCTTGACGGTAAAAAAATGGTTCCGATCCTAGGCCACGGGTTGCAGGCGAATTCAATCGGTTTTTTGATGAATGACGACACGCCGGCGATTTGGCGCGGCCCCATGGTGGTTCAGGCGCTTGAGCAGTTGTTGCGCCAAACTGCTTGGGATGATCTGGATTACTTAATTATCGATATGCCACCAGGTACGGGGGATATCGCCTTGACCCTGGCCCAAAGTGTTCCCGTGGTGGGCGCGGTGATTGTCACCACGCCCCAAGACCTTGCCTTGATCGATGCCCGCAAAGGCTTGAAGATGTTTGAAAAAGTGAATGTCCCCATTTTGGGCATCGTTGAAAATATGGCGCTACATATTTGTAGCCAGTGCGGGCACGCCGAGCCGATCTTTGGGCAAGGCGGGGCAAGGCGCATGGCCACCGAGTACAAAGCACCGTGGCTGGGTAGCCTACCCTTAGCGCTGGCAATACGCGAACAGGCTGACGCTGGCCAACCGATTGTGGTGTCGCACCCGAAAAGTGAGGCCGCCGGCCTATATCGCGAGATCGCCCTGAGACTGGCCGCGCGGGTGGCTAACCTGCCCAGGGATCTCAGCGAGAAATTTGGGGCGATCGCGATCAAGCGGGTCTGAATGGCGGGTGCGAGTGGTCGAACCAGTCGGGTTAGCAAGCCCCCGAGAACGCGACCCTGCCGTCTGGGGGTAAAATCCGCCCTCTTGGCATAGATAATTATTGAGGCGCTTGGTCATGAGTATTAAAAGTGACAACTGGATTCGCCGCGTGGCACAGTCAGAAGGCATGATCGAGCCTTTTGAACCGGGTCAGGTGCGTTCAAACGAGTCGGGCCGGATCGTGAGTTATGGCACCAGCAGCTATGGCTATGACGTGCGCTGTGCCAATGAATTCAAAATCTTCACAAATATCAATTCAACCATCGTTGACCCTAAAAACTTCGATGAGAAATCATTTGTCGATTTCAAAGGCGAGATCTGCATTATTCCGCCCAACTCGTTTGCTTTAGCGCGCACGGTTGAATACTTTCGCATCCCGCGCAGCGTCTTAACGATTTGCTTAGGCAAAAGTACCTACGCGCGTTGCGGCATTATCGTCAACGTGACCCCGCTTGAACCAGAGTGGGAGGGTCATGTGACACTCGAATTTTCAAACACCACACCGCTACCCGCCAAGATTTATGCTGGTGAAGGCTGCGCGCAGATGCTGTTTTTTGAAAGCGACGAGGTGTGCTCAACGTCGTATAAAGATCGGGGCGGCAAGTATCAGGGTCAACGTGGCGTGACTTTGCCTAAAACTTGAGTTTGCCAGACTGTCATTTCAATAACATGTTCGGGCGTTACATTCGCCTCTCTTTAATCTCTTCTTCGTTTGCGAGGCGGTTCGCATGAAATTTCGCTTTCCTATTTTCATCATCGATGAAGACTATCGCTCTGAAAATGCCTCAGGTTTAGGTGTGCGTGCCTTGGCCTCTGCGATTGAAGCTGAAGGGATGGAAGTCATTGGCGTCACAAGCTATGGCGATTTAAGTTCGTTTGCGCAGCAGCAAAGCCGTGCAAGCGCCTTTATCTTATCGATCGATGACGAAGAGTTTGATATCGATTCGCCTGAGGATGTGGCTGGCGCGATTAAAAACCTGCGTACGTTTATTGGCGAATTGCGTTTTCGTAACGCCGACATCCCAATCTATCTGTACGGCGAGACGCGAACCTCTGAACATATCCCCAACGATATCTTGCGCGAGTTGCATGGCTTTATTCATATGTTTGAAGACACGCCTGAGTTTGTGGCGCGCCATATCATTCGTGAAGCCCGTAGCTATGTTGATAGCCTGGCGCCGCCGTTCTTTCGTGAATTGGTCAAGTATGCGCAAGATGGCTCGTATTCGTGGCATTGCCCCGGGCACTCAGGTGGCGTCGCCTTCTTGAAAAGCCCGGTCGGTCAAATGTTTCACCAATTTTTTGGTGAAAACATGTTGCGCGCTGACGTCTGTAATGCGGTCGATGAACTTGGTCAGTTGCTGGATCACACGGGCCCGATTGCCGAATCCGAGTTAAACGCCGCACGTATTTTTCATGCTGATCACTGCTACTTTGTGACCAACGGCACCTCGACCTCAAACAAAGTTGTCTGGCACGCCAACGTCGCGGCTGATGACATTGTCGTGGTCGATCGCAACTGTCATAAATCAATTTTGCATGCGATCACCATGACGGGCGCCATCCCGGTGTTTTTGCGTCCGACGCGTAATCACATGGGCATCATTGGGCCGATTCCGTTGGCCGAATTTGAGCTTGAAAGTATCCAGAAAAAAATTGATGCCAATCCGTTTGCGCGCAAAGTCAAAAATAAGCAGCCACGTATTTTGACGCTGACGCAAAGTACGTACGATGGCGTGATTTACAACGTCGAGATGATCAAAGACAAGCTCGGCGACACCATTGACACTTTGCACTTTGACGAAGCATGGCTGCCGCATGCAGCGTTTCATGAGTTTTATCAAGATATGCACGCGATTGGGCCTAATCGGCCCCGTAGTAGCAAAGCGATGGTGTTTGCAACCCATTCAACGCATAAGCTATTGGCCGGTATTTCGCAGGCGTCGCAGATCATTGTGCAAGAGCCCGAAACCCGTAAGCTTGACCGCAATATTTTTAACGAAGCGTATTTGATGCACACGTCAACGTCGCCACAGTACGCCATCATCGCCTCATGCGATGTGGCTGCTGCGATGATGGAGGCCCCAGGCGGTGCTGCGTTGGTTGAAGAAAGTATTCGCGAAGCTCTGGATTTTAGGCGCGCGATGCGCAAGGTGGATCTTGAGTACGGTGACGATGATTGGTGGTTTACCGTGTGGGGCCCTGACTATCTTGCGCCGCGCGGTGTGGGTGAGCAAGCTGACTGGGTACTCAAGTCGAATGACCATTGGCATGGCTTTGGCGACTTAGCCGAAGGTTTCAACATGTTGGATCCGATCAAGGCGACGATTGTGACGCCTGGTCTGGACATGTCTGGCAGTTTCGGTGAAACCGGTATCCCTGCGGCCTTGGTCTCGAAGTATTTAACCGAGCATGGCGTGGTGGTCGAAAAGACCGGTCTCTATTCGTTTTTTATCTTGTTCACGATTGGCATCACCAAGGGCCGCTGGAACACGCTGCTGACAGCGTTGCAGCAGTTTAAAGATGACTACGACCGCAACCAGCCGATGTGGCGAATTTTGCCCGACTACTGCAAAGGGCATCGTCAGTACGAGCGACTCGGCTTGCGCGATCTTTGCCAGCAGATTCATGCCGAATACCGTAAACACGACGTGGCGCGTTTAACGACTGAGATGTACCTCAGCGATATGGTCCCGGCACTCAAGCCCTCTGATGCGTTTGCTCAAATGGCGCATCGTGAGGTTGAGCGCGTGTCAATTGATCAGCTTGAGGGTCGCGTCACTGGTGTGCTGCTCACACCTTATCCGCCAGGCATTCCG
Organism: Bordetella parapertussis; assembly: GCA_945895265.1. GTDB lineage: Bacteria > Pseudomonadota > Gammaproteobacteria > Burkholderiales > Burkholderiaceae_B > Zwartia > Zwartia parapertussis_I. Next base: position 43,456 of record CAMDEF010000010.1, on the reverse strand, counting down.
TTGCTGATCCCGGGCGAGCGTTTCAATAAAACGATCGTGCAATATTTGCAGTTCGCCCGTTCATTTAACGAAAAATTCCCGGGCTTTGAAACCTATATTCATGGTTTAGCTGAAGAGATTTTGCCCAATGGCGACAAACGCTACTACGTTGATTGCTTATTAGAGCAGCCTGCGAGTTGAAGGCAGCACTTAGCTGGAAGGCGTGTTCGAAGCAGTGCGTTGCTAAGGGGCGAGGTCAATGCAGCACTTTGCTTGTAGGCTGGTTAGATGCAGAACTTTGATGTCGCGGTAATTGGCGCGGGTGCGGCCGGCATGATGTGCGCGGCAGTGGCCGCGCAGCGTGGGCGTCGGGTGGTGTTGATTGATCACGCAGAAAAACTGGCCGAAAAAATCCGTATCTCTGGCGGGGGGCGCTGCAACTTCACGAATCGAACCGTCGCGCCCGAAAACTTTATTTCGAACAACCCTCATTTCTGTAAGTCGGCGTTAGCCGGCTATTCACCGCAAGATTTTATTGCTCTGATGGGGCGCTACAACATCGCCTGGCACGAGAAGCATCGCGGGCAGTTATTTTGCGATCGCAGCAGTGAAGATATTATCGAGATGCTGCGCGCCGAGTGCGAGTTGGGCAATGTGCAATGGCGCATGCCTTGCACAGTGCAACAGATCACGCGCGTCGAGTCGGGTGCCGAAAGTGGCTTTGAACTTGCAACCTCAGCGGGGCTTTTGCGGGTCGATAAAGTCGTGATCGCGACGGGTGGCTTGGCGATTCCTCAACTCGGGGCAACCGATTACGGTTTAAAAATCGCACGCCAGTTTGGCCTGAAAGTTGTTGAGCCTCGGCCGGCGCTCGTCCCCTTGACCTTTGATGGTGTGCAATGGGCTGAGTTCGGTGAGTTGAGCGGGCTGGCGCTTGAAGCCAACATTTCAACCGGGGCCGGGCGCAACGCACCTGCATTTCTTGAAGATGTGTTGTTTACTCACCGCGGCCTCTCAGGGCCAGGTATTTTGCAGATTTCAAGCTACTGGCAACCAGGCGAGGCCATCCGGCTTGATTTAGCGCCCAGTCAAGATATGACAGCGGCGCTGCTTGAGGCGAAGTCGGGTGGGCGCCAACAATTGGGTAACTTGCTAGGTGGGCTTTGGCCTAAGCGCCTGGCTGAAAAATGGCTGGGCGAGCAGGCTGCGCTGCGCGTTGCCGATGCACCCGATCGCTTGCTGCGCGAACTTGCGGCACGCATACAGTCTTGGTCTTTGATCCCAGACGGTACCGCCGGTTATAAAAAGGCCGAAGTCATGCGCGGGGGGGTCGATACCAAAGGGCTCGATCAACGCAGCCTGCAGGCTAAAACGGTACCTGGCTTGCACTTTATTGGCGAAGCGGTCGATGTGACAGGCTGGCTGGGTGGCTATAACTTTCAGTGGGCCTGGGCCTCTGCCGTGGCGTGTGGGCGTAGTCTTTAAGGCTAAAGGCTCACCTCAACGAGTCTGCTGGCGCTACCCCTTCGCTTGGCTCAGCGTGCTTCGCTCTCTCGCTTCGTCGTCAGTTGCTATGGGGTTTTCGCCAAGTTTTTAGCAAAAAAGTTAGACAGTCGCTAAATTTCAGGGCGGGTTGTCCGAGGTAGTATTTTCGCGGTACGATGGCAGCGCTGTGAACGCAGTTTGCGGGAGAGTGCAGCGGGTAGCGTCATTGTTGCCCTAGTTTGCCGCCGAAGGCGCAATTCGCCCAGAATCGCTCAGGCTTCCCATACCGCAATCTGCAATGTTGCATGTTTTACAGGCATGCAACGACACAACACTCTGGAGAGACCCGCGGCCATATAGGCCAAAACGGGCGCCGAAGGTGCACACCTGCTTCTTGCAGGGCAACTCTCAGGCAAAAGGACAGAGGGGCGAACGCTGGTGCAAACGCTTACGTTAGACGTGGGCGCTTAAACCGTTCGTCCTTTGACTGTTCTGGAGCTTTTCCATGTCTGCTACGTTAAAACGCACGCCTCTGCACGAGACGCATGTCAAGTCAGGTGCGCGCATGGTCGATTTTGGTGGCTGGGATATGCCGGTGAACTACGGCTCGCAAATCGAAGAGCACCACGCTGTGCGACGCGACGCTGGCATATTTGACGTTTCGCACATGTTAAATGTTGATGTGACTGGCGCCGATGCGACTGCATTTTTACGCAGACTGGTTGCCAATGATGTCTCTAAGTTGACGCAGCCTGGCAAAGCGCTTTACGCCTGTATGTTGAACCCTGAGGGTGGCGTGATTGACGACTTGATTGTGTATTTTTTTACGGCAACACAATGGCGCTTGGTGGTCAATGCGGGTACGGCAGCTAAAGATATCGCCTGGATGCAGCGGGTGGCTTCTGCCGAAAAATTTCAAGTCACCGTGACGCCACGTCGCGATCTGGCGATGGTCGCAGTGCAGGGGCCAAACGCCCGTGCCAAGGTCTGGGCGGCGCGCCCGGCCTGGCAAGCGGCCACGCAAAATCTGGGTGTGTTCTGTGCCGCGGTCTTTGTGGGTGACATTTTGGTGGCTCGCACGGGGTATACCGGCGAAGACGGTTTTGAGATTGTGGTGCCGGCAACTGAGGTTACCCAACTATGGGCTGATCTGATTGGTCAACAGGTTCACCCTTGCGGCTTGGGCGCGCGCGATACGCTGCGCTTAGAGGCGGGTATGAATTTGTACGGTCAGGATATGGATGAACTGATTCATCCTAACCAAGCCGGCTTAACTTGGACGGTGTCTCTCAAAGACCCAGAGCGTTTCTTTATTGGCCGCAAGGCGCTGAAGCAGTTTGCGGATCCCAAAGTGTTTATCGGGCTCAAACTATTAGACCGCGGCGTGATGCGCGCACACATGGCAGTGCGCACCGATGATGGTTTAGGTGAGGTGACAAGCGGCACGATGTCGCCGACGCTGGGGGTCTCGATTGGTTTCGCACGTTTGCCGCTGGGTGTCGAGGTGGGTGATCACGTTGAGATTGATATTCGTGGCAAGTGGGTGCCTGCCGAGGTCTGCAAGCTGCCCTTTGTTCGAAAGGGTGCTGAGGTTGTGCATGCAATGTCAGCCACCTAAAAATGAGTGGCTCACGTTTTAAGTGACATGAACGGCGAGTCAAGCAAGTTGTGCGGGCTACAAGCAAAACAGGTTGTTGGTGATACGAGCTGTCATTGACGCGATATTTTTAAATTATTTGTACGGTATTTATTTTTTTCGACTGTATCGAACCCCAACATTTTTGGAGACTTTCATGAGCATTCCTAACGATCGTAAATACGCAGCGAGCCACGAATGGATTAAGGCCGAGGGCGATGTCATGTTGGTCGGTATTACGGGCCCTGCGCAAGAGCAACTCGGTGATCTGGTGTTTGTGGGCGACGTAAAAGTGGGCGCCAAACTCGCAGCGGGTGCGACTGCGGGCGTTGTTGAGTCAGTCAAAGCGGCCTCTGATATTTACGCTCCTATCGCGGGTGAAATTGTTGGCTTTAACGAGGCACTGAACGACGCACCCGAAGCCATTAACGCTTCTCCTTACAACACTTGGATTTTTAAAATCAAAGCCAATAATCCCGCCGACGTCGATGGCTTGCTCGATGCAGCAGGCTATCAGGCTGTCGCAGACGCAAGTTAAGGCCACCACTATGTCAAATGCTATGGATACCTCAGGCGAATTTATTCCTCGCCATATCGGCCCCAGCGAGGCTGATCAACAACACATGCTTGCGGCAATCGAGGCGCCCAGTCTCGAGGCCTTGATGCAAGAAGTTGTACCCGCCAACATTCGCATGACGCGCGAGCTCAATCTTGCTGCCCCTCGTGCCGAGGCCGACGTACTCGCTGAGATGAAAAAAATCGCAGCGGGCAATCAGGTCTTTCGCAATTACATCGGTCAGGGCTATTACGGCACGCATACGCCGAACGTCATTTTGCGCAATATCCTTGAAAATCCGGCGTGGTACACGGCGTACACGCCCTATCAACCCGAGATCTCTCAAGGGCGCCTTGAGGCGATCTTGAACTATCAAACGATGGTGGCTGATCTGACAGGGCTTGATATTTCAAATGCCTCGTTGCTTGACGAGGGCACGGCGGCGGCTGAAGCGATGACGCTGGCGCGCAGAGCTTCGCAAGCGGCTAGTAAAGTATTTTTTGTTTCGCAACATTGTCACCCCCAAACCATTGAGGTGATTCGTACTCGCGCCGATGGCTTGGATATTGACGTGGTGGTGGGTGATGAGCTCAAAGGTGTGCCAGATTGTTTTGGGTTACTGGTGCAATATCCGCACTCGTTGGGCGCGGTCGCTGACTACCGGGCGATGACGGCCCAAGTGCATGCAAAAGGTGGTGTGGTAGCCTGTGCCACAGACCTCTTGGCGCTTACCCTGCTTGAGCCCCCTGGCCACTGGGATGCAGATATCGCGATTGGTTCGGCGCAACGCTTTGGCGTTCCTTTTGGTTTTGGCGGCCCCCATGCGGGCTTTATGGCCTGTAAAGATGCGTTCAAACGCAATATGCCTGGGCGTTTGGTGGGTGTGTCAAAAGACTCGCACGGTAATCCAGCGCTGCGGCTGGCTTTGCAAACTCGTGAACAACATATTCGCCGCGAAAAAGCCACGTCAAACATTTGTACCGCGCAGGTGTTGCTTGCTGTGATGTCGAGTATGTATGCGTTGTGGCATGGCCCTAAGGGACTGACCGCCATGGCGACGCGCGTACAGCACGCGACAGCGCTGCTAGGTCAAGCCTTGACCTCGTTGGGCGCTCAAGTTGTCAATGACACATTCTTTGATACCTTGTTGTTAAACACGGCTGCACAAACAGACAAAATCTTGCAAGCAGCACGCTCTGCTCGCATCAACTTTCGTCATGTGAATGCAACGCAACTCTCGATCTCGCTAGATGAAACGGTGACGGCTGACGACCTTGAACAACTGGTTGCACTCTTTGCCGGTGCGCTTGGCAAAGCTGCGCCGGCGATCCCGGCATCACTCACCGGCTTGCCAGGTATCCCTGGCGCCGTGAAGCGCAAACAGGCGATTTTGAGCCATCCAGTTTTTTCGAGTATTCAATCCGAAACCGACATGTTGCGCTACTTGCGTAAATTGTCAGATAAAGATCTGGCGCTTGACCGCACCATGATTCCGCTCGGATCTTGCACCATGAAACTCAACGCGACCGTTGAGATGATTCCGGTGACCTGGCCTGAATTTGCAAGCATTCACCCTTTTGCACCGGCCGAGCAGACGCGAGGTTATCAAACCATGATTGAGCGTTTGTCAAAAGATCTGTGCGAGATTACCGGTTACGACGCGATTAGTTTGCAGCCAAACTCTGGTGCCCAAGGTGAGTATGCGGGGCTACTCGCGATTCGTGCCTATCACCGTGCCAATCATCAGGCGCAGCGTGATATTTGTTTGATCCCTTCGTCGGCACACGGTACCAACCCCGCCTCGGCCAATATGGTTGGGATGAACGTTGTCGTCGTGAAGTCTGACGCGCACGGCAACGTCGACCTCGAAGATCTTCAGGCCAAGATTGCTCAGGCGGGCGAGCGCCTAGCCGCCTTGATGGTCACCTATCCTTCTACGCACGGTGTGTTTGAAGAAGCCATCACGGGCATCTGTGACATGATCCACGCCGCAGGGGGTCAGGTTTATATGGATGGCGCGAACATGAACGCCATGGTCGGAGTGGCTCAGCCAGGTAAATTTGGCTCAGACGTATCGCACCTGAACCTGCACAAGACGTTCTGCATCCCGCATGGCGGCGGTGGGCCCGGTGTTGGCCCAGTCGGTGTGCGTGCGCATTTGGCGCCGTTCTTGCCGGGTGTTGTCGGCGAAAACGGCACGCTGTCTGGCAAGGTGCCTGTGGGCCCGGTGTCGGCAGCACCGTTTGGTTCGGCCAGTATTTTGCCGATTCCGTTTGTGTACATTTCGTTGATGGGTGCGTCAGGATTGCGTCGTGCGACCGAGGTCGCGATCTTAAGTGCCAACTATGTCGCGCGTCGCTTGGCCGGACACTATCCCGTGTTGTACAGCGGTCGCAACGGTCGTGTGGCACACGAATGTATTCTTGATATGCACGCTATCAAAGAAGCCTCTGGCATCTCGGCCGAAGATATTGCCAAGCGCTTGATGGACTACGGCTTTCATGCACCCACGATGAGTTTTCCGGTGGCAGGTACCTTGATGGTTGAACCAACTGAGTCTGAAGGGTTGGCTGAGCTTGATCGCTTTGTTGAGGCCATGATTGCGATTCGCCAAGAAATTGCTCAAATCGAGCGAGGCGAACGCGATGCCACTGACAACGTACTCAAGAATGCGCCACACACGGCGCAGATGCTGCTCGCTGAAGACTGGCATCACGATTATCCGCGGCAACAAGCGGCTTATCCGGTGGCTAGTTTGCGTGACAACAAGTATTGGCCACCCGTCGGTCGTGTCGATAACGCTTGGGGTGATCGGAACTTGGTGTGTGCCTGCTCGCCGATCGAGGCGTACGCGTAGTCAGGTTGTGGCAGCGCACTGAGGCCCTAGCTCTCACTATAAGCTTGCGGCTGTAAAGCCTTGAGCCGACGATCGCCTAGGCAATCGTCGGCTTTGTTTTTAGTTCGAGGCCTCGAGCTCTTTAGAAAAATCGCGCACGATCTTAAAGAAAGTATTGACCATGCCTTCAACGGCATCGCGGCCAATGCCTCCGTAAGCACTGATATCCATCTCGATCACGGCCTCTTTTTTGTCGTTGACGAAAGCGCGCGCCCAACGATTGCGTAAATTCCAATCGTTCGCGACTTTTAGCGCGACCGGCCTATTCGGCGAGTACGTTGCGCGCAACAGCACGTCTTCGCAGCTTGGATCGTTGCCACATCCCACAAACAGCATATCGATTTTGGCCGCACCTGAATCTCCGGGTGACACCTTGAGCAGCGGATCGCCTTGCTCATCTTTCACCTCTTCAAAAGTGAAGTCAGCCGCGGACAAGATACTGGCCAAGACGGAGGGGTCTAAATGGCGGATGGCGGCCGCTTCGTCGGGCCCATCTGCGCTTGCAACAGCTTCTGTCGAAAGCCAACTGGCTGGGACTAGTGAAGACGCTAGCGTCAGCAAGGTCTCGGCTGAAATCACTTGCCCGTTGACCTTCACGACGTTGTCTTTGAAACTCAGTTGTGCGACAAAGCGGTCACCCTTGAGTGCACCCAGCTTTAATTTGGCGGCGACGTCGAGCGCACTCGCGATGTCTTTTTCGGCAGTACTTTTAGCCTGAGCCGGTTTGACGCCGTTCGCTTCGAGAGCCGTGGTGCGTACCCCCACCGCCATCGCTCGCGAGATCGCAATCGTGGCATCAATGGTTTGGAGCGGGTTACCATTTAAGCCCAGACCTCCGCTGCGCAGATCGACTGGGGCGAGCACCGTGCTTAAAGTGATTGAGCTTTGCCCATTTGCCGTCTGCCAAATCAGCGGGTCGAGCCTGACCGTCGGGCTGTTTTTAACGAGTGTCTGCACGTGGCCCCAAAACTGCTTCAGGTCTGCCGCAGTTGTTAAGTCGGCCTCAGGCTCGCTGTTGAGCAAGCGGGTCAGAATCGTGGTGTACAGATCACCTAGTGACTTAACGGTATTGCCGTTCAGTTTGTCATATGAGGCTGTGAGCTGTAGCGTGCCCCAGTCTTTTTTATCGATCGACAGACGTTCGATATCGTAGTGAGACTGTCCGGTTAACAGGTTGTCTTTCTCATTCAACACTAAACGTGTGTTGACCTGCTTGGCCGTCACGGTCGGGAAATTTAAAGACGTGAGGGTGAGCTCCCCGATATCTGCGCCGCTGATACCGATGCTCAGGCCTGACTGCCCTGGGTGGGTGTCGGTATGCAAGCGGCTTGCTTTGATGTCGAGTGTGACTTTGCCATCGGTAATGTTCAGCGCCTTAACTTTGAGCTCGCCTTTGGTGTGATGCAAGCTAGGGCCGAGCTCAGCGACCAAGGTGGCGCCCGCAAAACGCGAGCGCACGGTGTCTTGTGTGTGGTCGACCGGGCGAATCACCCAGTCGAGCTTGGCCACGCCTTTGACGCTCAGTTGCGTGTGCCCATCAATTAGCGATTGCCCGCCCGTGGCCTGGAAGAGCGCTTCGGTGAATGCCGTGGGCGCCAGTGTGGTGTGAATGGACGCGGATAACCATTCGAAGTTGCCGCGTGCAAGTTGCGCGACAGGAAGCGCGTCATGCATGATCCGGTTGACCACCAAAACTTCGGGGCTCAGAGTCGAGGTTTTGGTAGCCGGAAAGGTCAGGAGGTACGAGGCCTGGCTTGAGAATACGCCGCGTTCATAGCTTCGCAAGGTGACCCGCACTTGATCTGACCAGTTTTTTGCGATGTAGGTATTGAGCGAATCGATGACGGTGTGGGCTTCGGCTTGCACACGCCCGCCGATGTACCAACTGGTTCCAGCATAGAGTGCAAAGAGAAGGACAAGCGCACTGAGCGCACTGAGTATTTTTCTATTCATGACTTAGCCTTTAGGGCGATGGTACTCGACCAGATCGTAAGCAAGCCCGTTTTCTGCGGGTTGAGGCTGACGAGAGGTTTCGTGCCACACTGCTTTGTCGAGTGGATCAAACATTGCATCGCCCTCAATATCGGCCTGTATTTCAGTCGCGACGACGCGGTGCGCCAGCGGCAGCGCTTCTCGGTAAATTTGCGCACCGCCGATGACAAATACCTGCTTGGCATCTTTGACGGCTTCGAGTGCCTCAGACAAACTCGTGAAGGCCTCTGCGCCGGTAAATGTCTTGCTCGCGTCGCGTGTGATCACGATATTGCGTCGCCCGGGCAATGGCCTCCCTAGTGAGTCCCATGTTTTGCGGCCCATCACGATGGGGCACCCGAGAGTCGTACGCTTAAAGTGCGCTAAATCACTGGGCAGCCTCCAGGGCAAAGTGTTATCTCTCCCGATCGTGCGGTTGCGGGCGTAGGCAACAATTAAATTCAGCTGCATCAGCCAACTCTCTTTAACGAAATCAAACGGCAACGGGTGCTTTGATGTGTGGATGGTGCTCGTAATTCTCGATGATAAAGTCTTCGTAGCGGTAGTCGAATAAAGAGTCTGGCTTGCGTTGCAAGACAAGTGATGGGTAAGGGTTGGGCGCGCGTGAGAGTTGTAATTCAACCTGTTCGAAGTGATTGCTGTAAATATGGCAATCGCCGCCGGTCCAGACAAAATCACCGACCTCAAGGTTGCACTGCTGTGCCACCATATGCGTCAACAGCGCGTAACTGGCGATGTTGAAGGGCACCCCTAAAAAGATATCAGCGCTTCGCTGATACAACTGGCAAGACAGCTTGCCCTGTGCGATGTAAAACTGAAAGAAGGCATGGCAAGGTGGTAAGGCCATATTTTTGATTTCGCCGACGTTCCAGGCTGACACAATCAGACGGCGTGAATCGGGGGTGTTGCGAATTTGCTCAAGTACCTGACTGATCTGGTCAATGTGCTGACCATCAGGGGTCGGCCACGAGCGCCATTGCACCCCATAGACGGGCCCCAAGTCACCGTCGGGCCTGGCCCACTCGTCCCAAATGCTGCAGCCATTGTCTTGTAACCATTTGACGTTTGAGTCACCCCGCAAAAACCATAAGAGCTCAACAAAAATGCTACGGGTATGCAGCTTTTTTGTTGTGACCAACGGAAACCCTTTTGCCAGATCAAACCGCATTTGATAGCCAAACACTGAGCGTGTGCCGGTGCCGGTTCGATCGGTTTTGTTTGCGCCCGTCGTGTAGACATGCCGCATAAAGGTTTCGTATTGGTTCATGTACATGAATCCTGTGTTTAGGCTGTCTCGGTGGCGCTGCCGCCGGTATCGACAATCTCAGCGGCCCAGGTGATCGCGGCGGTATGCGCGAGCATGGCCGAGGCCGAGCAGTATTTTTCGTGCGAGAGTGCAATGGCGCGCTCGACCGCCGCGCGAGGCAAGTTGCGCCCTGTGACCGTAAAGACGAAGTGAATTTTGGTGAATACTTTTGGGTCAACGTCGGCGCGCTCTGCAATCAACTTGACCGAGCAACCAACGATGGCATGACGCCCGCGCTTGAGAATTAGTACTACGTCATAGGCCGTGCAACCGCCCGTTCCCACAAGAAGTAGTTCCATTGGACGCGGGGCTAGGTTGTGGCCGCCGCCGTCGGGTGCGCCATCCATGGCTGCAATATGCCCCGTTCCGGTTTGCGCGACGAACAGCATGCCGTCGGGACCACCCCAATCGATTTTGACTTCCATGTCCAATCCTTAATAGTTAAGTCAGAATGATAATCAAGTTTTAAGCAAAATCTTGGCTAGAGCTTAAAATTGAAGTCAAAGCTCTCTCGCGTCAGGTCGAGGCAGGTTTCACCTTAAGGTTATGTATGGCAGCCCCCCAAGCGGTTTCAGTTGGATCATCGCACTTCACTCGTCGCCAACATTGGCTCGATCCCTTTATCGCCGAAGTTGATGTGGCTCTGCAGGTGTTGGCGGGGCAGGCTGCGGCGGCTCGGCCCAATCCGGCTGGGGCGGCCAAGCCCGACGTTGCGCCAGAGTTAACTGCAGCAGAGACAACACACTCAGCCGGCTTAATGCGCGTCAATCATGTTGGTGAGGTTTGTGCGCAGGCGCTGTACCGCGGGCAGGCTGCCGCAAGCAAAGACCCTTCGAGCGCGGCACTTTTTTATCGTGCGGCGGCCGACGAGATTGATCACCTGGCTTGGTGTCAACAACGGTTGCGCGAGCTAGACAGTCGGCCCAGCGTGTTGAACCCGCTTTGGTATGCCGGCTCATTTACCTTGGGGGTCTTGGCAGCCAGGGCCGGTGTGGCGCGTAATTTGGGATTTATGGCCGAAACCGAGCGTCAGGTTGAGGCGCATCTTGAGGATCACCTGCAGCGTTTGCCAGCAGGTGACACCCGCTCACGAAAAATCGTCGAGCAAATGAAACAAGACGAGATCGGCCACCGCGTGACGGCCGAACGAGCAGGGGCGGTAGGGATGCCTGCGCCTGTGCGCGGTGTGATGCGATTAATGTCTAAATTGATGACGGCGACGGCGTATCGCCTCTAAACAACAAAATCTTGTTGCGATGCACAAAAACAACAAAATAAATATTTATTCTTGTTTTGATGGATTTTCTTGCATTGCACAAAAAAATAGACTAATATTTGTTTATGGAAGTTGAGTCATAAGTGTTTTGACTGAAGAAGTCGTTATCTAGGATAACGGTCAGACAAAGCAAGCAGAGCGAGTCAAGCGCTAGTCGATAGTAAAACGCTGAAACTTACTCCTCAATTTGCCACGATTGTCTCCTCCACCCTCCTCCTTTGGTGGATTTAGGCCAAGACCGCAAGGTCTTGGCCTCTTTTTTTGTCAAACGCAAATGTTGCCGCCCTTCAAGCTGTTTCAACGTGTAGTCGGCTAGTGACTTTAACGCAACCTCTAGCCCCGCATCGTGACGATGAGGCTTGCATTGGTGGTTTACGTCAGGTGCTTGGCAACAATGTTTCGCTGTAGCCTTTAAAATCAAACTGATGCATTAAATAAGATAAGAACCGGCTGGCTCGAGCGCCTGTGGGTATTGCGGAGAATATTTTGCTCATTCAGGACGTCAAACTTGCGGTGATCGGGCTGGGCTATGTGGGATTACCTCTCGCAGTCGAGTTCGCCAAAAAAAGGTCAGTGCTTGGCTTTGACATTAATCCGGCCCGCATACAGGCCCTGCAGCAGGGCCACGACCACACGCTTGAAGTCGATGATGCCGAGCTTGCCAGCGCCAAAGGCCTGCGCTGTACGGCAGACCGCGCTGAGCTAAGCGCCGCAAATGTTTTTATCGTGACAGTGCCCACTCCGATTGATGAATATAAGCGTCCGGATCTTACCCCCCTGATTAAAGCTAGCGAAACCATTGGTGCCGTGCTTAAAAAAGGTGACATCGTCATCTATGAGTCGACGGTCTACCCCGGCGCCACCGAAGAAGATTGCGTGCCGGTTCTTGAGCGGGTCTCGGGCTTAGTCTTTAACAAAGACTTCTTTGCCGGCTACAGCCCAGAGCGCATCAACCCCGGCGATAAAGAGCACCGCGTCAGTACGATTAAAAAAGTCACGTCGGGTTCGACGCCCGAGATCGCGGCACTGGTTGATCAAATCTACCGCGAGATCATTGTCGCGGGCACACATTGTGCGCCAAGTATTCGAGTGGCAGAAGCGGCCAAGGTGATTGAAAACACGCAGCGTGATGTCAACATCGCGTTGATCAACGAACTGGCGTTGATCTTTAATAAGCTTGGCATCGATACCGAAGCCGTCTTACAAGCCGCCGGAACAAAATGGAATTTTCTACCCTTCCGTCCAGGTTTAGTGGGCGGTCATTGCATTGGTGTCGATCCGTATTACCTCACATATAAAGCACAATCGATTGGCTATCACCCCGAAATCATTTTGGCTGGGCGTCGCTTAAACGACGGTATGGGCAGCTACGTGGTCTCTCAACTCGTTAAGTTAATGACGCGCCAGCGTATCCATGTACAAGGTGCGCGCGTGTTGGTGATGGGCCTCGCGTTTAAAGAGAACTGCCCCGACCTGCGCAATACCCGTGTAGTGGATATCGTCAAAGAGCTTCACGAGTACAACGTTGAGGTAGACGTGTACGACCCGTGGGTGTCGGCGCAAGAGGCTCAGCATGAATACGGTTTCGCGCCCGTGCAAACATTACAAGCCGGTCGTTACGATGCGATCATTGTTGCGGTGGCGCATCGGCAGTTTATCGAGATGGGTGCGTCAGCGATTCGGTCCTTAGGTAAGCCCGAGCACGTGCTGTATGACTTGAAATATATTTTGCCGGCTGATCAGTCAGATTTGCGCTTATGACACAGGTACCTGGCATGCGCTACCAGCAAGTTCAACAACAATTGCGCGCCGCCCCACGCAATTGGTTGGTCACAGGGTGCGCAGGTTTCATTGGGTCGAATCTGCTTGAAGCCTTGCTCAAGCTCGATCAGCGTGTGGTCGGACTTGATAATTTTGCGACGGGCTATCAACATAACCTTGACGAAGTGCGGGCAAGCGTTAGCGCCAAGCAATGGTCAAATTTTCGGTTTATACAAGGCGATATTCGCGAAGCTTCAACCTGTGCTCAAGCGGTTGAGGGGGCAGAGTATGTGTTGCATCAGGCAGCCCTTGGGTCGGTACCACGCTCGCTCGCCGACCCAGTCACCACCAATGACGTCAACATCTCTGGTTTTTTGAACATGTTGGTGGCCGCGCGCGATGCCAAGGTGCAGTCTTTTGTTTACGCGGCCTCAAGCTCTACCTATGGCGATCATCCTGCTTTGCCAAAAGTTGAAGACCAGATTGGTAAGCCGCTATCGCCTTATGCCGTCACAAAGTACGTCAACGAGTTGTATGCAGACGTCTTTGCACGCTCTTACGGCTTTAAAACGATTGGTCTGCGTTACTTTAATGTTTTCGGTAAACGACAAGACCCAGAGGGTGCCTACGCTGCGGTGATCCCAAAGTGGATAGCAGCAATGCTCGGTGGTGAGGTGGTGTCGGTGAACGGCGACGGCGAAACGAGTCGCGATTTTTGTTTTGTGGATAACGCGGTGCAAGCGAATATTTTGGCAGCAATGGCTGGCGCTGAGGGCACTAATCAGGTCTATAACGTCGCTGTCAACGCACGCACAAGTTTGAACGACCTACACAAACACCTAGTGTCAACGCTTGCCGAGAACGCAGTGTCTTATTCGTTAGCGCCAAATTATCGGGATTTTAGAGCGGGTGACGTACGGCATTCGCAGGCCGATATCTCGAAGGCGCAGCGTTTGCTTGGCTATCAACCGACCCACACAATCCTCCAAGGCCTGCAAGCTGCTATGCCTTGGTATCTTCAGTTTTGCGCTAGGTCGCGAGCGTCTTAGCGCACGACCTAGTCTCTTGGGTGTTGCGCTAAGTCGACAGAGTCTTAGTATCTTGCGTCTTGGGCTAAGTCGATAACGTCTTAGGTTGCGCCTCAGGCCTCGGGTGGTTGACCGCGAGCGATACGCTCTTCGCGACGACGCTCGTAGGCATGGCTGTCTTCAGCACTAGTTGCTAAACGGCGAATCCAGTGCGCGGTTGACGGATCAAAAGCGCTGACAGCTGACTCGCTGTCTTCGGCGTCGAGGCTTTTTTCGATATCGGCTGCTAGCCTTTTTCCGAACTCTACACCCCATTGATCAAAGGGGTTGATGCCCCACAAGATGCCTTCGGTGAAGACCTTGTGCTCATACAGCGCCAAGAGCGACCCAAGCTGCTTGGCGTCAAGCAGGGGCAGCACGATTAGGGTCGAAGGGCGTCCGCCCGGATGCACCCGATGCTGAGCAAGTTGCGCCGCCAGCACCGGATCTTTTTCAGTTTGACTGACGGTTGCAAGCGCTTGCTCAAAAGACTTACCCTCGCGCAGCGCGGCACGCTGTGCCAAGCAGTTGGCGATCAGCAGTCTGTGATGACGGGTGTGCTGATGGTCGGGTTTGGCACACAAGACAAAATCAACTGGTGCGCCTTTGCCATCTTGATGTAACCACTGAAAAAACGTGTGTTGACTGTCGGTACCGGGCATGCCCCAAACGGCGGGGCTGCTTGGTACGTCCAGCGTGCTGCCATCGAGTTGAGTCGCTTTACCTAAGGATTCCATTTCGAGCTGTTGCAACCATGGCACCAGTTGGCGCAAGCGAGCATCGTACGGGCACAGGGCAAACGACGCATAGCCAAGCACACTGCAGTTGGCCACGGCACTTAAGGCCATTTGCACGGGTGCATTGCGCGCGATGGGTGCATTCAAAAAATGCTCATCCATTTCGGTTGCGCCGCGACGCATGTCATTCAGAGCATTGAGGCCAAGTCCTAAGGCAATCGGTAAGCCGATTGAAGACCACAGTGAATAACGACCACCGACCCAATCCCAAAATTCAAAGATGCGGTCGTCACGAATGCCAAAGGCGCGCGCTGCTGCTGGATTAGCTGTCACAGCAACGAAATGCTCAAGTGGCTCGCTGACGCCGTTGGCTTTGAACCATTCGATGGCACGCGCCGCATTGGCAAGCGACTCGGTGGTAGTAAAAGATTTGGATGAGATGATGACCAAGGTATCAAGCGGGTCGAGCCCGTCGAGTGCGCCGGTAATGGCGTGCGCATCGACGTTCGAAGCAAAACGGATCGTGCGCCGACTGCTGACGCCGGCCAGTGCTTCAACGGCAAGCCTTGGGCCCCAGTCGCTGCCGCCAATGCCAAGATGCACGACGTTGCGATACAGGTTTTGCGCGTTCACCAAGTCAACAAAATTGGCCAAACGTTCTTGTTCGGCTTTGATCGCGCTAGCCACGCCCGCTGGTGGGTGCTCAGACCGGAGGGCGGTGTGCCAAGCAGCACGTTTTTCAGTCCAGTTAATGGCCTCGCCTGCAAAGAGCCCTTTGCGCGCAGCCTCAAAGCCCTGTTGGTTGAGCAGCGCGGCCGAGGCTTGTTCAAACGCCACAGAGTAGCGCTGGGTACTCAGATCTACTTCAAGATCGACGGCGGGCAAAATACGCAAGCTGTCTGCCGTAAGCGGACTGGTGTGTACGGCTGAAGAAAAAGCAAGCCAGGCTGGACTTTTAGACAACGAGCTCATAAGTGTAGATGCTGCAAAAAAATTAAAAGGGAAGCGTGACGTGTGGCGCAAGCGCTAGCAATTGCTTGCGAAAAGCGTTTTGAATGCGGGAAAGTGCCTCGGGGGTGTCGCCCTCAAAGCGCAGCACCACGACAGGTGTGGTGTTTGAGGCGCGAGCTAAACCAAAGCCATCAGGGTAGTCGGCGCGCAGGCCGTCAATTTTGAGAACTTCGGTGGCGCCAGCAAATACACCTTCGGTTTGCAGGCGTTTAATCAGGGCGTGAGGCTCGCCCTCAGACATTTCAAGTTTGAGCTCAGGCGTTGAAACACCCTGTGGAAGCGCCTCAAGTACTGCAGACGGGTTGGCCGAGCGGGACAAAATTTCAAGCAAACGGCAACCCGTGTACAGACCATCGTCAAAGCCGAACCAACGCTCTTTAAAAAATACGTGACCGCTCATTTCGCCGGCCAACGGTGCGCCAGTTTCGGCAAGTTTGGCTTTAATCAGTGAGTGACCGGTTTGCCACATCAACGGCACGCCTCCTGCTTCGCGAATGGCGACGGCAACATGGCGACTGCACTTGACGTCATAGATAATGGTTTGGCCAGGGCAGCGGGTCAGTACATCGCGCGCATACAAAATCAGTTGGCGGTCAGGCCAAATGATTTCGCCTGACTTTGTGACGACTCCTAAGCGATCACCATCGCCGTCAAAGGCCAAGCCAATTTCGCAATCGGTGGTTTGTACGCAACGAATCAGGTCTTCAAGGTTATGCGGATCGGCAGGGTCAGGATGATGGTTCGGAAACGTGCCGTCTACTTCGCAAAACAATTCGGTGACTTCGCAGCCTAGGGCGCGAAACAGTTGTGGAGCAACTGCGCCGGCGACGCCGTTGCCGCAATCGATGGCGATTTTCATTGGACGACTTAGCTTAACGTCACCGAGTACGCGCGCCAGATAAGGCGTCAAAATATCTACGCTAGTGGCTGTGCCAGCCTTGCTTGCGTGTGCAGGGCCTGCAGCGACTTCATCGCGCAGAGCCAAAATGGCCTCGCCGTGCAGGGTACCGCCGCCCATCATCATCTTAAAACCGTTGTAATCGGGGGGGTTATGACTGCCCGTCACTGCAACGCCCGAACCTGTTTTTAAGGTGTAAGCGGCAAAATAGACCAAAGGGGTAGGCACTTCGCCCACATCAATGGTGTTGATGCCACCGTCGCGCATCCCTTGTTGTAACGCCGCGGCCAGTGAGGGGCTGCTGATGCGGCCATCACGACCAACCACCATGGTGGTAACGCCTGCTGCCTTGGCACGGGCCGCTAAACCGCGGCCAAGATCTTTTGCAAAATCCGAGTTCAGTGCCGAGGGAACAATGCCACGGATGTCGTAGGCTTTAAAGGAAGAATGCGGAAACGAGTAATTAACTGGCACGACGGTAAGCTCCGAAGCTCTTGGGGGGTAAACGTTACTAAATAAAACTACGTGTCTCATTATCACCGATCCGCGACGCTCATGCCGGCTAACTCCCTTACAATTTGTCGCGACTGACGCAGCTTTTTTTTAATTTGCTTAAAACAGTGGCGCGTTGCACAAAACGTCAGCTTGAGACGGATCGATGTAGCAGCCAGTGCCACAACAACTCTAGAGAATCAAATGAACCTCTTGCCAGAACTCGAAAAATTATTAGGTGCCGCTCAGGTACTGACCGGTGAGGCCGCGGCCCCCTTTTTGGTTGACTGGCGCGGGCGTTACAAGGGCCAGGCACTAGCTGTGGTGCGGCCCGGGTCAACCGAAGAGGTCGCTGCGGTGGTGCGCTTGTGTGCCAAGCACCAGGTGCCAATCGTGCCTTCGGGTGGCAATACGAGCATGTGCGGGGGCGCGACCCCTGACGAAACCGGTCGCGCGTTGGTACTGTCTTTGGCGCGCTTAAACCGTGTGCGCTCGGTCGACACCGATAATGACACCATGACGGTTGAGGCAGGCTGTATTTTGCAGGCGGTGCAAACGGCTGCGCGCGAGGCGGGGCGGTTGTTTCCGCTTAGCTTGGCGGCTGAAGGCAGCTGCACGATCGGTGGCAATTTGTCGACGAACGCGGGTGGCACGCAAGTTTTGCGTTACGGCAACACGCGCGAGCTGGCACTGGGCCTTGAGGTCGTCACGGCTGAAGGCGAAATCTGGCACGGCCTGCGTGGTCTGCGTAAAGACAACACCGGCTACGACCTGCGAGATTTGTTTATCGGTAGCGAGGGCACGCTGGGCATCATCACCGCCGCGACGCTCAAACTGTATCCCTTGCCGGTGGCGCAATGTACGGCCATGCTGGCACTGAACTCACTCGAGGATGCGACCGCAGTGTTGTCACGTGCACGCGCTGGCTTTGGCGCTTCGCTCACGGGATTTGAGGTCATGATGGGCACGGTGTTAGAAGCGGTGGTCAAGCTGTTTCCACAACAGCGTCTGCCGTTCGAGGGGCCTTCAGCCCAGTCCCCTTGGTTCGCGTTGCTTGAATTGTCGGATAGCGAGAGCGCCGAGCACGCACAAGGTCGTTTCGAGGCTGTGTTGGGTGCTGCCATTGAGGATGGTTTGGTGACGGATGCGGCGATTGCAGAATCGATCGCTCAAAGCCGGGCGATGTGGCATTTGCGTGAAAGCATCCCGTTGGCTGAGGCGGGTTTAGGCAAAAGCGTTAAGCACGATGTGTCGATTCCGATCTCGTTGATTAGTACGTTTGTGAAGACGACTAACGCTGCCTTGCAGGTGAAGTTTCCGGGGATTCAGCACATTGTGTTTGGTCATTTAGGTGACGGTAATTTGCATTACAACGTGGCGCGTGCACCTGACCAAACTGAAGAGCAGTTATTAGCGCAGCAGTACGACGTTTATCAGTTGGTGCACGATAGTGTGCATGCGCATGGGGGGTCGATCAGTGCTGAGCATGGGGTGGGGCAGCTTAAGCGTGACGAACTGACGCGCTACAAGAGCGCGCTTGAGTTAACGTTGATGAAGCAGATTAAGCAGGCGTTGGATCCTCAGGGGATTATGAATCCTGGGAAGGTGTTGCAGGCTTAGTCCTCTTAATTCGCCCGCCTTTTGCCGGCGCCCGATCCGGTGATTTTTTGCTGAGCAAAAAATACGCGGCATCGGGTCCTGCAAAGGGCTTGAGGGTTTTGGATTGCCTGGGGTGTATTCATTCGCCCGCCTTTTGCCGGCGCCCGATCCGGTGATTTTTTGGCTGAGCAAAAAATACGCGGCATCGGGTCCTGCAAAAGGCTTGGATTTAGGATTGCGGTGGGTGTTAAACCGCTGGTAGGATTTTGCCGGTGGCTTGGCCGAAGCTCAGTCTGGGATAACCGGGCTTGACGCACTCGGCTTGTAGGGTGATTTCGTCGCCGTCTTCTAGGAATTTGCGTTCTTGTCCCCACGGGAGTTTGATGGCTTTGGTGGCGCCGAAGCTGAGTTCGTTGAAGGACAGGGCTTGCTCGGGCTCGGGGCCTGACATTGTGCCGGTGCCGATTAAATCGCCGGGTTGCAGGTTGCAGCCGTTGACGGTGTGATGGGTGATGAGTTGGGATAGGGTCCAGTATGCGTGGCACAAGTTGCTGTGGGCTAACACAGCGGGGGCATGTTTTGTTGCGCGCGATTGGTCGGTTGAGATCAGGGCTTTGAGGCCGATGTCGTAGACGCCACCTTGTTTGACTGATTCGTTCATCAGATAGGGCAGGGGCTGTGGATCAGAGGCTGGCCGGTTAAAGGGCATCCGGAAGGGTTCAAGGGCTTCGCGTGTGACGATCCAGGGTGAGATGGTGGTGGCAAAGCTTTTGGCCAAGAAGGGGCCCAAGGGCTGAACTTCCCAAGCTTGAATGTCGCGGGCTGACCAGTCATTGAGAATACAGACGCCAAAAATATGTTCATCTGCCTCGTCGATGGTGATGCGCTTGCCTTGGGCGTTGCCGGGCCCGACGAACATGGCCATTTCAAGTTCAAAATCTAGTCTCTGGCTAGGACCAAAGCTGGGTGCTTCACCTGTCTGGGCGGGGCGCGACTGGCCGACTGGGCGCACGACGTTGTGGCCCGAGATGACAACACTTGAGGCGCGGCCGTGATAACCGATGGGCAGCCATTTAAAGTTGGGGAGTAAGGGCGCATCGGGTCGTGAAATCCGACCACCGGCTGTGGCGTGATGAATCGAGATATAAAAATCGGTGTAGTCACGAATTTGCGCAGGCAAGCTGTATTCGGCCTGGGCTTGGGGCACCAAAAGCGACTCGATTGTTGCTTGGATCGTGCTACCCGTACGCACCGCACGCGATAGCGCCAGGCGTAGCGCTGACCAGTGGGCGTTGCCAAGCGCCATCAGCGCGTTCAGGGTAAAGCCCGTGCACGTATTAAGCGCCTCAGCGGCTAAGCCTGAAAAGGGCTTGGCCGCTGCTAGGCGGGCTAAGTCGATGATCTGGTCGCCAAGGGCGACTCCCGGCCTAAAGGGTTCGCTGCTGCCAACTCGGCGAAACACCACAAACGGCAGGTGTTGCACCGGAAACCCGATACTCGAGTCGTTGGCGCTAGCAAGCCAGCTGTTCAGGGCAGGGTCGTGGGTTTCGTTGAGATTGGTCATTGCAAGAGTCGCTATAAAAATATTGAATGATGAGGCGATAAAGTCGTTAACTCGCCCTGACGTACGTTGACTGATTGGTGCCCGCAGTTAACGATTCTGACGCTAAGAGAGAGCTGTTAGTGAAAAAATTAACCGTTTTGACGCTGGAAGTCTGTTGTGGGTAAATAACTTAGTTTTTTTGGCATCAATCGATAATTTTTTAGCAAATGAAACAGACCGTCGTGCAGTTCGCGATTAAATTTTTTGGCAGTTCGGGCAAAAGTACGTGGCGCGTTGGCCCTGTACAAACCGTTTGATCACCGTTTGACAGACGCGGCAAGGCTCGCCGGCGCGCTCGTAGACGGCTGCGTGCAAAGTAAAGTAAGCCCCGGCTTCGCCGGTCGCATTGACGTAATCGCGCAAGGTGCTGCCACCCGAGTCTAGGGCATCGCTCAGCGTGTTGCGGATCGCCTCGACTAAGCGGCTGCAGCGGGCAAGTGACACTCGCGCCGCTTGTGTTTTGGGATGAATGCGTGCCCGAAAGAGGCTTTCAGAGGCGTAGATATTGCCAGCCCCCACCACCACATCGCCAGCCAGCAAAGCCTGTTTGATCGACATTTGCCGCCCTTCCAGGCCACGCTTCAGGTGGGCGGCATCAAAAGCAGGGTCAAAGGGTTCAACGCCGAGTTTGCTCAGCAGGGGGTGCTGCTCAATTGGGCCGCCACTCTTTGGGTGCCACAACACGGCACCGAAGCGGCGAGGATCGTGCAGGCGCAGCGTGGCGTGTTCGAACTCCCACTCAACGTGATCGTGTTTGCGCAATAACTCGCCCTGCATGACACTGCGCAAAGAGCCAGACATGCCAAGGTGCACCAGCTGTGTACCCTCATCAAACTCTAGTAACAAGTACTTGCCACGGCGCTTGCAGGCACGCACAACTTGCCCTTTCAGACGTCGCGCCATATCGGTGGGGATCGGCCAGCGCATGCGAGTTTCGTGCACGACCAACCGCTTTAAGCGATGACCTGTTGCAACGGCGTCAATTCCACGGCGAGTTGTTTCAACTTCGGGCAATTCTGGCATGGGTGAGTGCTAACATCTAGAGAATAAATCAGATGATTGTGCCACCAACTAGGCGGGTCGCGTGAAGTCGTTGTTTAAAACCTGTTTTCAAAAAATCCCTTTTGCCCTCGTTCTAGGGCTTTTTGGTGCTGTCTGGGCCGCCTCAGGATGCGCACAAATCGGGCCCAGTAAAGGCGTTTCGCAAACAACGCCTCTTGAAATCAAGCCCCGCATGCCTGAAGCCGAAGAGATTCAGTTGCGGGCTGGGCAACTGCCCGAGGTGACGCTAACTTCGAATATTGTTTTCAGAATTTTGGCCGCCGAAATCTCAGCGCAGCGGTCGGCGTTTATCCCAGCTGGTAAAACCATGCTGGATCTTGCCAAAGAAGTTGGTGATGTGCGCCTGGCACGTCGAGCGCTTGAGTTTTATCTGGCCGGTGGTAATTTGGCTGGCGCACTCGAGTCTTCGCGCCTGTGGTTAAGATTTGAGCCCGACGACGCAGAGGCGCTGTCGACCGAAATGACGCTGTCTGCCGCCTCGGGGCAGACCAGCGGTTTGACGACGGCGTTGCGTAAAAAAATTGACGAAGCTCGCGACAAAACCGCCGCAATCGGGCAAGCCATGGCGATATTGGGGCGTGTGCCAGACAAGCGCGCGGGCTTGGCAATTTTAATCAGCGTGCTTCAAGAGAGTCAGGCGCGTGACACCTTGCCCGCACACATCGCGATCTCAGACTTGGCACGTGCGGCGGGCGATGCTCCTCGCGCCTTGAGTGCGGCTAAGGCTGCGTTAAACGCGGCCCCTCGGTCAGAAGATGCCGCCATGCGGGTGTTTGAGTACGGTTTGGCTGTTGATGCACAGCAGGCGTTTCGCGACGCGCAGGGGTTTGCAGCGGCGCATCCCAAAGCGCGACGATTGCGCCTGTTGTTGGCCACGCAGTGGGCAGAGCGCCGCGAATTTGATTTAGCGATGGCCGAGTTGGTTACCATGGCAAAGCTCGATCCCGAAGATATTGATCTGGTGTTTATGCAAGGGCAGATCGCCTATCGCGCCAAACGTCTGCCCGAGGCGCGCAACCTGCTCGAGCAGTATGTCAGCCGACAAAGCCAGCGTCAATCGGACGCGCCCGATGAGGGTTCTGGGTTAGTGGATGCGTACCAGCTTTTATCGCGTATCGCCCAGGACCAAGGTTTTTTTGATGATGCAGTCAGTCTGCTCGATAAAATTCAAGAGCCGTCGGCGCGACACAATGCACGCGTGCGGCAGGCCGCGATTCGCGCTCAACAAGGGCGCGTTGACGATGCACTGGCGTTGCTCGACACAAGCGATCCACAATCTCTCGAAGAAGAGGTACTCACCGCCTCTGCCGGGGCTCAGATGTTGCGCGAGGCCAAGCGTCCGCTTGAAGCGATTAAACGTCTTGAGGCGGCCAATGAGCGCATGCCTGATACCGTTGAAATTAAATATGAATTGGCGATGATGTACGAGCGCAATGAACGGCTCAATGATACCGAGCGGTTGTTGCGTGAAGTGATCGCGCTCGACTCCGGGCATGCTCATTCATACAACGCCTTGGGTTACTCGTTGGCCGATCGTAATCAGCGTTTGCCCGAAGCTTTAAAGCTTATTACGCGGGCCCTAGAGATTGCTCCGAACGACCCCTTCATCATGGACAGTATGGGTTGGATCAAGTTTCGACTAGGCGACTATGTGACCGCGGTTCAGTACCTAGAAAAAGCCTACCGCGTGCGCCCCGAAGCTGATATCGCTGCGCATCTCGGCGAGGCTCTATGGATGTTGGATCAGCGCGACGCCGCCAAAGAGATCTGGAAAAAAGGCCTAGCGAAAGAGGCCGATAACGCGACGCTGCAAGAGACCATCAAGCGTCTTGGAGTACGACTTTGAGTGTTTCAAAAAAATTAGTGGGCTTTCGTTCGATTGCCGGCCTCATCTTCGCTGTGCTGCTCGTCGGGCTCAGCGGTTGCGCCATCCAACCCACAAGTGAGCCGGTGCCTGAGGGGTCTTTGTTGCGGATCGGTCGGTTTGCTGTCAAGACTGAGCAGGCTAATCAAGCCCCCGAGGCGATTCAGGGCGGCTTTGTCTGGCGCGACACCCCTGCACAATTGACGTTGGATTTGACTAACCCGTTCGGCAGTATCTTGGCGCGCGTCACCGTCAATAGCTCGGTCGCAACGCTTGAGCGTGCGAATGGTGAGGTTATACAAACTATGACCCCCGATAGTTTGGTCGATCAGGCGCTTGGTCAGAGTCTTCCGGTTCAGGGACTACGCGCCTGGCTGCGCACTCAGCAAAAGCCACGGCCAGGGATGCGTGTGGTAGAGCGAGATGCTCAGGGTCGAATCGTGTCCTTCGAACAAGATGGCTGGAGCGCGCGGCTGTCTAACTTCGACGCAGAAGGTCCGCGACTTGTCAGTTTGCTTCGCTCTGAAACGGGTCGCAAGATGTCGGTTCGACTGGTCATCGACTAACCGTGCTGTACGACCTTCCTGCACCAGCAAAGTTAAATTTGTTTTTGCATGTCGTAGGGCGACGTGACGACGGCTATCATTTGCTGCAGACAGTTTTCAGGTTGATCAGTCTGGCCGACCGCATTGATGTAGATCTGCGCCGCGATGGCAAGATTGTGCGTGAAACCGACATGCTAGGCGTGCCGCACGACGAAGATTTGGTCGTGCGTGCCGCGCGAGCGTTGCAGACCCATACGGGCACCAAGCTTGGTGCCCAAATCAAGGTTAAAAAAAATATACCCGCTGGCGGTGGCTTAGGCGGAGGCTCAAGCGATGCGGCGACCGTGTTGCTTGCGCTGAACCGGCTCTGGGAGACGCGCCTGAGCCGCGCCGCCTTGATGCAGCTTGGACTGGGATTGGGTGCCGATGTGCCGGTCTTTATCGCTGGCCAAAACGCCTTTGCGCAAGGAATCGGTGAGCAACTGACCCCTGTCAAGTTGCCTGAACGGTCTTATGTCGTTGTTCAGCCCGCTCAAAGCGTACCCACTGCTGCTGTTTTCGGGGCTTCTGATTTGACAAGAGACACCGATCCGGTCAAAATGACGGACTTTTCTGGGGTCAAACTTTTTGCTGAGTTTTGCGGTGAAACTGATCAACAATCAAGTTCTCTGCAAGATTTTGGTCGCAATGATTTGCAGCCCGTTGTCATGAAACGCTATCCCGTTGTTCGACAGGCGCTCGATTGGCTTACTCAAGCCGGCCTAAATGCCCGAATGACAGGATCAGGGGCCTGCCTTTTTGTTGGGTTTCCGGGTGTTCAGCAGGCGGCGGCAGTCCATCAGAAATTACTCGTTAAAACGCGTACAGATTTTTCTAGTGCAGCCTTGGCGGGTGTGCTGAACCCAATCCAGTCGATTTCGGTCTGTGAGGGTTTATCAGAACACCCAATGCGGCATTGGATTGAAAGTTAGTTGGGGAGTCGCCAAGCTGGTTAAGGCACCGGATTTTGATTCCGGCATGCGAAGGTTCGAATCCTTCCTCCCCAGCCCCAAACGTGTAGCTGTTGAACTTGTTTGCCGTCGGATTCACCGTTTCAGTGTCAGGCTCTCGTTCAACGGCTTTTTTGTTTTCTGTTTGCTTGACTTACTGTCTGTGACTGCCTAAACCATGGCCAACGATAGTTTTATGATTTTTACTGGCACGGCCAATACACGGCTGGCTATGGATGTGGTGAACCATCTCGATATGTCGATGGGAAAAATGTCTGTCGGACGTTTCTCAGACGGCGAGGTGATGGTCGAGATTAACGAAAACGTCCGCGGTAAAGACGTCTTCGTGCTGCAACCGACCTGTGCGCCCACAAACGACAACCTGATGGAAATCATGGTCATGGTTGATGCCTTGCGTCGTGCATCAGCTGGTCGCATCACTGCGGCAATCCCCTATTTTGGTTATGGTCGCCAAGACCGTCGTCCGCGCTCGGCGCGTGTCGCGATTTCGGCTAAGGTTGTGGCCAATATGCTGCAGGTGGCTGGTGTCAATCGTGTCTTAACGATGGATCTTCACGCAGATCAGATTCAAGGTTTTTTCGATATCCCGGTTGATAATATTTACGCTGGGCCGATTTTGCTGGGCGACATCTGGCGCCGTAATCTTTCAAATCTGGTAGTCGTGTCACCCGATATTGGTGGCGTGGTGCGGGCGCGTGCGTTGGCTAAGCAGCTAGAGGCTGATCTGGCCATCATTGACAAGCGTCGCCCTAAAGCCAACGTCTCTGAAGTGATGAACATCATCGGCGAGGTCGATGGCCGTACCTGCTTAATCATGGATGACATGGTTGACACTGCTGGCACGCTCTGTAAAGCTGCGCAAGCGCTCAAAGAGCGCGGGGCTGGCGGCGTGTATGCCTACTGTACCCATGCAGTGTTGTCGGGGGGGGCGATTGAACGTATTCAAGATTCTGAGTTGACCGAGCTTGTCGTCACCGACACGATCCCTTTGTCTGAGCAAGCGCGTGCCTGTAGCAAAATCCGCCAGCTCTCGTGTGCCGCTTTATTGGGCGAGACGATCTTACGTATTTCAAACGCTGAATCAGTCAGTTCGCTGTTTGTTGATTAAGCCCAAACACCGAAGCTGACGATTCATTGTTATTGATTTTTTGTTGACCGAATTCAATCCAACCTAGCTTGGATTAAAAAATTTGTGGGCCACTGGTCGCGGTGGTGTGCAAAATCGCTGTTCGATGTCGAGCAGTGTTTTAACCGGGTGTTTTTCACCCTACTTGGAGTCCTTCATGCAATTTAATGCAACCTTAAGAAGCGTACAGGGATCGAGTGCGAGCCGCCGCCTGCGCCGTGCGAGCAAAGTTCCAGCCATCGTTTACGGTGGTAAAGACCAGCCCGCTAACATCGAACTCGATCACAACGAAATTTTTCATGCCTTGCGCAAAGAATTATTTCATTCATCCATTCTCGACATGCAACTTGATGGCAAAAGCCAGCCCGTATTGTTGCGTTCAGTGCAATGGCATCCCTACAAACAAATCGTGATGCACGTTGACTTTCAACGCGTTGATGCGAATCAAAAGCTGCACACGAAAGTGCCGTTGCACTTTACTAATGCTGACAGCTCACCAGCAGTCAAACTCAGCGCTGCAATCATTTCGCATCTGTTCACCGAAATCGAAATCAGCTGCTTGCCAGCCGATCTGCCACAGTTTATCGAAGTTGACCTCACCAACTTGGTGGGCGGTGCGTCGATTCATTTGGTCGACATCACGATGCCTAAAGGTGTTTCATACTTGCCTCATCGTGGCGATGCCAACCCTGTGTTAGTGACAGCAATCGTTAAGGGCGGTGCCAGTGATGACGCCGACGAAAGCAAGCCTGCAGCCCCCGCTGCACCTGCTGCCTAAGGTACCTTCACCTCAGCCTGAGCGGCGTGAGTCGCTTTGGTTGTTGGACGAGATGTCTAGGGTTTGTCATACAGGCCCCACCCCTGCTTTGCACGGGTGGGGCTTTTGCTTTCTAATGCAAGCATGACGACACCCATCAAATTGATTGTTGGCCTGGGCAACCCAGGTAACGAATACGCTAAAACGCGTCACAATGCTGGTTTTTGGCTTGTGGATGACATCGCAAGCGATTTAAAAACAAGTTTCACGCACGAAAAAACGTTTTTTGGTTTAGTGGCAAAAACCCGAGTTGCTAATGATCAGGTTTTTTTGGCTAAACCGCAAACCTTTATGAATAAGTCAGGACAGTGCGTAGGGTCGTTGGCGCGGTTTTATAAGCTCGCCCCAGAACATATCTTGGTGCTGCATGATGAGCTCGATTTGATGCCTGGTCAGGTTAAGGTCAAGCAAGGGGGCGGGCATGCTGGGCACAATGGTTTGCGTGATATCGAGTCCGTATTAGGTAGCTCGAACTTTTGGCGTTTGCGCCTTGGTATCGGGCACCCCCGCAGCTTAGCTTTAGCGCAAGAGGTTGCAGATTTTGTCTTGCATGCGCCGCGACGCGAAGATCAAACTGCGATCGATGCTTGTGTAACGCGTTGCCGGGCGGTGATCCCACTGTTTTTAGCCGGCGAGTTTGCGAAAGCCACAGGGCAACTGCATCGCGATAATCCTGCATGAAAATGCTGCGGTTTCGCGACGACTTCAAGCAGTTTTTGTTGTTTGTACGGCGACCGAGCCTCGCGAGGCGGGTGCCGCGTAGCTTGAGCGTGACAGGGTGGTTGGGTGATTGGTGGCCCAACATTCGCTTGCCTCGGTTGCTGGCCTGGGCCGCAACCTTATGGGCGTTGAACATCTTGGTGCTGGGCCCACTTGTGTTGGCGGTGTTTGAGCTGAGCGGCGCCACCCATCGCATCAGCGTACACAATTTGCCTTGGCTTCAGGCCTTGTTATGGGCGCCTGTGGTTGAAGAAATGCTGTTTCGGTTTGGCTTGCGCCGGCCTTTATTGGCGCTTGGGCTGGTGCCCCTGATGATGGTTGTTTTACTCAATGGCCTGGCTTGGTGGGCCAGTAGTCTGTTGGCGTTGTCGGTGTTGACGGTTTGGTGGCTGAGCGCGCGCACCCACACGCCAAGCGCCAACGGGTATCGGTGGCTACGCCGCTATCGCGCAGTGTTTCCGTGGGTATTGCATCTATCGGTACTGGCGTTTGCAGCGCTTCACATCAAAAATTATGTGTTTGATGACATGGCCTGGTGGATGATGGCGGTGTTGGTTGCCCCGCAGTGGGTGACGGGACTGGTGTTGAGTTGGATTCGCGTGCAACGCGGCATCGGCGCAGCCATGTTGTTGCACGGTATGTTTAATGCAGGGCCTTTAAGTGTGGCTTGGTTGGCCTTAAAGTTTTTGGGTGATACAAATTTATAAGTTGACCGACAGTACATAATTAACCAATTGCAGACGCTTGAGTCGGCTGACAGTCTAGACACAGCTAGGTTCCACGCATTCTTCCCTCGATCGCTGCGGATTTTTGCGTATTTCGTTAAGGCGTTCCAGTTAAAGAGTGCTTGAGCTCTGATCACTGGTGCTCTTGCACATACTGCTCGCGCAACTGGCGCTTCAGTGTTTTGCCAATTTCGTTGCGTGGCAGATCGTCAATAAACAGCAGGTCAGCTAAGCGCTGCGTTTTACCTAAACGCCCATTCACCCAAGCGAGTAGCGCCTCTTTAGTAATGCTTGCGTTTGCGCGCAATACAACATAGCCCACGGGTGTTTCGCCCCAAGCACGTGAAGGCACCCCAACCACAGCAGCCTCGGCAACCTCTGGGTGTCGCTCAAGCTCTGCTTCGAGATCGCTTGGATAAATATTGAAGCCACCCGAAATCACCATATCTTTTTTTCGGTCTGACAAAATCACAAAGCCATCTTCGTCAAAGCGACCGATGTCACCGGTGCGGATAAAGCGTTTTCCGGTTGCATCAAACCATTCAATTTCACGAGTTTTTTCAGGTAGGCCGTGATAGCCTTTCATCATCACGGCCGAGTGCCCGACAATCTCGCCGGTTTGTCCGCGCTCAAGTTCAATGCCGTTGTCGTCAATCATGCGAATCTCATGGCCGGCAGAAGGCTGACCGATCGTGTGTAGCTTGTTTGGGTTCAGGTGCGCTTTGAGTTCGCAGCGCACCCCGCCTTCGGTCATGCCATACACATCATTGAGCTCACCCGGCCAACGGCGCAAGACCTCTGCCTTGAGCGCGGCACCAAAGGGGGCGCTGGTTGAGCCCTTGATGCGCAGTGAAGATAAATCATGCTCATCAAAGCTTGGGTCGTCTAGCAAACGCTGATACTGCACCGGCACCATCACGGTGTGCGTGGCGCGGTGGCGTGTGGCCAGGGCAAGATACTGACGCGTGTTGAACTTGCTCATCAGAACAGCCGTGGCGCCGAGTGCCAAGCCCGGCAAAAGAGGTACTAGCGTTGTATTTGAGTAAAGAGGTGTGGACAGCAGCAGAACCGACGCAAAGCCGATGCCGCTGGCTGCAGCGCGCTGGGTTTGCGACCAACGCATGGAACACGGCTGCACGATGCCTTTGGGCACACCGGTCGTGCCCGACGAGTAAATCAGATTGAAAGCCCGCTCAGGGTCGTTGGCAACAGGCGCGGGGTTGGCTTGCGTACCTAACCACTGCGACCAACTGTCGGGGCCGGTCGTCAGATCAAACCAGACCTTTTTAAGCGCAACAGGCGCCTCGCCGGCTTTGATCGCAGGCATAAAGCCCTCAAGATCCCAGGCTTTGGCAACAGGTTGATCTAGAAACAACCATTGCGTGCCCGAGTTGGCCAGCATCCCCGTCAGGTTTTGAGCGGTTGCCGAAGGCGGCAAGGGTGTCATGACGCCACCCGCACGCAGCACGCCAAAGTACAAGGCAACGTATTCAAGCGAGGTGCCTGCGCAGGCCGCGATCACATCCCCAGGCTGCACGCCATCACGCTGCAGACTAGCTGCCGCACGCGACACTAACTGGTCAAACTCGCGATAGCTCAGCGTCACCCCGTTAAGGATCAACGCCGGGTGCTCGGGGCGAAGTTGCGCAACGGCGCCAAGACAGTCGGGCAGAGAGCCATTCTGCTGGGCTAAAAGGTCAGATAGTTTCATGGGTAAGCGAGCGACGGTATGCGGTAGGCAAGTGAAAGTCATGGGTAAACAAGCGAAAGAATCCGTTGAGGCGGGACTTTGGCAGGGGTAAACATGGCTGAGGTGGCTATGCCGCCAACACCTATAAATAGAGCGGTTAAACTCTCATTCTATAAGCAGTTTTCACTTACTAGATTTTCGGGATTCTCATGGCTCTGCAATGTGGCATCGTTGGTTTGCCCAACGTCGGCAAATCAACCCTTTTTAATGCCCTCACCAAGGCCGGCATCGCCGCCGAAAACTATCCGTTTTGCACGATCGAGCCCAACGTGGGCGTGGTCGAAGTTCCCGACGCTCGCTTAGGTAAGCTCGCCGAAATCGTCAACCCCGAGCGCATCTTGCATGCCACGGTTGAGTTTGTGGATATCGCAGGCTTAGTGGCTGGCGCCAGCCAAGGCGAAGGCTTGGGTAACCAGTTTTTGTCACACATCCGCGAAACCAACGCCATCATTAATGTGGTGCGCTGCTTTGAAGACGACAACGTCATCCACGTTGCGGGTCGCGTCGATCCGATCTCTGACATTCAAGTGATTGAAACCGAACTTGCCCTGGCTGATATGCAAACCGCTGAAAAAGCTTTGCATCGCCATCAAAAAACCGCGCGCTCGGGCGATAAAGACGCACAAAAAGTTGTGGCGATTCTTGAAGTTGTGATTAAACAATTAGACGATGCCCAACCGATTCGGGCGCTTGGTTTGTCAGACGAAGACATGGCCTTGATTGCACCTTTGTGCTTTATCACCGCCAAGCCTGCCATGTACGTCGGCAACGTCAGTGATCACGGCTTTAAAGACAACCCGATGCTTGATCGCCTGACTGAATACGCCGCTGCACGCAAAGCACCCGTCGTCGCGATTTGCGCCTCGATCGAATCCGAAATTGCAGAACTGCCTGACGAAGATAAGGCTGTGTTTCTTGAAGACATGGGCATGCAAGAGCCAGGCTTAAACCGCTTGATTCGTGGTGCGTTCACCTTGTTAGGTTTGCAAACCTATTTCACCGCAGGCGTGAAAGAAGTGCGCGCGTGGACAGTGCCGATCGGCGCCACCGGCCCACAAGCCGCTGGCGTGATCCACACGGATTTTGAGCGCGGCTTTATTCGCGCGCAAACGATTGCCTATGAAGATTTCATTACCTTCAAAGGCGAGCAAGGCGCCAAAGAAGCCGGCAAGATGCGCGCTGAGGGTAAAGAGTATGTGGTGCAAGACGGCGATGTGATGAACTTTTTGTTTAACGTCTAAGTACCATCATCAATGACTCCCCTGCCGGTTTCGACTGTCAGGTGCAGGGCCTCTTCGGAGGCCCTTGCTTTTTCTAGGTAAGGTTTTGGAAACCAAAATTCGAACCCTTCAATGCACTTATGAACCCACGAGTGATCCAAGTTAAAGGCCTTGTATTAATCTCGTGCTAGTCTCAAGGGGACTCCTTCGCAGCAAAATCTAGCCTGACTTCTGGATAGTGTTCATGAAAAAGACACGGTTGTTGATGGTAGCAATGGTTTTGAACTTGATATCACTTGGCTCTGCGCATGCTGATGGAAGTTCTGAACCGCCACTCCAGGAAAGCGTGCCCGAGACGCTTGTCCCTGTACAAACAAGTAAGAATTTCGGAAATGTTTACAAAGGACCTAGCTACGGCAACGCCGGTCGTTTAGGCGGTGTCTATCAAGCGGACTTGCTTGGCCCGGGTAGTCGCGATCAAATCATTTTGGGTCGTCAAAGCGTAGGAGATACATCCGGTACCCAAATCAGTATCCTCAGTTGGGACCGCGGTAACTTGGTCAATACGACCTCAGCGTGGATGCCGGGCGGGATCAACCGCATTGTGGGAACTGAACCAAGCGTGCAATTTGCTGATTTTTTTAATACGGGGCGAACTGATATGTTCGTCGCGGCCGGCTGGGATGCGCCTGGACCGGGCAACAGCCATTTGTTTCGGAATGTGGGCGGCAGATTTGAGCGAATCACAATTGAGTCGAAGGCCTGGGGACACGGCAGTGATGTCTACGACTTAAATGGCGACGGTTTCAAAGATATCATCATCGCTGACTACGGACCCAATACGACCTTTGCGATTAATAACAAGGTGAATGGGTTTACAAGCCTTGTGCAACGAAACCCTAATAGCGGCATCTACACGGCATCGAGTATCGCTGCCGGCGATTTTCTTGGAAATGGTTCGGTCACGCTTGTGGCGACCGACATGGGACCAAACTGGGGCCGCAATACCCTACACAGTTTTGCGATAGCTGGTGGTGGGGTGGATACACCGCAAATCAGTGTGCTGCCTACTCCACGGTTTCAGTTGCCGAAGTGGGCGGCAGCGGGCTTTGGCGAGAATCTTCCCGCTGGTCGTCGCGTCAGCCATGATGTCCGGGCGTTGAATTTTGACTTCAATAGCGATGGCAAACAGGACGTGATCGTGATGAGCCGCCCCTGGAAAACGAATGGTCAGTGGCCGCAGTTCAGTGAAATCCAGTTTTTAAAAAATAATGGCGCTGGAAACTTTGTAGATGTGACCGACAGCACAGTGGTTGGCTACAACACGAGTATGCCGGTTAGCTATAACCCTAGATTTGTTGACCTGAATGGAGACGGGCTCCTCGATATTTTGCTGCCCCAACAGGCGTTTGGCTCGTCAAATGGAACCCAGTTGTTACTGCGCACACCCAGCGGGCAATACGTCGCTGCTTTTACACAAATTTTTAATGAGTTTGGTGCTGCCGCCGCTTCCGCCGGGAAGGGTAGTACCGGTGCCAATGGCAATGTCATCACGATGGTGAATGCGCCAAACGGTAAAACCTATCTGGTGAGTTTTAATCTTCAGGGCGTTGCATATTTGAGCGAAGTTGGATCGACCGGTACGATCAGCGCTGCGGGGATAGAGTCCTTAATAAAAGGTAAGTGGCCGTGGTTGTCGCAGCAACAAGTCGCGACTGCGATTCAAAGTACCTCAACGACCTATAACGGTTTTACTGTGATTGATTCAGACGCAGCGCTTAGGCCGGTTGGTGAATTGGGTATTCCGTTCGCTGGGCGTTCAGTACGCGCGTTGAATGGAGGTATCAGTGGCGTAAAGACAGGCGATCTGTTTGTCATCGGACTAGACAGCCTTGGGCGCACCTTTCAGATTGATCTGCAGCCGATGACGCAACGGGGGTTCAATGGATTTGAGCGAAGCACACAGCAGTTAGATCAACATTATTTGACCTCGCACGCTGAGTACTTGGTGAACGGACCGATTAATACGTCCAACAATCTAAGAGTTGGGGTTGATGCGCTTGCCACGCAATCATTTGGTCGCGATAGTTTTGCCGGTAATCATTTCATGCCAATGCAGCAAGGCGTCAGGCAATTCACGGCAGGTATTCCTAGCCTATATCAAAGAGGGTTCTGGAATTTCGGTACCCAATTTACGACATTAAATAGCAATCCATTCTTGAGCATGGGCGGTACCTTTGGGTTCGTCAATAGCTCGAGAATCATTGATAACGTCATTAGTTATCGCCACTCAAGTGGCTTTTCTGCAACGGCAAGTCTGATGCATGTCTCTACAGACTTTAAGCCTGGGCTTGTGACGAATGTCAGTGACATGCTTGCGACTTGGGCCGAGGTGGGGTATCGATCAATGAGCTGGGTCAAGAGTAGCGACATCGGTGTCTATGCAGGAGTCATGCCCTACTTGTTGTCTGGCAGTGTGACAGCAAACATGCCGACAGCGGTTGATGACCAAGGTAACATTGCTTACACAAAGCAGACGATGGCCGTTCAAAATACCCCAACACCCTATGCGCGACTCATGTACAGCACGGCTCTAACAAGCAACACTACGTATCGTGCTTCTGGAATGTACATGGCGAACGGACAGTACCGCTTCATGCATGAGCTGCGATTTTCATTTAACTAAGGGGAATACTTTGGCGCATTGCCCTCGGCAACCGAGTGAATGTCTTACAGATGCGTTCAGAGTGTTCTGAGTCAAGGTCTTTATGAATAGGGTACAAAAACGGGTATGAAAATAAGAAATTTGTGTGCTCCGTCAATGATGGCGCTACGCAAAGATAGTTTTTCTTGTTTAACGTCTAAGTACCATCATCAATGACTCCCCTGCCGGTTTCGACTGTCAGGCGCAGGGCCTCTTCGGAGGCCCTTGCTTTTTCTAATGCGAGGGTTAGCGATTTGGGTCCTTTTTTATAGAGCGATTGTCAGCAAGAGTGCTGCCCTTGCTGCTTGCGACGGTTGATTAATTCACGAAAGTATTCTTTGCTGAAAGGTTCGCCAGGCTCGGAGGCAGCGCCTTCGAGCAATTGATCTCTGAGCCATTGCATCTCGGGGTTCAGCGCAGACGGTGATGGTTCGTTTAACTTCAGCGAATGAGTGTGCAAGGATTTCTTCAGTGACATTTTTTCACTCCAAATGACAAGGGCTGCATTTTGCGCCAAAGTGTCGGTCAAGTCTGTATCAATGTGTAACTTGTCGAGACGGCGACGCGTCCGTAGCCGTTTGGCTGGACGGTGCAGTGGTACTGTCACTTTTGACAAAGAAAGCGAACAAGATAATGACTCACAAGCAGATGGTCAAAAAGATGCTCAAGAATCCAGCCGTGAAGGCTGAGGTAGATAAGCTCAATCGCGAAGAGTTCAAAATTCTTGACGAGATGCTTACTGCCCAGAAGCAAGCGGGATTGTTTCAAACGCAAATTGCGCGAGAAAAAATTACCGCCACAACTTTTAAATAATAAATTACGAGTTGCCAAAAAAATTGACACTTATACGTAGATTGCGTACACTTTAGAAATGAAGGCCGTCTTTGCTGAACTACCTGCATTTGCTCGATTTCGTAGTGACTACCTTGACGATCAAGGGTTTCGTGGCTTGCAAACCGCCATGATGGCTAACCCAGAAGCTGGCGACGTCATCGAAGGAACCGGCGGCTTACGCAAGTTGCGGCACGGTGATCCTCGTCGAGGTAAAGGCAAACGTGGTGGGCTGCGAGTAATTTATTATTGGTTGAGCGCAGGACGGCAGTTTTGGCTGTTTACCTTGTATGACAAGGATGAATTAAAGGACCTTAGCGCTGAAGAAAAAAAGGCGCTTAAAGGTATGTTGAAAGTAGAACTCGAGGCAAGACGATGAAAAAGCGTAACCTGTTTGCAGAATTGGCTGAAGGCTTTGATGCTCTGTCCGGTGCACGCGCGGGCAAGCAAACACTCCGTACGCACGAAGTCAGTGTGCAACCCGCTCAGGATGTATCCGCCGGCGAGTTGATCGCGCTGCGTGAGAGGCTGCATATGTCTAGGCCGGTATTTGCTGGTTACCTGCGCACCAATCCCCGCACGCTTGAAAACTGGGAGCAGGGCCGCGCCAAGCCTAATGCGCAGGCGAGCTTGTTGATTCGTCTGGTGGCGAAGTTTCCGGATACGGTCGAGCGTTTAGCTGCAGTTTGACAGCATCGGGATAGTTGTTATCCCATCATTTCATCCAATCACCTTCATGGCGCTGTGCGCCAGTCAAAAAAAGCGAAAAACACCATGACAGATTCTAAAGATTACGTCCCCCCAAAAGTCTGGACCTGGGATCAGCCCAGTGGCGGGGCTTTTGCCAGCATCAATCGACCGATCGCCGGGCCCACGCACGATAAAACACTGCCAATTGGCAAGCATCCCTTGCAACTCTATTCGCTGGGTACGCCCAATGGCGTCAAGGTCACGATCTTGCTTGAAGAGTTGCTGGCGCTTGGGCATAAGGGCGCTGAATATGACGCGTGGTTGATCAACATCCGTGACGGTGATCAGTTTGGTTCAGGGTTTGTCGATGTCAATCCAAACTCAAAAATCCCGGCGCTGTTTGATCGCAGCGGTGCACAACCAGTGCGCGTGTTTGAATCTGGCGCGATCTTGCTTTACCTGGCCGATAAATTTCAAGCCTTTCTGCCTAAAGACGGCCCAGCACGCACCGAGGCCTTGAACTGGCTCTTCTGGCAGATGGGCAGTGCACCGTATTTGGGCGGTGGGTTTGGTCACTTCTACGCTTACGCACCCGCTAAGTTTGAGTACGCGATTGATCGTTTTTCGATGGAAACCAAACGGCAGCTTGATGTGCTTGAACGTCGCTTGGCTGTCAGCGAATACCTTGGCGGAGACCAATATACGATCGCCGATATCGCGGTGTTTCCGTGGTACGGTGGTTTGGTGAAGGGTTGGCTGTATGGTACAGCGGCCGAATTTTTGAGCGTGCAAGACTACAAGCATGTTCAACGCTGGGCCGAAACTGTTTACAGTCGGCCCGCTGTTAAGCATGGCCGTATGGTTAACCGCATGCAGGGCGAGCTTTCAGAGCAGCTGCGTGAACGTCATGATGCCAGCGATTTTGACACCAAGACGCAAGACAAGATTCAAGCGGCAAGCTAGTTTTCGCGCTCTGGTTCCTTTAGTAGCGGGCAAGTCGTCAAAAAGTTGTGAGCAAACGACTCAAAACTTGCTCGCAGCTTATGCACACATGGTTAACCCCAAGATGTTTTATTGCCTGATTCCCCTACACTGAGTCATCAATAAACACGCGGCGTAACTACAAACCCAACCGGAGACATACATGAAAGTCTGGAAGCCTTTGCTCGGTGTCATCTTTACTTCACTACTCGGTTTAACGGCTCAGGCGCAACAAGCGGCGATCACGCTGCACGGTGCGTCTCAATTTGGAGATGACCACGCGTTTACTAAAACCATGGTGCGCTTCGAAGAGCTTGTCAAAAAATACTACGGCAAACCCATTAATTTTGTTCTGCATAAAAATAGCGAACTCGGGCTTGAGAAAGACTACTTTGCGTATATGAATCAAGGCAGGGCGGTTGACTACGCGATTGTCTCGCCCGCCCACATGTCTACCTTCTCAAAGGCAGCGCCTTTTATCGATGCACCGTTTTTGTTTAGTGATCTGGCGCATTGGAATAAAGTGCTTGATCAAGACATACTCAAGCCAATTGCCGATGAAGTCGAGCAAAAAGCCGAGGTTCGTCTGATTGGTTATGCGGGCGGTGGGGTTCGAAACATTTTTTCTAATAAGCCCGCAGGTAATTTAGCGGACCTCAAAAATTTGAAAGTGCGTGTGCAGGGCGCCCCAATCTGGAGTCGTACCTTTACCTCTGTGGGGATGACACCCACGGTGATCGCCTATAACGAGGTGTACAACGCGATCCAGAATGGCGTGATCAACGCGGGCGAAAACGAGGCCGCTGGTGTCGAAGCCATGAAGTTCTATGAGGTCGCTCCCAATATCTTGATGACGCGTCACGCGATAACGATTCGGCCTTTATGTTTCTCGGTCAAGACGCTCAAAAAGCTTCCGCCAGATTTACAAGCTGCGATTATCAAAGCGGGTAAAGAGGCAGGCGCCTACGGCCGCGAAATTGAGTCCTCAGAAGATCAAGGCAAGCTTGACAAATACGCCAAAGAAGGCAAGCTCAAGCAAGTGCCTTTTGCGCAACGTGCCGAGATGCAAAAGCTTGTTGACCCTGTCATGGCAGCCTATGCTAAAGAAGTGGGCGCTGATGCGATTTACGCCAAGATTAATAGTTTGAAATAAACGCTTTGAAATAAATCAGTTATCACTAAAGCGGGCGGCCCGGTGCAGCCCGCTTTTTTTAATCCCCGAGTGTTTCATGCAAAAAATCCTTAGCTTAATCGATCGGTTGCTTCATTTTTTATTGGGCGCGACGCTGTTGCTTTTGATCGTACCGGTCAGTTTGCAAATTTTTTCGCGCTTTACCGAGATCATCCCGCGTTATATGTGGACAGAAGAAATGAGTCGTTTCTTTTTTGTCTGGCTCATTATGCTTGGGGCGACGCTAGGTGTGCGTGAAAGGCTTCACTTTGACGTTGATTTTTTGCCTAAATTATCATCCCGGGCGACCCATATCCTGTTGCGACTCAGCCAAACCGCGATGTTGATTTTCTCGGGGGTAATTGTTTACTGGGGAATCGAATTCACCCAGTTTGGCTGGAACCAGACCTCAGAGCTGGCAGATATGCCGATGTGGTGGCTTTTTATCGCCTGGCCGATTTGCGGCTTTCTTTGGATAGTGTTCATCGTTGATCATATGCTGAGCTCAAGCGACGCTAGCGAAAGTGCCAACCAAGGATCAGTGATATGACTTCTTCGTTGCTCACGCCCTCGATGGCCGCACTTGTTTTGTTTGGGAGTTTCTTTTTATTGCTGGCCATTCGCATACCTGTCGCCTTTTCTTTAGGTCTTGCGTGCTTGCCAGTGTTGATTTTTGAACCGCGGCTATCGCCCATGGTCTTGTTCAACGAAATGTTCAAGTCCTATAACTCGTTCATTTTATTGGCGGTACCCTTTTTTCTGTTGACCGCCAACCTAATGAATAGTGGTGGTATCACAGAGCGGTTGATGCGTTTGTCTCGCGCGTTGGTGGGGCATTTCCCGGGCGGCCTCGCGCAAATCAACGTGATTTTGTCGGTATTTTTTGCTGGTATTTCGGGCTCGTCGACCGCTGATGCCGCCAGTCAGGGCAAGCTCTTTATCGAAGCGCAAGTCAAAGAAGGCTACGACCTGTCGTTTTCGATTGCGATTACGGCGGTGTCTGCTGTGCTAGCGGTGATTATCCCACCTTCGATTTTGATGGTGGTGTGGGGCGGAGTCATTTCGACCTCAATTGGTGCGATGTATTTAGCTGGGATTGTGCCTGGCCTGCTGATTGGCTTAGCGCAAATGGCGACCGTACATGCCTACGCTAAAAAGCGTAACTATCCCGTGTATCCGCGCTCTAACTTACTTGAAATTTATAAAGCTGCCTTGATGTCTATTCCTGCGATGCTCACGCCGGTCATCATTGTTGGCGGTATTTTAATGGGCTTGTTCACCGCAACTGAATCGGCTGCCGTCGCGGTGTTGTATGCAGCGGTTTTATCTATGCTGTTCTATCGCGAGATGAACTGGAAAACCTTTATCGCAGCGCTGATCGACACTGGCAAGCTAAGTTCAGTCGCTCTATTCTGTGTGGGGACGGCCTCAGTTTTTGGTTGGCTGTTAGCCTATTACCAAATCCCTAAGGCCTTGCTCTCGAACGTACAAACATGGGGCTTGGGGGTCATTGGCGTGGGCTTGTTGATCGCTGTCGCATTTTTGATTGTGGGCTGTTTTTTGGATGCGATCCCAGCCATTATTATTGTGGGTACGACGCTGCAGCCCCTTGCTGAGTCGGTCGGGATGCACCCGGTTCATTTTGCGATTGTCGGGATCGTATCACTGGCTTTTGGCCTAATCACGCCGCCTTATGGGATGTGTTTAATGATCTCATGCGCGGTCGCCAAGGTGCCATTGAGTTTTGCACTCAAAGACACCATGATTATGTTGATTCCGATGTTGGTGGTGTTGCTAGCGATTATTCTCTTTCCGGATATCGTGCTGTTCTTACCCCGCCTCGTTTCACCTGAGATGCTGAAGTAGCAAAACGAAACTGGGTTCAGTAACGTTCGTATGTACTTTGGATCCTGGAACGAGTGGTCGCGTGATTTAGCGCTACCGATCGAGTCGGGTTTGCCGTTCAAGATTGCGGCATAAGTTCAAACAGCTGAATGGTTTCCAAGTGTGACAATTGCGCGCACTTGGTTACATTTTCGCGCGAGTCGATCGACTAAAATAATTGTTATGACTACAATTATTCGCACGCCTCTTTTGTTTACCCCTGCGGTAACCAACCTAACTTATGCCATTCATCTCACCCAGGCGTCCTCGTTCCATAGGTTGCGCGAGCTTGCACAGTTTTTGTTCAAGACGCATCCCACCGATGTCCCGGTTTTGAATGAATTGGCGTATGGTTTCGCAGCCCTCGGCGATTTCATTTCTGTTGATGCCGTGCGCGCGCAATTACAGGCCTTGAACCGACTTGAGGGCCTCGCAGATTTTGCGCGGCTTGATTTTGCGGCTAGCTTTGCAGAGAAAGCCAGAAGGCGTAATGTCAGCTCAGCGGACATTGCCGAGCGCTTCGATACCGCTCTGGGTGTCGTGCATCAGCAAGGCTTCACTCCATTGACAAGCGAGTTTGTCTTAGACGATGGGGATACGACCGCCTCCTTGCGTTTTGTTGTTGCAGGCACTATCCAACAACGTGGACACTTGCGAGGGTGCATCGCCGATGCGATCGTGGGTCGACATGATGATGATCTAGGCGATTTAATTACCTTTGGTGTTACCCCGCCAAGAGAAACGGCCTATGCCGTCTAGTCCGCAAGAGCTTCTTACCGCGGCCGAGGGCTTGGCGGCAGAATCTGCCGAGCCGCTGCTGAGGGCTGCTATCAGTCGGGCCTATTATTCTGCCTATCATTACGGCAGCATAGCCGTCCAAAACGAGTTGCCACTGATTAATGCGTTGAGCTTAAAGGGTGCTGGCGGTTCGCACGAACAACTCATCACAAAAATGTTAATGGCGAAGGCTCCGCGCTGGACGGGCGCGGCTTACAAACTCAGAGACCTTAAGTCACAGCGAGTGACGGCTGATTACCAATTGGATTGTGAAGTCACCCAGGCTAGGGCGTTCGAAGCGATAGAAAGTGCTAAGGTGATTTTTAAAACACTCGCTTGAGCCCGAACGGAGAACATTTGCCCTCTGCCTTCGTCAGTCAGCCTAAATCGAGCAAAGTGTTGTTCAAAGACTTGGTTATGATTGAACTAGGCAGCGCCTGAGCCTCTCAGGCGCCTCATTGAATAACAAGCGCTGCAAGCGCGACTTCACATCAAAGGAAACTACCATGACCCAAATCCATCGCATCCCCGTTGACCGCCTGCGCGAGGCCGTCAGGTATCTGGTCAAGGGTTTTGGCAGCGAACCCAAAGAAATCGAACTTGTGACCGAAAATCTGGTGCAAGCCAACCTGACTGGGCACGATTCGCATGGCGTTGGCATGTTGCCGCGCTACACCGAGGCGTATCTTGAGGGTGGCTTAAAACCAAACGCACACATCGTGAGCCGGATGGATGGTGGCGCGATGGTCAGCGTAGACGGGCAAGCGGGTTTTGGCCAGGTGATTGGCCATGAAGCGATGGAGCTGGGGATCGCGCGCGCCAAGCAGCACGGCAGCTGCATTGTGGCCTTGGGCAATTCGCATCATTTGTGCCGCATTGGTGCCTGGGCCGAAATGGCCGTGGCCGAAAATCTGATCTCGGTTCATTTCGTGAACGTGATTTCGCGCCCGATCGTCGCGCCCTCGAATGGCGCCGATGCACGCTTTGGTACCAACCCGTTTTGCGTTGGGATCCCAGTTGCGGGCCAACCCCCAGTATTGCTCGACTTTGCGACCAGTGTGATTGCGCAGGGTAAGGCGCGCGTGGCCTATAACAAAGGCGAACAGCTGCCCGCGGGTTACTTGATCGATGATCAGGGCAATCCAACCACCGATCCGGTTTATGCAGTGAAGCCCCCTTCAGGCGCGTTATGCACCTTTGGCCAGCACAAGGGTTTTGGATTGGCACTGGTCTGTGAGTTGCTGGGTGGTGCGCTTGCTGCAGGCATGACAACCCATGATCAGGGCGACGGCAAGCGCCGGGTGCTGAACGGCATGCTCACGATTATTTTTGATCCTAAGAAACTTTCAGATGGTTCGGTCTTTGAACACGAAATGAAAGCCTTTATTGAGTGGGTTAAGGCTTCGCCTGCTCAAGCGGGTACCGATGGCGTGCGTATCGCCGGTGAGCCAGAGCGCCAGACCCGCGCAGAGCGCATGGCCAACGGCGTGCCGGTGGACGATAATACTTGGCAAGAAATGGTTGCCGCTTGCAGTAAACTTGGGCTCGATGGCGCAACGTTTAAGAAGTTAGCGGGTATGTAAACGGCATCGCCAGCGTCATACAAGCCAGCGCATACAGAACTGGCATAGTACATAATAATTTTGGGGATAAGATGTCGGGTGGTGCCGCAGATGTTTGAACGCATCTTAAATGTGTTGTGGTGTCTGCTCGGTCTGGCCACCATGGCCAACTCTTGGTCGCTCGGATTAACCGGATCGTTCGGCCCTGAAAGCGGTTTTTTTCCGTTTATCTGTGGCGCCTTGATCACGGTGTGCGGGCTGGGCTTGCTCTTCAAAGGATCAAAAGAGGCAGTGCTCAAGCCAGACTGGCCACGCGCAGCGGCGCTTGGTCGAATCTTGAGCGTTGTCGCAGGGTTGATCGCCATGGCAGCTACGTTGCCCTATTTAGGTTTTGCGGTGTCAAGCGGGCTGACCACCTTTGTTTTATTGCAAACCGTAGAGCGCTCGCGTCTGGTTGAGTCGTTGATCATTACCGTGGTTTCGGTTGCGGTCGTCATGCTAGTGTTTGGGCGTCTGCTAGGCATGAATTTGCCGCGCGGCCCTTGGGGGTGGTGATGGACGCGATCAATGGCTTGATGATGGGATTTTCGGTGTTGTTTACCGCCGAGAATCTTTATTTTTGTTTGCTGGGCAGCATTGTGGGCACTCTGGTGGGTGTCCTGCCCGGAATTGGCCCGCTGGCCGCCTTGGCCTTGTTGCTGCCGGTCACGTTTCAGCTGTCTGCGGTTGCAGGGCTTGGCATGCTTGCCGCCATTTTTTATGGCGCGATGTACGGTGGCTCGACCACCTCGATTTTGGTGAATATCCCAGGTGAGGCGGCGTCTGTGGTGACGGCCTTAGACGGGCACGCGATGGCCAAGCAAGGTCGAGCCGGTGCGGCGCTAGGGATGGCCGCGATTAGCTCGTTTGTTGCTGGGACCCTATCGCTAGTGGCCCTGACATTTTTTTCGCCTTTGCTGGCATCCGTTGCGCTTAAATTTGGCCCACCTGAAAATTTTGCGTTGATGGTGTTGGGTCTGGTGTGTACGCTTTACATGATTGGTGGCTCAACACTCAAAGGGGTGTTGATGATCGCGCTCGGGTTTTTGGGCGCGATTGTTGGCATGGATATCGTGAACGGGCAAGATCGCTTCACCTTGGGCACGGTCAATCTGTCTGCAGGCATTGAGATTTTGTCTGTGGTGATCGGTTTATACGGCGTATCTGAAATCCTGATGAATTGCGAAACGATCGTAAAAAATCAGATGCTTGCCGAAAAAATCAAAGGCCTCTGGCCCACGTTCGCCGACTGGAAGGCCTCATGGAAACCCATGATGCGTGGTAGTTTCTTGGGGTTTTTTCTGGGGCTCGTGCCGGGTGGCGGGCCTGTGACCGCCTCGTTTGTGTCGTACACGCTCGAGCGCCGAATCGCCAAAGACCCCGAGCGTTTTGGCAAGGGGGCAATCGAAGGCGTGGCGGGCCCAGAGGCGGCCAACAATGCTGCCGTCTCGGGCGGCATGATTCCCCTGTTTACGCTCGGTATCCCCGGCAATGCCGTCACAGCCTTATTGCTTGGCGCCTTGGTGATGCAGGGCGTGCAGCCGGGCCCCATGTTTATTACGCAACGGCCTGATTTATTTTGGGGCGTTGTCGCCAGTATGTACGTGGGTAATGTATTCTTACTATTGCTAAACTTACCGCTGGTGGGTTTATGGGTGCAGTGTTTGCGCATCCCCTATCGGGT
>CAMDEF010000009.1 GCA_945895265.1 Bordetella parapertussis | reverse complement strand
TCTTGTTCATCACGCCATTGCTGTTGGCGCGGGCTTAACTGCTGACTTTGCTTTGGGCTTTGCATTGCAATCTCTCGTGGTTTTTTGAAAGAGAGAGTTTGCACTTTATAAAACGCAAATACTATAACGGCGTTTAGTTACCGCTTACGGAACACGTTCGGTATGCTGGTGAGCTCGGCTTCGAATAACGAAGCAGGTTATCTCAGCGCCAAGATCTTGCGTTCAATGGGCGTTGTTGCACTCGATACACAAGCGCGTATTTGACACGCCCCGACGGTAGCCAGTCTGGCTCCGACGTTTGGGCGCGGTGCGATGACCAACCACTGGGTTGACATCAAAAACGCTGACTTAGTATTGATTATGGGCGGTAACGCTGCTGAAGCACACCCTTGCGGTTTTAAATGGGTGGTTAAGGCTAAGGCCGAACGGGGCGCTAAGCTCGTAGTGGTCGACCCGCGCTTTACGCGTTCTGCTGCCGTGGCCGATTACTACGCGCCGATTCGCGTGGGTGCGGATATCGCCTTTTTGGGCGGTGTGATCAATTATTTGCTGACGAATGACAAAATTCATCGTGAGTACGTCAAGAACTATACAAACTCTGCCTTTTTGATTAACCCAGATTATGGGTTTAAAGACGGTTTGTTTACAGGCTATGACGAAGCCAAGCGTACGTACGCGAAGGGTAGCTGGACATACCAAATGGAAGACGGTTTTGCCAAGGTGGATCCAACCTTGCAAGATCCCAACTGCGTATTCCAGTTGATGAAAAAACATTTCGCACGCTACACGCCAGATATGGTGAGTAACGTTACAGGTACGCCTAAAGACCAGTTCT
The DNA here is from genome assembly GCA_945895265.1 of Bordetella parapertussis. Taxonomy (GTDB): domain Bacteria; phylum Pseudomonadota; class Gammaproteobacteria; order Burkholderiales; family Burkholderiaceae_B; genus Zwartia; species Zwartia parapertussis_I. Next base: position 113,064 of record CAMDEF010000009.1, on the reverse strand, counting down.
TGAAAGTGTGCGAGATGATTGCTGAGACGTCTGCCTCGAACAAGACCATGACGATCTTGTACGCGCTGGGCTGGACGCAACACTCGGTTGGCTCTGAAAATATACGCACCATGGCAATGATTCAGTTGCTGTTGGGCAATATGGGCATGGCTGGTGGTGGCGTCAACGCGTTGCGTGGTCATGCCAACGTGCAGGGTATTACTGACCAGTGCTTGTATTCAGAGGTGTTGCCAGGGTACTTGTCTTCACCCGCTGAGGCTGACGCAACGTACGAGCAGTACCGTAACGCGCGCACGCTTAAGGCCTTGCGCCCGGGGCAGATGAGTTTTCCGCAAAACTTTCCGAAATGGTTTAACAGCTTGATGAAAGCTTGGTATGGCGAACACGCCACCACCGAGACCAATTTTGCCTACGACTACTTGCCTAAGCGTGATGCGCCCTACGACATCATGCAAATTTTTGAGAATATGCATCAAGGTAAGATGCAAGGCTTTATTTCGTCTGGCTTTAACCCACTGGCAGCGATTTCTAATAAACACAAGATCAGTGCGGCGTTGGCCAAGCTGAAGTACTTGGTTGTAATTGATCCGCTCTCAACCGAGACGAGCGAATTTTGGAAAAACTACGGCGAATTTAATAACGTCGATGCAAGCAAAATTCAGACTGAAGTGTTCCGTTTGCCTGCTACCTGCTTTGCCGAACAAGATGGTACGTTCACCAACTCAGGCCGTGTGATTCAGTGGCACTGGAAAGGCGCGGATGGCCCTGGCGAGTCAAAGTCTGATCAAGAGATTATGGCTGGCTTGTTCACGCGCCTACGCGACATGTACAAAAAAGACGGTGGTGCGTATGCAGATCCGATTTTGAATCTGACCTGGAACTACACCAATCCTTCAAACCCCGATGCAGCTGAAATCAACAGAGAAATTAGCGGTAAAGCCTTGGTTGATTTGAAGGATGCTGCAGGCAAAGTGTTGGTAGCGGCCGGTGAGCAGTTAGCAGGCTTTGCGCAACTTGTGGATAACGGTGGTACGGCTTGCGGTAACTGGATTTACTCAGGGATGTGGAGCAAGGCAGGCAATCTGACCGCGCGTCGCGATCCAACCGACACGTCAGAACACAAGATCGGTCAAAGCTTGAACTGGGGCTTTGCTTGGCCCGCCAACCGACGCATTCTGTATAACCGTGCGTCTGCGGATATCAATGGCAAGCCTTGGGATGAGTCGCGTACCGTGCTGAAATGGCTAGGCGACCGTTGGGGCGGTAGTGATATCCCTGATATGCGTCCAAATGCCAAGCCAGAAGAAAACGTGATGCCTTTCATCATGATTCCCGAGGGTGTGGCGCGTTTGTTTGCACCGCAAATGGCTGAAGGGCCATTCCCGGAGCACTATGAGCCGTTTGAAACGCCTTTGGCGCGTAATCCAATGCATCCTAACAACCCCAAAGCGGTCTCTAACCCTGCTTCGCGGGTCTACAAGGGTGACATGGAGGTGTTCGGTAATCGTAAAGATTATCCGTTTGCTGCCACGACGTATCGCTTGGTTGAGCACTTTCATTACTGGTCAAAACATTCAGACCTGAATGCCATCGTGCAGCCAGAGATGTTTGTTGAGATTAGTCGTGAGCTGGCAAAGATGCGTGGTATCTCTTCGGGTGATCGTGTCAAGGTGAGCTCGATTCGCGGACACGTGCATGCGAAAGCGATGGTGACGATGCGCTTAAAAGGCATGAAGGTCGATGGCCAGACGATTTATCACGTTGGCATACCGATTCACTTCGGCTTTAAAGGCTTGACTAAACCCGCACAGCTTGCAAATTCGCTGACGCCCTATGTGGCCGATGCAAACTCTCAGACGCCAGAGTTCAAGGCGTTCTTGGTCAACATTGAGAAGGCATAAGGGGATACGACATGGCAATTCAAGCACTTCAAGTCGTCGCCCAGTCTGCCACGACAATGACTCCACCCGCTTCGGCGGCCAAGACAGTTCATGTCGCCAAGCTGATCGATATTTCGAGCTGCATTGGCTGCAAGGCCTGTCAGGTCGCCTGTATGGAGTGGAACGAAACCCGTCCAGTTATCGGTGACACCGATGGCACGTATGACAATCCGGTTGAACTCGGAGCGAATGCCTGGACGGTGATGAAGTTTAACGAAATCGAAAACGCCAAAGGCGGCATCGACTGGTTGATTCGCAAAGACGGTTGTATGCATTGCGAAGATCCAGGCTGCCTGAAGGCTTGTCCGAGCCCGGGTGCGATTGTCAAACTTGATAATGGCATTGTCGATTTCAACTCTGACAAGTGCATTGGCTGCGGCTACTGCGTGGCAGGGTGCCCGTTCGATGTGCCAAGGATTTCGCAAACGACTAACAAGGCCACCAAGTGCACCTTGTGTTCGGATCGCGTGTCAGTTGGTAACGAACCGGCCTGCGTGAAAGCCTGCCCGACACAAGCTCTGACCTTTGGCCCGAAAGATGACCGTATCAAATACGCGAACGAACGTATTAAAGATTTGAACGGTCGTGGCTATGACAAGGCTTCTTTGTATAACCCACAAGGTGTGGGTGGCACGCACGTGATGTATGTGCTGCCGCATGGCGACAAGCCTACGGCTTACAACGGCTTGCCGGCTGATCCAAAGATCTCGTCAACGGTTGGGCTCTGGAAAGGCATCATGAAGCCGATTGCGCTGTTAACCATGGCAGCAACCGTCTTTGCTGGTGTGATTCATTACGCGATCAAGGGCCCGGATACGGTCGATGAAGATCATGATGACTCGAAGAAGTCTTAAGGAGATGAACCATGTCTAATCAAGAGGGATTGGTGCGGTACAAGGGTTCAGATCGTTTGAATCATTGGTTGATCGCTATTTTGTTTGTGTTGGCGACACTGGGTGGCTTGGCGATGTTTCATCCGTCAATGTTCTTTCTGACAGGCTTGTTTGGTGGCGGTTCATGGACCAGAATTCTGCATCCATTTATCGGTTCGGCAATGTTTGTGTTGTTTGTGCTGATTTTTTTCAAATTTTGGCATCACAACGTTCTCAATGCGAATGACCGCAAGTGGTTGAGTCAGATCGGCGACGTGTTAAACAAAAATCATGACCGCTTGCCTGAAGTCGGGCGCTACAACGGCGGACAAAAAGCTGCTTTCTGGGTGATGGTCTTGACCATGATCCTGTTAGTGGTGTCGGGCCTGGCATTTTGGCGGCCTTACTTTTCACATTACTTTTCAGTCGATGTGACCCGTGTGGCGGCTTTGGTGCACGCGGTGTCGGCCTGGGTCTTGATCTTGACGATCATTGCCCATGTCTATGCAGCGCTGTGGGTCAAGGGTACGATTGGTGCAATGTGGACAGGGGTGGTGAGCCGCGCTTGGGCACGCAAGCATCATCCAGGCTGGTTTAAAGAGGTGACCGGCGGCAAATAACGCTTTTGGTTGTTTGTTGAGCAGTCAGCACAAGGGGAAGACTGATATTCTTCCCCTTGTGCGTTTAAGGAAGATAGCAACATGAGCGTTAAAGCAGTCAAACTGATACAGCCTGGTGAAATTCAAGGCATGCCCGATGATGACACCCCCTTGTTGGTGGTGGTCGATGCGGCTGAAATGTTTCGCGCGCGTGCTGAGCGCATGCACGTGCTGGCAGCACAGCAAAATGATTCGCCCTGGCTGGCATTTTGTGCCCAGTTAATGCAAGCGCAGGTGGATTGTTTGGATAAGGTGACCCCACAACCGCTTGACGAAAACGTTGTACGTGAATCAATGATTCACAAGTTACCCCCCTTGTCGATAACCACTTGGTTGCCTGAGGCGCAGTGGTCGGTTGTGTTGAACGCACTAAGCGAGACCCTCGAGGCACAACCGCTGGCTGCTGGTGTGCGAGGTGCCCTTGAGCGCGTCAAACAAACAGGGGTAGCTGATCAAATTCGTCAGGCCAAGGCTTTGCTGGCCGCCGATGAGTCGGCGTTGCCTGCGGATGCAGTTCCCTTTATTGGCGCCGTCTTACAGTTATTGTGGGCCACGCAGACAAAAACTTTATCTGCGTATGTTGAATTCCACAAGGGTGAAAGCGGCCTGTGTCCAGTGTGTGGGTCTCATCCTGTGGCGAGCGTGGTGCGAGTGGGCGAGCGCGATCTGCATCGTTATCTGATCTGTTCGCTCTGCGCCTCCGAATGGTATGCGCCGCGCGCACGCTGCACAAATTGCGAGACACCCAAAGAGGTGTCGATGCTCGGTGACACGCGCGACAGTGCGTTACAGGGCGAGTGTTGCGAAGTGTGTCGTGGCTACCTCAAAATAATGTTTCAAGCGAAAGAGCCGTTAGTGGATGCGGTCGCTGACGACCTCGCATCCATTAGCCTGGATCTGGCGCTAACGAATGAAGGATTTGCTCGAACTGGGCGTAATTTATTTTTTACATTGGGTCAGCCGGCCTCAACAACTTAGGTATTCAAACCTTCATGAACAAACTACCCGTGGCGCGTGCGCCCGTGTCTGAATGGCTCTCACAGTTACCATCGGTCGATAAGATCTTATCGCTCAAGTGTTCTGAAGATTGGCTGGTGCAATATGGCCGCGATGAGGTCTTACGCGTCACCCGTTCAACTCTGTCGGTGGTGCGCCTAGAGTGCCTTGAAAACAAACGCACGACCCAACCCGATCTAGAGCTCTTGCTTGCGCAAATTGCGAAAACACTCAAAGCGCGTGCGACACCTAATCTGCGTCGGGTCATCAATTTGACGGGTACCGTGCTTCATACCAATCTCGGACGGGCTGTGATGCCCCCTGAGGTGATCGAAGCGATGGCGAGTGCTGCCGCTGAGCCGTGTGCACTTGAGTACGACTTGGGCGAAGGTAAGCGCGGCGACCGCGACGAACTGGTTGAAGAGCTGCTGTGTGAGTTGACGGGTGCTGAGGCGGCAACGGTTGTGAACAATAACGCAGCTGCCGTGTTTTTATTGCTTAACGCGCTATCCAATCGCAAAGAGACCATCGTGTCGCGTGGCGAACTGATTGAAATCGGCGGGGCGTTTAGAATCCCCGACATCATGAAACGCGCGGGTGCGAAACTCACTGAGGTTGGCACCACCAACCGCACACATCCTAAAGATTTCGCAGAGGCGATCAACGCCAAAACTGCGCTGCTCATGAAGGTGCACACAAGCAACTATGTGGTGCAAGGGTTTACCGCTGAGGTGCCAGAAACCGAATTGGCACGTATCGCGCATGAGCGTCAGTTGCCCTTTGTGGTCGATTTAGGCTCGGGTACGCTACTCGACTTGTCGCGCTACGGCTTGCCCTCTGAGCCTACCCCTAGACAAGCGATTGAGGCGGGTGCAGACCTTGTGACCTTTAGTTGTGACAAGTTGCTTGGAGGGCCGCAGGCGGGCATTTTGGTCGGTCGTCGTGATTTGATCCAAAAAATTAAAAAAAATCCCCTCAAGCGCGTCTTGCGCGTGGGCAAGGTCACGCTTGCTGGGCTTGAGGCCGTATTGCGACTCTATCGCAATCCGGATAACTTGCCACAACGTTTATCAGTCTTGCAACTGCTGACGCGGCCGGCGAGTGACATGCAAGCGCAGGCTGAGCGCCTGATTCCGCAGTTACATGCTGCCTTAACGCAATGCGGGCTGTCGCTTAAGGCGCAGTCTGTGAAGTCGCAGATCGGCTCAGGGTCTCTGCCCGTTGAGCGGTTACCCTCGGTTGCCTTGGCGATCGAAGCCAGCACCAAGGCTCACGAAAAGAATATTGTGCGTCTTGAGCGTTTGCTACGCGCATCAGCTACGGCCGTGATTGGTCGCTTGTCAGAGAAAACCTTGCTGTTAGATTTGCGTTGCTTGACCGCAGACAAAGAGACCGTGTTCGTCGGCCACGTGTTAGCCGCAGCGACAAGTTTGGTGACAGTACGTTGAAGTGCGTGACTAAAAACTCTCAGTCCTCGCAGGTCAGCCGGGCGAAGGTCTTGTTGCTGCTCAGTGCAACGAGAAACGCCAGCTTGCAGGGCTTAGAGGTCGCTGTAGGGTTAAGACAATGATCATCGGCACCGCTGGCCATATTGATCATGGCAAAACCTCACTCGTGAAGGCCCTGACGGGCGTGGATGCCGATCGACTGCCTGAAGAAAAAGCGCGTGGGATGACGATTGATCTTGGGTTTGCGTACGCGCCCAACGCGCTCAACGAGATCATCGGCTTTGTGGATGTACCGGGTCACGAAAAATTTGTGCACACGATGGCGGCTGGTGCGGTGGGGATGGATCACGGCTTGCTGGTGGTGGCAGCCGATGATGGCGTCATGCCGCAGACGCGCGAGCACTTAAGAATTTTAGATTTGTTGGGGGTGGCCGGCTTAACGGTGGCAATCACCAAAGCGGACATGGTCGATGACGCGCGCACAGAGCAGGTGCGCGCTGAGGTCGCGAACTACGTTGGTCAGACTCGGTTTGGCGACGTCGCATGTCATGTGGTGTCTTCACGCCAAGGCTTGGGCGTACAAGCGCTCAAGCAAGCCTTGTTCGCGCTTGCGGTTGAACAGCCGCTCGAGCGCTCCAAACATTTTCGGTTGGCGATTGATCGCGTGTTTGTGGTCAAAGGCCTTGGGGTTGCGGTGACAGGAGCCGTGATTGCCGGCCAGGTGCAGGTGGGTGATACCTTGGCGCTGGCGCATGCTGCGCTCGAGGTTCGCGTCAGATCGATCCATGCACAAAATCAAAGCGCTGACGTGGCGACTGTAGGCCAGCGTTGCGGCTTGGTACTCACCGGCGTTGAACTGGTTCAGGTTCAGCGAGGTGATTGGTTGCTTGCGCCACAGTTCAATCGCCAGACCATGCGCCTTGATTGTTTGCTCAGTGTGCCAGCCGACTCTGAACGTGCCCTAAAAGACGGCGAACGTGTCTTGCTACATCATGGCTGTGAACATGTGGTGGCGCGTTTAATTTTATTGGATACGAACGAGTTACTGCCCGGTCAGTCTGGGTTTGCGCAATGTGTACTTGAGCGGGCCTTGCCTTTTTGTTGGCATGACCGGCTAGTGCTGCGTGATGGTAGTGCTCGCGTGACGCTTGCCGGGGCGCAAGTGTTAGATATCGCGCCCCCCGTGCGTGCACGCAAAACGCCCGAACGTCTCGATACACTGAAGGTGTTGTGTCAGGCGTCGGCCGGTGAGGTGATTGATTCACTGTTACGTAGCTCGCTTGTGCCGATTGCGCTTGAACAATGGGCCAACGCGATGAATCGCGATGCCCGAGAACTTGTTGCGCACCTGAACGAGCCGATCGCAGTGACGCTCAAGGTGGCTCAAGTTGACATGGTGCTTGGCGCCTGCGCCCAGACCAAACTGACTGAACGCATTCTCGGCAGTCTGCAGGCATTTCATCTTGCAGAGCCCGATGAACCTGGCGTCGCGCTTGAACGCCTGCGACGCATGGCGTTGCCATTTCTGGACGTTGCCGTGTTTAAGGCGTGGGCGCAGTACCAAATCGATACGGGTGCGATTGCCTTAACCGGTAGCTTTGCGCACATGCCTGAACATCGCATTACCTTGAGTGCAGCAGAGCAAATTCTTTGGCAAAAAATATTTCCGAAGATGCTCGAACAAGGCTTTGATCCGCCTTGGGTACGCGACTTGGCCGTCAGTGTGCAAGCCAGCGAAGAGAGTTTGCGCATCTTACTCAAAAAACAAGCGCGCACCTCACTCGTGGTGCAGTTGGTCAAAGATTTGTTTTACCCTTACGCAACCATGGTGGCCTTAGCAAACGTCTTGCGCGACCTGCTGCAGCTTCACGGGGCTGTCAGTGTTGTGCAGTTTCGCGACGCCTCGGGGCTTGGGCGCAAGCGTGCGATTCAAGTGCTAGAGGCGTTTGATCGCATTGGGTTAACGCGCCGTGTCGTCGCAAATGGTCGCGATAGTCGAAGCGTTGAGAAAGACCACCGGATTGTGCGTAATGCGGGGTTGTTTGGCGAGTCAGGTTCAAACTAAGGTCTGTTGTACGCTGGCACCTTGAATCCTGTAGTTGTCAGCGCGAATCTGATAAAGTGCAAGACATAGGAAGAGTCACGCTCTCGGGTGGGACGTCCGGACTTCAAATCCGGGAGGGGCTGTCGTACAGTCCTTGGTGGGTTCGACTCCCATACTCTTCCGCCAAATTTTGAAAGGGCGCTAATCGCGTGGCTGATATTCGTGGGTGTGAGTTTCCAGATGATCTGATGTACGACAACGAACTCAATGTTTGGTTTCGTGACTCGGGTGGTGGGCAACTAGAGGCAGGTTTAACGGCCTTTGGGTTGGCCTTGGTTGGTGATTTATACATGTTTAATCCCCGACCGCTTGGGCGCGAGATCGAGGCGAACAAAGCCTTCGCGTTGGTTGAGGTTGCAAAAACCATCCTATCGGTGCGCACGCCCTTTGCCTGTGTCATTGCCGAAATCAATACGCCGCTTGAGACCACTCCGTTTAAAGTGAATCGAAGCCCCTACATGAACTGGCTGGTGCGTCTTGAACCCGACGATTCAGCACAGGCGCGAAGCGTGTTGCTCAGTGGTACTGAGGTTGCCGTGCGTGCACATGAGTTGATGGATTTGCATGGGATGACCTCGCTGGCCGATTTCAAACGGTCGTTGGGTTCGTCATGACGCTGTTGGTAGCCGATCGTTGCCTGAGGGGAATTTCATGAATTGGCGTGCCAAGCTCGAACGTGCGGTGAGGCTGGTATGACCTCGTTGGTACTGCAGTTGTGGCAAAGCCATGCGTCTGCGCCCCAATTGGCGGCGACGCCATTCATGCTGGCAGCAAGTGCGGCGGCAATGGACTGGCCTGTCGAGATTCATGCTTTGGGTGCTTGTGTTGACTTATTTGTGCGCGACAACACGGCTAGGCATCAAGCGGTCGCACCGCTGAATCGTCCACTATCTGCCTACATCGAAGACGCCACCCGTTCGGGTGCAAAGGTCTATCTCTGTAGCACCGCCATGCGTGATCGCGGCCTAGAGCCAACCGATATGGTTGAGGGCTGTCAAACTGTGATTGGGATGGTGACGATGCTAGAGCGTGTGGCGCAGGCCGACACGACAGTGCTCACGTATTAACCTGCCAACGCTGCTCGCTGAGCCATTGCCCAAAAGGATGGCAAAAACGCCTCGGCAACGAGTAGGGGCTGGTTGGCACGGACAAACACTGAACGGCGGGCCAACACACGCGAGCCCGCGGCCGTCTCTGCTTGAGTGAGCTGATATAACGGCGTGCCGAGCTTGGGTGACGAAAACTCAAAGTGAGAGCGGATAATCGCGCGGTCGTTATACAAAATGTCAGCTAGCGGGCGATTGCGCAGGCGCTTGAGGGCCTGCCAGTGGCCTTGCGTCGCGGTGAGTCGCGTCACGCTATAGGCAACCACGCAATCAATCCCACCGATCGACATGCACACCTCGCGTTGCCAGAGCGCAGACCCTACGCTCAGTCTAAGCCTGGTCGCCTCTGGGCGCTTGGCGCGACACACTTTTTCAGACAGCACGCGCAAATTAAGTTCGCCGAGTTGGCGTAGCCCTTGGGTCAGGGCACCCGGTCGACTCAGCCACTGGCGTTGCAGTTGTGAGGCACTGGGAGAGGGGTATGTCAGCCAGTCGTTAAGTTCGCGATGTTTCTGCATAGTTGTATTATCGCAAGTTATGGAAAAAGTACGTATTTCAAAATTGATGGCCGAACGCGGCTTATGCTCGCGGCGCGAGGCCGATAGCTACATCGAGCGCGGTTGGGTGAAGGTCGATGGCGTTGTCGTCACCTTGGGTGAACGCGCCCTACCCACGCAAAACATTACGCTTGAGCGGTCTGCCGCGGTTCAGCAAACCTCGCGTGTCACCATTCTGATCCATAAACCAATGGGGTATGTGTCGGGGCAGGCTGAAGACGGCTACACCCCAGCGGTTGCGCTGATTGGCCCACAAAGCCGAGCGCTGTCTGATCGTAGTCCGCAACGCTTTGAGCGCTCACAGTTACGTGGTTTAGCCGTTGCAGGCAGATTAGATATCGACTCAACCGGCTTACTGGTCATGACGCAAGACGGTCGCGTGGCGCGTCAATTAATCAGCGACGATACTGAAATCGACAAAGAATATCTTGTGCGCGTGCAAGGGCGCTTAGCCCCCGCCAAGCTTGAGCTGCTAAACGAAGGTTTGTCGCTCGACGGTAAAAAACTCAAGCGTGCACAGGTTCGTTGGCAAAATGACGATCAGTTACAGTTTATTTTGAACGAAGGCAAAAAACGCCAAATTCGCCGCATGTGCGAAATGGTCGGTTTAAAGGTGCTAGGGCTCAAGCGAGTGCGCATTGGCCAAGTGCGACTAGCCGATTTGCCCGTTGGCCAATGGCGCTATCTGCGCGCCGACGAGCAGTTTTGACCTCGCGAATGTGTGGTCAAAATTTCGCGTGTGCGCCGTTGGCCAGGAAGCGTCAGCTTTTCAGTGCTCAAGAAAATCTAGCTTGTAGCTCGCGCGGGCGTCTTGCCCAAGCACTTTGACGAGCCAGGGCAAGCTCTCTTTTAAGGCTGCGTTAAGCGTCCAGGGCGGATTGATCACAAACATACCGCTGCCGTGTAAGCCCAGTCCGTCTTCTGACGGCTTGTGTACGCTCAGGCTTGCATACAGCCAGTTTTTGGCACCTGCGCGCTCAAGTTGACGCGGAAGCTCTTGCGCCTCGCGGCGCTGTATCTGAGGGCACCAGATTGCATAGCATCCGGTCGGAAACCGAACCATTGCATCTTTTACCGTGTCAATCACGTGCCGGTAGTCTTTTTTGTCTTCGTATGAGGGGTCTATTAACACGATTGCACGCCGGCTAGGTGGTGGGATGTGTCCTTTGAGGCCCGCAAAACCATCGCTTTCATAAAGGGTGGTTTGCTTCAGCGTTTGTGAGCCGCGTTGCTCAAGATTCATCGTCAAAATATCTGCTTCGCTTGGGTGCATTTCAAACAAGCGCAATTTATCGTGGCTACGGCACGCCTCAAGCGCGATCCATGGCGACCCTGGGTAGAGCCTTAGCTCACCATCCGGATTGAGGTGACGAATGACCTCAAGGTAGGCCTCAATCATCGAAGGGCAAGCTTTTTTGGTTTCCCAAAGCTTACCGATCCCAGAGACAAATTCGCCATTTTTTTGAGCCCAATCGCCCTGCAGGTCGTATAGCCCCGCACCCGCATGTAAATCGATAAACCAATAGGGCACCTCTTTTTGATTGAAATACTGAAGGATGTGCACCAGCACAAGGTGCTTCAGTAAGTCAGCATGATTGCCAGCGTGAAAGCCATGGCGATAACTAAACAAATCGTTCTCCGTGAGTGGGCCAAGCGCCCGGGTTTTATTCTGCAGAAATCAAGTCAAGGGCATCGGTGATGACTGAGTCGACGCCCCACCGTAAAAGCGTCGCGGCACGGGTTGGGTCATTTACGGTCCAGGCGGCCACGCGAAAACCGCCAGCGTGGATGTCGTTGAGCAAGGCTTCGTTGAGTAATAAGTGGTGAAGGTGAATCGACACGCAGCCTAGCCGCCTGAGGGTCTGACGCCAATTCTCGTCTAGTCTCGAAGTGATCCAGCCGCGCGGCAGTGTTGGTGCTTCTTGTTGTGCTGCCTCGAGAGCTGCGAGCGAAAAAGACGACAGCAAAGGTGGCACCGAGGCCCCGTGCCAGTCGTGTTTGGCTTGTCTGGCGATCGCTGTACCCGTGAGCGCCTCAAGGCCAGGCGTCGGCTTAATCTCTATATTGCTGGCGATATTGTGACTAAGGGTATAGCGCGCGACGGCCTCGAGGGTAGGGATAGGCTCGCCACGAAAAGCAGCACTAAACCAGAGGCCGGCGTCTAGCTTCGCCAATGCGGCGTAAGGGTGGTCAGCGGCTTTGCCACGGCCATTGGTGGTGCGGTCTAGCTCAGTGTCGTGCAGCAGGATGGCAACCTGATCTTGGCTCAGTTTGGCATCAAATTCGACCATTTTGTAGCCAAAGCTGGCCCCAACACGCATGGCGGCTAGGGTGTTTTCTGGCGCAAGTGTGCCCGCCCCTCGGTGTGCAACTAGGTGCGGGTAGGGCCAAGGCGGCAAAGTCTGCATCACAAAATCCAACGGCTAGAGGGTATAAGGTGCAAGCATAACGCACCGAGTGGTAAACTTTGCCCGCTTTGACTCTAGGCGTGCGAACCCTCATGTTTGATTTTATTCGTAATCACCAACGCTGGATGCAGGTAGTCCTGCTTCTTTTGATCGTACCCTCGTTCGCCTTCTTTGGCGTACAAGGCTACACAAGCTTTATGTCAAGCGAGCCTGAACTGGCCACGGTTGACGGAAAAGGCATCACGCTGGGCGAGTTTAATAATGCCCGTCGAGCGCAGCTCGAGCAATATCGCGGCATGCTTGGCGCACAGTTCGATGCAGCCGCGTTTGATACACCATTTTTTCGAGAGCAATTGCTGAATACGCTGATTGATCAGCGAGCGGTCGCAATTGCTGCGACTAAAGGTGGCTATTCGGTGTCTGACGAGACCTTACGGCGCAGCATCGCGGCGATCCCTGCTGTTCAACAAGATGGGCAGTTCTCACCCGAGCGTTACAAGCAGGTCTTAGCGGCCCAAGGCATGACGACAGCAGCGTTTGAGCAGGGCTTGCGTCGTGACTTAACCTTGGGACAAGTGTTACAGCCGATTGGCTTAACGGCTCGCGTACCTGCCGATATTGGTCAAAAGCTTTTCGCCTTGATTACTGAGCAACGTAGCGTCGCGCGCAAGTTGTTCTCGGTTGAGACGTACGCAAAAAATATTACGGTATCACCCGAGGATATCAAAACTTGGTACGACGCCAATCAAGCTAAGCTCACGATTCCAGAAAATCTTGATGTGCAGTACCTAGTCCTGAACGAAGACGCCGCTTCTAAAGATATTAAAGTGTCTGAAGCCGATATCGAGAGCTTTTACAAGCAAAATGAGGCTCGCTACGGTCAACCTGAACGCCGTCGTGTCAGTCATATTTTGCTCGAAATCCCTACCGCTGCAGATGCTGCAGCCAAAGCGGCGGTGCAAGCCAAAGCAGCAGACCTAGCGAAGCGTGCAGCCGCTAACCCGACTGAGTTTTCAGCACTTGCGAAAGAATTTTCACAAGACTCTGGCTCGGCGAATCAAGGCGGTGATTTAGGCTGGATCAGCAAAAATATGCTTGTGCCTCAAGTCGAAGAGGCAGTGTTCAAACTCAAGAAAAATGAGATCTCTGGCGCGGTCGAAAGCCCCTTTGGCATGCACGTTTTGTATGTCACAGACACTCAGGCTCCAAGCATTAAGCCTTTAGCTGAAGTCAAAGAGGACATTATCGTTGAAATCAGTAAGCAGTTAGCGGCAGAACGTTTTGCTTCAATGGCCGGTAAGCTGACTAATCTGATTTACGACCAACGCGACAGTTTGAAACCGATTGCGGATGCACTTGGAATTGAGCTCAGGCAAGCCACCGGCTTAACGCGCGAGGGTTTGTTGCCTGTCTCCCAGCGTGGTGGCGCCCCCATGCCGTCAGCGGCTGAACAGACGTGGCTGGGCAATCCTAAGGTGCGTCAAACGGCGTTTTCAGCAGAGGTCATGAAAGATAAGTTGAATTCTGGTGCGATTGAGCTGGCTTCAGATACCATTTTGGCCTTGCGGGTCAACGCGGTACATGCGCCTAAAGTGCCTGCGTTTGAGCAAGTTGCTCAGCAGATTGGTACGATGCTGACCAACGAGCGTGCTTTAGTCGCGGCGCAAGAGGCTGGTGTGAAGCAGCTTGATCAGCTTAAAGGGGCGGTTGGTTCTGACCCTAAAGACTTTGATGCGACTCAGGTCGTGACCCGTCAGGCTGCGCAATCGCTATCGCGCGAGCAACTCGAAGCTGTCATGTCTGCGAGCCCAACCCCCTTACCACGCTTTTTAGGTGTGGCGGGGCCTGAGGGTTACGCGGTGTTGTGGCTCTCAAAAATTGAACCAGGTCCGGCACCAGAGCCAGCTCAAGTCACACAGCTTCAGGCCCAGTTATCTCAGGCTTGGGGTGCTGCTGAAGAGCAGGCTGCGCTAAGGGTACTGCGCGACAGTTATAAAGTGAAGATGCTACCTGACGCTAAAAAGCTCATTTCAGGCGAGCTTGACGGCGCCAAGCTTTAAGGTAGGTGGCCGCTAAGCGGCTAGCGTAGCAACGGGTCAAGCGCAAGCCTGACCGTTGCTAGCATTAAGGGTTGAGCAGACTCGTTTGGGTGAATGCCATCTGCTTGAAAATACTGCCGCTGGTCAGCAAAGCCCTCAAACAAAAAGGGGACTAACGCGGCTCCCGTTTGGGTTGCGGCGTTGCTAAAAATGTTTTTAAAGCCCTCCGCGTATCCTCGGCCGTAGTTTGGTGGAATCTGCATCCCAACCAACACCACTTTGGCACCGATCGCCTGGCAGCGCGTAATCAGTTCTGTGATGTTTTTTTGCGTGAGCGTTAACGGCAGCCCACGCAGGGCGTCGTTGGCGCCAAGCTCGAGGATGACAATCGTGGGTTGATGTTGCTTGAGTGCAGCGTCTATGCGGGCCAAACCACCACTCGTTGTGTCTCCGCTGATGCTAGCATTCAGGACTGTTGCTGGGTTGGGTGCTGACGCAAGCGCCACTTTAAGTTGTTCAACCCATCCGGTATTGCGCGCCAGACCGTACTCGGCTGATAGACTGTCTCCAACGACTAAAATGCGCGCTGCTTGTGTGGCGGGTTGCGCACTAGCAGGCGGCTTGAGCAAAGCACTGCAGGCGCCAGCGACCAGGATACTGATGACACAACGACGAGAGCAAGAAAAGGGTTTCATGTTGCCAAAAGTAGATAACGTGATAGAAGTCAGCGGCCTCTGCAAGAGGGTACCCGATGCCTTAGGTGAGCTCACCATTTTAGACAATATCGACTTCACTGTTGCGCATGGCCAATCAATCGCTATTACCGGCGCCTCGGGCTCGGGCAAATCAACCTTGCTGGGTTTGCTCGCTGGGTTGGATACACCGACAGTGGGGCACGTCAAACTGCTGGGGCAGTCTCTCTTTGAGCTAGACGAAGATGGGCGCGCTGCGCTGCGCGCAAAAAGTTTAGGGTTCGTATTTCAGTCGTTTCATTTGCTACCAAACCTGACAGCGCTTGAAAACGTTATGTTACCTCTTGAGCTAGCAGGGCTGAGTGCTCAAGCACCTGCAGCCGAGATGCTTGAACAGGTGGGGTTAGGTCAGCGTTTGCACCATTACCCAGCAACACTTTCTGGTGGTGAGCAACAGAGGGTCTCTTTGGCGCGCGCGTTCGTGCAGCGTCCGGCCCTGTTATTTGCCGATGAACCGACCGGCAGCCTCGATCACGCCACTGGGGCACGCGTCATTGAGATGCTGTTCTCTTTGTACGCCTCACTGGGCACGACCTTGGTGCTAGTCACGCATGACCCGCAGCTTGCGGCGCGTTGCGATCGTCAATTGATGTTGCAAGCGGGTCGTTTAGTAGCTTGAGTTCAAGCTGATGAGGATCAGGCGGGTGAGGGCCTGCTACGTTGCCATTCAATCAGGCTATTGACCACGCCGCTGGCACAGATGATGGCAATGCCCAGCCAAGTCGTTGCGTCCGGAAAATGTGACCAGATTAGCCAACCCAACGTGGCGGCCACCGTCATTTGCAAGTAGATAAAGGGTGCGAGCATAGAGGCTGGAGCAAAACGATAGGCCTGGATTTGCAAGAAATGCCCGATACCACCAGTGAAGCCCGTTGAGAGCATGACAACCCAGACCCAAGGCTCGATGGTCGTGAGCGTTGGCCAGGCACTGGGTAAGCTAAAGGGTAAGGTGCAAGCCAACGCTAAGGTGCCGAGTCCAGAGCTCCAGAGCATGGTTGTAAAGGGATTGTCTTGAGCCACTAAGCGTGTCGTGAGGTGCTGAGTGGCGAATAAACAAGCGGTCATCAAGCCTGCCACGACTCCTGCTAAAGGTAAGCCTGCTGAGGGTCTGATGACCAATAACACGCCCACAAAGCCAAAGCCGGCCGCGACCCAGCGAGTTTTACGCATGGGCTCTTTGAGTATCCAGGGCGCGACTGCCAGCATGATCAGTGGCGAGATAAAAATGATGGCAGTGGCTTCGGCCTGAGGCAGGTATTGAAGTGACGTAAAAAAGGTGAGCGTTGCCCCCAGCATGGCGGCGGCACGCAGGCACTGCAAGCCAGGCGTTTTGCTGTGTAAGATGCCCGGCCCTTTAGTGGGCAATATAAAAATGAGCACCAACGACAGATGGATGACGTACCGAAACCACACCAGAATGAGCAGCGAAATCCCAGCGCCCATTACCCATTTCCCACTCGCATCTAGGGTGGTTAAACAGAGCAGTGACAGCAGCAGCAGTACGATGCCGATTAAAGGGCGCTGAGCAGGGCGCTGGGTGAGCGCAGGCGCTGCATCAGAGGCGGGGCGAGACATATAGGATGGGTTCCGGAAACTTAAAACTATTGAGTCTGCCTCGAGCATTGGTAGAATGCGTTATGCAAACGACAAAGATCATCGACGACAGTATAGGGCAAGCCCTCTGCTGGGTTCTTTCAGCCTCAGGCTCCCTGCGGGTGGCACCTCTGTGGGTTCAAGTGCTGGGCGGGTTGCGAACCCTCGTTTGCGTGGTGGCAGGTTTGGCCAGCGTGGCGACGATAGCGCCGGTGGTTGCGCAAGAGTTGCCGGTCACTTCACTTAAGATTCTGGGCGGGCTCAGTACACGTTCAAACTATAAGCAAGTTGAGCAACCCTTTTGGCTAAAAACAATCCCTGAGCACTCTGCAGGGCAGATTACGGCCGAGATCAAAGGGTTTGACGAGATGGGCTTAAAAGGCCCAGAGTTGCTAAAACTCATGAAGCAAGGCGTGATCGGATTTGGTGTAATCCCACTGATTTATCCTGCGGCTGACACCGCCATCTACGAAGCGATTGACCTCGCAGGCTTGGCGACGGACGCCAAGACGGCGCGCCAAGTGTCGACGAGTTTTGCTCCGATCTTAGCCAAGCACCTGTCTGCCACCTATCAGAGTAAGTTGTTAGGTGTGTCTCCCTTTGCGCCCCAAGTGCTCTTTTGCAATGTGCCGATACGGGGTTTGCAAGACTTAAAGGATAAGACCGTTCGCGTGATTACCCGGTCCCAGGCGGAGTTGATCGAGGCGTTGGGTGGAAAAAGTATCAGCATGCCGTTTGCCGAGGTGATGCAAGCCTTTCAAAAGAAAACGATTGCCTGTGCAGTCGCCAGCAGTATGGCGGGGTATACGGCAAAGTGGTACACCGTATCTACGCACTTGTATGCCTTGCCCTTGGGCTGGAACCAAGAAATGCACGCCGTGAATCAAAAGGTGTGGGATCAACTCAACGCTGATGTTCGCGCGTTGTTAGAGATCAATTTGGCAAAGTTAACTGAAGGCTTGTGGTTATTTGCCGACTCAGAAAATCAAAAAGGTTATGACTGTAATACGGGAGCTAAAACCTGCCCGATGGCACCCAAAGGCAAAATGACTTTGGTCAGGCCAACGCAAGCTGACTTAGCGACGATTAAGCGCTTAGCCACTCAAAATATTGTCAGTAAATGGGCAACACGGTGCTCGGGAGCCTGCGTGAGCGAATTTAACCAGACCATTGGTAAGTCATTGAAGATCACGGCTAAAAAAAGCTAACGCTTGTAGAGTTGGCTGTTTAGTCGCAGTATGAACATGACCAAACTGTTGGCGCTTACCGACTAACGCTCAAGATCGGTAGATTGCAGATCCCATAAAAGCTTAAAGCTGTGACTGCGCCCTAAAGGTAAAGTCAGTTTTTCTGCGAGCCATTTTCCAGCCGCTTCTGCGCTCGCAAGGGTGGTCGTGTCGATCACCACAAATGGTTCGAGTTTGCGCGTCGCAAGGTCTTCAGAGGGCAGGGGGGTTGACAACACTGGATCTGGGCACAGCGCTCGCACAGCGAGTACACCCTCTAGCGCACTCTTCAGTTCTTGCGCCAACACAATTGCCGCTTGCGCCTGTTCGATGGATTGAAGGCAGACCAAGGCGACTGCAGCACCAGTTCCGATGCCCGCAAGCGGAGTGACAGCGTTGACGCGCCGACTCGTGTCGCGCATACGCGTAAAGTTACGCTCAGACCACTGTGTTTGTTTGGTGAAAGCCTGACGGTAAGGCTCGCTGGTGAACACATGCAAAGTGTCTGTTTGGTAAAGCGCCAAATAGGGCCGCGCGCAGGTGTCAGAGTGGTAGCGCCGCGACCAGCGAAACCCCTTGATCGCTGCCCGCTCTTGCATGTGCTCTTGGTCATACCATTGGTTAAAGTCTTGCTCGTAGGCAGGGTCAACTGAAGTCCATATCAACAATTCTCCAGGGGCGTCGGTATCTTGTTGTAAAGTCTGAGTGCGAGTCATAGCGTGGCTTCAAAAACAAAGAGTACGAGTATAAGGAGTTTTCGTGATGCGTTGGACAATCGCTCTTAAATCATGTTTGGCGATGTTTGCTACCGGCGTATTGTTGGGGCTGGTCGGTTGCGGCATAAGTCCTCAACAAAAAACAAGCGCGTGGAATGCTGAGCAAGGCATTGGAAAACGGGCGGATGGCCCGAATATGTCGCTCTACGGAGGCCTGACTGGTTCAGGTTTTACGCGAGGAACTCGTGATAACTGGTGGCAGGCTCACGCGACTGTTGACAGTTTTTCAAGACTCGACGAAATCTTTAAGGCAAACGTTTCGGCAACGGCCTTGCCTGTTCAGCCTTGGCAGCGTTCGACGTCTGAGCTCACGCTCAATTATCAAGGCGCGGCAGCGGTGGGTGGTGGTACGCAAACCATAAACGATTACTTTGACCGTAATCCGGCCACAGCTATGTTGATTGCTCAGGGTGATACTTTGTTGCTTGAGCGCTACCAGTACGCGCGACAGACCGAGCAACGCTTTACGTCTTTTTCGATGGCCAAAACGGTGATTGCGATGCTGGTGGGCGTTGCGCTGCAAGAGGGGCATATTCGTTCACTAGATGACTTGGCACAAGACTATGCGCCGGGCCTACAAGGGACTGAATACGGCAAGACCCCGCTACGGCACTTGCTGACCATGTCTTCAGGTGTCCAGTTTCGCGAAGAGTACGATGGGCAAGACGATGCGGCCCGTTTGTCGCGCGCCACGTTCGGAAGGCAGTCCGAAGGCGGTGTGAGTGTTGCCAAACTATTTAATCGCCGCATCGCGGCGCCTGGCCAGCGTTGGTACTACGCGTCGGCAGAAACCTTCGTGCTGTCAGTCGTATTGCGTCAGGCGATCGGCCAAGACGTTGCCACCTATTTTTCAGAAAAAATTTGGAAACCGCTTGGTGCTGAACAAGAAGCGACTTGGCTTGTGGATGCCTCAGGCCAAGAGGTCGGCTACATGGGGTTGAACGCCACGCTACGCGATTATGGGCGCCTGGCGATGATGATGGCTCGCTCAGGTGTCGCGCAGGGTAAGCAGCTTGTGCCTGCCGCCTGGGTTCAAGAGATGACACAGGCGCATTTTTTACCATCACGCACAGGTCGTTGGTTTGGCTATGGCTATCAAACTTGGATCTTTCCAGATCTTGACGGTACCTATGCGTTTCTGGGGGTGCGTGGTCAGGCTATTTATGTTGATCCGTCACGGCAGCTGGTGTTGGTGCACCCAGCGGTCAGAGCTTCAGCTCGCGATCAGGGTAGCGCCGATACCACGGCCCTCTGGCGCGCGCTCAAACAACGGATCGCTGTCGTTAAACCTTAGCGAGGTGAGTGCTGCTGTTGTTCGAGAGCAAGCCTCACCTTAGCTCGAGCTCACAAGCGGACAATTAGCCCTTAGCGCGAACAATTTTTTGTACTTGCGTGACGTGTCGAATCGAGCGAAAGACTTGCGCCAAATGTTTGCGACTGTCAACTTGTACAGTCAAGTTCAGCATCACAGTGTCGATCGCATCTTCGTGCATTGTGGCATTGATGATGTTTGAGTCGGCTTGCGCAACCTCGGCGGCGATGCGGCTTAAGATGCCGCGCTCATTTTTTGCCATGATTTCAATACGTGCTGAAAAATGTTTGGCGGTTTCTTGATCCCACACAACATCAACCCAGCGGTCGGGCTCTTTCATGCGCGCGCGGATGGCGACCGGGCACTCTGCGGTATGAACCACCAAGCCGTGGCCGATCCGTATACCTGCAACGATCACATCACCGGGTAAAGGGCCACAACAAGGCGCTAACTGTACGGCCTGACCTTCGTGACCTCGGATCTGAATAGGCATTGACCGCGCGGCCGTCATCTCTTCGTCGGCTGCTGCGGTGGTCGCGATGAGAGGATGGTCTGGTGCAAACCGTCGCGCTACCACTGCAGCCAAACGTTTGCCTAGCCCGATATCTGCCAAAATTTCAGCGCGCGATTTTGCACCACTGCCGCGCGCGAGTTTTTCCCAGATGGCATCGTCAGGTGATGGCATCGCGAGGTTCAGTTCTTTAAGCGCCTGAACCAATTGCCGTTCGCCGAAGGCGGCTGACTCATCGTACTCACTGGTGCGCAAGAAGTGCCGGATTTCTGAGCGTGCGCGCCCAGTGCGTGCGTAATTTAACCATTGTGCACTGGGCCGTGCAGCGGGCGAAGTCGTAATGGATACTGTGTCACCACTTGAGAGTTCGGTGCGCAGCGCAACGTTATCGCCGTTGACTTTACAGGCGACCGCGTGGTTACCCACGTCAGTATGAATCATGTAGGCAAAGTCAATCGGTGTTGCGCCTCGAGGCAGCGAAACGATTTTTCCTTTGGGGGTAAAAACGTAGACCGCATCCGGAAACAAATCAACCTTGACGTGCTCAAGAAACTCACTTGAGTCACCATTTTGACTTTGAATATCAAGCAACGATTGCAAGGATTTGCTGGTGCGGCTTTGAATCTCTTGCAACGAGGCCTTGTCAGCCTTGTAGAGCCAGTGTGCTGCGACACCTTCTTCAGCCACCTGGTGCATGTCATGCGTACGAAACTGAAACTCAATCGGTGTACCAAAGGGGCCAACTAGCGTAGTGTGCAGCGACTGATAGCCGTTCACCTTTGGGATGGCGATATAGTCTTTGAATTTGCCCGGTACCGGACGATACAGCTGATGTACGATTCCCATGGCCATGTAACACTCGGGCAGGGTTCGCACGATGACGCGAAAGCCATAGATATCTAAGACGTTGGTGAAGCTTTTCTTTTGCTCAACCATCTTGTGATAAATACCGTACAAGGTTTTTTCACGACTCAGCACTTCGCTTTCGATACCTGCTGCGGGCATGGCAGCACGCACTTGATCATCGATCTTGCTTAACACTTCACGACGATTGCCCCGTGCCGCAAGAACCGCTTTTTCGAGGACACGATACCGGTTGGGGTAGATCGCTTCAAAACATAAATCTTGTAACTCGCGATACAGCGCATTTAAGCCCAAGCGATACGCAATTGGTGCGTAGATATCAAGCGTTTCTTTGGCGACGCGTCGGCGTTTATCGGGCGCCACGGCATCGAGTGTGCGCATGTTGTGCAAGCGATCAGCCAGTTTGATGAGGATGACGCGAATGTCGCGCGCCATCGCCAGTAACATCTTTCTGAAGCTTTCAGCCTGTTGCTGCGCTTTGGTCGCAAACTCGAGTCGATCAAGCTTTGACAGCCCATCGACAAGCTCAGCGACTTCATCGCCAAATTTCTCTAGTAGATCTTGCTTGGCAATCCCTTGGTCTTCCATGACATCGTGCAAGAGCGCCGCTTGAATCGCTTGGGCGTCGAGTTTCCAGCCTGCACAGATTTCGGCGACTGAAATAGGATGCGTGATGTAAGGCGAGCCGCTTGTGCGTAGCTGCCCTAGGTGCGCTTGATCAGAGAAGCGATAGGCGTCGCGAATCGTTGCGATGTCTTTTGCGTCGAGGTAGGTAGACAGTATTTGTTGCAGGTGCGCCATTGAGGCGACTGCGGGTTCGATCTCGGTTTCAAGTGGCGTAGCCACCCCAGAGACGACCCCTAAACCAAGCTCTTTCGCTTTGCCGCCAGGCTTGAGCTTTGAGCCGACCTTCAGGGCGGCCAGTATCCCGGTAGAGGCGTAGCGAAATCCGGGAAAGGCCATTTTGCAGTGTCTTAGGTTGGTACCTTACGCAGCATTTCAATGCCCACTAAACCGTTGGCAATTTCGCGCAATGCGGTCACGCAAGGTTTGTCTTTGGTTTCGAGCCGAGGTGCATGGCCCTGAGCGAGTTCGCGCGCACGGTAGGTGGCTGCAAGGGTGAGCTTGAAGCGATTTGGAATGCGGTCAAGACAATCGTCAACAGTAATGCGAGCCATGGTGATCCTGAGAGGTAAAGGTTTAAATACGTGAAAACTTGCGCACTAAGCCTGCTCTGTACCCTAAGTGGTCAGCCCAAGCGAAGCGAACAACGCCTCGTTTTTGGCGAACTGGCTACCGTAGCGTAACCGCGCGACGGCAATGACCTCGGTGAGTTCGGCGAGTGCAATCCTAAAGTCTTGATTAATAATAACATATTCGCACTCTGGCGCATGCGAAATCTCTTCAGTCGCGGCTTGAATACGGCGGGAGATCACCTCTTGAGAGTCTTGCCCACGAAGTTGGAGGCGTTGCTCAAGCGTTTGGATAGAGGGGGGCAGAATAAAAATGCCAATCGTTTGGGTAAACAGGCGTTTCACTTGTCTTGCCCCTTGCCAGTCAATTTCTAGCAAAACATCGCGACCTTGGTGAATCGCCTGATCAATTTGATCGCGGGGTGTGCCATAAAAGTTGCCGTGTACCTCAGCCCACTCGAGAAGCTGATTATTTTGCTGCATTGCGGCGAACTCGGTTTTACTCACAAAGCGGTAATCTTTGCCCTCTGTTTCGCCGCTGCGCGGGGCTCGGGTCGTGGCCGATACCGAGAGACACAGGGTGGGATCTTGCGCAAGCAAGGCGTTGACTAAGCTTGACTTACCGGCCCCGCTTGGAGCGACCACAACAAAAACGTTTCCGGCTGCCTGAGACATGGGTGACAATAGAGAGTATTGATTTAAAGTAAAAGCATAGCAGAGTGGCTATGCTCACACGCACGTTTTTGACAGAATTGAATAAAGGATCCCTGCATGTCTTCGTCTTTTTTGATTACAGCCCAAGCCCTACAAGCGCGCCTCGCGCAGAACCCAGCCAATGTGTTGGTGTGCGACTGTCGTTTTGATTTAGTAGACCCCGACCTCGGCCAGCGCGCGTATGAAGCCTCGCATTTGCCGGGCGCTGTCTATGTTGATCTTGGGCGCTCGTTGAGCGGAGAGAAAAACGGACGCAACGGACGACATCCGTTGCCTGACGTCGACGTGTTCGCCAAGTTTTTGGCTACGCTGGGGGTCAACCACGACACACTGATCGTGTGCGTCGATGCCCACGGTGGGTTGTATGGCTCGCGTCTGTGGTGGTTAGCACGGTGGGTTGGTCATGCCAATGTGGTGGTGCTTGATGGCGGGATGGCTGCCTACGAGAAAGCCGGCTACAGTTTGACCGCAGCGCAGCCAGCAGCCAGGCCGTTGGGTAATTTCAAGCGCTCAGCGTCTTTGGCGTTGTCTGTCGAGTTAGCTGCTATGCAAGCGGGGCTCGGACGCCCTGATCGTTTGGTTGTTGACGCACGCGCAGGCGACCGGTTTCAAGGGCAAAACGAGACGCTTGACCCCGTGGCTGGACATATCCCTGGTGCAGCAAGTCGCCCAGTCAAAGAAAACTTGAACGATGACGGTACTTTTAAAGCGCCAGAGGTTTTGCGTGCTGAGTTCACAAAGCTACTAGGCTCGCATCCTGCGAAAGAACTCGTCGCGAGTTGTGGCTCGGGGGTGTCAGCCTGCCACTTATTATTGGCGCTTGAGTTGGCTGGGATGTCGGGTGGTGCGCTGTATGGTGGCTCATGGAGCGAATGGAGTTCGCAGCCCAATGCACCGATAGAAACAGGGCCGTCACGGGTGAACGGTTAGTCGAGCAGTCAGTATGTAATGGAAAAACAGCCATCAGTTTTTTAAAGTCCAAAGCGGACACCAACAATTAGGATGAGAAATGTCTGAGTTAAAAGTCGCAGTGGTGACAGGAGCAGGTTCTGGAATTGGTCGTGCAGTGTCGCTGCACCTCGCGCGTGCTGGCTATCAAGTTGCGATGGCCGGGCGCCGTGCTGATGCACTTGAAGAAACCCGCACAGAGGGCGGTGCCTCGTTGGCGTCGCAGTTGCATCCTATCGTCACTGACGTGAGCGATGAAGCTTCGGTCAAGAACCTGTTTGCTGAAGTCATGCGCCGTTGGGGACGCTTGGATGTGCTGTTTAACAATGCTGGGCGTGGTGGCCCACCGGTGCCGATTGAAGATTTGCCTGTCGAGATCTGGAAAGACATCGTAAACGTCAATCTGACAGGGATGTTCTTATG
This sequence comes from Bordetella parapertussis, assembly GCA_945895265.1. Lineage (GTDB taxonomy): Bacteria > Pseudomonadota > Gammaproteobacteria > Burkholderiales > Burkholderiaceae_B > Zwartia > Zwartia parapertussis_I. Next base: position 88,623 of record CAMDEF010000009.1, on the reverse strand, counting down.
CGCACAGGCTGCGATCCGGATCATGAAAGATCAAACGCCTCAAGGCGGTCGGATTATTAACAACGGTTCTATCTCGGCGCATGCGCCGCGCCCGTTTTCAATAGGCTATACCGCAACCAAGCATGCGGTGACCGGTTTAACCAAGTCGATTTCACTGGATACGCGTAACTATCGTATTGCATGCAGTCAAATTGATATTGGTAACGCCGCAACGCCAATGACCGAGCGCATGACCAAAGGTGTACCACAACCTGACGGCTCAACACGCGTTGAGCCACGCATGGATGTGAATCACGTTGCCCAGACGATCGCACAGATTGTGAGCTTTCCGCTCGAGACCAACGTTCAGTTTGTGACCATCATGGCCACAACCATGCCGTTTGTCGGACGCGGTTAAACAGCTTGGCCCTCGGGGGCTGGCTGAGCCCCGCCCGAAGCTGATCATGTCTTCAGTCGGGTCGCGACTGCAGCGCCTTTTTTCCTCTGATCCCGTTAAACGGGTAGGGCGCTTGACAAAGCAGTGGCTAGCTTAATCAAAGCGAGGTCACTGCCCGCGGGGCCGATTAACGACACCCCGACCGGTACACCCGCGCTGTTTGTAAACGGGATACTGACCTGACACACACCACTGATACCCACCGCGCAGGTGAGGTGCATAGTGCGCATACGCAGCCGTTCAACTGAGTCTCCGCTTTCGTTAAGCAGGGGTGCGAGCCCAGCCGCCGAGGGCACGATGGCGATGGCGTCATCACTGAGTATGGCGCGTACATGCGCACGAATCTCTGCCACTTTGTGTTGGGCCGGTTGGGCCTGCGCTGCCGTGACCGCTTGCGCTAGCGCCCAGCGCGCGCTGATCGGGGCTGAGAAGGTGGGCCGATGCTCAGTGATCCAGGCACCATGTAAGGCCCACGCCTCGGCTGCACCCATGGTGACATAGGCTTGGCGCCATTGCTCTAGGGTCTCGGTATCGCGGGTGAACGACATCGTCTCGGCCGTCACGCCAAGCATGACTTGGGCCGCGTCTAAGACTTTTTGCAGCGGTGCGGCAAAGTCTTCACTGGCTAACTGCCAAAGCGCTTGGGGCTTGAGCAGTCGTTTAGGGACAAAATTTGAGGCAGGCAGCAGCACTTCGCCCACACGCGTAAACGTAGCCGGATCATGGGCAAACCAAGTCATCGTATCAAACGATGTGTGCAGCGGCACAACGTGCTCGCGCGAAAGCAAATCATGCGTCGTGCGCAGGCCCCAAACGCCACAATAGCTGGCCGGTACTCTGGTCGAGCCACCGGTATCGCTGCCGAGTGCGAAGTCACACAGCTTGGCTGCCACCGCTGCGACCGAGCCGCTAGACGAGCCACCAGGCACACGACCCGGAGCATTGACATTCACCGGTGTGCCGTAGTGCATGTTGTCGCCGTTCAGGCTGTAGGCTAGTTCGTCGGTGATGACTTTTCCGGTCATGGTGGCACCGGCAGCAAGCAGTTGCTCAACCAAGGGGTTGGTGTGAGTGGCAACTGGGTGTGTCGCTAGCCATGTTGGGTTGCCCGCACCGGTGGGGTGACCAGCGACATCAAAGATATCCTTCACCGCAAACGTTAGGCCATTTAACGAGCCGTCTCCCGTCGCAGAGACGCTGAACTTTCCGTGAGGCACGCACGCGCCGATGGGATCATTGAAGGGGAAATCTTGCTTGGGCGTGAGTGTGTTTGTCATTGGTTGGTTTAGCTGTTGTTTGAGCTGTTGTTTGAGCTCAGTGGTGGCAACAGATGATGATCGCTGCCTGTGGGTAGGGGACTTTTGGATTATAAAGGTGGTTAAGCTTGGCAATACAAGCCAATCAGATTCCATTGCAACTCAGCGAGCTATGACAACTTCAACAAAGCCTCAGCGTTCCGTTCCCTGTACGTTATTCGTGATGAACGACATCAATCCAGTCGTCGAGTCGGAGTTTAATGAGTGGTATCAAACTGAGCATGTACGCCAACGAATGCAGATACCAGGGTTTTTATCTGCTCGTCGCTATCGTGCGCTTGGTGATTCACAGGCGTATATGGCAATCTATTCATGTACCGAGGCCGCGGTGCTCGAACAACCTGAATACAAAGATATCCTTGTTGAACCGACGCCGCTCACGAAAAAAATGATGCCGCATTTTCGTAATATGGTGCGCTCGGTTTGTGACGAGACTTGGGCGGCAGGGACAGGCTTAGGCGGTGAAGTCGTGGTACTGCGGTGCGCGCCCAAGTCTGGTCAAGAACAAGTGGCGCGCGATTTCATTGCCCAAACACTTTACCCTCGGTTTGCCCAAGCCAATTGCTTAGTGCGCCTGGCCCTCTGGGAGGCCTCGGCCAGTGTGGGGGCTGCACCAAGCCCCGAAGAAGCGCGACGTGGCGCACCTGATCAACGAGTGAACTGGGTGTTGTTCTTTGAAGCCTACGATTTAACAGCCTGCGAAAACCTATTGCAGCAGCCAGAGATGCAACAGTCGCTTGAGCAGCACGGGGTCATTATCGAAGCGCAGTCAAGCTATCGCTTGATCAGCACGTTTGAATCAGAGGTGGGGTGAGCCTCACCTTACTCTAAGTTCATCGCTTGCTCGCGCATTTGTTCGATCAAGAGTTTGAGGTTCATGGCGGCACGTGTCATCTCGAGGCTGCCGGCCTTTGAACCCAAGGTGTTGGCCTCGCGATTCATTTCTTGAAACAAAAAATCTAGACGTTTGCCGATGCTGGTCGCCGCCGCGCCTGGTTTGGGTTGGCTTTTTTTAGCCGGTTGACCTGACAACAAATATTCAAGCTCAGCGAGGTGCGACTTTAAGCGGGCAAGCTCTTCGGCAACATCAATGCGCAACGCAAACAGGCTTGATTCACTGGCGATGCGTTCGGACAGTTCTGCACCACTGATGTGAGTGAACCCATTCGGGAAGGCATTTTGCAGCGTGTCTTTAAGTTTTTGAGCAAGCTTGTCGCGCTGTGTTGCAAGTAATACCGGCATGAGCGATTCGACTTCGCTTACGATCGCTGAGACTTGTTGAGCGGTCTCAAGCATCGCGAGCGCCAGGCGAGCGCCTTCGCGCTGACGACCTTCAAGCAGTTGCGCTAAGGCGGGCTCAAGCGCCGTCAAACAAGCTTGCGCCCATTCTTCGGGTTCGGTTTGAGTTTGTTGCCCGCCGGCTAAATTGATAATGTCATGAAAGCGAGGGCTTTCGGTGTCAGGCAAAATGGTACGCATTTGAGCGAGCTGAGCGGCAACGCGCTGCATGGCTGCGTCGTTGAGTTGTTGTTCTGACTCGACTGGTGGGCGTGTAAAACTAGCGCGCACCTCGATTTTGCCTCGCACCAAGCCTTTTGCCAAACGTTCTCTAATCGGCTGTTCAGCCAAACGCATTTCGTCAGGCATACGAAAGAGCACATCAAGATAGCGACTGTTGACCGCTTTAATTTCAACGGAAATGACGCCGCACTGTGCGGTGAATTTACCTTGCCCGAAGGCGGTCATACTGGCGATCATGCTTTATTCCTTACAAATGACTGGTTCAAGATCTTTTGGTCTTTCGGCGTTTCGCGCAGGGCTGCTTCAGTTGACCGAGGCTGCGCTATGTCAGTCGCAAGGTCGTCTGGCTGTCCGGCTCAGGGGTTCAGTCCAAGTCCAAGCGCAGCACCGTCGGGATTACGCGGGTCTGAGGCACCCCAAAAGAGATTCGACTGACGTTGTACGGTTTGTACACGCCCCATGGTGGGCATGATCCTAACCTCGTGGCCCATATTTTTTAGTAATACAACCGTATCGGGGCTAAAGCCTCGTTCAAGGCGCAGAAAGTCTGGCAGCCATTGATGATGCATTCTTGGAGCGGCAATCGCTTCGGCGATATTCATTTTAAAGTCGATAATATTGACAAGGTTCTGCAACACGGTCGTGATGATGCGGGCACCACCCGGAGAGCCTGTGGCCAGCACGGGTCCTTCTGGGGTTGAAACAATGACAGGAGTCATCGAGCTCAAGGGTCGTTTGCCAGGCGCGATGGCATTGGCATCCCCACCGATTAGACCAAACGCATTCGGTACGCCGGGTTTAATTGAAAAATCGTCCATCTCATTATTTAGTAAAACCCCTGTGCCGCGCGCGACAATGCCCGAGCCGAAATTCAAATTAAGCGTATAGGTACAGCTCACAACATTACCCGCTGCATCCATCACTGAAAAGTGCGTGGTCTGGTCGCTTTCAAAGGCTTGCGGCTGTCCGGGCTTGACCATCACGCTTGGGGTGACACGATCAAGCTTGATTTTGCCTGCGAGTTCTGCAGCATATTTTTTTGCAACCAAGCCCTTTTGCGGAACCTTCACAAAATCTGGATCGCCTAAATGTTCAGCGCGATCGGCGTAGGCCAAGCGAGCGCTCTCAGCGATGATATGAAGCACCTGCGCGCTGCCGGCACCGTACTGTGCCAGCGGATAGCGTTCAAGTAAGTTGAGCATTTGAATTAAATGCACGCCACCAGAACTTGGCGCAGGCATTGAGTAAACATCAAAGCCTCTGTACGTGCCATGTACAGCTTCGCGTTGCACCACACGGTAGTCTTGTAAGTCTTTCAGGCTCAGCGCCTGACCGTCAAGATTGAGTTCGGCGACGATTTTCTGTGCGACGGTGCCCTGGTAAAAGCCTGCCGCCCCCTGCTGAGCAATCAGGCGTAGCGTATTGGCAAGATCTTTTTGGATCAGGCGTTCGCCCGCGCGATAGGTGGTTAACGCGTCGAGGCGGCATTCTGACAGGGTACAGGTAGTGTTTGAGGGATCTTTGTGTTTAAAAAATATCTCGCGCGTGCCGGGCCAACGGCCTAAGTGCGTGCGTTGCAACGAGAACTGCTCGGCTAACACTGCACTGACAATAAAACCGTTTTCAGCCAATTGAATGGCGGGTGCGATAACCTGCTCGAGCGACAGTGTGCCGTAGTCTTGCAGGGCACGGACTAAGCCCGCAACCGACCCTGGTACGCCGACGGCAAAAGGGCTTTGGGTTGATTTGCCGGCGATGACGCGATCTTGTGAGTCAAGATACATGTCGCGAGACGCCGAGGCGGGCGCAACCTCACGAAAATCAAGTGCGACAGGCTTAGTGCCTTTGGCAGTTTGCACCAGCATAAAACCGCCGCCGCCTAAATTGCCGGCGTTGGGCAGTACAACTGCCAAGGCAAACCCTACGCCAACAGCGGCATCAATGGCGTTACCGCCCCGTGCCAGAATATCGACACCCACTTGAGAGGCGAGCCGTTGCTCGCTGGCGACCATGCCGCGTTGGCCGCGCTCGGGGTGAAAAATAGAAAGCGAATTATCGTATCGTGTGATGGCGGTGTTTTGAGCAGTTGCTGAGGGTGGGGCTGGCTGTGTCTGAACTTGATGCGAGGGTTGAAGCAGGGGTTGTGGAAGTGATTGGACAGGAGCCTGGGGTTGCGTCAGAGTCTGCGCTCGGGCAGGGGGAAGGGCCGCGACAGCGGCGATACCTGCAATGAACCCGCCCACACACAAGCGGTACACAGCGCCTCGAGCGCTGCGTATACTGTGAGTCCATCGCATCTGCTGCCTACAACAACCCTCAAGCATGCGTCACCTTATTCATTTAGTCTTTGTGAGAACTTAACGTGTCAAATACTAGCATTAGCCAGCCACGCCCTTCAGGTCGCGTTTTTGATGCCATGCGTCAGGTCAAGATCCAACGGCAATTCACGCGTTATGCCGAGGGCTCAGTGCTGATTTCGATGGGCGAGACGCAAGTGTTATGCACGGCCAGTGTGCTTGAAAAAGTACCGCCATTTTTAAAAGGTAAGGGGCAGGGCTGGGTCACAGCCGAATACGGCATGTTGCCGCGCTCGACCCACACCCGTTCTGATCGTGAGGCAGCCAAAGGCAAGCAATCTGGGCGTACGCAAGAAATTCAGCGCCTGATCGGGCGCAGCCTGCGCGCGGTCATGGATATGTCGTTATTGGGTGAACGTACGATTCAGATCGACTGCGATGTGCTGCAAGCAGATGGCGGCACGCGCTGCGCAAGCATTACAGGTGCCTGGATCGCCGTCGCCGATGCGGTTGACGGCTTGCTTGCGCAAGGTTTATTGACACAAAATCCGCTTAAAGACTCAGTGGCCGCCATTTCAGTTGGCATGGTCGATGGGCGCGCCGTACTGGATTTAGATTACCCAGAAGACTCAGGCTGCGACGCCGACATGAATGTTGTGATGACAGGCGCCGGGCGCTACGTTGAAGTGCAGGGCACAGCAGAAGGTCACACTTTTGACCGTACTGAGCTCAACACGTTGTTGCAATTGGCAGAGAAGGGCATTAGCGAGCTCGCCCGACTGCAAACGAGTTCACGCGCCTGAGTCTTAGACCACGAAGATAGGCACGGTACTCGTATCGTGCCTATCTCTGAGCGGCTTACGCTCACACGCTCCGAGTACTCGTCAATAAGCGCGTCAGTCTCAATTGAGCTTGGCACGGGCAGAGCTCGAGCGTAGTCCTTAGATGGTACGGCCGCCGTCAACGGGTAATTCAACGCCTGTCAAAAACGATGCTTCATCAGAGGCTAAAAACACCGCAGCATTCGCGATGTCGCGCGGCTGACTCATGCGGCCCATCGGGATGGTGGCAATAAAACGTGCGCGATTCTCGGGGGTATCGGGTACACCCATAAAATCACCCAGCATAGCTGTGTCGCCAATCACTGGGCAGATCACGTTGACACGGATGTTGTCAGGGGCCAATTCAACGGCCAACGATTTGGTCAGCAAGTTTGCTGCGCCTTTTGAGGCGTTGTACCAAGTTAGGCCGGGTCTTGGCCGAATCCCTGCCGTCGAACCCGTATTGATGATGCAGCCTGATTTTTTCAAGCGCATCATGGGCACGACTGCGTTGATCATGTGGTAAATCGCTTTCACGTTCACGTCAAAGCAGCGATCAAAAGAGGCTTCGTCAACGTTGAGAAAAGGCTGATTCTTGTGCGTGTAACCAGCGTTATTGACAACGATATCCACGCCACCAAAGCTTGACATGGCTAAGGCAACAGCCCGGTCGACATCAGCGCGTTTGCTGACATCACACTTAATCGCAATGGCTGCAGCGCCTAGCTCGGCAGCAACCTTCTGTGCACCAGCTTCATTGAGATCGGCGATTACAACTCTTGCACCCTCGCGTACATAGCACCGGGCAATTTCTGCACCAAAGCCGCTTGCGGCACCAGTCACGATTGCGACTTTGTTATTTAAACGCATGATGCTGTCATCCTTTTTTAGGTTGCTTGTCTCAGATCTGCTTAGCTTAGGGCTTAGCTAAGATATCGCCAAGCACTTTTTGCCCACGAATACCCCAAACGGTTTGAATCAGTGCTTTGACCTGGGCTTCGGTGGCCGCGCCTTCGTAGGTGCCCAAACGCATCGCTTTGAACTCAATCTCATCGCGCGATAAAGTATTGCCTGGGTCGCCTTTTGGTTCGTCAACACGGCCGGTCACTGAACGACCGTCGGTCGTCTTCACAGTGACCTTACCAATCCAGCGCTGCGGATAAGCAGTGTCAACCTCTTCGTCTAGCACCATGGAGACGCGATCGCGAAAGTTCGCAACGGTTGCATCTTTTAAGGCGCCGTCGAAACCAGCCAAGTCGGCCGAATTACGCAGAGCAATCAGCGCTAACACGGTGCCCATCGAAAACTTCGACTGATGCACCGTCTGTGGATCAGTCACTGGACCTAACACATCGATGGCCCCTTGATGGACGTGTGTGACCACCGAAGCGATGTCACTGGCTTTTAGACCATGTTGCTTCATTGCCTGTTGCAAAGCGTCAGCGGCAGGATGGGTATGGCGGCATGAGGCGTGAAACTTAAACGAGGTTTCAGGTAAGGCCCAGCGTGAGCCTAGGCGATCAACTAGCTTTGCCGGATCGGCATCGGTTGACATGCCAGCGGCCATGCCTTGGGCACCTTCAAGAATCCGGCGCGCCCCAGTAAAGCCATCAAGTGCCAAATACGCAGAGGCTAAGCCGTTTGCGGCGGCGTGTGCGGTGTGCAATTGCTTCGAATCGGCCGCGTCGCGCAGAAACTCCCAGAGACCGGCAGCCTGTGTGCCAGCCGAACCGATCGCGTGCAGCATTTGCTCGGGATTCAGTTTAAGCAGGTGGCCCACGGTGACCGCTGCTGCCACCGTACCGGCGGTACCTGTGGTGTGAAAAATTTTGTAATGAGAACGACCCAAAAATTCGCCAACACGGATACCGACCTCGTAGCCAACCACCGAAGCGGTGATGAAGTCTTTACCCGAAGCGCCGATGGCCTGAGCCACCGCCAAAGCAGGTGGAAAAATGACTGCGGCCGGGTGAAAGACCGAACCGTTGTGCACATCGTCTTGTTCAACGACATGCGAAGCCGCTGCGTTCACCATCGCTGCAAAGACAGGCGAGGTTTTGCGTCGATTGACAAAGTCTTCAGACTTGCCGTCGGCAGGCCCCATCCGCTCTGCGTATTTGCCCATCGCCTTGACTGCGCGGGCGCCCGAGCCAGCCAAAATTGAGGCCATGGTGTCCAAAAACAAATCTTCACAGCGCAAACTGACGGCCTCAGGGATGTCGCTGTACTGAAGCTGGGAGGCAAATTTCGCCAACTCTGCGCTGGGGTACAACACGAGGGGTGAGGTTGAAGGGCGAGCAGCAGTCATGTCTATCACCTATTAAAACGAACGAGGAAGGCCGAGCACGTGTTCGGCGACATACGACAAAATCAGATTAGTTGAAATTGGGGCGACTTGATACAAGCGGGTTTCGCGGAATTTGCGCTCGACATCGTACTCGCAGGCAAAACCGTAGCCACCGTGAAATTGCAGGCAGGCATTGGCGGCTTCCCACGAGGCATCCGCGGCCAAGAGCTTAGCCATGTTAGCTTGGGTGCCGCAAGGCTGTTTGTTATCAAACAAACGGCAAGCCTCATAGCGCATCAGGCTGGCGGCCTCAACGTTGATGAACGAACGTGCGATCGGAAATTGAACGCCCTGGTTTTGCCCGATTGGACGCCCGAACACAATGCGATCTTTCACATACTTCGAGATACGATCGACAAACCAGTAGCCATCGCCAATACACTCGGCGGCGATCAGCGCGCGCTCGGCATTTAAGCCGTCAAGAATGTATTTAAATCCCTTACCTTCTTCGCCAATTAAGTTTTCGGCTGGGATCTCGAGGTTATCAAAAAACAATTCGTTGGTTTCGTGATTAACCATGTTCAAGATTGGTCGAACGGTTAAACCGTGGCCAATCGCGTCATGCAAGTTGACGATAAAAATCGACATGCCTTCAGATTTTTTTGTCACTTGCTCAAGTGGTGTCGTACGCGCCAACAAAATCATCAGATCCGAATGCTGAACACGCGAAATCCAAACTTTTTGGCCGTTGATCACGTAACGATCGCCTTTTTTGACGGCGGTTGTTTTAATTTTTGTGGTGTCGGTGCCTGTGGTGGGCTCGGTGACTCCCATCGATTGCAGGCGCAACTCGCCCGCCGCAATTTTTGGCAGGTACTGATTTTTTTGCTCGGTTGAACCGTGGCGCAGTAGGGTACCCATGTTGTAGAGCTGACCATGGCAGGCGCCAGAGTTACCGCCGCAACGGTTAATTTCTTCCATGATGACCGAAGCTTCGGTCAGGCCCAAGCCTGAGCCACCGTACTCTTGTGGAATCAGCGCCGCCATCCAGCCAGCTTGGGTAAGAGCGTTGACAAACTCTTCAGGGTAGCCGCGTACCTCGTCGACCTTGCGAAAGTACTCGTCTGGAAACTGTTTGCACAGGTCACGGATGGCATCGCGAATGTCTTGGTACTGATGATCGTGGGTATTCATGATTTTGCGTAAGGCTTTATGATTAGGGGCTGAGATTCAGCCGATAATGTGCACCAGTACGCGCTTTTTGACCATTGGTGTTTCATTAACCTCGGCTTTTTGAATGATTAAGGTACTAAAAAACACAATGGCCAACCATTTTGATTTGACCGACTTGCAGCTCATGGTCAATATTGGCGATGCGAGCAGCCTGACCCGCGGGGCCGAAAAATCTCATCTGTCACTGCCCGCAGCCAGTAATCGGGTGAAAAACCTCGAAGATCATTTCGGTACCCGCTTGTTTCATCGCAATAGCCAGGGTGTCACACTCACCCCCTCAGGCGAAGCGTTTATGCGGCACGCCCGCTTGGTGTTGCGTCAAATTGACCACCTGCGGGGCGATATCCATGAGTATTCAAGGGGGATCAAGGGGCAGATCCGCGTGCTGGCCAACACCACCGCCATGACCGAGTTCATGCCGGCGGTCTTGAGCCGCTATTTGTCCTCTCACCCTGATGTCACCGTTGAGTTGCGCGAGCGGTTAAGTTATTTGGTGGTGAAGGCCGTAGCCGAGGGTTCGGCTGACATTGGGATTGTTGCGGGCCAGCCCGCTGCCTCGGCGCTTGAATTTTTGCCCTATCGCGCCGACCGCTTGGTGTTGGTGGCTGCGGCCGATCACCCTTTGGGGGCAATGTCTGAAGTCGCGTTTGCTGACACCCTTGGTTTTGAATACGTTGGGTTATCAGAATGGAGTGCGATTCATGCGTTTTTGATTCAGGCAGCCGATAACCTGGGCCATTCGTTTCGCTTTCGGGTTGAGGTGAGTAATTTTGAGTCTGTTTGCCGCATGATTGAAGCGGGTGTCGGCATTGGCGTTGTGCCCGAGCAAGCGGCGCGGCGTTATGCCCAACGCTTAAATATTAAGATCGTCAGGCTGTCAGACGAGTGGTCGGTGCGCAACCTCCATATCTGTGTACGTGAGCTGCAGCGTTTGCCAAGCTTTGCACGCGATCTTGTTGCGATGCTACTTGAAGATGTGCCTTCGACTGAGGTCCCTAAGCAATGACCGCAGCAAATTGTTCCTTGACCTCGGTTGTTTTGGCATCAGGCAACGCCGGGAAATTGCGCGAATTTGACGCCTTGTTGAGCCCGTTGGGCATCAGACTGATTGCACAAGGCACGTTGAATATTCCCGATGCGCCCGAGCCGCATCCCACGTTTCTCGAAAACGCGCTCGCCAAGGCGCGCCATGCCAGCTTGTTGTCGGGCCTGCCGGCCTTGGCCGATGACTCGGGCCTGTGCGTCGCGGCGCTCAACGCAGAGCCCGGTATCCATTCTGCTCGGTATGCCGAAGCTGAGCACGGCTCGCGCAGTGATACAGCTAACAATCAAAAGCTGGTGCGCGCGTTGCAAGGGCAGAGCAACCGCCACGCGTGGTACGTTGCCGTCTTGGTGCTGGTCACTCGACACGACGACCCGCAACCGGTTGTTGCCGAGGCCAACTGGTTTGGGCAGATTGTCGATCAACCGCAAGGCGCAAACGGCTTCGGGTATGACCCGTATTTTTATTTGCCCGAGCAGGGCTGCACAGCAGCAGAGCTTGATCCCGCGCTTAAAAATCAAATCAGCCACCGCGGGCAAGCCTTGCAGCAAATGCTCAAGCAGTTTGCGGCGCGTGGTTTAGTGACGGCATCGCAGCGCCCATGAGTCGTGTGATTCCGATTGCGCACGCGCAGCAGCCAAAGGTGGGCGCAATCGCAGACATCGCAGATCGCCCGCGCTTGAGTGCGTTACCGCCTTTGTCAGTGTATGTGCACGTGCCGTGGTGCGTGCGCAAGTGTCCGTATTGTGACTTCAACTCTCATGAGAAACCGGCAGTGCTTCCTGAGACGCGCTATCTTGACGCGCTACAAGCGGATCTTGAGCAAGCCTTACCCGACATTTGGGGCCGGCAGGTGCACACGGTTTTTATTGGCGGTGGCACCCCTAGCTTATTGAGCGCTGCTGGGATCGATCGCTTATTGGCGATGTTGCGCTCACATTTAAATCTTTGGCCTGATGCCGAAATTACACTCGAAGCCAATCCAGGTACTGCGGAAGCCGAACGCTTTAGGTCTTACGCAGCCAGCGGGGTGAACCGGATTTCACTGGGGATCCAGTCGTTTGATGATGCCAAATTATTGGCGTTGGGTAGGGTGCATGATGGCGGGCAGGCTCGCGCAGCGATTGACATGGCGCAGCGTGCGGTGGGGCGTGTCAATTTAGATCTGATGTTTGCACTGCCGGGTCAAACGCTTGCCCAGTGTCAGCAAGACGCTCGAGAGGCACTTAGCTTTGGCACCGAGCACCTGTCAATGTATCAGTTGACCTTCGAGCCCAACACTGTTTTTGCTAAATACCCTCCTGAGGTGCCTGACGACGAAGTCGCGTTTGACATGCAAGAGTCCATTGTGTCATTGGCTCGAAGAGCTGGTTTTGAGCGTTATGAGGTTTCAGCGTTTGCTAAGCCAGGCGCGCGCGCGCGCCATAACGTCAACTATTGGGAATTTGGTGACTATTTGGGGATCGGGCCCGGTGCGCACGGCAAACTATCGTTTCACGATCGGATTGAGCGACAAGCCCGGCAGCGTCATCCCGATAACTGGATGCGTGCGGCCCTTGCACGTGACGCGACCCACCTCACTGAAAGGCGGCAACTCAAAACTGCCGAATTACCCTTTGAGTTCATGCTAAATGCCCTGCGGCTCGAAAAAGGCGTGGCGTCCTCGCTGTACACTGAGCGCTGTGGGTTACCGATCGCCTCAATGAACAAAGCTTTGCTGTTAGCCACGCAAAAAGGTTTGTTGGTCGACGATCCGTTGCGTTTGCAGACAACCGAGCTGGGCTGGCGGTTTCTGAATGAATTACAAGCGTTATTTTTATAAAATCACTAGTTTGGTGCATACAATTGTATTTAATGCACTCTATTGGTGCTTTACCTGCACTTTTTTGGGCATTTTTGATTCAAAATGTCTGGCACGAATGTTGCTTGTTATCAATCAAGATAACTCGCATCATCTTTTAATTAATAGTCATCATTTTCATTTTCCGGAGTCAGTATGAGCACCTCTCAAGATGTTCTGAAGAAGATTGCCGAAGACGAAGTCAAGTTTGTCGACTTTCGTTTTACGGACACCATGGGCAAAGAGCAACACGTTTCGGTTCCTGTCAGTCAGATGAACACCGAAAAGTTTACCGAAGGCCACGCGTTTGACGGTTCGTCAATTGCTGGCTGGAAAGGCATCGAAGCCTCGGACATGCTTCTGATTCCCGATCCAAATACCGCGCACATGGACCCGTTCCGTGAAGAATCAACCATGATTCTGACCTGCGACGTGGTCGAGCCCTCAGACATGAAAGGCTACGATCGCGATCCACGTTCGTTGGCTAAGCGTGCTGAAGCCTACCTCAAGGCCAGTGGTTTAGGCGACACGGCCTTCTTTGGCCCTGAGCCAGAATTTTTTGTATTTGACGGCGTGACCTGGGGCGACGATATGTCGGGCTGCCACGTCAAGATCAAGTCAGACGAAGCACATTGGTCAAGCAGCATTGACTCAGAGGGCGGCAACATGGCCCATCGTCCACGCGTCAAGGGCGGTTACTTCCCAGTGCCTCCGGTTGATTCGATGCAAGATATGCGTTCAGAGATGTGCTTGTTGCTTGAAGAAGCTGGCATCCCTGTCGAAGTGCATCACCACGAAGTGGCTGGCGCTGGTCAGATGGAAATCGGCACTAAGTTCAGCACCTTGGTGACACGTGCCGACTGGAACCAAATCCTCAAGTACACCGTGCACAACGTTGCGCACGCCTACGGCAAAACAGCAACCTTCTTGCCAAAGCCTGTTGTCGGTGACAACGGTTCAGGGATGCACGTTCACCAGTCAATCTGGAAAGATGGTCAAAACTTGTTTGCAGGCAATGGCTACGCTGGTTTGTCTGAGTTTGCGCTGTATTACATTGGTGGTGTGATCAAGCACGCGCGCGCGCTGAATGCGATCACCAATCCTGGCACAAACTCGTACAAGCGTTTGGTCCCTCACTACGAAGCTCCTGTGAAGCTTGCTTACTCTGCACGCAATCGCTCAGCATCGATTCGTATTCCTTACGTCGCCAATCCAAAAGGCCGCCGTATCGAAACACGTTTCCCTGATCCGCTTGCTAACCCATACTTGGCGTTCTCAGCCTTGATGATGGCAGGTCTTGACGGCGTGCAAAACAAGATTCACCCAGGCGATCCCGCAGACAAAAATCTGTACGACTTGCCACCCGAAGAAGACGCAAAGATCCCAACAGTTTGCAGTTCGCTCGAGCAAGCGCTCGAAGAACTCAACAAAGACCGCGAGTTCTTGACCCGCGGTGGGGTGTTTAGTAACTCAATGCTGGATGCCTACGTGGATCTGAAAATGCAAGAAGTGAATCGCTTGCGTATGACGACCCATCCCGTCGAATTCGACATGTACTACAGCTTGTAATTTGCTGTTTAACCCTGGAGTCGGGCCTGTAGTGGCCCGAGTACCATGTACTCCGCTGAAGCCTTCGATTTACTCTCTACGACAGTTCTTTTATTGAACTCGTCTGGAGAAGTCATAGAGGCGAATGCGGCAGCAGAAGTGATGTTTGGGCGGTCTCGGCGCAACTTATTGGGGCAGCCGGCCGCCTTTTTGTTTGAACGCGACAAGGCGCTTGCGCACTCGATTCAACAAGCCTGTCGTGGCGAGGTTGCAGATTGCCGGCAATTTGCTCGCTTACGGCGGGGTGCAGAGACCGTTGAAGTTGCGGTCACTTCTGTGGCCTTGTCTCAACCGTTGTGGTCTGCTTTGATAGAAATCAAAGACTTAGAGCAGCGGGTACTGGTCGATCGCAGTAGTCGCCTAGTCGACGAAATTGATACCCAACACGAACTGTTGCGCAACCTTGCGCATGAGGTAAAAAACCCACTTGGTGGTTTGCGCGGCGCGGCCCAGCTTCTAGAGTCAGAATTGCCCGACCCAGCTTTGCGTGAATACACCAGCGTCATTATTTCAGAGGCCGACCGCCTGCAGGCGTTGGTTGATCGACTTGCCGCGCCGCAACGCATGCCGGTGCAGTGGCAAGCAGTCAATATCCATGAGATTTGCGAAAGAGTATGTTCATTGGTGCGCGCTGAGTTTCGCGAAGTGGCATTGTTGCGTGACTACGATGCCTCAATGCCAGAGTTTCGGGCAGATCCGGCTCGGGTGATGCAAGCGCTTCTCAATATTGTTCGCAATGCCGCGCAGATTATGACTGGGTTTCACCCAACGCAGTCACCCCACATTACGATCAAAACTCGTATTGCGCGCCAGGTGCTGTTGCGACACAAACAACACCGTTTGGCAGCAGTTGTCACGGTGACCGATAACGGACCAGGCGTACCTCAGAGTTTGAAAGAGCGCATTTTTCATCCGCTTGTCACGGGGCGTGATGGTGGTACGGGGCTTGGCTTAAGTCTCGCGCAGGATTTTATCCAACAACATGGCGGTGTGATTGAGTTTGAGTCACAACCCGGGCACACCGAGTTTCGTTTGCAATTACCTATGGAGCCTCTTTGATGAAACCAGTTTGGATCGTGGATGATGATCAAGCTATTCGCTGGGTGCTTGAAAAGGCGCTGAGCCGTGCCAATATCCCTACGCGTAGTTTTGTAAACGCCTCTGAGGTGTCGGCGGCCTTGAAGCTCGAGTCTCCTTCGGCGCTCGTCTCTGATATCAGAATGCCGGGCACGGATGGCTTGGCACTGCTGAAAGAAGTCAAAGAGAAATATCCCACGCTGCCGGTCATCATTATGACGGCGTATAGCGATCTTGGCAGCACCGTGTCTGCCTTTCAAGGTGGGGCGTTTGATTACCTCGCCAAGCCTTTCGATATTAACGAGGCGGTGGCGCTCATCTCGCGCGCAATGCAAGAACCCTCGGCAGAAGAGCTCTCGGCACAACCTGCAGCTGCCACTGCTCTTGTCACCGATAAAGGCATGTTGACGCAGTCGGCCTCGGTCGCGATGCAAGAGGTGTTTCGAGCGATCGGGCGCCTAGCGCAATCAAACGTCACAGTGTTGATCACTGGCGAGTCTGGTACAGGTAAAGAGTTAGTGGCGCGCGCGTTGCACAGTCATGGTGCGCGCTCAAAAGGGCCATTTGTTGCCTTGAATACTGCTGCCATCCCGCGTGATTTGCTCGAAGCTGAGTTGTTTGGGCACGAGCGCGGCGCCTTCACGGGGGCTAACGCCTTGCGCCGAGGTCGTTTTGAAGAAGCGGGTGGTGGAACTTTATTTTTAGATGAAATCGGCGATATGCCCTTTGAATTGCAAACGCGCTTGCTGCGCGTCTTGTCTGAAGGAACCTTCTATCGGGTAGGAGGGGCACAGCCGATACGCGTTGACGTGAGGATTGTGGCCGCAACCCATCAGCCGCTTGAAGAGCGCGTTCAAGAGGGCAAGTTTCGCGAAGATTTGTTTCATCGCTTGAATGTCATTCGCCTGAGATTACCCGCGCTGCGTGAAAGGCGCGAAGATGTCGCCGATCTTGCCAAGCATTTTTTGTCGGTGTCAGCCAGAGCAGTGGGTGTCCCCGTCAAGCGCCTGTCGGAGTCGGCTGTGCACGCGCTTGCACAATTCGACTATCCAGGCAATGTCCGGCAGCTCGAAAATTTTTGTCACTGGTTGACCGTCATGGCTCCTGGGCAAACGGTCGAGCTGGGGGACCTACCGCCAGAAGTCCGCGCAGTCAAAACTGGCGCAACACGCGTTGGCTCAGGCCACGATTTAGGTGGCGTCAATCACACTTGGCAAGAGCTGCTAGCGCTTGATGCAAACGTACGCTTGTCGCGCTCAGAACCAGAAGTCTGGACCGCGTTAACGCGTCAATTTGAGCGCGCGTTATTACAGTCTTCGCTTGAGGTCTGTCGAGGCCGTCGGGTTGAAGCCGCTGCACGTCTCGGGATGGGTCGCAACACCATTACTCGTAAGTTGCGAGAGTTAGGGATGGATCCGGTCGGGGCTGACTCCGAGGCGTGACGGGTGGGCGGTACAATTCAGCAGTCAACTGAAGGAAAGCCCACATGTCAAAGTCAGTCATCCACACGAATGCCGCTCCGGCTGCGGTCGGCCCGTATTCGCAGGCCATTGTTGCCCCAGCGGGCCGAACCGTCTATTTATCGGGTCAAATTGGCCTGGTACCGGCAACGGGCAATATGGTCTCAGAGAATTTTGAGGCACAGGTTCGTCAATCTTTTGCCAATATGCAAGCGGTCATTGAGGCTGCTGGAGGTCGTTTAGACAGCATCGTCAAACTGACCTTGTTTTTAACCGACTTAGGTCAATTTGCAATTGCCAATGGGATCATGGCTGAATTGCTGCCTGAGCCATTTCCGGCGCGCTCAACCGTTGGCGTCGCAAGTTTGCCAAAGGGTGCTCAGTTTGAGATTGAAGCCATCATCGTCGTTTAGCAGTTCGCTAAAAGTCATTTGCCGTGGCCACCGCTCAGCGCCCCTCTACCAAGGTTTCTGTCCGACCTAAAGCGGTTGCCACGACTAGACAAAAGCTTGAGCGTTTGGGGCTGATCAGCGCGCATGACTTGATTTTGCATTTACCGCTTCGTTACGAAGACGAAACCGAAATTATGTCCATCGCCACGCTGCGCCCTGGCCGCTCAGCGCAGATTGAGGCAACGGTGATACGGTCTGACGCCAGCTATCAGCCGCGTCGGCAATTGACGGCGGTGGTGCAAGATGACACCGGCGAAATTGGTTTACGCTGGCTCACGTTCTATCCCAATCAACAGCAACAAATGCAGGTAGGGCGTCGGTGGCGGATCAGAGGTGAGGTGCGCGGTGGTATGCACGGGTACGAGATCATCCACCCCAAGGTGACGGTTGCAGATTCTGTGTTGCCGGCGGCGTTGACGCCCGTGTATCCAACGACAGAGGGCTTATCTCAACCGAGTTTGCGTAAAGCGATTGGGCAAGCGCTTGAGAAAGTCGAGCTCAACGACACACTTGAGCCCGAGTTGGTTCAACGGCTCGGCCTGCAGAGTTTTGGTGAAGCGATTCGCACCCTTCACGCTCCTACACCCGACATGGATGCGCTCGCCTTAATTGAGCATACGCATCCGTCGTGGTTGCGTATTAAGTTCGATGAACTCCTTGCACAGCAATTGTCGCTGGCGGCGGCCCGTGATGCGCGGCGCAGTTTACGTGCAAAAAGCCTAAGAGCAAATCCCAAAGCAGATAGTTTGTGTGCGCGCTTGCTGAAGTCCTTACCTTTTAGTCTGACGCCCGCGCAGCAACGTGTGACGTCTGAGATCAGTGCCGACCTAGAGCGCGAGTTTCCGATGTATCGTTTGTTACAAGGGGATGTCGGCAGTGGCAAGACGATTGTCGCTGCACTAGCAGCCTTGCAAGCGATTGACGCCGGCGTGCAGGTCGCGCTCATGGCGCCGACCGAAATTTTGGCGGAACAACATTTTCAAAAATTGAAAATGTGGTGCGAACCCCTTGGGATTGAGGTGTGTTGGTTAACCGGTAGCATCACACCCAAGGCACGCAAAATCGCAAATGCGGCCATTTCAAGTGGCCAGGCGCGCTTAGTGGTGGGCACCCAAGCCTTAATTCAAGAAACAGTCGAGTTTTTTGATTTAGGTCTGGTGATTGTTGATGAACAACATCGCTTCGGTGTCGCCCAACGCCTGTCGTTGTCTAAAAAAGGCGAAGAGCTTCCGGGGGATGACTGGATTCCGCATCAACTAACGATGAGCGCGACCCCCATTCCGCGCACGTTAGCGATGACGTTTTATGCGGATCTTGAGGTGTCGTCGATCGACACCTTGCCGCCGGGGCGCACCCCGGTTGTCACAAAATTAATCTCTAACGCACGACGCGACGAGGTGCTTGGACACGTCGCGCAGGCCTGTGCCACCGGACAGCAAGTGTATTGGGTTTGCCCGCTGGTGCAAGAAAGCGAATCGCTTGACTTACAAACCGCAGTTGATACGCACCTTGCCTTGACCGAAGCCTTGCCTGACTACACCGTTGGTTTAGTGCATGGTCAGTTACCTACGGCTGAGAAAGCCGCCGTCATGAAAGCGTTTCGTGAGGCGCACATCAACGTGCTGGTCTCAACGACCGTCATTGAGGTCGGGGTCGATGTGCCTAACGCCTCATTGATGGTTATTGAGCACGCCGAGCGTTTTGGTTTGGCGCAGCTGCATCAGCTACGGGGGCGCGTCGGACGTGGCGTAGCAAAGTCGGTATGCGTGTTGCTGTTTCAAACACCCTTGTCGATGCTGGCGCGTCAGCGGTTACGCGCCATGTACGAGACCCAGGATGGTTTTGAGATTGCCCAGCGTGATCTTGATTTGCGCGGGCCAGGTGAGTTACTTGGTTCAAAGCAATCGGGCGTCACGTTGCTGCGCTTTGCAGATCTCGCTGCCGACGGTGGGCTCGTTGTAGCGGCCCGCCAAGCCGCCATTGAGCTTAGGGATACGGCCCCGCATATTGTTGAGCGCCACTTGGCGCGTTGGATGCGTGGACGAGAAGATTTTTTACGCAGCTAGTGTATAGACAAGTTTAGAGAAAAGGTACGCCGTTCGATGCACACAATCATGCAACGTCTTTGCTTATACGGCCGCTTGGTGCGTCTCGACAAGCCGATCGGGATTTTGCTCTTGCTATGGCCAACTTTATGGGGCTTGTTTGTGGCGGCGCAGGGTTGGCCAAGTCTCAAACTTTTAGTGATTTTTGTATTGGGTACAGTGCTGATGCGTTCAGCGGGTTGCGCCATGAATGATTATTTTGATCGCGATGTTGATCTCCACGTCAAGCGTACCGAGCAGCGTGTCTTGACGTCGGGTCAGATCCAACCGCACGAGGCGTTATGGGTCGCCGCCGTCTTGGGGCTCTTGAGCCTGGCGTTGGTTTGGTCTTTGAACGGATTGACGCTTGTGCTGGCAGTCGTCGCAGCAGTCTTGGCCGTCACATACCCGCTGTTTAAACGTTTTTTTGCGATTCCTCAGGCTTATCTTGGGATTGCCTTTGGTTTTGGGATACCGATGGGCTTTGCAGCCACAGTTGAATCGGTGCCTGTCGTGGCTTGGCTGATGCTATTGGCGAACATTTTTTGGGCGATTGCCTACGATACCGAATATGCGATGGTAGATCGCGATGATGATGTTCGCTTGGGTCTCAAAACCTCAGCCATTACCTTCGGAAAGTACGATATATTCTGTGTGACCCTTTGCTACACCTGCACGTTGCTATTGCTGGGGTGGGTGGGGTACTTGCTGTCTTACGGTTGGCCCTATGCGTTAGGGCTCTTGGCCAGCGCTGGTGTGGCGGCGCTGCATCTTGGCTGGATCAGGCACCGTACGCGCGAGGCGTGCTTTCGTGCGTTTTTGCACAACACCTGGATAGGCTTTGCCGTATTCTGCGGTATCTTTGCGCAGACGATCATTTTTCCGTAATTTTTTAAAGACTTGACATGAATCATATCCCTTCGGTCGCGTTTATCGGCGGCGGCAATATGGCAAACGCTCTGGTTTCGGGCTTGCTCGGGCAGGGCTGTGCACCCTCGCAGTTGCACGTTCTCGAGGTCGCTGAGGTCTTGCGTGAGCAATGGCAAGCGCGCGGCATCAGCGTTGCTCAGGCACCAGACGCCTCGTTATCTACACAACAAGTCTGGATCTTCGCGGTCAAGCCACAACAAATGCGTGAAGTCGTGTTGCAATGCAAACCCTGTCTTAGACCCGATACCTTGGTGATTAGTATCGCCGCTGGCATTTCTCTACACTCTTTGTCAACTTGGCTGGGCTCGCCCGAGCAACCGTACACACGCGTGGTGCGCTGTATGCCGAATACGCCCGCTTTGGTGCGTGCAGGCGTGACGGGGATGACGGCTGTCGAAGGCTTAGCCAAGGCCGAGGCAGATATTGCTACCAACTTGTTGAGTGCCGTTGGGCAAGTGGTGTGGGTCGATAACGATCAGGCAATCGATGCGGTAACAGCCTTGTCAGGTAGCGGCCCTGCCTACGTATTTTTATTTTTAGAATCTTTGATGGCTGGGGCGCAAGCCTTAGGGTTATCGGCAGCGCAGGCGCGCGCGCTTGCGCTTGCGACCTTATCTGGTTCAACACAGTTGGCAGCCGAGTCGACTGAGACACCCGCGGTCTTGCGCGAGCGCGTGACCTCAAAGGGGGGGACTACCGCCGCCGCCTTAGATGTGTTTGCTCAACAGCATTTCTCAACGATCATCGCGCAAGCGATGGCTGCAGCCAACGACCGCGCGGCTGAACTTTCTAAAGAGTTTGGTCGCTAGTCTTTCACTTTATTTTTAGAAGAAAAATTGCATGAAAAAAATACTTATCTCGTCGGTTGTGCTCGTTGTTATTGCTGCGTCGGGTTGGCTGGGCGCCAGTATCTACGTGGGCCGCACGGTGGCGACGATTGTCGCGAACCTGAGCGCGAAGGCTGGCCAGAATGCGGCCATTAGGATAGTGCAACCTGCGCATCAACAAGGTTTGCTGTCCTCGACCGGTCAATTTGAGATTCGGTTTAATGATGTCGCAGTCGATGCAAAGAGTGGTAATCAGCTGTTTGCGCTGCAAGTCAACTATAGCGTTGAGAATCTGCTGTTGCCCTCTTCGTCGATGCGATTTAAGTGGGAAGTCAAGCCTGTTGGCAAATCGGGAACCGAGTTCAACCGTTTATTTGGCTCTGAAATCAAACTCACAGGGCAGGGCAAGCTAGCGTATGGTGGCAAAGCCTTATCGACCCTGAAGTTGCCAGAGCTCGCCATGAAGCAAGGTAAAGAGTTGTTTCACTTGTCTGCTTCAAGTGGCAACATTGCCTGGGGCGAGAAGACTGTCGCGCTGCAATGGAAAACCGATCGTTTGAGCTCGCGCGGCGAAGATCATGTACTGGATGTGCACGGCTTGAATTTTACGAGCGACATTCAAAATCGTGCGCGCGGTCTCGGTACCATGCACTTTGCGATCGATAAATTCAGCACCAAAACCGCAACCGCAGAGTCTGTTGCGGTTGACGTCGCCATTACAGAGAACAACGCTAAGCTAGAAGTCAGTGTGATTCCAAAGATCGCGAGCTTGACCGTTGCGGGCCAAAAGCTCAGCGAGCTACTGTTAGAGTTGGCGGTAAAAGGGTTGGATGTTGCAAGCGTCGATACACTTTCTGCGATTAGCACCGATTCGAATGACTTTCGAAACTTGACTGCTGACGAACAGGCCCGCGCTAGCGGTGCGTTACAAAACTTAGTCGCCAAAGGTTTTTCAATTGGGTTGCCACAAATTTCAGCCAAGATGGGAACTGGCTCAATCAGGGGCGACCTCTTGCTTGAAGTCAGTCAGCCTGCTGGTGCGGCCGCTGACAAGTTCTCGCTGGTTCAGTCGCTCAAGGCGAATGGCAAGCTTGAGGCGCAAGGGCGAATCATTGACAATACACAAAAGCGTCTAGCCCTCATGCTCGGGTTGGCGACCGAGACGCGCGAAGGATTGCGGGCAAACTTTCAATTGGCCAACGGTTCGATCAGGGCGAACGGAAAATCTTACGATGTAAAAGATAACCTTGCCTACTTGGATGAAATGATCAACGCTAAGTTATATCCAAAGTGATGGTGCTCGTTTGAAAATCAGTCGGCTCAACGCTAAGTTTTATCCAACGTGATGGTGCTTATTTGAACGTGAGGCGACTCAACGCTAAGTTTTATCCAACGTGATGGTGCTTATTTGAACGTGAGGCGACTCAATCTTGAGTTGTCTCACGTTGAGTGCGTTGCAAAGTTTTTCAGTGATAGACGTAATTTTGCTGTCAATGTTGCGTGCCAAGCTTGACTGCGGCTAACGAAAACGAGTTTGAGCACTTTACCGCCAATTTGCAGTCGACTTAGGTCTGGCAAAAGCATCCTAGTTTTTATGCACCGTACGCTGGTTTCAGCAGCCTGAGCTGCAATCGCGAAATTGGGTACTCGCTGTCTGGCACTCCCTTTTTAGGCGCGCGCCCTTGGAAAGGCACTGAGTTCTTTCTCGATCCTGAAGTTGCTCAAGGCAATCCCGTTTCGCGGTTGAGAGGCTTTGGCGGCATGACGAACGGTGAAGCCAAAAAAGCGGGCAGTAGCGAACCGGTCACTAATTTGGCTCGTGCGTTTGTGCGCCAGACAACCAACGCATTCAAAACCCATGCTTCAACGCAGATCGAGGCCCGGTGAACGTTTACTCTGTACGCTTGCATCTTGAGTTTTAACGAAGCGAGGTTACCCAATAAGAAAATAAAAAAAGGATCCAGTGATGGATCCTTTTTTTACGTAAAAGCAGTGTGGGTTAAACCGGTGTAAACGTAGGCACTGGTGGGCCGTCGCCTTCGGTTGGTTTGAACACCAATTTTACTTTTTGACCAATCTTTAGAGCAGCCAAATCACAATCGACGATTTGCGTCATCATCGTGACACCTTCATCGAGCGTGACATACGCGATGCAATAGGGGTTTGGATTGCCGCGTTGCATGACGCTTAACGAGTAAATCACGCCTTTGCCTGAGCCTTCTTTCCACTCGGTTTCACCGAAGCAAAAGGGGCAGAGTGCACGTGGATACCAGTGTGGTTTTTTGCACGAGGTGCAAAATTTAACCAAAAATTTACCGGTACGTGCTGCATCCCAAAAGGGTTCGTTGCCGGGTTCTTTGGCGGGTGCAGGAAGTGGGTTGGGTTGATACATCATAGTCATGATTATGCACGCTCCAGAATCAGGGTTGCACTGCCGTGACGCGCGCCAAGCAGGCCGCCTGTACCGTGTGCCAAGGCAAGATCGCAGTTTTTAACTTGTACGGCAGGATGGGCTTCGCCGCGCAATTGACGCACAGCTTCGATCACTTTAGTGATGCCGCCGCGGTTGGCGGGGTGGTTATTACACAAGCCACCACCATCGGTGTTAAATGGCAATTTACCCACACCCGAGATCAAGTTGCCATCCGAAACAAACTTGCCACCTTCGCCTTTTTTACAAAAGCCAAGGTCTTCAAGTTGCATCAAGACCGTGATGGTGAAGCTGTCATAGATTGAGGCGTATTTGATGTCTTGCGGGGTAATGCCAGCTTCTTCAAAGGCTGCTGCACCCGAGCGGCGTGCGCCAGAGTAAGTCAAGTCAACATGACCGCCTAACTGGCCTTTGGTGGCCTCGCCAGCGCCGCGCACTTTGACCAGTGGGCGCTTGAGTGATTTGGCAATATCAGGATGTGCGACGATCAGTGCGCCACCACCATCGCTGACCACGCAGCAATCAAGCCGGTGCAGGGGCGTTGAGACGAGCGGTGAATTCACCACGTCTTCAACGGTCACCACATCGCGCAGCATGGCGTGAGGATTATGTTGAGCATGGTGCGAGGCAGCGACTTTGATCCAGGCCAACTGCTCTGCAGTGGTGCCGTATTCGTACATGTGTCGCGCTGCGACCATAGCATAGCTGTTGACAGTTACCGGGCCAAATGGTGCTTCAAATGGCACGTCAGGGATATCAACCCCCCAGCTACGTGGCTGCATGCCAGAAGAACCAGCCGATCGTGGACGGCCTGCCAAGGTGATGAGTGCAATTTTGCATTTGCCAGCGGCAATCGCCTGAGCGGCGTGAGAGACATGGATAAGGTACGAACAGCCGCCCGTCTCGGTCGAATCGACATGGCGCAGGTTGGTGAGCCCCATGTAATCAGCCATGTTCAGCATGCCTAAGCCAGGGGCATCGCCCGCGCAGTAGTAGCCGTCAATGTCGCTGAGCGACAGGCCGGCGTCGGCTAGCGCGCCTTTGGCAGACTCGGCATGGATTTGAGCAACCGATTTATCGGGTGCTTTGCGAGTAGGGTGCTCATAGGCACCAACGATATAAGCTTTGTCTCGTATGGTCATGGGTCGTTGTATTTATCAAGAGTCAAAAAAATAGTGCAGAGTGAGGCACTCACCAACTAGCTTTTTACCACTGATGCGAGCTTGCGTGTAGCGCGCGGAGGTGGGAGGTTTATTTTTTTGAGTTTGGGTGTGGTGTGCTGGGCGGGCACTTCAACTTTTTGAGGCTCTACGGGTGAGGGCCGATACGCCCAACATGAGCCATCCAAGCATGAGTGCCACGCCACCTGTCGGCGCTACAGCTGTCGCCTGAGCCATCGAAAATAGATATTTAAGCTCGATTGAGCCACAAAACAGCACAATGCCAATCAGCAGCAAGCTACGGGCGAGCAGCGCAGCCTTACCTGGTAAGCCTGTGGCATACAGTATGGCTAGGGCGTGAATCAGTTGATACAGCGAGGCACGTTCAAGAGCTTGTGCGGCCTGGGCCTCAGCGATGGCGTGCGCGGCGATCGCGCCAAGCGCAACGGCTGTCAGGCCAAGCAGGGCTGCGGTCACTCCCCAGGCGGGATGGGCTGCAATAGAAAGGGTTGTGGGGCGTCGGGTAGTCATTGGCTGAGTTGACCTCGATAGGGGTGGCGAAGCATGAAAAAGTAAGTAGGGCGGGGTCAGTCTCAGAATTCGAAAGAGTGTGTCTGGCCCTCTGACAGGCCCAAGCTCACATTAACGCTAAAATAACCCTCTTGGCAGCGGACTCTTTGAGGTAGCAATGTTGAATCATTTTAAATGGCTTGCGGTGGTGATGCCTGTGCTGACAGCAGGCTGCATCGGCATTAATTCAAGTAGTTCACCTAAAGAAACCTTTACGTTGCCTCGTTCTTACCAAGAGGTCTACAAGCTTGCAACGCTGCAAGCTCTGCAATGTTGGGGTAACGACGGCGAGTTTCCGATTAAAGGGCAGCTTGATAACGCGACGCGCACAGCCCAGGTGGCGGTGACAGGGGGCTTGGGCGGCAGTCGCTACGGTCAGGTCGATATTCGGGCTCTCGATGACCAAAACTCTGAAATCAGCGCTACGGTTGCCGGTCTTAATATTTGGGATACCTCAGCGCTTGCTGCCATGCGCGCAGCGTTGCAATTTGGTGTATCCACCTGCACCGACTATATGCCGAGCGCCCGGCCTGCTAAAAAACCTTAACTTCCTAAAGTGAATTGTTTCTGAAATGTTTGAACCCGCTACTTACTTCGGTCTTGATATTCCTTATTTGAAATTTTTAGGCGTTGAGCCTGTCATGTGCGCAGACGATCGTGCCGTGACGCGTTTAAAAATTCGCGACGACTTACTCAATAGTCGCCAAGCGATCCACGGTGGTGCGCTGATGAGCTTGCTTGACTTCACGCTGAGTGCTGCGGGGCGTTCGGTAGATCCGTTGGGCCTGGGGATGGCAACAATCGATATTACAGTCAGCTGTTTTGAACCGGCAGTGACTGACTTAACGATTCAGGCGCGCTGTTTGCGACGGGGTTCGTCGATTGCGTTTTGTGAAGGTGAAGTGCTAGACACTGAAGGCAAGTTGATTGCCAAAGCCTCGGCGTCTTTTAAGGTGCTAAAGGTTAAGTACCCAGCGAAGGTGGCTTGAGCAAGCCGAGCATGTGGCGTTGAGGATAGCCGCAGACTTGAACGATGGTGGATGTCAACCCAGCTTAGCTTTCACGAGTGCAGACAGTGTTGACATGTCGGCGCGGCCGGCTAACGCTGGCTTTAAGATTGCCATGACTTTACCCATTGCAGGGTTACCTGTAATGCCTTGTGCTTGCACTTGGGCAAGGGCGACGTCAATCGCGGCGTTGACTTCAGCCTCAGTTGCGGCTTGTGGCAAAAACTCTTTCAGCACAACCATTTCGGCAGTTTCTTGCGCGGCGGTTTCGGTGCGACCAGCTTGCTCATAAGCCGCGATAGATTCACGGCGCTGTTTGATTTGCTTTTCAATAATTGCAGTGACATCTGCATCGGTCACATCTTTGCGCTCGTCGATTTCTTTTTGTTTGATTGCAGCCTGTAGAAATCGCAGAGTCCCTAAACGCTCGCTCGCTTTTGCGCGCATGGCGTCTTTGACTGATTCTGCGATTCGAAGTTTGAGGTCTGACATGATGGGCTCGGTCGTTAAGAAAGAATAGCCGTTAGTATAAAGCCTCGACGCTGTCTAGGTTGACTGCCTTGCCTGTTTATCGGGTTTGCGCATTGTTAAAGTGACTGCTCGGCCCCAATCGTGGCCAGCAGGTGTGAGTGATCCTCGAAGCGCCCCACCAGCAAGTGTTGCGTTCCTTGCAAGTTTTGCCAGGTGCCGATGGCTGCCAAGAGCTGTGCCTGTAACAGTTCACGGCGTTGGCGTACCGCCAGTTCAGCGCGCACGATCAAGTTGACCGAGCCAGTTTCGTCTTCAAGCGTGATAAAAATCACGCCTTTAGCCGTTTGCGGACGCTGGCGCATGGTCACCAAGCCACAGGCGCGTGCCAGGCGTCCCTGTGGGAATTGGGCTAACGTGGTCGCTTGCGCAAAGCGCAAGCGAGTGAGTGTTTGACGTAGCAAGGCTAACGGATGGCGCCCGAGGGTAAAGCCCAAGCGTTGATAATCTGTCACAAGATCGTGCGCCTCGGTTGGAGGCAAGAGCAAAGGTTGTTCGTCTTCGCTTGGCTCGGCCTCGCGCAACAGGCCTTTAGTTGCCACACTGGCTGCAGCATGCCAGGCCGCTTGGCGGCGATGTCCGCTTAACGTATGCAAGGCGCCGGCTAAGGCAAGCTGATGCAAAACAGCCTGATTGAGATCCGCACGTCGGCCAAGCTCTTGTGTATCACGAAACGGCCCCGCTTGGCGCGCGTCAAGCAAAGCTTGCGCAGCGGCCTGCGGTAAGCCAAGGATTTGGTTCAGACCTAAGCGCACCGCTGGCCGTAGGCACGGCGAGGTTTGAATATCAGGCACTCGTTTAGGTTCACCAAGCAAACGCTTAGGTTCGCCAGACACACGCTTAGGTTCGCCAGACACACGCTTAGGGGATAACTTAGGCCCATCAAGCACCATTTCAAGCGTGCACTCCCACTCGCTTGTTTGAACATCAACGGGCAAAAGCTGTACGCCATGACGACGCGCATCTTGTATTAACTGCGAGGCAGCATAAAACCCCATCGGTTGTGAGTTCAGTAGCGAAGCTAAAAAGGCTTCGGGCTCGTGACGTTTGAGCCACGCACTCACATAGGCGAGTAAGGCAAAACTCGCCGCATGACTTTCAGGAAACCCATACTCACCGAAGCCTTCGATTTGTTTAAAAATCGTTTCAGCAAATTCTGGTGTGTAACCATTGTTGAGTAAGCCATCGATCAATTTACGTCGAAACTGATCGATGCCACCCTTGCGTCGCCAGGCCGCCATCGAACGACGTAATTCGTCGGCTTGGCCTGCCGTAAAGCCAGCGGCAGCCATCGCGATTTTCATGACTTGTTCTTGAAAAATTGGTACCCCTAACGTGCGCTCAAGCACAGCGCGTACCGCTCGACTGGGATACGTAATCGGCTCAAGGCCTTGTCGTCGTCGCAAATACGGATGCACCATGCCCCCTTGAATAGGACCTGGCCGTACGATTGCAACTTCGATGACTAAGTCATAAAACTGTCGCGGTCGTAAGCGCGGCAGCATCGACATCTGCGCCCGCGATTCAATCTGAAACACGCCTACCGTATCGGCAGCGCAAATCATGTCATAGGTGGGCCCATCATCATCCGGAATATCTTGCAAGCTAAAGTGCGGCAACTTGCGGCGCCAGGCGACCCCTTCGAGGCTACGACGAATCACCGTCAACATCCCTAACGCCAGGATATCGACTTTTAATAATCCAACGGCATCTAAATCGTCTTTATCCCACTGCACGACACTGCGCTGTGGCATGGCAGCGTTTTCAATCGGCACCAAACGTGACAACAAGCCGCGCGCCAACACAAAGCCGCCAGGATGTTGTGACAAGTGACGCGGAAACCCCATCAATGCTTGCGCGAGTTCGGCCCACTGCTGTGTGACTGCAGCCTCGGCATCTAAACCGGCTTCAAGCAGGCGATGGATTAAATTCTGTTTGCCATCCCACCAGCGATGTGATTTTGCAACCTGGTCAATGATCTGTGCATCAATCCCCAGGGCGCGGCCTGTATCACGCAAGACACTACGCGGGCGGTAAGACGTCACCACGCCGGTTAAGGCGGCGCGTTGACGCCCATATTTTTGATAAAGATATTGAATCACCTCTTCGCGCCGCTGGTGTTCAAAATCCACATCAATATCGGGTGGCTCATTGCGCTCGCGGCTAATAAACCGTTCAAATAAGGCGTTACCGTTTGCAGGATTCACCGCAGTGATCCCCAGGCAATAACACACCGCTGAGTTCGCTGCAGAGCCTCTTCCCTGGCACAAGATTTGTCGGCTTACCGCAAATTGCACCAGGTCATAGACAGTCAAAAAATATGTTTCGTAGCCAAGCTCTGTGATCAAGGCGAGTTCGTGTTTGATCTGCGCGCTAACATTTTCAGGGATGCCTGCAGGGTAACGTTTGTTTGCACCTTGCCAGGTTTGCTCATGCAGGTACTGCGCTGGGCTATATCCCTTGGGTACGACTTCTTCGGGGTATTCGTAGCGTAGTTCGTCAAGACTAAAGTGACATCGCTCAGCAATGCAAATGGTTTGCAGTAAAAGCTCGGGTTCGTACAGATTGCTTAAGCGTAGCCGCGTGCGTAAATGTTGCTCGGCATTTGAGGCTAACTCATAGCCACATTGCGCGACGGTTTGACGTAAACGAATTGCCGTCAACACATCATGCAAGGCTTTGCGTGAACGCTTATGCATATGAACCTGCCCAACCGCCACACAAGGGATATTGTATGTGTGAGCTAAGGTTTGAATCATTTGCAAACGTAGAGTGTCATGTGCGCGATGTAAGCGACTAATGGCTATCCAACAGCGATCTGAAAAGTGTTGTGCCAGCCAGGTTAATTGAAGGGCGAGGTCGGCCGGCGTCACCTCTGGCTGAGGGATCAAAATGGCTAAGCAACCATCTACCACAACCTCGTGTGGGCGCAACAGATATTGCCCTTTAACAGCTTGCATACGCCCGCGTGTAATGACTTCACATAAATTGCCATAGCCTTCGCGGTGTTGTGCAAGTAAAACAATGTTGTAAGCCGGTTGATCGCTTGGATCTAGGCGCAGTTCAGTGCCAATTAATAACTTTAAGTCTGATTTTTTAGCCTCAAGATGAGCGCGCACAATGCCGGCTAACGAGCACTCATCTGTGAGCGCTAGTGCGTGATAGCCTAAGGCAGCGGCTTGTGCTACTAGGCTTTCGGGTGACGAAGCACCACGCAAGAACGTAAAGTTTGATAAGCAATGCAGCTCGGCATAGCCAGGCAAAAGGGTTGAAAAGTGCGCACCCATTAACCAAAGACGCCATGTAGAAACCAGCGCGCCAGCTCGGTATCACGTTCGCGATAGATCCAGTAGCGCACGGCCTGCTGGTCTTGTGCCACAAAATAGTCGCGTGCAATGCGTAAGTGATCCCACCACCCACTTTCAATACGTTCGGGGCCGCGCAGTAACTGCAACGGGCCATGGTAGATCGGACGATCATTGCGAACGTTAAGTAGAAGAGGTTCGGCTAATAACCAAAAAGGCCTTTCAGTTAAGGGTGCAGGCGTTGAACTGACTGTATCGCGCGTTGTTGGCGTAGCAGTCACAGAGGCAGCTTGCGTGGTCATTGCTGACGCAGCTGACTTGGTCGCTGTCGATGCAGCAGATTTAGTCGTTGTCGATGCAGCTGATCTGAGCGTCGAGGCGTCGAACGGAACCCAATTGTTGGCGATTTCTGGGCGATGATCAGCTAGAGGCGCAGGTTGCAATATTTGTTCTGCGCCTAGTCGGGCAGACAGCAAATCTAACAAGCGTCGATAATCAGCGGGCGCGTGTAACGGATCAGGAAATAACGTGGCACTGCGAGCATGTTGTGACGCCAGAGCTTGACTACGCAAGGTCAGGGCGACGACAGGCCCGGCCAGATTTTGGCGCGATAGGCGTTCATGCAATAAGGGCATCAGTTGAGACATCAGCCATACGGGTTCGCCAAAGGCGAGTTCAAGTGCGGTGGGTGGGCAGGCGTGGCGGCCGCGTTCGTGATGCAGTTCAAGCGTGGCACTGCGCAGCGCATATTGCTTGGCCGCTAACCAAGTGCACAGGCTAAGCGCCAAGCGTTCTGCAAAAGAAGCCAGTGCTGTTGTGTGTTCAAGGCGATCTAGTAAATCGAGTTGTTCAATAAATTGCTCGGGGGCAAGGTAGGGGGCTTGGCGCCAAACCGCTTGCGTATAAGCTTGCTCAAGTTCAGTCAGTAATGCCGTACCCACGCGCCGTTTCAGACCGCTGCGTGGCAAGGCACGCAAGCCCCCGAGGGTTTCGCAGCCAATCGCTTTGAGCCAAACCAGATGAGGCTGTGCACTTTGCAGCATGGCGCAGGGCAGCGGGTTGAGTAGGCGCTCGAGTGTCGCTTGACTGCAGGCATAGCGTGGCGAGTATTGTGCTGAGCGCTGTATCGAGTGCTGTGCGAAGTGCTGCGTTGAGTGCCGCGCAACTTGCGCCAACAGCCAAGCTCCGGTTGCCGTAGGCGCGACACCGCTTTGCACTTGCAGCGTTAAGCGTTTGAGTTGTTGTCGTAACCCTTGAACAATCTGACGAACACCACCAAACAACCGCAAGCTGTAGGTGACGTCGATCAAGAGCGTCTCGCGCGCGTGTTGATACACAGACGGCGAGTAGGCTAAAGCAACTTGGGCGGCTTGATCATAGGCATTTTGTTCGGCGCGTTGGTCTCTTGGATATAGTAAACACTCAGGTGCCAGACTGCGCACTGTTGCGCAGCGCATGCCTAATTTGAGGCCACATTGCTGCGCGCCAGGTGTCATAGCGATCAGAGCGTCGTGCTCGAAGATAGCGGCAGCGCGGGGCTTAGTCAGCCAACGGAGTCGCCACGTGTCGAGGCTGAGGCTGTGCAGGTGCAGGCCGATCCATAAGGTCATGGGTAACAGTTGAAAAGAGTTCAGAAGGTGACGACGCAAGCGTAATAGGATGTCCGCAGGCAGGGCCTCGTCGCTTAAGAATAGAGAGGGTGAGAGCACCTGTTTGTTCAGCAGACAACATGACCCGTAGCACCGCGGGTGAGGCTTCGGTTTGGACAGAATGCGGGCGAAACATAAAAAATAAAGTTTGACTGCTTTGCGCCGCAAGATGCAAGCGTTTCAGGATCGAGTTTTGAATGGGATGCGCCCAAAACAGCAAGGCTGCGCAACTACCGTTTTTTAAAATTTGCTCGGCCGCCCAATACGCATCACGCGTGCGTTGGGGTGTGAGACAAAGCAGGCGTTGCGTACCAAAACGCCAACTTGACCAACAAGCGATATTGGGTCGATAGGGCGGCTGTAGCAAGACCACCGGTTGCTGCCTGACCGTGGCGTGCAGGGCAGCACGCAAGAGCGTTATTTCGCCAATGCCTGAGTGTGGTGTGAGCAGTTCAATCAGTGAACCTGTGGGCCAGCCTTTGCCGGGCAGTTCAGCGTCTAAGGTTGAAAACCCTGTTGAAATGGTGGGGCCCGTGCGTGCGCTCAATTGCGACCCGCGCCAAAGCGCAGGATGCAGCTTCAGTAGAGAGGCAGGAGGGCAGACGGGTGAGGTTTTAGAGGTGAGCATCACAGGCAACAAACACAATAATACTGTATAAATATACAGTATTATTGTGTTCTGCAACCAAGCCCACAGCGTTTAATTGCTGTTTGACAAACGGCTGTACGCTCAAGGCGTCATGCCGCAAATTGCCACGCGTATACAAAATGCGTGATACTCAGCAACTCGCTTCGCTCTTTCCAGCAGCTTCGTCTTCGAAAACACCCTTGTGTGTTTCAAAACCTCACATTGCTGAGATTGTCTTCGCTAAAAAATCAACCCGCCAGTTGCTATCGCCCACCTCTTGCCCCAAGGCGTCATAGCGCTTTTCGTAAAACAATGCGTAGCCTTGGCGATGCTGCAAAATAATCGTTGTACAACGTGTGCCATAGCGCTCGTTTTTGATAAAGGGGCTACCAAGTAATTTTTCGCGATCCAGGCCAACGCCTGTGTCAGGGAGTTCGTGCTCTGCGGCACGAACGGTATCCTGAAAAATTTCAAACAGGCGGGCAGAATCAGGTGCATGAGCCTGTGCCAGATGCTCAGAGACGCTGCGTTGGGTGCGAAGCAGTTTGGGCCAAGGCGTATTGAGCGTAGCGTTTGACACCCCACTGACACCGTCAAGAATCTTAAACGGCGATGCGTTCAGACGATTTGAGTAATACCACAAGCCGCTTTGATCGCCGGCTAGTAAATTAAAGCCGTTGTAAGGCGCACTGTTTTGTTGCAACGCCTGCAAATATTGTTGCGCCGACTGCTCTTGCGATGGCTCTTGTTGTAGATAGCGCTCTGCAAGATGGCCACGCGAGGGTGCCTGATCATCACGCAGGCCCGTTTCTCGATAGTTTGTGAGCAAAGCGATACGCCCGCCTGTGGTCAGGCCAAGCCAGGTGCCCCCAGCCTGCAGATCACGGCCTGCCAGTAGCGAAGGGGTTTCATCCCAGGGGCGTGCCGCCGCTGTCGGGCGCACGTGCAGCTCATCGCGATTCGCGACAACAACCAGCGGCCAGTCTGGTAAAACATTCTGCGCAAAAATAGCTAAACACATAGTAAAACTATGCTCCGTTCAAACGCCGAGTCTGAGGCGCAAGGTTCACCAAAATCATCCCTGCCATCACCATCAAGGCACCCCACACAAATTCACTGTGCAGAGGCTCGTCTAACACCCACACACTCAAACCTACGCCGATCAGTGGCGCGATAAATGTAAAAATCGAAACTCTCGAGGCCAAATAGTGTCTGAGCAGCCAAATCCATACCAAGAGGCTAAAAAACGAAATCACTATGCCTTGGCCCACGACGCTAGCCACCAAAAAGGCGCTCCAGTGGATCTCGGTCTCACCCAGAATCAGGCACAGTAGCAGTATCACCAGAGCGCCAAATAACAGTTGATACATGGTCGTTTGTGTGGCGGGGATACGCGCTAAATCTGAGCAGCGGGTGACGAGCGTCGTCGCAGCCCAAAGAACGCCGCCACCTAAGGCAAGACAATCTCCGAGCAGCGACTGGGGGTTAAGTTGTGTTGCTGCGGACGAGCCTAAAAATGCCAGACCAATTCCGCTAAAGCAAATCAAGACCCCTATCCATTGCCACCAGTTCAAGCGCTCATCAGGCCGCCAGACGTGAAGGCCCAGTGCAGTAAAAATTGGGGCCGTATATAAAAATACCACCACATGCGAGGCGCTCGTATACTGAAGGGCTTCGCCGATCATCCACCACTCTAGGGCAAACAAGGCTCCTACCATCGTGCCCGCTCGCCATGGCCCGCGCCAGAGCGCCAACGAAACACCTTTGTGCCACATGAAAGCGGCCAGCAACACGCAGCCAATCGCCGAGCGCAAGGCGATTTGCATGTTGGGGTGAATGTCGTGAATCGTGAGC
Source organism: Bordetella parapertussis (assembly GCA_945895265.1). Lineage (GTDB taxonomy): Bacteria > Pseudomonadota > Gammaproteobacteria > Burkholderiales > Burkholderiaceae_B > Zwartia > Zwartia parapertussis_I. The sequence continues at coordinate 54,260 of CAMDEF010000009.1, read as the reverse complement.
TTAAAAAGAACCTGTTGCCCACCCCATAGAGAACAGAGCAGCACAATGCAAAGGCAAGCAGTTAAGTCCATGGGTTTGCGGTCATTCATGTGTTGCGAGTTTAGTAGAAATCGCGCAGCGCAGTAGAAATCGCTGTATCTTTCTGCGTGAGCGGTGTCTATTAGGGCGAGGGCGGGGAGGGTGTCAACGGCTTAGACCTCAAGCGCCTAAGGTGTCGGCAGAGCCGCTGTTAAACTAGAGTCTTGTTAGCTGACTCAATGCCACTTTTGCCATGACCCTTGCTGCACCTTCACACACCGCCTCACTCGCTGAGTGGCTCAGTTACCTTGAACAGCTTCATCCAAACGCGATTGACATGGGGCTTGAACGTGTGCGCGAAGTCGCTGCGCGTCTGCCAATCGAAACCAAGGCACTCAAAATTGTGGTGGGCGGCACCAATGGCAAAGGCTCAACCTGTGCCATGCTCGAGGCAATTTTGCTCGCTGCAGGCTACCGAGTGGGGCTTTACACGTCGCCCCATCTGGTGAACTTTAACGAGCGAGCTCGCCTGAACGGTGAAATCGTCTCTGACGCTGAGTTTGTGCGTTATTTCAGCATGGTCGAGGCCGCCCGTCAGGGCGTATCTTTAACCTATTTTGAATATTCAACACTCGCCACGCTAGCCATGTTTGCCGCTGCCTCACTTGATGTGATGGTACTTGAGGTGGGCTTAGGCGGGCGCTTGGATGCGGTAAATATTGTTGATGCTGATTGCTCAATTATCACCAGTGTCGATATCGATCACGTCGACTGGCTGGGTGATACGCGCGAAAAAATTGGTTTCGAAAAAGCGTACATCTACCGCGAAGGGCGCCCGGCGATTTGCAGTGACCCAGCGCCGCCTCAATCTGTGCTCGCTTACGCAAAAACCATAGGCTGTGATCTGTGGTTATTCGGCCGCGACTTTAACTACTCGGGCGATCGCCAGCAATGGGCGTTTGCCGGGCGCCAACAGCGGCGCAATGCCTTGGCGTATCCAGCTTTGCGGGGCGCCAATCAACTGCTCAATGCCGCAGGTGCCTTGGCTGCGCTTGAGGCTTTGCGTGAGCGTTTAGCCGTGCCGCAGCAGGCCGTGCGTCTTGGCTTGCTGCAAGCGTCTTTGCCTGGGCGTTTTCAGATCTTGCCTGGTCAGCCGACAGTCATTCTTGATGTGGCGCACAACCCTCATGCCGCTGCCGTTCTTGAAAAGAATCTGGGCAACATGGGTTTTCATCCATACACCTACGCTGTGTTCGGGATGCTGTCTGACAAGGATATCGCCGCTGTGGTCAAGCACATGGCACCCCGCATCGACCACTGGTTTTGTGCGGGCTTGCCCAGCGCCCGGGCGTTAAGCGCCGAACAGTTAGCAGCCAAAGTTAAAGAATCTATCGCAGGTCATCAAACGAGCGGCGAGGCCGAAGTTGCCATTAGCCACTTCCCCTCGGTCGCCGAAGCCCTGGCAGCAGCACACAAACTCAGTAAGCCGGATGATAGAATCATCGTATTCGGATCGTTTCTGACTGTCGCGGGTGCACTGCAAGCAAGCGGGAGGTCAGCATAAACGCTTTTCGCCGTTGTCAGGCGCTTTTCGGGTCTGTCTTTTTTTTGAGTCAGGGTGTTTGAATCAATGGGACTATTTTCCAGAAAAGATAGTGCAGCACCGCGTAAGCCTCCGGGTAAGGTGCGTCCCTCTGTGTCCAGCGAGGCACAGGCGGCCGATCTGCGCGTCAGAGCTCGCAGACGCTTAGCGGGTGCCGTCGCCTTAGTGCTGGCCGCAGTTGTGGTACTGCCCATGCTGCTTGACTCTGAACCTGCGCCAGTCTCAAATAAAATCCCGATCAAAATCCCTGATCGCAATGCACCTTTTCAACCTAATCTAAGCGACCCTGTAGCCGCTAATAGCTCGGCAACGCCTGCTGCGCCAGAGGCATCTTCGACGGTAGCGCCACCCGCTGCGTCGGCTCCTGCTACAACGACACCCCCAAAGCCTGAGGTTAAACCTGAGGCCAAGCCTCGGGTGGATCCAACTGCAGCGGCGCCTAAAGTTGAGGCGTCTAAACCCCCACCTAACCCGCCCGCTGGGGTTCGCTCAGACGACGGAGCACGCGCGGTTGCCTTGCTAGAAGGGCGCCCAACAGCAGAGTCCGCTGGCCCGCCAGGCTCGGCGACAACACCCAAGGCGCCTACCCGTGGCAACTTTGTTGTGCAGGCAATGTCGCTTGACGCAGCAGCTGACGCACAAACCCAAAAAAATAAATTGTTAGCAGCAGGCGTAGGCAATGCTTTTGTCGATGGTCCAGTCGATGTCAATGGTAAAGCCAGATACCGCGTGCGAGTAGGGCCGTTTCCTTCTCGCGAAGCCGCGCAAGCCGCTCAGACCCGTCTGCGCACGCTTGGATATGACGGCGCCTTTATCGCAACGCAGTGACCGGGTTTGATTTTGTGGTGCTAGGAGTGCTGGGCGTTTCGGTCGTGCTTGGCCTGATTCGCGGTCTGCTTAAAGAGGTTTTGTCACTCGCGGCCTATGCCTTTGCCTTTATCGCTGCGATTTGGTGGGGGCCACGTGCTGCTGACTGGCTAGCGAGTTGGATTGCTCAGCCGTTTTTGCGCATGACCTTAGCCTATGTAGGCGTGTTTATTGTCGTGTTGTTGTCAATTGGGATGGTCAATATGACGTTATCGGCCTTGATTGATAAAACGGGATTGACCCCGGCAGATCATGGCTTGGGTGCAGTGTTTGGTTTGGCGAGAGGCGTTTTATTTGTGTTGCTACTTGTGACGGTGGCTGGCTATACGCCACTTCCTGAAGAATCGTGGTGGAAGCAGGCCATGTTCTCAAAGCAAGTCGTCGGGGTCGTGCAGCAAATTAAGTCGCGTGTACCAGAGCCAATCCGTGAGTGGTTGCCTTATTAAGTACGGCAACATTGTTAAAGTCATGGTTTGCCTGCGCGAGTACAACAGAATTTAAATATGGCGGTTTACCTGAGCGAGTACAACAGAATTTAAACGTCAGGGGTTACCTGACAAAGTACGACAGAATTTAAACGTGGTTTAACGGTTATCAGGAAAGTACATGTGCGGAATTGTTGGTGTGATTGGTCGTGGTCCTGTCAATCAGCTTTTGTATGACAGCTTGCTGCTGCTGCAGCACCGCGGTCAGGATGCAGCAGGTATTGCCACCTCAAACGGCAATCATTTCAACATGTATAAAGCGCATGGCCTCGTACGCGATGTGTTTCGCACCCGCAATATGCGCTCACTGCCTGGCACAACCGGCATCGGCCAAGTGCGTTACCCAACGGCAGGCTCGTCAGACAGCGTCGAAGAAGCTCAACCCTTTTATGTCAATGCGCCATTTGGGATCACCTTCGCTCACAATGGCAATCTGACCAATTGGCGTGAGTTACGCGTGTCGCTATTTACCAACGATCAGCGCCATATCAATACCAATTCAGATTCAGAGGTCTTGTTAAACGTCTTGGCGCATGAATTGCAACGGGCTTCCAATGGCGTGTCTCTTGACGAGTCAGCGATTTTTCGTGCGGTGAAAGCTGTACATGAGCGCGTGAAAGGTGCTTACGCAGTTGTTGCACAAATTGCAGGCTATGGCTTGCTAGCGTTTCGTGATCCGCACGGGATTCGTCCATTGTGCATCGGCCGTTTCGATACCGCACAAGGCCCCGAATGGATGGTTGCCTCTGAGTCGGTTGCGCTTGAGGGATCAGGCTTTCAATTTGTACGCGACGTTTTGCCGGGCGAGGCCGTGTTCATTTCGCTAGATGGCAAGTTTAGTAGCGAGCTCTGCACAAAGGGCGCATTGCACGCGCCCTGTATTTTTGAATATGTGTATTTTGCCCGGCCTGATTCGGTTTTAGACGGCGTGTCGGTCTATGGTTCGCGTTTAAAGATGGGCGAGTATTTGGCCGATAAGTTAGCGCGATCTTTGCGCTTAGGCGATATCGATGTAGTGATGCCAATCCCTGATTCGTCGCGTCCTTCGGCGATGCAGTTAGCAGATCGTTTAGGTCTAAGCTATCGCGAGGGCTTAATCAAAAATCGCTATGTCGGTCGAACTTTCATCATGCCTGGGCAGGCTGTACGCAAAAAATCAGTCCGTCAAAAACTTAATACGATTGGCATGGAGTTCAAGGGTAAAAACGTTTTGCTCGTGGATGATTCAATCGTGCGCGGAACAACGAGCCGTGAGATTGTTGAAATGGCGCGGGCAGCCGGGGCGAATAAGGTTTACATGGCCTCAGCGGCGCCTCCGGTACGCTATCAAAACGTCTATGGCATCGACATGCCAACCCAGCAAGAACTCATCGCCACGGGGCGTGACGAACAAGAGATTGCCAAGATTATTGGTGCGGATGCGCTGGTCTATCAAGATATTGATGCGATGCAAAAGTCGGTGTCAGATCTCAATTCTGCTTTGACGCATTTTGACACTTCATGTTTTACCGGTGAATATGTCACTGGCGACATTACCCCAGAATATCTCGAACGTTTAGGCTTAACCCGCCAAGCCGTTCGTGAAGAACAAAACGGGCTACTGTTCAATATGGGCTTTGCAGCAGAAGATCATTAAGCTTTTTGTCTAGGCGAGGCTCGAAAGCCTTTAATGATAAAGGCAACTAAAAGCCCTAACAGCGCAAAGAGCAGCAGACTCCAGTAGGCGTACTCGAGGCCAAACAATTTGACTCGAGCGTCCATACAGCTTGCATAAATGCCAAACAACGCAGGCATAGACGTTTCTAGGCCAGTTTGTGTCATCAATAAATCGGCCAGTGTCTGCGCGCACGAAAACGACTGGGACGCGACGTTTGCCTGAAACCATGCTGCCAACACGCCAGCAATCGTTAGGCTTAAGCTCAGCATGGTACACACCACGCGTGCGATCAAACCTTGACTCAAGGCTGCGATGGCAGCGATGACTGCCAGAATCAGGTACAGCAGGCGTTGAAACACACACCAGGCGCAAGGCTGCATATCAAAAGCGTGTTGCGACAATAACGCGATGCCGACGCCCGCTGTACAAAGACCCGAGATCAGCCACCAGATTTTTTTTTCAAGCAGCACGGCGTTCAACTTGCGTGAGTGCGTCAAGCATGGCGCGTTCAAATTGTCGCTGAGTGCGCGGTTGCGCAAGGGTTTCGCCACTCACCACAAAAACGTCTTCGACGCGATCGCCTAAGGTCATGACTTTTGCCGTTTGGAGGTTAATGTTGTAACTGACAAAGACCTGTGCAATATCGCCTAACAGGCCAGAGCGGTCAGTCGCGACAATCTCGAGGCGCCAGTTCTGGCTTCCCTCATCAGGGTGTAAGGTCACGAGCGGCGGAACCGGAAACGCACGCGACAAACGAGAAGGACGCGCGTTCGCGTGACGGGTCGTGAGCGAGCTCGAAGGCGCAGTATTGAGATGGACGTCTAATTCGTGTTCGATCAAGGTAGCCAAGGTGCGCAGTTCTTCAGTACTGTCTGCAGGTAAAACAATAAAGCTATCTAACGCATAACCTCGACGTGTCGTGTGTATGCGTGCATCGAGAATACTCAGGCCGCGACTACCGAAAAAGCTGCAAATACGTGCAAAGAGATCTGGTGCATCTTTGGTGTACACCATTACTTGTAGCCCTTCATCGCCCTCTGTCGGGCGCACTTTAACGATTGCTTGCTCGGGTAAAACGCGATAATAAAGATGACGAGTGTGCCAGGCAATGTCAGACGCTTCGTGGCGTAAGAAATAGGCAACATCAAGTTGTTGCCAAAAGGTCTCGCGCGTATCGTCGCGTAAGCCTGCCAAACGTGTCAACGTTGCCGCCTGCTCAAGCCTTTGCCTCAGTACAGTATTGGTGTCGTCGACCGAACCACCAAGCGTTGCACGCGTTAAATCATAGAGGTTCTCAAGCAGTTTGCCTTTCCAGGTGTTCCAGACCTTGGGACTTGTTCCGCGAATATCAGCGACAGTCAGCAAATAGAGCGCTTGTAAGTTTCGTAAGGTTTTCACACGCGTCGCAAAGTCGAGAATAACTTGCGGGTCAGACAAATCTTTTTTCTGAGCAACCTGTGACATCAGTAAGTGACTATCGACTAAGAACATGACCAACTCGGTGTCTTCGCGCTCTAGGGCGTGCGCCTTTGCAAAACGCTTGACTTCGAGCGTACCGAGCGTTGAGTGGTCACCGCCGCGTCCTTTGGCAATATCGTGAAACAGCGCGGCCACGTACAGTAACCAATGGCGCTCGAACCCCGCACTCAATTTACTGGCCAAGGGATATTCTTGCGCATGCTCTGGCATGGTGAAGCGCCGCAGGTTGCGAATGACCGCCAGCGTGTGTTGATCGACCGTGTAGACATGAAACAAATCGTGCTGCATTTGGCCGACGACGCGCCTAAAAACAGGCAAGTAGCGCGGTAAAATGTTGAGCATTGTCATGCGCCGCAAGGCATGCACGATGCCTTGCGGCTGTTGCAAAATCTTTAGAAAAATCTTTTTATTTTCAGGGTCGCGGCGGAAGGGCGCACCGATACGGTCGCGAGCGTGCCAGATCGCGCGCAAGGCCCGGCCAGACAACTCAGTGAGCTCGGGGTGTTGCTGTAACACTAAAAATACATTCAGCAACTGACTTGGATTTTTTTCAAACAGCAAATCATCTTTAATATCTAGGCGGTTGTGTCTGGACACATAGTTTTCATCTAGGACTCGGATGTCAGACTCTTGCAGCGTGAATAATTTTTCGTCGATGTTCTGAACCAACAGCGTGTTCAGTTGCGTGACTAGGCGCGCAGCCCAGTAATAACGTTGCATCAAGAGCTCACTCGCGCGGCGCGTCGCCGTCGCGGTGATGCCGTAGGCTTGCGCCAAACCGTGTTGCAAATCAAATAACAGACGGTCTTCGCGTCGGTTGACTAATAAGTGGAGTTCGATACGGACGCGCTTGAATGCTTGCTCGGCACGTTTGAGGTCGCGCGCTTCAGCGCTGGTCAATAAACCCGCGCGCGCGATGGCTTGCCAACTCGAACCAAAGCCAGCGGCTCTGGCCATCCACATGATGACTTGCAGATCTCGCAGGCCGCCCGGCGACTCTTTGCAGTTTGGCTCGAGCGAGTAGGGCGTCTCTTGGTGGCGAGCATGACGCTGCTGCATTTCGGCACGCTTCGCTCGAAAAAACTGTTGCGCGTTGAGCCGCTCACTCATTGTTTTTTCAAACAGTTTTGCCAACGTTTTACTGCCGGCGATCCAGCGGCTTTCAAGTAAAGACGTCTCGACTGTGATGTCAGCGCCGGCCTCTTTGACGCATTGTTCAATGGTTCTGACGCTATAGCCTGGCTCAAGACCGACGTCCCACATTGCCGCCACTAACCCGCTGAGGGTCGTTTCGGCTTGCGCATCAAGCTCGTCTTTCAAGATAATCAGTAGGTCGACATCCGAAAACGGATAGAGCTCACCGCGGCCATAGCCCCCAACCGCAGCCAGCGCGGCCCCTTTTGGTAGGGGGAACTGTTCAAGCAGTGCTCGCAAGGTTTGATCAGCACAATGACAGAGTGCCGCTAACAAAGTGTCGGGGCGCAGAGCCTGACGGTATTGAGCAATGGCGGCCTGACGGCTGCTCTGCAACTGTGTGCGGATGGCTGCGATCGCGGCAACGTCGGTCATGACAGTCGTGCTTAGGCTGCAATCAGGGCTGGCGGTGCAGGCATGCCTTCAGAGATTGTCAGCACCTCGTAGCCAGTAACCGTCACTAAAATCGTGTGTTCCCATTGCGCCGACAAACTGTGATCGCGCGTTACGACGGTCCAGCCATCTGCCAACTGTCTAATTTCACGGCGGCCGGCGTTAATCATCGGTTCAATCGTAAAAATTAAGCCTGGTTCGAGTTTGTCGCCGGTACCGGGGCGCCCATAATGCAAAATCTGAGGCTCTTGGTGAAAGCGTTTGCCAATACCGTGACCGCAAAACTCGCGCACCACCGAAAACCCTTGTTTTTCGGCGTGTTTTTGAATGGCATTGCCAATATCACCGAGCGTGTTACCGGGTTTGACTTGGTCAATCCCCAGCCACATGCACTCGTAAGTGACATCGGCCAGTCGCTTGGCCAAAATTGACGGTTCACCGACAAAATACATGCGACTGGTGTCGCCAAACCAGCCATCTTTGATGATTGTGACGTCGATATTTAGGACATCGCCATTTTTGAGTACCCGATCGCCGGGGACGCCATGGCACACCTGGTGGTTGACCGAGGTGCAAATTGCGCCTGGAAACGGGGGGTAACCCGGGGGGGCGTAACCGACGGTGGCCGAGATGACCTTGAGTTCTTGGGTCAAAAATTGCAGGCAAAGTTGATCAAGCTGGCCAGTCGTTACCCCTGCTTTGACGTGTGGGGTAATGAAGTCGAGCACTTTTGCCGCATCGCGACAAGCTGCACGCATCAGGTCTAAATCGGCTGGATTGGTGACTAATCCCATGGCTACTTGAATGTAAGTGGTGAAAGATAGTAGAATTATAGGCTTACTCAAAACCACTGGTCTATGTCTTTTGCGGCTTTGCACAACTTGGTTGGGCATATTTTCGTTCAGGATTAGACCAAATCGCGTGTTACGCCACCAGGGTGCTGAATTTCTTTTAGGAAACCAGTGCAGGCGTAATACAAGACTTAACCCTCGGAGCCTTAAATCATGTCGTTAATGCGTGAAATGTTAGAAGCGGGTGTGCACTTCGGTCACCAAACCCGTTACTGGAACCCCAAGATGGCACCTTTCATCTTCGGCCATCGCAATAAAATTCATATTATTAACCTCGAAAAAACGGTCGCTAATTACACCGACGCAACGAAATTTGTGAAATCAGTTGCTGCAAAAGGCGGTAACGTTCTGTTCGTAGGGACAAAGCGCGCTGCACGTGACCTCGTGGCGCAAGAGGCAACCCGGGCTGGGATGCCTTTCGTTGACAGTCGTTGGTTGGGCGGTATGCTCACAAATTTCAAAACTGTCAAAAGCTCAATCAAGCGTTTAAAAGACATGGAAGTCATGATCGCCGACGGCGGTACTGAGCGCATGAGCAAGAAAGAGGGTTTGATGTTTCAACGCGAACTCGACAAACTAAACAAGTCAATCGGCGGTATTAAAGACATGAACGGCCTGCCCAGCGCCATTTTTATGATCGACGTCGGTTACCACAAGATTGCTGTCCTTGAGGCGAAAGCCCTCGGAATCCCAGTGGTTGCCGTGGTGGACACCAACCATTCGCCCGATGGCATTGATTACATCATTCCTGGCAATGATGACTCTGCTAAAGCAATTGCTCTGTACGCAAAAGGGATGGCAGATGCTGTACTCGAAGGCCGTGCGCAAAGTCTGAACGGCATCGTTGAAGAGCTTGCGTCTGGTGAAGAGTTCGTCGAAATCGCTGAAGAAAAAGCGTAAATTTTTCTGATGCCTGCGCCCTTGTGCCAGGCATTGCAATAGCGCGCCTCTGACCCTGCGTCGAGGCGCCTCTCACTAATCTTGGAGCAAACATGGCTGAAATTACTGCCGCAATGGTTAAAGAGTTGCGCGAAAAAACCGACGCACCCATGATGGAGTGCAAGCGCGCTCTCACTGAAGCAAGTGGTGACATGGCTCGCGCCGAAGAGATCTTACGTGTCAAACTTGGTAGTAAAGCGAGCAAAGCTGCTGGTCGCGTCACGGCCGAAGGCCTGATCGGTCTGTACATTTCGCCCGATGCTAAACAGGGTGCGGTGCTTGAAGTGAACTGCGAGACAGATTTCGTTGCAAAAAATGATGATTTTGTGGCGTTTGTTGAGGCACTGGCTAAGCAAGTGTCGGCCAATACCTACGCTGATGTTGCCGCCTTGTCAGCCTCAAACTTGGGTGCTGGCACCGTTGAGTCTGTGCGTTCTGCCTTGGTAGGAAAAATCGGTGAAAACATCTCAATTCGTCGTTTTCAGCGCTACACAACAGCCAATAAACTCGCGAGTTACGTGCACAGCGGCCGTATCGGGGTTTTAGTTGAATTTTCTGGCGCCGACGAAGTGGGTAAAGACTTGGCCATGCACATTGCTGCGACAAAGCCGCGTGCGCTAGACGAGTCAGGCGTTCCTGAGGCTGACAAAGAAACAGAACGCTCTGTGGCGCGTCAAAAGGCTGCCGAGTCTGGCAAGCCAGCAGAAATCGTCGAAAAGATGGTTGAAGGCTCAGTGCAAAAGTTTTTGAAAGAAGTTGCTCTGTTATCGCAGCCGTTCGTTAAAAATGACAAGCAGTCAGTGGCTCAAATGCTCAAAGAGAAAAATGCGGCGATTGCTGGTTTTTCGCTTTTTGTAGTGGGCGAAGGCATTGAAAAGAAGACGATGGATTTTGCGGCTGAAGTTGCCGCAGCAGCTGCCGGAAACGCTTAATTTTGTTAAAAAACCAAGCGAATGCCTGATGCATTTGCTTGGTTTGACGTACACTTTTGTACGTGTTTAACCCTCCGGAATCCTCAATAATGGCCACCCGAATGCACAAAAGAGTTCTTCTCAAACTTTCTGGTGAAGCGTTAATGGGTGATGATGCTTTTGGCATCAACCGAGCCACCATCATGCGCATGACCGAAGAAGTCTCAGAGGTCGTGGCAATGGGAGTGCAATTAGCGATTGTGATTGGCGGCGGCAATATTTTTCGCGGTGTGGCACCGGGTGCCCAAGGCATGGATCGGGCAACCGCTGATTACATGGGGATGATGGCAACAGTCATGAATGCCCTGGCATTGCAAGATGCTTTAAAGCACCGCGGTGTGGATGCTCGAGTTCAATCTGCTTTAAATATCGAACAGGTTGTCGAGCCTTACATTCGCCCCAAAGCCTTGAGATACCTCGAAGAAGGCAAAGTCGTCGTGTTTGCCGCAGGTACTGGCAATCCATTTTTTACCACCGACACAGCAGCCTCTCTTCGCGGGGCCGAAATTGGTGCTGAAATCGTGCTGAAGGCCACCAAGGTTGATGGCATTTACAGTGCCGATCCGAATAAAGATGCTTCAGCGACGCGTTACAACCGCATCAGTTTTGACGAAGTGATCAATCGGCGTCTTGAAGTGATGGATGCCACAGCATTCGCCTTATGTCGCGATCAAAAATTACCAATCAGAGTGTTTTCGATCAACAAACCTGGCGCGCTCAAGCGAGCAGTCAGCGGAGAAGACGAAGGTACGTTGGTTCACGTTTAAAGGAAACGCAATGAGTATTGCAGATATTCAAGCCTCTGCTCAAGCCCGTATGGCGAAATCGCTTGAGCAGCTAAAAACGAATCTGGCAAAAATCCGTACCGGTCGGGCGCATCCGGGTATTCTTGATCATGTGCAAGTTGAGTACTATGGCTCACCGGTACCCATCTCTCAGGTCGCCAACGTGAACCTGATGGATGCCCGCACGTTGAGTGTGCAGGTTTGGGAAAAAAATATGGCTGGTCCTGTTGAGAAGGCGATACGTGATTCTGATCTTGGTTTAAACCCGATCGGCATGGGCGATAGCATTCGAGTACCAATGCCAGCGCTAACTGAAGAGCGCCGTCGAGACTTGAATAAGGTCGTCAAATCTGAAGGAGAAGACGCCAAAATTGCCGTGCGCAATTTGCGCCGTGATTCAAATGACTCGTTTAAAAAACTAGTGAAAGACAAAGAGATTTCAGAAGATGACGAGCGACGCGCTCAAGATGTCGTGCAAAAGTTGACCGATCGTTGTGTGATTGAGATCGACAAGATGGTGGCACAAAAAGAAGCTGAGATCTTGACGGTTTAGGCCGCCACTGACATGGCCATCAGCTCAACCCGCGAAATTCCTGTTACGGGTACGATCCCGACTCATGTGGCGATTGTCATGGATGGCAATGGCCGTTGGGCACACGCTCGTTTGCTCCCTCGTACTGCGGGTCACGCAAAAGGCGTTCAATCGGTACGCCGCGCTGTTGAAACCTGCGGTGCGGCTGGGGTTAAATACTTAACATTATTTGCCTTCAGCTCTGAAAATTGGCGTCGCCCCGCCGAAGAGGTTTCGCTGCTCATGCGTCTGTTCGTGCAAGCGCTTGAGCGAGAGGTGGCACGTTTGCAAGAGCAGGGTGTTCGGCTTCACGTTGTCGGTGACTTATCGGCGTTCGAGCCTAAGCTTCAAGAGCTGATTGCTCAAGCGCAAGAAAAAACGGCTTACAACGACAAATTGCATCTGACCATTGCGGCCAACTATGGCGGGCGATGGGATATTCTGCAAGCGACACGGGCTTTGTTACGCGCCCGTCCCGAGTTGGCGACGGATCCGACTGGCCTTGACGAAACAAGCCTGGCACCTTATCTGTCAATGGCGTGGGCTCCTGAGCCCGACCTGTTTATCCGTACGGGTGGAGAGCAGCGAATTTCAAATTTCTTAATTTGGCAGATGGCCTACACAGAGCTCTATTTCACAGAGTGTTATTGGCCAGACTTTGGTGAAGAAGAACTGCACAAGTCGTTCGAGTGGTACCGAACCCGCGAGCGCAGATTTGGCAGAACGAGTGCCCAAGTGCATGCCGTTGCGACAAGCTGACGGGCATGCTCAAGCAACGAGTGATCACTGCTGTTGTACTGCTAGGCGTGTTGGCCCTAGCGGTTGCGGCGACATCACCTTGGCCTTTCTTGTTGTTTTTGGCGCTAGCCTGTGCCTGCGCGGGTTTTGAGTGGCTTAGACTGACACTTGGCATGCGCAGTGTTTGGGCACCACTCGGTGCGTTGGGTTTATTTGCGGTCTGCGCCTGGCAAGCCAAGCAATGGATTGGCGGCGATTTCACCCCCCTCCTTGCCTTGCAAAGTATCGTTTGCCTGGCAGTTTTTCTTTGGCTCGCGCTTTTACTGCCCGCTTTGTGGCGCGCGCAGGTGTCGATGCCAACTTATCGTCTTGCAAATAGTTTGGCAGCTGTCGTGACTTTACTGGCAACTTGGGGAGCCCTGGCTTACTGGTATCTGCAGCGCGATGCGCTGTTTGTCGTATCTTTGCTGATCGTTGTGTGGGTCGCTGATATTGCAGCGTATTTTGCAGGGCGAGCCTTTGGGCGTCATAAGTTGGCCCCTAGCATCAGCCCTGGTAAAACCCTTGAAGGAGCTTTCGCCGGGGTAGTCGGAGTCGTCGCGTGGCTGCTAATTTCAGCTCACTGGCCCCAAACCTTTGCGGCGAGTCTGCAGGCTCGAAGCTCTTGGATCGTACTGGTGCTCATGGGCGGGTTATTGGCGGTGTTTTCGATCGCTGGCGATTTGTACGAATCATTGCTCAAACGCAGAGCGGGGGTGAAGGATTCGAGTCAATTGCTGCCCGGTCATGGTGGCGTCTATGACCGTATCGATGCTGTTGTGGCCGTAGTGCCCCTTGGATTTTTGCTGATTGAGTGGCGGGCATGGTAACCCCAACGAGCGTCACCATTTTGGGCTCAACGGGCTCAATTGGTCAAAACACCCTTGATGTGATCGCTCGACATCCAAGTCGCTTTGTCGTGCATACGCTCACGGCGCATAGCCGTATGGATCTGTTGGCAAAACAAGCGTTCGACTCAAAGGCTGCGGTCGTCGCTGTGCCTACAGAAGCTGAGGCCGAGCGTTTTAAAACAGCCTGGGGAAGTTCCCTAAAGCGGCCTGTTATCCGAGTCGGTGCTCAAGCGTTAGTTGAGGTAGCGAGTGACCCAGCCAGTCAAGCGGTCATGGCAGCGATTGTTGGCTCGGCCGGTCTGCCAGCAGCCTTAGCTGCCGCACAGGCCGGCAAACGCGTATTGCTTGCCAACAAAGAGGCCTTGGTCGCTGCAGGTTCAATCTTTATGGCTGCTGTGCGTGACTCAGGAGCCGAGCTCTTGCCGATTGATAGTGAGCACAACGCCATTTTTCAATGTCTGCCTCACCACGACCGAGCCAGCGCGCCAACGGGGCCGGCAGCGGGGGTACGTCGCCTGATCCTCACTGCCTCGGGCGGGCCATTTCGCAATCAACGCTGGGCTGATTTGGCGCAGGTTTCACCCGAACAAGCCTGTGCTCACCCGAACTGGAGCATGGGCAGAAAAATCTCAGTGGATTCGGCCACGATGCTGAATAAAGGGCTCGAGGTCATTGAGGCTCATCATTTATTCGCCATGCCGCCCGAGCGCATTAGCGTGGTGATTCACCCACAAAGTGTGGTTCACTCGATGGTTGAGTATGCCGATGGCTCGGTCTTGGCACAGCTCGGACAACCTGATATGCGCACGCCGATTGCCTATGGCTTAGGGTTTCCTGAGCGAATCGAGTCAGGGGTCGGGATGCTTGACCTTGCATTGGCCGGTCGCCTTGATTTCGCGCAGCCAGATCTTGAGCAACTGCCTTGTTTGGCTTTATCGTTTCAGGCTCTCAAGGCTGGGCAGGGCGCTTGCATTGCCTTGAATGCCGCAAACGAGATCGCCGTTGCCGCGTTTCTTGACCGACGTCTTGCCTATACCGCCATTGCAGATGTGATTCATGCAACTTTAGACTGGCAATCGGGTCAACCTCACACTAGCCTGTCTTCTTTAGACGATATTATTACGCTAGACGAACGATCCCGCAGTGCCGCGCGTCGAGCGGCAACGGGCTAACCTCAACCGCGTTATTTTTGTAAAGACAAATATGCTTTTTACTGTGTTGGCGTTTTTGGTTGCCCTCGGTATTCTGATTACCTTTCACGAGCTCGGGCATTACTGGGTCGCGCGCTGGTGTGGCGTCAAGATCTTACGGTTTTCATTGGGGTTTGGACGAGTCCTGCTCAAACGTGTCGACCGCCACGGTACAGAATGGGTCTTGTCCGCCTTGCCCCTTGGAGGCTACGTCAAGATGCTTGACGAAGAGCAAAAACCCGTCACTCACACAGCTACGCCCCTTCGCCAGAATCCGCAAAGTTTTCAGGCACAACCGGTTGGTAAGCGTATTGCGATTGTGGCTGCCGGACCGCTCTTCAACCTCATCTTGGCAGTGGTGTTTTACGCGAGTATCAACTTAGTCGGTACACAAGAACCTGCTGCAATTTTGTCTAAGCCGCCCGCGGCCTCTGCCGCCGCAATGGCCGGCTTGCAGGGGGGTGATCGGATCACCGCGGTCAACCAACAAACTGTCATGTCTTGGCCACAGGTGCGTTGGGCATTGCTGCAACTTGCTGCGGATGGCGGGCAGGTTGAAATCGCCCTCGAACGCGGTGGTAGCCCACTGACCCGTGTGCTAGAGGTTCCAGTGGCTGCTGATCCCGCCAGTGAAGATCCAATGCGCAGGCTGGGGTTGGCAGTGGGTGGTTCAACGCCGCAAATTCGGTCGGTGGTTCAGGCCAGTGTGGCGCAAGCCGCTGGGCTGTCGGTCAACGACTTAATCGTTGCCATCGGTGGCGAACGGCAGCCCGATGTGGCTCAAGTCATTCGCATCATTCAGGCACAAGCCAATCAACCGCTTGCGCTTGAAGTTCAGCGCGAGGGCCAGATTCGGCAAATCACCTTAACGCCTGCGGCGGTCACGCTTGAAAACGGCAAAACTGTGGGTCGGGCAGGGTTTCAATTAGGTGGCAACTTACCCATGGTGGATGTGAGCTACGGCTTACTCGACAGTGTTTGGCTTGGCGTGACTAAAACCTACGATACCGCATGGTTTTCGCTCAAAATGATGGGAAAAATGCTGATTGGCGAGGTTTCGATCAAAAATATCAGCGGTCCGGTCACAATTGCGGATTATGCGGGGCAGACTGCGCGAATTGGGTGGGCTGCCTATATTTCGTTTCTGGCTTTGGTCAGCGTCAGCCTTGGGGTACTGAATTTACTGCCAATTCCCATGCTCGACGGGGGGCATCTGCTGTACTATCTAGTTGAAATCATACGTGGCAGTCCACCCTCGGCGCGCTCGGTCGACTGGGGTCAACGGGCTGGCATGGCAGTACTGGCAGGCCTGATGGTGATTGCCCTGTTCAATGACCTGGTTCGCGTTTTTAATTAGGTCTTTTCTGTCTTAAAATCGTGTGTTTATTTAATCAATGACCGTTAGCTTGTTTCAAGGATTGTTCAGAATGCCCGTCAGCCTGGATTACTTTAGCGCCCGTTGCCGGCCACTGTTGTCGACTCTTTTTGTGCGGGCACTGGTACTGTTGTGTTTCGCAGGCCCACTCACGGCAAACGCTTTCGCGCCTTTTGTTGTGAGTGATATTCGCATTGAAGGCATTCAACGTACTGAAGCGGGTACTATTTTTGCGCAATTGCCAGTCAAGGTCGGCCAGCAGTTCACCGACGAACTTGCAACCGAAGCTGTACGCCGTCTGTATGCAACGGGGTTGTTCTCTGACGTTCGTATCGAAACTTCAAACCGGTTGGTGGTGGTGGTTGTGCAAGAGCGTGCCACCATTGCGTCGCTGTCTTTTTCAGGCATGCGCGAGTTCGAACCCAAAAATATTACTGACACCTTACGTCAGATTGGTTTTGGTGAAGGGCGTATATTTGATCAATCGATGCTCGAACAGGCAGAGTTTGAATTGCGCCAGCAGTATCTGACCAAAGGCAAGTACGCAGCTGAGATCACTTCAACGGTCACGCCACTGCCGCGTAATCGTGTTGGGATAAATTTTGATGTCTTTGAGGGGTCGGTTGCCCGAATTCGTGAAATTAAAATCGTTGGAAACGAAGCCTTTACTGAAAGTAATTTGCTCGGTCTCTTAAAAATGACGACGCCTGGTTGGTTGTCGTGGTACACGGACAGCGATAAGTATTCGCGCGAGAAACTTGAGCGCGATCTCGAGTCCCTCAGATCTTTCTACCTTGATCGTGGTTATCTTGAGTACAAAGCCGAACCACCTCAAGTGACGATCTCGGGTGATCGCAAAGATATTTTCATTACCCTGACCATCAGTGAAGGTAAGCCGTACAAAGTGAGCAGCGTGAGTCTGGCTGGAAACCTGTTGGGGCTCGATCAAGAAGTCAACGCCCTAGTGCAAGTGAAAGCAGGCGAGACTTTTTCGGGTGAAAAAACCAACGCAACTGCGAAAAGTATCACTGATTACCTCGGTGGTTTAGGCTACGCTTTTGCGAACGTTAACCCAAATCCAATCTTAAACCGCGAAGCGCAGACCGCAGAACTGACGTTCTATATTGATCCAAGCCGTCGTGTGTATGTCAGAAAGATCCAAATTTCGGGCAACCATCGTACGCGCGACGAGGTGGTGCGCCGAGAGATGCGTCAACCGGAGGCTGCCTGGTACGACTCGGGTAAGCTCAAACTCTCTCGTGACAGGCTTGATCGTCTTGGCTATTTCAAAGACGTGAAGGTTGTGACTGATCCTGTGCCAAACTCACCCGATCAAGTTGATGTCAGTGTGACCGTCGCAGAAAAGCCTACCGGTATGATTAGTTTGGGTGTAGGTTACGGTCAGGTAGACGGTGTGATTTTGACGGCTGGTATCACTGAAGATAACGTGTTTGGTAGCGGCACAAACCTCACGCTGAACTTAAATACCAGTTTGTATAACCGTTCAGCGGTTTTGGCGCATACCGATCCTTACTTTACCAACGACGGCATTAGTCGAACCACCTCGCTTTATTACCGCACAATGACGCCATATTCGAACAATCCGGGTATGTATCAGGTTACAACTCTTGGCGGAGGCTTAAGTTTTGGTGTGCCAATTTCTGAGTTTGACCGGATCTATGGCGGTGCGAACGTTGAGCGCAATACGATTGGTTTATACGATAACTCTCCGTTAGCGTATCGCGAGTACGTGTACAACTACGGTGAGAGCACCACAGCCGTGATTTTGAATACTGGTTGGGCAAAAGACACCCGAGATAGTGCCTTAACACCTACCCGTGGCAGTTTTACACGCTTAAAGGCTGACGTGGGGACAGTCAATCTCAAGTACTACATGTTGGGTGCCCAGCAACAGTTGTTTATTCCAATTGGCCGTGACCACACGCTAGCCTTTAATGCATTATTTGACTATGGCAAGAGCTACAGTGATCTGCAATATCCGATCTTCAAAAACGTGTACGCAGGGGGTATTGGTACTGTTCGCGGCTTCTCGCAAAACTCTTTAGGGCCTCGCGATTTGCTGACTGGTACGTATTTGGGTGGTTCGAAGCGTGTGGTGGGTAATGTGCAGTTCTACTTCCCAATGCCCGGAACACAAAATGATCGTACGCTGCGCTGGTTTACCTTTGTCGACGGTGGTCAAGTCTTCGGTACAGACGGCTACGGAAATGACACCTCGATCAATTTGAGTCAATTGCGCTATTCGGCTGGTATCGGTTTGTCGTGGATTTCACCGCTTGGTCCATTACAACTGTCGCTTGCTAAGCCTTTGAATGCGAAAGATAGCGATAACTTACAGGTCTTCCAGTTCCAAATCGGTACAGGCTTCTAACTTTAATGATTGGCACAATGGCGTGCTGAAATTTGTTTTTTGTGAGACTTAATAATGTCTGCTTTGATGACCACCACGAATCGTTCAGTTGTTAATCGGTTTACTTATCACCTGCTTGGCGTTGTTGCTGTAACGGGCGCTGCGCTAACGCTTTCGCTTGCAACACCTGTTCAAGCGCAAGGTCAAGGTACCAAAATTGGCTTTGTGAACACTGAGCGTATTCTGCGTGACTCTGGGCCTGCAAAAGCTGCGCAGTCCAAAATTGAAAGTGAATTCAAGAAGCGCGCCGAAGATCTTGAAAAGCAAGTCAATAACTTACGTAGCTTGGCGCAAAAGCTTGAAAAAGATGCACCAGTCTTGTCAGAGTCAGAGCGTAACAAGCGCCAACGCGAGTTAGCCAACATTGATGCTGACTTGCAGCGAAAGCGTCGCGAAATCCAAGAAGACTCAAGTCGCCGTCGTAACGAAGAGTTTGCGACCATCATTGAAAGAGCCAATGCCGCTATCAAGAAAATTGCTGAAACAGAAAACTATGACATCGTGATTCAAGATGCCGTGACAGTAAACCCACGGGTTGATATCACTGATAAGGTGATTCAGGCTCTCGGCAAATAACCTGATAGAACAATGCCTGTTTTATTAGCCCCCGAGCGCGCACCTTTACTCTCTCAGTTACTGAAGGCAATACCGGGGGGCTTGGTGCAAAAAGTTGTCCCCGGGACCGGGCAATTTTCTGACCCGATTGTGGCCGGTTTAGGGGCGTTGCCTACTGCTGGTCAGCACGAAGCTTCTTTTATCGTGCATCCAAAATATCTAGAGCAGCTGGCCATCACTAAGGCTGCAGCGGTGATTGTGCTGCCTGAAATAGATGAGCTGCTCTCGCAGGCGCCAGTACAACCTGCTTACGCCCGTGTAGTTTGTAAGCATCCGTATTTGTTGTATGCCAGAATCGCCCAGTGGTTTGATTGGGCCAGACAGCCGGCTCGTGAAATTAGTGTGCATCCGTCAGCGGTGGTTGACCTAACGGCTATCTTGGCTCCAAGCGTGACAGTGGGGCCACTTGCTGTGATTGGGGCACGCTGTGTCATCGATGCCATGGTTCAGATTGGTGCGGGTACAGTATTAGGTGCAGATGTCAAAGTTGGGGCCTCTAGTGTCATTCAACCGCGTGTAGCCATTTACGATGGTGTGCAAATCGGCGCTCGTGTGATTGTGCATAGTGGTGCCGTACTTGGTGCCGATGGATTCGGCTTTGCACCAGACCCAAGCCTAGCAAAAGGCGCTTGGGGTAAGATTCCGCAGCTTGGTGGCTTGGTGATCGGCAATGACGTCGAGATCGGCGCAAACACTACGATTGATCGAGGTGCGCTTGAGAATACCGTGATTGAAGACGGCGTCAAGCTCGACAATCAAATCATGATTGCTCATAATTGCCGTATCGGTACACATACAGCGATCGCGGCCTGTACTGCCGTGGCGGGGTCGACCACGATTGGCGCACGTTGCACCATTGCAGGTGCTGCGGGGATTGCGGGTCATCTGACAATCTGTGACGATGTCTTCGTCTCTGGTGGCACCGGAATCACGACAGATGTGACCGAACCTGGCCGTTACACAGGTGTGTTTCCGTTTGCACCACATGCCGAGTGGCAACGTAATGCGGCTGTCGTCTCTCAGCTTTCGTTGATGCGCAAGCGTTTACGAAAACTCGAGCGCGAATAGCGTACGTGTGTCTGCACCACCTTATTGTTTAGGCATAACCCCAAGCGGGCTTTACAGGAACTTCCATGCAGCTTGATATTAAAAGTATTCTTGAACGTTTACCCCACCGTTACCCGATGCTTCTCATTGATCGGGTGTTAGAAATGGTGCCGGGAAAATCGATCAAGGCACTTAAAAATGTCTCGATTAATGAACCGTTTTTCGTCGGACACTTTCCGCATCATCCCGTGATGCCGGGCGTACTCATTCTTGAAGCGATGGCGCAAGCTGCAGCGATCTTTTCATTTGCCGAAGAGACGGGTCTCAAGCCTAAAGGTCAAGAAAGTGTTTACTACTTCGTCGGAATTGATGGTGCCCGGTTTCGGAAACCCGTGTTGCCTGGCGACCAGTTACACATTGAAGTTGTGGCTGAGCGCCTCGGCAGCAAGATTTGCAAGTATCAGGGGCGTGCCTTTGTTGACGGGCAAGAGGTCGCAGAGGCGAAGCTGATGTGTGCGATTCGTCCAGTGGAATAACCATGTCAGCGCTCATTCATACGACCGCCTTGGTCGATCCGTTGGCTCAATTGCACCCAACTGTTAGTGTTGGGCCTTATTCGATCATTGGGCCAGATGTCAAAATTGATGCCCATACAAAGATTGGCTCTCATTGTGTGATTGACGGTCACACGACTATCGGACAAAACAATCATTTCTACCATTTTTGTTCTGTCGGAGGTATGCCGCAAGACAAAAAGTACTCGGGTGAACCGACTCGACTAGAGATCGGTGATCGCAATATGGTGCGCGAATATGTGACGATCAACACGGGCACGGTGCAGGATGTTGGCGTGACACGTTTAGGCTCTGACAATTGGGTAATGGCCTACGTGCATGTCGCGCACGATTGTCAGATCGGTAGCAATGTGATTTTGGCCAATGGCGTGCAGATGGGTGGGCACGTGCATATCGGTGATTGGGCGATTGTTGGCGGTTTGGCGGCGGTTCATCAATTTGGGCGAATCGGTGCCCATAGTATGACGGGTGGTCAAAGTGCCTTGCACATGGATGTACCGCCCTACGTGATGGGCTCTGGTAATCCGTGCGTGCCTGTTGGCGTCAATGTTGAAGGTTTAAAACGTCGTGGCTTTTCTCCCGAGGCAATCAGTGCCTTGCGTGACGCCTACAAACTAATTTATCGACGTGGCTTGTCGCTCGATGAAGCCCGTCTGCAAATGCGCCAACGACAGACCGAAGAACCCGCGGTTGCGCCGGCACTGCAGGTCATGCTCGACTTCTTGGATGGCAGCGCTCGGGGCATCATCCGCCCATGACCTGGCGGCTTGGCCTGGTGGCAGGTGAACCTTCGGGTGATTTAATTGCTGCAAGAGTTTTAGCCGGGGTTCAACAAGCAGATCCCGAGGTCAGGGCAGAGGGCATAGGCGGGCCACAACTGACCCAACAGGGTTTGACGCTCTTGCATCCGATGCAGGCTTTGACAGTATTTGGGTATCTTGACGCACTTAAGCAGGTCCCAACCTTGGTGCGCACCTATCTCGATGTCAAACGACGGTGGCTTAAACAGCCTCCAAATGTGTTTTTAGGCATCGACGCGCCAGATTTCAATCTGCGCCTTGAGCACCAACTCAAGCAGGCTGGTATCCCGACCGTGCATTTAGTCAGCCCTTCAATCTGGGCCTGGCGCTACGAACGCATCCACCATATTCGAGAATCTGTCTCGCACATGTTGGTCATGTTTCCGTTCGAAGAAGCGTTGTATCAAAAAGAAAACATACCCGTGACGTTTGTCGGCCACCCTCTGGCCGATGCGATCGCGCAAGAGCCAGACCGCGCTGCAGCACGCAAACGTTTAGGGCTTGATGCAGAGGCCAGGGTGCTAGCGATGCTGCCAGGCAGTCGCGCCTCTGAGATCAAATGGATTGCCCCTAGATTTTTACAGACCGTGCAACGTTTACAAAAACGTGATCCGCAACTGCACGTATTAGTCCCGATGGTCAACGCCGTACGGTTAGACGAATTCAAACAAATTTTGCAGCGCTATCCTGTTGATAATCTGCACGTTCTGACAGCCAAACCCTCTCAAGTCTCTGCAAACGCTGTGCCCTCCAACGCCTCTGCACATCAGCAAGACGTTTCGAAGGCGCCGGTGGTCGGCACAGCTTTTGCACGTCCTGTGGCTTGGGATGCACTTGAGGCGTGTGATGTGGCGCTTGTGGCAAGCGGTACGGCCACACTCGAAACGGCGCTGTTTAAACGGCCGATGGTGATCTCGTATGCGGTCTCGCCTTGGGTGCGTCGAATCATGGCCTGGAAGTCTGGACAGCAAAGGCCCTACGTACCATGGGTGGGTTTGCCAAATGTTCTGCTCAACGATAGTGTTGTGCCAGAATTGATTCAAGAAGAGGCCACGCCTGAAAAGCTTGCTGAGGCGGTATACGAAAAGTTTATAGACGAACGCAAAGCGCGTGAGATTGAGACAAGATTTCATACACTGCATCAGTCATTGCGGTGCGATACGGCTCATCGTGCAGCACAAGTGCTCTTAGAGCTCGCTCACCAAGGGCGCACGGCTGTCAAAAGCTCGGGGTCTGCAAGTTTGGCCAAGCGATGAACCGCGCCGTGCAACACAGTTTGTTTGTGAGCATTGATCCGTTGGCGCAGTATTGTGCTGGCGTCGACGAGGCTGGTCGCGGCCCCTTGGCGGGTGATGTGTACGCCGCAGCTGTCATTCTTGATCCGACCCAGCCGATTGAGGGCCTGGCAGACTCAAAAGTATTAACCGAAAAACGACGTGAGGCGTTGGCACCGTTGATCCAACAGCGCGCGCTGGCGTGGTGTGTTGCCCGCGCGAGCGTTCAAGAGATTGATCAACTCAATATTTTGCAAGCCACCTTGCTCGCCATGCAACGCGCCGTGCAAGGTTTAAACATCGCCCCTGAGTTAGCTTGGGTGGATGGCAATCGGGCACCGCGTCTGGCTTGCCGCGTACAGACCGTCGTCAAAGGTGACGCGCTTGTGCCTGCAATTTCAGCGGCATCGATCTTGGCAAAAACGGCACGCGATGCCGAATTGTTGCGCCTACATGCTCAGCACCCAGAGTATGGCTTTAATCTGCACAAGGGCTACGGTACCGCGTTGCACATGGCACGATTAAAAGAGTTTGGTCCCTGTCCTGCGCACCGTCGCAGTTTTGCACCCGTACGACGTCTACTGGAAGTCTCTTGAAACATATTGAATCGCGATCAAACCCTTTGTTCAAGCAGCTGTATAAATGGCAGTCGAGTGCTGGGCGACGTGGTGAGCCCGTGATTCTTGACGGCATTCACCTGTGCGAGTCTTGGCTAGGTGTCGGACGACCCCCGCAATATGCCATTTTTGATATCGACAGAGTGCAAGAACCTCAATTACAAGCCTTAATCGAAAAACTAGCGCCAGAGCTTTGCCTGACCATGTCAGGAACTCTTCTGGGTGGCTTGTCGAGTATCAATACCAATCAAGGTGTCTTGTTTATTGTGCAACCCAAAGTTGATACGTTGCCGATGCGGATTAAAGAGTCGGTGGCGGTGTTAGACCGCATACAAGACCCGGGTAATGTCGGTACCTTGCTTCGTACCTGCGCGGCTGCAGGGATTAAACGTGTGTTTGCAACAACCGGCACAGCGACCTTGTGGTCACCTCGCGTGTTACGTAGTGGCCAAGGCGCCCATTTTGCGCTGCGTCTGCACGAACAGGCGGATTTCGATGCGATGATCGCAACGCTCGAAATTCCGTTAGTCGTCACTTCATTAACCGAGGCGCAAGACCTGTTTGCGACAGCGTTGCCAGAGCACTGCGCGTGGGTCTTTGGCAATGAAGGTCAGGGCGTCGAGGCGGCTTTGCTTAAGCGCGCTAACTTGCGTGTCAAAATTACGCATGAGCTAGCCGGCGCTGAGTCACTCAATGTGACGGCAGCCGCTGCAATTTGCTTGTTTGAACAGCGTAGACAGCATCGCAATCCAAACTGAGACCTCAGCCTAAAAATATCGAGGTCTGGTAGGCATGAACCGCTGGTCTTTAGTTGATTGATTGTGGATCGAGCCGCATCACTCACCTTCAACGCGATGAGTGCCGATCGAAGTTAGCCACTTAACTTCAACTGGGTGATTCTTGATCGAAGTTAGCCACTTGCCTTCAACCAGATGATCCTTGATCGAAGTTAGCCATTTAACTTCAATAGGTCGAGTGTTTATCTAGACCAACCTCTTGCATGACGGTCGTTGAAATCTCTTCGATTGATTTTGTGGTTGTTGAAAGCATTGGGATCGAATCGCGTCGCATGAGGCGTTCTGCCTCTGCCACTTCGTGGCGACATTGCACCAGTGAAGAATACACGCTGTCGGGTCGACGCTCGTTGCGCACTTCGGTTAAACGTTCGGGTTGAATCGTGAGCCCAAACAATTTATGTTTGTACTGCGTTAAGGTGCTAGGTAGCGCGTTACGCTCAAAGTCTTCGGGGATTAGCGGAAAATTTGCGGCTTTAATCCCGTATTGCATGGCGAGGTACAAGCTGGTTGGTGTCTTGCCACAGCGTGACACGCCAATCAAAATCACGTCGGCTTGTGATAAGCCTCTGACAAACTGCCCATCGTCATGAGCCAGACTAAAGTTAATGGCTTCAATACGATTGCGATAGGCGATCGAACTAACTGAGAGATGCGACTTACCAATTGAGTGACTGGATTTGACGCCTAGATTATGTTCAAGAGGCTCAACAAAAGCACCGAATAAATCCAAGAACAAAGCATTGGCCGTTTTGACACGCGCCAAGATGTCTGGATTCACAAGCGTCGTAAACACAATAGGCTGATTGCCCTGATCGACTGCACAGCGGTTGATACGGCCCACCACGCCATCCGCCTTCTCAACGGTGTCAACAAAGGGCATGCGAACTTGCTTGAAACTGACAGATTCAAATTGCGATAAAACAGAATGGCTAAACGTTTCCGCTGTGATCCCTGTGCCATCCGAGATGATAAAGACAGTGCGATCGAGCGGCGAGCTATTCATGAAATTTTTATCCGAAAAAAGTATTCGTGAGTAGTATAATGCGATGCAACAAATTAGATTGATTTCACAATGCTTTCAAGTTTGAATGCACCGAAGATTGTGGGCAACTAAGGCTAGTTTGGTCAGCCTGTTAGGCACGCTGACCAAACTCGCTTTCTTATATTGTCCAAGGTGATTTCTATGTCTTATGTTGTTTCATTTGAGCAACTCCGGATGACGGACGTTGACTCAGTCGGAGGAAAAAACGCATCACTCGGTGAAATGATTAGTCAGCTCGCAGACGCGGGCGTGCGTGTACCGGGTGGGTTTGCCACAACGGCACAAGCGTTTCGTGACTTTCTGTCTGGAACGGGTCTTGATCATCGCATCGCTGAACGTCTTACCACTCTAAATTCTGAGGATGTGCGCGAATTGGCTCTCGCCGGTGCGCAGATTCGTCAATGGATTACCGAAGCACCGCTTCCCCAGCGCCTGAATGACGACATTAAGTCTGCCTTTGCGCTGCTTGACGCCGATGGTAAAGGTTCGTTTGCGGTACGCTCCTCAGCCACTGCCGAAGACCTACCTGATGCGTCTTTTGCAGGCCAGCAAGAAACATTTTTGAACGTCGTTGGTTTTGACGATGTGATCGACAAAATTCGCCATGTCTTTGCCTCGCTCTATAACGATCGTGCAATTTCGTACCGTGTGCATAAAGGCTATGCCCATGCCGACGTTGCGTTATCTGCTGGTATTCAACGTATGGTGCGCTCTGACAAGGGTAGTGCAGGTGTGATGTTCACGCTCGATACTGAGTCGGGCTTTGAAGACGTTGTGTTCATCACGTCATCGTATGGTTTAGGTGAAACTGTCGTGCAGGGCGCAGTCAACCCTGACGAGTTTTATGTATTCAAACCCACGCTCGCCTCTGGCTTTTATCCGATTGTGAATCGACGCATTGGGTCAAAACTTCTCAAGATGGAGTTCGATCCAGAGCGTACAGAAGGCCGTGCTGTTCGTACCGTTGATGTGCCGGTATCTGAGCGCAATCGTTTTTCGCTTACCGATGATGAGGTCATCGAACTTGCGCGCTATGCAGTGATCATTGAAAAACATTATCAACGCCCCATGGATATTGAGTGGGGTCGTGATGGCATTGACGGCAAAATTTATATCTTGCAAGCGCGCCCAGAAACCGTGAAATCTCAGCAGGGTCATAACGATGTGCAGCAGCGGTATCGCTTAAAGGCAACCGGTAAGGTTTTAATAACGGGTCGCGCGATCGGTCAAAAAATTGGTTCGGGGCGTGTGCGTATTGTTGGCGACATTTCAGAAATGGATCAGGTTCAGCCAGGCGATGTCTTGGTGACAGACATGACTGACCCAAACTGGGAACCCGTCATGAAACGCGCAGCGGCGATTGTCACGAACCGTGGTGGACGCACCTGCCATGCTGCAATCATTGCACGTGAACTTGGTATCCCCGCTGTCGTGGGCTGCGGCGACGCGACTGACCAATTGACCGAAGGGTCAATGGTCACCGTCTCTTGCGCCGAGGGCGATGAAGGACGCATTTACGACGGGTTGATCGAAACCGAAGTTGAAGAAGTTCGTCGCGGTGTCATGCCAGAGATTGGCCTTAAAATCATGATGAACGTCGGCAACCCGCAGCTTGCGTTTGATTTTTCGCAGATCCCCAATCATGGGGTTGGGTTGGCGCGACTCGAGTTCATTATTAACAACAATATCGGCATCCATCCAAAGGCTGTGCTCGACTACCCCAATATTGATACCGACCTAAAGGTGGCAGTCGAATCTGCCGCACGTGGTCATGCCAGCCCGCGCACCTTCTTTGTCGAAAAACTTGCAGATGGTATCGCAACCATTGCAGCTGCCTTTTATCCCAAATCGGTCATCGTGCGCTTGTCTGATTTCAAATCAAACGAATATCGTAAACTGGTGGGTGGAGCACGCTACGAACCCGAAGAAGAAAATCCGATGTTGGGGTTTCGCGGGGCTTCACGTTATGTGTCTGAAGATTTTGCCGAGTGTTTCAAAATGGAATGCGAAGCGCTCAAGCGCGTACGTGAACAAATGGGCCTGACCAACGTCGAGATCATGGTGCCTTTTGTGCGCACGGTGAAACAAGCCGAACGGGTTGTGAAGTTGTTGGCGGATCATGGCTTGGCGCGTGGCGAAAATGGCCTACGCGTCATTATGATGTGCGAGGTTCCGTCGAATGCAATTTTGGCTGAACAGTTTCTTGAACACTTTGATGGGTTCTCAATTGGCTCAAATGATATGACTCAGCTGACGCTTGGCTTAGATCGCGATTCGGGGATGGAGCTATTAGCCGCTGACTTTGATGAGCGTGATGATGCCGTCAAGTTCATGCTGCAACGTGCGATTGGTGCCTGCCTCAAAGCTGGTAAGTATGTCGGCATTTGCGGACAGGGCCCGAGCGATCATCCTGATCTTGCACAGTGGCTTAAGGATGAAGGCATTTTGTCAATGTCGTTGAACCCTGACACGGTGGTGGATACCTGGCAGCGTTTGGCCGCAAAATAGTTTTGTATTTTGCTGCTTTGACCCTAACGGTTTGGGGTTGCGGTACTGAGATTGACGTTTAGCAAAAAGCGAAGCATTTCAAAAATGTCTTCGCTTTTTTCTTTCTAGGTTCCAATGAGAAGTGTCGCAGCCAAGAACGTTGACTTTTTCGGTTATAACGAGAAGCATCTCTGTCAAGAAAGAGAGAGGCCTGAGATACGAGGAGGTGCTTGGGTGCTAAGCGTCGAGGTTTTATGGCGCAGGCTGCTTAATCACGGTTGCGGGTGTCGTGCTTCATTAGACGTTCTTTTTCGCGTGCCCAGTCTTTTTCTTGTGAGGCATCTCGTTTGTCGTGCAGCTTTTTACCTTTACCAAGGCCAAAATCTAGCTTGATGCGACCATTTTTGTAGTGCAAATTGATCGGCACCAAGGCAAAGCCGCGTTGCTCGACCTTGCCGATGAGTTTGCTAATTTCTTCGGCCTTGAGCAGCAGCTTACGGGTGCGGGTGGCGTCAGGCAAAATATGGGTTGAAGCCGACAATAAAGGGCTAATATGCATGCCAATTAGCCATATTTCGGCCTCAAGCACGACCACATAGCTTTCTTTCAGTTGTGCCCGACCCTCGCGAATTGCTTTGACTTCCCAGCCTTGCAGCACGAGGCCAGCCTCGAAGCGTTCTTCAATTAGGTAGTCGTGAAAAGCTTTGCGGTTTTCGATAATACTCATTGGGCCTAAGACTTCTGGTGTGATACCGGTAAAATGCCTCTATTCTAGCAACCATTCACGATTCACAATGCATTGCGTCGAGCGTTCTGTCCTAGTCCCTTTTAGTGCGAGCCAAATGTTTGAGTTGGTCGCTCAGGTTGAAAAATATCCTGAATTTATGCCTTGGTGCGGTGGTGCGACGGTTAGTCAGCGCGACGAGCAAGGTATGCAGGCATCGATCACGATTGCCCTAGCAGGCCTTCGACAAACCTTTACCACTCGCAATCGGCACGATTATCCTAATAAGATTGACCTTGAATTAGTCGATGGGCCTTTTTCTGAACTCTCTGGTGAGTGGATCTTTTTGCCACTGGCTCAAGATGCCTGCAAAGTCCTGTTCACGTTAAAGTACGCCTTTTCAAGCCGTACGCTCGAGGCTTTGGTGGGCCCAATCTTTAACCGAATTGCCTCAAGCTTTATCGACTCGTTCACACAACGTGCCCAAGCTGTATATGGCCATGACTAAGAAGGAACCTCGTCGTGAGTGTTGAGCCTCGCCACGCAGAGCTCTTTGATCAGCCCAAGCATTCAGAATCTGCTGATCATTTGCAGCCGGCCCAAATTGAGGTGGGCGGGGCTGCGCTCGTTTCAATCTCTGTGGTGTGGGCAAGCCCAGCCAAGACCGAGTCAGTATCACTGGTGCTGCCCGTTGGTACACAAGTTCAACAAGCCCTTGATCTAAGCGGTTTGTTACAAAAGTATCAACCTTCTGGCCTTGCTATTTTTGGGCAACGCTGCGACCCGACCCGACTCTTAAGCGACGGTGACCGAATTGAGCTTTGCCGACCGCTCGTTGTTGAGCCCAAGGCAGCGCGTCGTCGACGCGCGTTGCATCGAGAAAAAGTACGTAATATCAAAAAGAAAATGCCGATTGATGATTTGACCGTCTAGATGACCGATTGCTCGTTGAAGAAGGCCCCAATTTATATAGTGAATGTTCAAGGATTTGGCTGTGTGCAATTGTCAGCGGCAAGACAATATGCCGAGTCATTTAAATTTAGTATTCTCTTGTCATGACGATGAGACGATAACCTCGACAGAACAATCGGCCTAGCTTCGTTTGCAGGTAAGGCCTCAGGAGACCGCGATGGATATGGAACTTAGTGAAGATCAAGTCGCCTTTGCGCAGGCCGCAAAGGAGTTTGCGCTGGGCGAGCTTGCACCGCACGCCGCGCGTTGGGATCAAGAGGCGATTTTCCCAATCGAGACGATCAAACTCGCGGGTCGAATGGGGTTCGGTGCCATGTATGCCTCGCCAGAGATTGGCGGCTTGGGTTTGCCCCGACTGGACGCGACCTTGGTGTTTGAAGAGATGGCCGCAATTGATCCGTCAACGACTGCTTTTTTAACCATCCACAATATGGCGACCTGGATGGTTGGCGAGTGGGCGAGCCCTGCTGTATGTGAGCAATGGGGCAAGCCTTTAGCCGCGGGCGAAAAGCTTGCCTCGTATTGCCTGACCGAGCCTGGTTCGGGGTCAGATGCCGCATCGCTAGTGAGTCAGGCAGTGCTCGAAGGCAAGCACTTTATTCTGAATGGTGCCAAGGCCTTTATTTCTGGCGGCGGCGATACCGACGTACTGATTGTGATGGCGCGCACGGGGGGTAGCGGCCCCTCTGGTGTGTCGGCGTTTGTGGTGCCGTCTACGCTCGAGGGCATTAGCTTTGGTCGTAAAGAAAATAAGATGGGCTGGAACAGCCAAAGCACGCGGGCGATCAAGTTCGACAATGTACGCGTACCCGCAGAAAATATTTTAGGAAAAGAAGGCGAGGGGTTTAAGATTGCGATGCGTGGCTTGGATGGCGGCCGAATCAATATTGCGACCTGTTCAGTCGGTGCCGCTCAAGGGGCACTTGAGGCCTCTTACACCTACATGCTCGAACGCAAGCAATTTAAGCAGCCACTTGCAAGCTTTCAGGCCTTACAGTTTAAATACGCAGACATGGCCACGCACACCGTGGCGGCCCGGCAAATGGTACGTCTGGCTGCCTGCAAGCTTGATGCCAGTTCGCCTGATGCTTCAACGTATTGTGCGATGGCTAAACGCTTTGCGACTGATCTAGGTTTTCAAGTCTGCCTCGAAGCACAACAGTTGCATGGTGGCTATGGTTATCTAAAAGATTATCCACTTGAGCGTTTGGTGCGCGACACCCGTGTACATCAAATCCTCGAAGGGACCAATGAAATTATGCGGGTCATTATTGCTCGCCAACTGCTTGAGAAAGGTGCTGACGTCAGATGAGTACTGTTGAGAACAACAATGAAGTCGTCTTGTTCAATGAATTGAACTGTACGAATGGTACGCGCATCGGTGTGGCAACACTGAACGCACCAAAGACCTTGAACGGCTTGTCGCTTGAAATGACCCGCTTGCTCGCGAACCAGATTGAGCTGTGGGCCAAAGATCCAGCCATTGCGTGTCTGATCCTGAAAGGTGCTGGCGATAAAGCATTTTGCGCCGGTGGTGATCTGCATGTGTTGCACCACAGCATGATGAACAATATTGGCAAACCTGCCATCGACAATGTCCATGCTGGTACTTTTTTTGCTGAAGAGTACGCGCTAGATTACCGCTTGCATACCTTTCCTAAACCCATCGTCGTTTGGGGTGATGGCATCGTGATGGGCGGCGGGATGGGGTTGATGATGGGTGCCAGTCATCGCGTCGTCACAGAGACCTCTCGACTGGCAATGCCAGAGATCTCGATTGGCTTGTTTCCAGACGTTGGCGGCACTTGGATGCTCAATCGTTTGCCTGGTAAAACGGGTTTGTTTATGGGTTTAACCGGAGCACAAATTGGTGCAGCCGACGCTTTATTTGCCGGCATGGCCGACTATCACTTAGCACGCGAGACCTGGCCTACCTTGCTTGAGCAAATGACCAATCAACCCTGGTCACAGAGCAAATCACAGCTTAGCCCTAGCAACGAGATGTTGTTAGATCAGGTGCTGGCTGGGCTAGCTAGCGCACCAGCCATTGCCATTGGGCCTTTGCAACAGCACTTGTCGTTGATTCACGCGTGTTGCGCGGGCTCTGACCTCAATAAAATTGTTGCGTCGTTGGTGGCGCTCGCAGACCATACTGACCCGTGGTTGCAGCGCGCCGCCAAAACGCTTGCGGCGGGGTCGCCTGGATCCGCGCGTCTCACGTATACCTTGCTCAAGCATGTCAAGCACCTGTCGTTGGCAGACGCGTACCGATTTGAGTGGGTGGCTGGTCTCATGTGTGCGTCACATGGCGACTTTGCAGAAGGCATTCGGGCACTATTAATTGATAAAGACAAACAACCCAAATGGAACCCCGCGACGCTTCCCGAGGCGACCGAGGCTTGGGTTGAAAAGTTCTTTACGCTACCTGTTGCCGCCGAGCAGCACCCTTTGTATGGCCTGGGGAAGAATGCCTAAGCAGCCTAGGGCGAGTGCCTAAGCGGCCGAGGGCAGAGCGCTCAAGCGGGATGGTTTGCCTCGAGCAAAGCGCTTAAGCCGACTTATTTACGTAGGGTAGGCTAAGCACTGTAATCGGGGCGCCATGGGGTGCGCCGAGGTGCAGGGCGTTATGCTCGAGCGCTTCGAAGGTGGTTTCAAATAGCACGTAAGCAGCGCCAGACCTGCCTGTCTCATTGGCATCGTCGGAAGCTTGGCTTGTGGACTCGGCAATATTGATGACACGGCCGCAGGCTTGTTCTGATCCTTGTGCATCAAAAATATCAGCACCCGCTTTTAGGGTGAGCCCAGCGCTCTGTTCAATCGTACCAAGATGCATGCGGCGCTTGACCGTGCCACGATAGTGGCTACGAGCAACAATTTCTTGGCCAGGGTAGCAACCCTTGGTGAAACTCACACCCTCGATCAAATCAAGGTTCAGTGTCTGCGGGATCAGAAGATCTTGGGTCGCGGCTTCGATCCAGGGCAGGCCGGCTGAAATATCCTGACCATGCCATTGCGCTGTAGTGCTCAGTGCGTGTGGCAAGTTTAAGTGTTGGCACGCGGCTGCATGAGAGTCGCTCGCAAGCCACCACCAACGTAGGCTTTCCTCACCCGACGACTGCTGGGCGGAAGGGGCACAGATCCAGAGCCCTGTGGGGGTCGCAGCGACTTGCCAGGGGGCTTGTGGCAGGGTATGCCCTAGCGCCTCAGTCAAGCTGACCACTTCAGTCGCCGTAATCGAGACACCGACAACGTTGTAAGTGCTAGGGGTGAGCTTTACCTTGGCGCGAAGCACAAACATACTCAGACGTTTGAGCACCGGCGCTAAAATATCTTGACGCATCAAGCCAATGAGGCCGGCATCAGGTGCCTCAGGCAGTGCGGCAAAAACCATGGTTGCGAGAAGTCGCCCTTGGGCCGTGCAGTAGCCCGCGAGTTTGGCGTGCTCAGCTCCCAAATTTAAGATGTCGTTGGTAATTTGACCTTGCACAAACGACAAGGCGTCCGCGCCAGTGACTTCAAACACGGCCAGGTCATCTAAAGGGTAAATCACCAAACTCTCTAGCCGATTCGGGGCCTTAGGTAAAAGCGGTTGGGTCAATATCGGGTGCATAAGTCTCAATCATTGGTTTCTGAATCGCCGAGATACATATTAAACTGTCAAACCTATGAGTGCCTTGAATAAACTTCTGCTTTATCTGGTTTTGCCTGTGATCCTACTCGTTGGGGGTGCAGCAGCAACCGTATATCTTTGGGTGAATGGACCGCTCGCGCTACCGACCGAGCGGGTCGATATCTTGGTACCACCAGGCTCAACGCCTTCAAGCATCGCGCAGTTAGTCAATCAAGCGGGTGTGCCGTTAAACGTTCAGGGCTTTGTTGCGCTTGCTCGCTTAGGTGAACTCGATACCAAAATCAAAGCCGGAGGCTATCAGATTGTTCGAGGCGACAGTCCCTTGACGGTGTTGCGTCGCATGGCGCTGGGTGATGTCACAGCCCGGCAAATTACCATTGTCGAAGGGTGGAACCTGCGCCAAATTCGAGCCGCTCTTGCTGGGCATCCAGACATCAAACAAACGTTAGCGCAGGTAAGCGATGCTGATTTGCTGAAGCGTTTGAATACGCTTGGCCAAGCTGTCTCATTAGAAGGTTTATTTTTTCCGGATACATATATTTTTCCGATTGGCACAACCGATGTCGAATTGCTTGAGCGCGCCGCTCGTACCCAGCAAAAGATCTTAGACCGCGCTTGGGCAGCTCGGGCACCCAATAGTGTCTTAAAGAACCCTTACGAAGCGCTGATTTTGGCTTCGATTATTGAGAAAGAGACTGGCCAAGCCGCCGATCGTGCCCGAATTGCCGGTGTGTTTAGTAATCGCCTACGTATCAACATGCTGTTGCAAACAGATCCGACAGTGATTTACGGCCTGGGCGAAGGCTACACAGGCAAACTACGTAAACAAGACCTCGTGAGCGACACGCCTTACAACACCTACACCCGCCTTGGATTGCCCCCTAGCCCCATCGCAAGCAGTGGCCGGGCCGCTTTGGCTGCCGCTCTTAACCCCGAGAAACACAATTATTTGTACTTTGTTTCAAAAGGGGACGGTAGCAGCGCCTTTGCGGTGACACTACCAGAACACAACAAAAATGTGGCAACCTACATTTTGGGTCGAAAGCCTTGAACACTCAGCAGCGCGGGCTGTTTTTAACCCTAGAGGGTGTCGACGGCGCTGGCAAAAGCACCCATGTGCAATGGCTGGTAGAGCAACTCACTGAACGAGGTGTGAAAGTTGTGTGTACCCGCGAGCCAGGGGGCACAGAGCTTGGCGAGAAGCTTCGTGCACTGTTACTGCACGAACCCATGAGCCTTGAGTGCGAAACCTTACTCATGTTCGCTGCCAGGGCCGAACACCTTCAAGCAGTCATTGAGCCGGCACTTCGAGCCGGACAGTGGGTGGTGTGTGATCGTTTTACCGACGCAACCTTTGCCTATCAAGGTGGGGGGCGCGAACTTGGCGTAGAGCGCATTGCTGTCCTTGAGCGCTGGGTGCATCCTGCGCTGCAACCCGATTGCACCTGGCTGTTTGATGTCCCTTTGGCTGTCGCTCGCGAACGACTTGACCGTACGCGCGAGCAAGATCGGTTTGAACAAGAGGCTGCTGCATTCTTCGAACGCACCCGCGCGGTCTATCTTGCACGTGCCCAACAAGAGCCCTTGCGTATCCAGCGGGTTGATGCCACGCAATCTATTGAGCACATTCGCAAGCAGATAGCGCTGCAGCTTGATCAGCTTGTCACCGTGCGGCGCCTCACATGAACGTGGCGCAGTTCTTTCCGTGGCAGGTTGAAGTGGCGCAACAGTGGCTTGCGCAGCGCGAACGGTTTGCTCACGCTTGGTTGGTGCACGGGTTGGCGGGCATCGGTAAGCGCGAATTTGTCTTTGCGGCCGCTGCGGCACTTATGTGCGAGTCGCCAGTCAACGGACTCGCCTGCGGCCAATGTTTGGCCTGCGGTTGGGTGGCTAAGGGTAATCACCCTGACCTTAAACGCATTCGGCCCGAAACGCTGGCACTCGAAGAGGGGGCCGAGCAAGACGAGGACGAGGGCAGCGAAAGTGCCCCCGTCGCAGAGGTGACAGGCTCTTCTAAGCGCGCCCCCTCTAAAGATATCCGTGTTGAGCAGATCCGAAGCCTTGCGCCTTGGTTCAACAACGCCACACATCGCTCAGGTTTTAGGGTGGCGCTGATCTATCCCGCTGAAGCGCTGACACACATCTCGGGAAATTCGCTGTTAAAGGTGCTCGAAGAACCGCCTCCAGCAACGATTTTTCTGTTGGTCGCTGATGCACCCGATCGCTTACTGCCAACACTTTTGTCTCGCTGCAGGCGCCTGCCTTTGGCCACTCCATCCGCTGCCATTGCGCAAGCTTGGCTCGCTAAGCAGAACATCAACAATGCCGCTGCCTGGTTGGCGGCCTCTGGTGGTGCACCTGTTTTGGCAAAAAAAATGGCTGAAACTCAGCCACAGCCGTGCCCCGAATGGCTATCGGCGTTTGCCACGAGCCTTGAAAAGGGTTCTGGGATCAACGTCGGGCAGCTTGCTGATACGATTTCAAAAGAGCCGGCAAGCGTGTGGATTGAGCTGCTACAACGTCTTGTCATTGATATGAACCTAAAAGCTCATGGCCTAGAGGTTCGGTATTTTCCGATGTTGCAGAAATCACTGACTGTGCTGTGCGCGCGTCTCGCGGTGGCGCAGCTTAGCGAGTTGGCGGATTGGCTGAATCAACAACGGCGCGTCGCTGGCCATACGTTAAACGGCAAATTGTTTGCCCACGCGGTGCTGCAGCGCATTGCTGCAGTCTGCCAACTTTCTGGTGCCTCTGGGCGTTAATCTAGGCGTTTTTGTATGTTTGTCGACTCACATTGCCACGTTGATTTTCCAAAGCTTGTTGAACAAATGCCTGATATCTTGCAGCGTATGCAAACCAATCAGGTGTCACACGCCCTGTGCGTGAGCGTGAACCTGCCCGACTGGCCAGCATTGATTGGATTGGTTGAGCGCCACGAACCGCTATGGGCCTCGGTGGGTGTGCATCCTGATTACGAAAATACCGTTGAGCCGACCGTAAGCGATTTAGTGGCACGCAGTGCTCACCCGCGGGTGGTGGCGATTGGTGAAACTGGGCTCGATTATTTTCGGTTATCTGGTGATCTTGAGTGGCAACGAGAACGCTTCAGATGCCACATTCGAGCGGCTCGTGAATGTGGCTTGCCCCTGATTATTCACACGCGCTCAGCGGCTGAAGATACGCTGCGCCTGATGCGCGAAGAAGGCGCAGGCGAGGTTGGCGGTGTGATGCACTGCTTTACTGAGTCTTGGGAGGTGGCTCAGGCCGCGATGGAGCTGAACTTTTACATCTCGTTTTCTGGGATTGTGACGTTCAAGACCGCTCTGAGCCTGCAGGATGTTGCCAAAAAAATGCCTTTAGACAGAATATTGATTGAGACAGACTCACCTTACCTAGCCCCCGTTCCATTTCGTGGAAAATTAAACGATCCGTCTAAAGTTATACATGTCGCTGAAAAAATAGCCGAACTGAGAAATTGCTCTCTGAAAGAAATAGAATTAGCATCTTATGATAATTTTTTCAATTTATTCAATAAGATAAAAGATCATTCTAATATTTAGAAATAGGTATAGACCAATCCTACCCATTTTTAATACTTTTAAAATTTAGTCAATATATAACAAAGAATTACAACATTATTCTGATAAATTTAATTTAAAGTAATTTATCTAAAGTAAATTAGTTAATGTTAATTATTACAAATGTTTTTAATTGGTAATTTATTTAAACATATCCGATTTTTTAAATAGGCTCCTATCGTCAACTCTATGCAAACTCTCATCGCTACCATTCGTTACCAATTCGTTAGCCTGTTTGTGCTTACGTTGTGCGCCACGTTTGCTCTAACCTCGGCTGCAAATGCTGCCAATGCCAAGGATTACTGGGTGTACGTGACAAACGATAACGTCGCCTCAGTCAAAGCGTTGCTTGCCTCTGGCTTTGATCCAAACACTCGCAGCCCCAACCAGCAAACCGGGCTCATACAGGCAACGCGAGATGGGGCCTGGCAGGTATTCGATACGTTACTGGCTTCGCCCAAAGTCAACGTCAATGCGGCTAATCAGTACAACGAAACCCCATTGATGTACGTCGCATTAATTGGTGATTTACCCCGTGTAAAGGCGTTAGTCGCGAAGGGCGCAAAGGTAAACAAAGAAGGCTGGACCCCGCTGCACTACGCCGCTGTCAAAGCCAACGCTACGGTGGCCAAGTTTTTACTCGAAAGCGGTGCCTTACCGAACGAACTCACCCCTGAGGGCGACACCGCTCTGATCCTAGCAGTCAGGGCCGATAGCGTCGAGACCGTACAGGTCTTGATTAATGGTGGCGCCGACCCTAGCTTTTCAAACCTCAAGGCACAAGACGCGATTGATGTTGCACGTTCGCGTGGTAAAGAAGACTTGGCTAAAGCACTTGAAAAAATCGTTGCCAATCGAAAGCTGAAGCCGCAATGATCCCTGTTATGCGCTAACTCAAGCGAAAGTTATCTAAAGCTGGCAGTCAACCACTAACTTTTCGGTAGCAGTTCAGGTCGTAAGATGCCTTTGAGATCTCGATAGGGAATGTAGATCGTGGGTTTGCCAAAAGAGTAGGGTGCCAAGCGGTAAGGGTCATAGGTGACCGCCGCGCCATTTTCAAGCAGTGCAACATTGTCACTGGGCTCAAACGGCCAGAGCTTGGTGTAGGCGGCTAAGTCGTCTTTTGCGAGTGGGTTCTTTCTTAACCATAGCGCATGCTGCTTTTTAAGTGCCTCTTCAAACGCAGGTACTTTGCCGGGTAGCAACATGGCCTCAAGCGTCAAAAGTCTATCGGACTTAGGCAACCAGTTCAGGTACTGTGTCGTTGAGATACGCTGCGCGCCGCCGGTAAAAATATAGCTGTCCAGCTGCACGACCACAACCTCAGCAGAAATGTATTTCACGCTTGAGGCGAGCGTTAGCTCATCCCGCGGCTTAGCTGTTTTGAAGAAATAGAGTTCGAGCTCGGGCAGGTCTCGAAAGGCCTTGTCGCGGTTGGTCTCAACCAGCGCAAGCGACAAGAGGGTCTGCTCTAGAAAGGCATTGAATCGCTCATAACCAGTAAAGGATAGACGTTTAAAGTTCAGCACGGGGCAGTCAGCGCCTTTACATCCAGGCTTGATTCGCTTGAAGGTCACGACTTTCGAGGCAACTTTCGCAGCATCGGCCGAGCTGACTGCGCCAGCGGGACTTGAGGGCTCACCGGCATTTGCGGCAGAGACCGTCGTACTTTCACTGGCTGGCGTGGTGGGCGACGCGGGGTCAATCATCACCGCAGTTGCGAGTCGGGTAGGCGGTAGCACTGGGCTTGGGATCGCGATCGGGCTCGTTTGATCGCCTGGGTTAACTCGGCGTGCGGTACGACTCGCCTCAAATGAAGGATCAGACACAATATTTGTCGTGGCTCCAGAGCCGCTCACGACCACAGCGCTCGTAGCCGGTTCAGCCTCGGCCTGCGACAGACGAACCGCGTTTCGAGTAGACGTCGTTTGCACAGGACTTTGTGCGCCGGTATTTGCCAACGTAATGTCTTGCTGCACAGCGGGTTTGCCAGCGCAGCCCGCAAGCAATAAAAGGCCAAACAGGTAGAGATAAGCAGGGCGATACGCCATGAGAAGACCCTTTTTACGTGATGACCGTCAGTGTATCGCCTCGTGAGCGCAGCCGATGGCGCCTATAGTGCCAAGGCGTCTTCGATATCTGCACGAAGGGATTCAGGTGTGTCGGTCGGGGCGTAACGCTTGAGTACCTGCCCCTTGCGCCCGACTAAAAACTTGGTGAAGTTCCATTTAATCGCTTCTGTGCCAAGCAAGCCGGGCTTACTCGCTTTCAGCCACTGATAAAACGGCACCGCATTGCCGCCATTGACCTCGATCTTGGCGAACATTGGAAATGTGACTTTGTACTGCGTTTCGCAAAACGTCAGAATACTGCTCTCGTTGCCCGGCTCTTGGTGGCCAAACTGATCGCACGGAAAACCCATCACCACCAGGCCGCGACTCGCGTAGTCTTGGTGCAAGTTTTGTAAGCCTGCGTACTGACCCGTGAAGCCACACTTAGAGGCGACATTCACGACGAGCAAGACTTTGCCCTCGTAGTGGCTTAAGGGTTGAGATTCGCCCTGAATTGTTTTAACGCTGAAAGATGTAAGACTCATATTCTGGCTATAAAAAAGTATCAAGTGAACAGGACATAGGATAACTGTTTGCACCCTTATCAGGCGCAAGGCCAAGACTAGCTGGGGTAATGTGATTACGTGGGTTTGCGCTGCTATCGCAGACTTTTGAACGCCTCAATCGCACGAACTCGGCTACTTTGAAGGTTAACGATTTGTTCAGGGTAATTCAACGCCTTGCGCGCAATTGGACTTGGGTTGTGGATCTCTTTGCCCCCAAGGGTAGACAGCTCGGGCACCCAATGCTTGATAAAGGCGCCTTGAGGGTCAAATTTTTCAGACTGGCTAATCGGATTAAACACTCGAAAATAGGGTGCTGAGTCTGCCCCTGTTGAGGCGCTCCATTGCCAGCCACCGTTATTCGCAGCTAACTCACCATCGATTAGGTGTTTCATAAAAAACGCTTCGCCCAAGCGCCAATCGATCAATAGATTTTTTGTCAAAAACATCGCGACCACCATACGCAAGCGATTGTGCATCCAGCCCGTGGCTAACAGCTGTCGCATGGCGGCATCAACAATTGGCACCCCAGTGCGGGCTTGCGCCCAGGCGGCGAAATCGTCGGGCGCGTCGCGCCACACCACCGCGTTGGTTTCAGGTCGCATGGGTTGATGCTTCGAAAGTGCCGGATATCCAAACAGCAGGTGCTGATAAAACTCACGCCAAAGCAACTCAGTGATCCAGACAACGATACCTCGTTGGCCCGTATCAAACTCGCCTTGATTTTGCATCAGGGCGGCATGCAAACACTGGCCCGCCGAAACGAGGCCCGCAGCAAGGTAAGGCGACAAGACGCTGGTGCCAGGAATCGCCGGAAAATCGCGGTCGGGCTGGTATTGAACCATGCGTGTGTGGGCAAACTGATCAAGCCGCTCGAGCGCTGCCCTAGTCGTGGCAGGCCACGCATTTTGCAAGTCTTCTGGGATCACACGTAACAGGGCAGCCAGCATCTTTGGCAAATCGTCGGACGCTGGTAATCCCGCGTCAGATTGTTTTTTAATCTTTGGTGCAAGGCGATAAGGCGCCGTGCGCAGTTTTTCTCGACACGCTTTCGCAAATGGTGTGAAGACCCGGTAGTAAGCGTCGGCACCGGTTTTAATAGTGCCAGGTATCAACAGCGTGCCGCCGTGATGTCCTTGCAAAGCAATGTTGTGTTGCGCTAATAAACTGTAAGACGCACGATCACGAGACCGCTCATTGACTCCGTGTTCGCGATTGCAATGCACCTGCTCGACGCGATGACGTTGGCAAAAGCTGAGTAAGGCAGCCGGAACATCTTTCCAGCGCTCGACAATCAATATCTTGAGCGGAATATTCAACGCCTCAAGTTCGGTGCGCAGATGCTGAACAGCGCGCAACCAGAAATCAATCTTGATTGCAGAGTCGTGATGTAAGCGCCACTGTTCGGGAGAGGCAATGAACAAGCCGATTGTTGGGCCGAGCGCCGAGGCGGCGGCCAACGCAGGTTGATCAGCCACACGCAAGTCTGTACGAAACCAACAAACAACTGTCATCAGAGCTTACCTTTTAGCTTGCCACGCTTGCAGCGCCGCAAGCGTGCTGCTGACGTGTTGGTCAGGGCTCATTCCGCTGTGAACAAATAATATTTTCGAGTCTGGCGTTACCACGTAAGAGATTCGGCTTGCCATGTTCGGTACAAGCATCATGCCGGCATCGTACGCTTTGATAATGCTGCGATCAAGGTCTGCCGCGACAGCAAATTTTCCGCCGCAGGGGCCTTGCGAGAATTTTTTCAAGGTTTCAATATCATCACCCGACACCCCAATGACCGTGGCTTTGAGCTCTGCAAACTTGTCTATTGCTTGCGCAAACAGCTGTGCTTCAATCGTGCAGCCAGTGGTAAAAGCCTTTGGGTAAAAATACACAACTACCGGCCCTTTTTTAAGTGCTTCGGCAAGTACAAAGCTGTAGGTTTGCCCCGCCAGTGCAGCCGGCGCGGTAAAGCTCGGGGCGGCGACACCCACTTTGAGTTCAGCCCAGGCCGCTGTGCACTGAAATAGGCTAAGAAACAGGCTAAGGCCAACTAGGTGAATTCTTTTTCTGAGCATCATTGAAGATCCTTGAAAAACCGGGTAAAAAAAAAGCGTACATTAGTAAGAGTACCAAGTTATCTGGGGAACAAGCGATGAAAACATTTTTTTTACATGGACGAAACACAATAACGAACCAGGGGTTGTGTCTGGGTCTGGCCTTGCTCAGCATGGCTGGCGCGCAGGCTCAGTCGACTTTACCCTTGCCACCTCCACCTGCGATTCATTGGCCTGAACCCGAGCCTGAACGCTGGACCCAAGAGGACGTCACACTCGAGCAACGGTTCGAAACGGCAAGAAAAGAAACGCTCGCGGCGCATCAAGAAGAGGTCAATGCCTGTAAAGACTTGCCCACCGCTCAGCGCGCCGACTGCCTCAGCCAAGCCAAAGCTCAGCTCACACTCGAACTGGCCCAGCTCAAGGCTAAGCAACGATTTGGAATGGAGCCGAATTAACTGCCTTGTGCAGCACTTCTTTTCAAGGCCAGACCTGAATTAGTTCAGGCGGCCATTGGCGCCACCCAAGCTAAATCGACCGGCACCCAACAGCGCAACCACTAAGGCACCGATCAAAAACAGACCTTGAAGCTCAAGCGCCCAGCCACCCGTTTTGGTGAGGCTCAAGATCTGTGACGCGTGCGCCAAATAAATTGCCAGCCCCATATTGAACACGATCACCAACGCGCCAGCGCGTGTGAGTACGCCAATAATCAAGAGCGATGGAGCGATAATTTCGCCGATAAAAACACCAAAGGCAATCCACGCAGGCCAGCCTTGTGCAAGAACTAACGCGGTAATTGATTCGATACCGTTAGCCAGTTTGAATAAGCCGTGCATCAACAGCAGAATGCCGATTGTGAGTCGCAAGAGCAGTTTGCCAGCATCGTCAAAGCGGTTCATAGTGGGCGTTCTCTAAAAAAGTTGTTGCGAATGAATACTTAGCCAAGAGCTCTGGCTGTTACTTGCCAAGGGTTGTTAACTAAGCTTTGACACAGCCTACCTAACCTAGATTTTAGATCAATGCCCGTGTGAGCGTGTTACTTCTAAGCGCAAACAAAGGCTAACTGATGCTATCTTCAACAAAGATTTAAAGTAAGCCAATTAGACAACGACAATAGGCTTGATTGCCAAGTCCTTTTTAGACGAATGCGAGGTCATGCTAAATTTTTCTAAGCGCCTCCTCGCGACACTTAACCAGATTAAACGGTAAAACGATGAAAATACGAATCGCCTCTTTGTTCTTTCTCTTGGCCTTTGGTATCTCTCTCGCCATCCCTTCATTTTCAGCCCGGGCGCAGGCTTACCCAAATAAATCACTCAAGATTATCGTGGGTTATCCGCCGGGGGGGTCAACAGATGTGCCGGCCCGCATCGTGGGGCAAAAGTTAGCTGAGGTGCTAGACCAGACCGTTGTGGTTGAGAATAAACCTGGGGCGAGCGGCAACATAGGTGCTGAGCTTGCAGCTCGTGGGGCCGATGCTGTCGGCAGTACGCCCGAGGCGTTCAAGGCTTTTATTGAAGCCGAGACGCTGAAATGGGGCAAGGTTATCAAAGACGCAAAAATCGTCAACCAATAGCGAAACAACTCTCGCCGGTCTCAGGGCTCACGACCGGTCACATTTAGCGACAGTAAAAATTAAGGTGAACCAGGTGTTGTTGCGTCAATGGT
Source organism: Bordetella parapertussis (assembly GCA_945895265.1). GTDB lineage: Bacteria > Pseudomonadota > Gammaproteobacteria > Burkholderiales > Burkholderiaceae_B > Zwartia > Zwartia parapertussis_I. Next base: position 11,331 of record CAMDEF010000009.1, on the reverse strand, counting down.
TTTAGACGCAAGGTCAAACACGGTCTCAAGTGGCTTGAGTAATTTGCGGGTATCGCCCACCCGCTGCGTCACACCAAGCCGGTCAAGCACCTCTAAGATTTCAATCGCCAACGTACGGTTCACACCAGCTTGGTCACGAAACTGGGCCGCAATGAAGGTTTGCGTGGGGCTCGTTGACGCCAAATGGCGAGCCAGCGTTGCGAAATGGATAAAGTTGGCACGTAAATAGAAACGTTCAGAGCTAACCCGATAGAGCTCTCCTTGTTTCACCTTTCGATACAACATGTCATTGACGACCAAGGTTTTCAAACCTGCAGCTTGTGCAAGCTCTGCAGCCGTTAGACCTTTTGGTCCCATCGCGGCAAGGGTGGGTTGAATTTTTTGCCACAGCAATTGATCCGCTGCGTTGGCGCTTGACCGATGCACAGCTAGCGCAACAACCGTCCCAGTCAGTATGATTTTTTGCGCTGCGGCGATAGCGCGCATGAGGGCAACAAAAACGCCTGCCTTCATATTTGGAGCAGACTGTTTGCGTAGGTCTTTCAGGCTCAGCCCAGCCGCTTGTGGCTGAGCCTGGTGGTGCTGTTTCAACGTTGTGACCACGCGAGCGCCAAGCTTTTCAACCGAGACCTTAAGTAAAGCGAAGTTAGGCGCCTTAGCAATCATGACTGCGTCCAAGCTAGATAGCATATCTACCACGGCACTGTCAGTCAAATTGAAGCTGCACGCAAAGTGGTCTAAGTCGACGCCCATCTCTGAATGACAAGCGAGCAGGGCACTTAACGCAATCGCAGGATCCTTCTGGGCAAAGGCGGCAACTTCTGTTTGGCGAAGTGCTTTGTCTCGCACTCTTGCCGGAGCAAACGGGTCAAGTACCACTCCACCGCCGAGCGTGCGTTGCGCGGCTTGGTCGCGAATAATCAAACGATCGCCATTTAAACAGGCAATCGGTTTGTTTAAGACCAACCGGGCGTGGCCAGTCGCACCCGGCTGTATTGAGCCGCCTCGCTCAATGGCGACGCGAGCGATGACCTCTGTGGTGCCTAAATGCAGATGAACCTCAGTCCAATGACTCAACGCTTGCGGTTCGGTATGCAAGAGGGTCAGGCTAATGTCAATACGTGAGGTTGGGGCATGCAAGGCTGAGGCAACGACCCAGTCACCACGACCGCAGTCTTGCGCGCTGACACCCACCAGATTGAGCGCACAGCGTTCGCCTGCGTGCGCTTCAGTGACCGCTGCACTGTTTTGATGGATACCTCGAACGCGGACAGTTTGACCGCTTGGCGTGAGTATTAAGCGTTCGCCGACTTGCACCTGATGATTAAAGACAGTACCGGTGACAACCGTACCGCTGCCAACAATCGAAAAAGACCGATCAATCGCAAAGCGAAAAGATCGCCCCTTGAATTCGGAGCGCTTGGTCTCACGCGCGGCTTGACCGAGCCGCTCGCGTAACTCGTTCACACCCTGCTGCGAGAACACCGAGCATTCGACAATTTCAAAACCAGCCAGCCTTGCGCTGTGCAATAACGTCTGTACCTCTTGACGCACTTCTTTCACACGCTCGGCCGATACACGATCAGTTTTCGTCAAGACGGCAACGCCCGTGTGGATGCCGAGCAACTGCACAATGCTGAGATGCTCAATGGTTTGGGGCATGACGCCATCATCGGCGGCAACCACCAACATGACATAGTCTATGCCACAGACACCGGCCAGCATATTGCGTACAAAGCGCTCATGACCCGGCACATCCACAAAACCAATCATCGGGGTGTCAGGCAGGTTCAAGTAAGCAAAGCCTAGATCAATCGAGATGCCTCTCGCTTTTTCTTCTGGCAAGCGATCGGTGTCGACGCCCGATAAGGCTTTGACCAAAGTGCTCTTGCCGTGATCAATGTGGCCTGCGGTTGCAACAATCATTTTGAGCGGATGGTCTCTGTGTACATTGCGATGATTCGAGTGCTTAGGCGATATGAATCATTAAACTGTTTTAGTGGTCAGAGAAGTGTATGGACTAGACGATTTTCTCGAGAACAAAGTGCGAGATCCCAAAGCTGGGTACAACCATTGAATGCAAGCCTTGCCCACCGGCCACCACAATTTGAATTTGTGAAGCCTCATCCAAATAAGGAATATGGGTGGTGCCGGGTGGCACATTAAAAGTTTTTCGTTTGGTGCGATACCACTCTTGACAGCCTTCACTGACACGGCTTAACTGCAAACGCATCCGCTTGTGTAGGTCGTGCCGCACATCATCTTTACTCATGCCGTGTTTCGCTAAGATTGCCGCGTGTTCAGGGCCAAGTACCAGTAGCATCTCACCGCCCGAACTCATGTTGTTGCCGCCAATCGTCATCATCACGTCAGAGATCATTAACAAAAGTTCTGCAGCATTTGCGCTGGCATGATCTTGCACGTTATGGGGGGATTCTGCCGCGTGTACCAACACACTGCTGTCCGTTTTTGCTAAGCCATGTTCAACATGAAAGGGATCCCAAGGATTTTGTTCTTCGTTTTCACCGGCACAAAAACTAAACTTGCAAGGCGTACCATGTGTCGCCATGTCCGTCTTTCCGGGAATACCTTGACCAATATTCATGAGTACCAGACGCAACGCACGCCCGATCGTGGCATTGGCACGAAAGCCCTGCCCGAACACGTTTGAACCACAGTTCAAGCCGATCTCGTGACGAATCGGGCCATTGACGACAAACATCGGTGCCACCGGATGTGTGGTCGACTGGATGCCAGACAAATTAAAGTGAGGCACTGCCATCGCCTTTAACGCAGCGATAAGCACCGGCATATAACTTGGCTTACAACCTGCCATCACAGCGTTAATTGCCAACTTTTCAACACTGCATAAAGCATAGCCCGGCGCAATCGCAGCGATATCACTATCGCCAGCTAAACCGCTGCCAGCAACCATCGCCGCAACACGCTCTGGCGACGGGGCCACGATTGGCAGACCATCTGTCCAACCCTGTTGTTCGAAATAGTCTTGCAAAGAATCGTCGGGCAGGGCTAGCTCTAACAGTGTGGCGTGGGTGCTCATGACAAGCCCTCCAAGGGTTGAACGATTCGTCGCGGTACTACCCGCGTTTGTTGGCAGTGCGTCACGGCTTCACTTAACATCGCGCGAACCAAATACTCGCATCGCACAAGGCTTACCGTGCGGGCACATCCGTTAAAAACTGTGCGGCATCGACTAGACGCTGCAATGCGATCGCGTCGATCTCGTCGGGCGTACGGTTCGCTAAGGGGTGGTCGATTAACAAAATCGGCAAACTTGGCAGACCTAAAGATTTTGAACGTGTTGCTGCAATCCCCCGAAAAGGTTGCGTCACGAACGTCACTGTGGGGATCCCCAGAGACTCTATCGTGTGCGAGTCGTGGACACTCCACGACGAGCACGACCCTCAGTCGCCTGAGGCAGTGAGCATCAGGTCGGGTTTCCATGCTGTGATCTCAGAGATAAACGGAGCAGGCGCAGCAGAAGTGGGCTTGCGCCACATTTTGATCTCGCCCACACCGTGCTGAAGCTGCAATTGTTTACCAAAAGCAGTCAAGAGTTCGCGGGCGTTGACCTTGTTGTTATCCAACAATGCAAGACGTTTGCCCTTTAGGCTTGCTAGGCGAGGGGCGAGGTGGCGCAGCCCTTGCGCTTTGCCGCCTTCTGGGATGAGGTCATGCGGATTTTTAACCGGTGTGTGCGACTCAACTGCTGGATGCAACACGCGCAGCATGTCCATCGTCATTTTGCTTTCAGCGTTCATCATTGGCTCCTGTCTCTATTTTTTTCTATTCTAGACCTAACAAAAAAAGTCCGTCGAGCGTTAAATCGATCTATTGCACGAATGGGTGAGCATCAGGTATCCAAATTACCAACTTGCTCGAACTAGTAGCGAACAGATATCAAAATGATCAACTTGCTCGAACTGGTAGCGAACAGATATCAAAATTGCCAACTTGCCGGTAAATCGATCAATTTCCCGACTGGGTAACCCAGGCGCCCGTTGTGCGCAAATACATATGCATTGGTTCTGAGTGGATCACCCGTGACCGCGATCATGAAATCGTCAGCGCAGGTGATCAGGGGTACCAAGCGATTCGGGTCGTCAGACTCACAAAATACTTTCGGAATCCGACCGGCCGCATATTCTTCGGTCAGATTCCAAATGGGTTTGTCGGCCCAGACGCGCAGCATGTGTTCAAATTTCCAGGCGGGTAGACGCGCGTGCTCAAACAAATACTGCTTCACGTCTTGCTTAGACCAGCCGCCCTGAGCAATCGCTTCAGCCAAAATCGGACTCAGCAACACCAACGGCCGAAGCGTGCCATAGGCGCCACCTACGGTGAAGGTAATCTGCCACGAGGTTTGGCGTACCACGGCATCGGCCAGAATCGGCATGATCTCTTCTGGTGTACTGCCGGACACCGAGGCAATCACATTGCCACCCGTATAGCGCGCAATCGTGACGGTGTTATCCGTCGCGTTGAACCCCATCTCTACACTGGTCGGGCTCCAGCCGATGGTTTTGAGTACCTCTTCGTTTTCGGCTGCGACGACTCGCCACGTGTTACCAAACGTCGCTTTATCGTTTTTGTGCAATAAAAAGCCTGCGACATTGCGCAGATACAAGCGCCAAAAACGGCCGACTGACGTGTTTGGCTGAAAGCCATCCCGCAAGACGTTTTCTTTGTAGTTAAACCCGAGTTGCTGAACAATCGGCCCGTTCAAAATAATGAGCGTCTCTCCGCCTGGGGTATTGCCGCTGTGCTCAACCCCATAGGCCGGATCAGCCATGGCTTGAACCAGCGCGACCAAGATTGGCATGTATTCGGGGCGGCAACCGGCCATCACGCCATTGACCGCGATGCTCCACACAGTGGCCGCTCGATTATCAGGTAACAAGACACCTAACACGTCGCTTGGTTGATGGTCTGTGTAATTTAAAAATTCTTGTATCTTGGCTTTAGTTGGGGGCACTACCGGCAGCCCGTCACTCCATTCGTTTGTCAAAAAGTACTGATTCACAGCATCGAAGCCACCCTTGAACACAACGTCTTGCGCCAGTGGCTCAGAGGTGTGCGTGCCCGTGCCACTAGCATCGGTCAAATTCTTGATGACCTCTGCCGCGGTGACCTCAAGAATATTGCGCCGCAACATTGCCGTACTTTGTGCACCTGGGTGCCCGGGCACCAAGGCAACGGGCATGCTTGGCAAGCCTAGGCCGATCGAGGACGCCTCGGCAAGCTTCAAAAAGCCCTGACTCACTAACGAAGAGCTTGGCACGCCAGCCTCTTCACATACTGCACTGGCCCGCAACACGGCGGGCGTGCAGCTGCCTCAGCAGCCCATCCCTGAGATGACGGCATCTGCCTTCAATTCTTGTAGGCGCCGAGGTAAATCGGCCAAAATCTGTCGCTCATCAGGGCCATGCGTATTGCCCAGCACGCTCCAGTGCACGAAATTCACGCCGGGGTATTTTTCTTTCAGGCTTTCCTCGAGCGCGGCAAACACTTGGTCGCCTTTAAAGACGTAATCCCAAAGTTGAACAATGGTTTTACCAGCGAGGGTATCGAGGCGTTTCGCTAAGGATTTTCCCTGAACTTGCATGGGGCTGCGGGGCCATAAAACTTCGTAATAGCCGTCGTTTGGCTGAGTTGTCATGTTGTTCTCCGGTATTTTTGAAAGCCTGGAAAGTCTAGTTTTTGCTGACCAAAGGCTTGTATTTTGTATATAGTCTGGCTCGCTTCATGGCTGCAGAGTTTTACCCGCTGCAGACTCCCTTTTTTATCTACTAAGAATAGGCTAGTGCAGGGCAGCGCGCAACCGGCACGTGCGTCGTAGCAACACCTGGCTCGACGGCATGAGATCAGCACAGGACCAAGAGCAACTGAGGTGGCCCAATCAGCTAAGATAGTGGCTACCGCATAAGGAGAGTAGGGTGAGCCAAGAACAAAGTACGACAGAACAAGCTGACGACGCACGCATGATCATTGATTTGGTGGCAAAGTTTGTTGACCAAGAATTGATGCCTTTAGAAGCGGCTGTGCTAGCCCGCGAGATCAAGGCTGAGCCGTTGAAATTGCTGCCCGAAGAAGAGGCGCCGCTGTTAAAAAAATGTAAAGAATTAGGCTTGTGGGCCTTGGATGCTCCCGAAGAGCTTGGCGGTGCCAACTTATCAGCCACCACCTGGATGGCGCTGAACGAAGAGTTAGGTCGCACGGTGACGCCTTTTGTGTTTCCGCCCGACTCGCCCAACATGCACATGTTGCTGGCTGTCGGTACACCCGAGCAAAAAAAGAAATATCTTGAGCCCTATGCCGCGGGCACCGCAAAATCTGCAATTGCGATTTCTGAGCCCAATGCGGGCGGTGATCCGTCAGGCATGATCACGCGCGCTGAAAAAGTTGGCAATGAGTGGGTGATTAACGGTCGCAAAATTTGGGTCAGTAAGGTACCGTCTGCTGATTTTGTGATCGTCATGGCGCGGGTGGGCGCAGGTAAACGCCACGAAGGCATCACCGCCTTTATCGTTGAAAAAGGTACGCCCGGTTTTGAGATTTTGCGCGAAATTCCCATGCTTGGTGGTCATCGTACCTATGAGTTGGTGTTTGAAGATTGCCGTATCCCTGAAGAAAATGTTTTAGGCGAAATCGGCGCTGGCTTTGCCCCCATGCAGCTGCGACTCGTGGTGCGTCGTTTACAGATTGGCACGTGGTGTATCGGCATGTGCCGTCGCGCCGTAGACATGATGGTGAGTCATGCCAAGCAACGCACAACTTTTGGTGCACTTCTAGCTGATCGTCAGGCCGTTCAATGGTGGATTGCCGATGCAGCGATGAAGATGCACGCCTGTCGTTTGATGGTGCAAGATGCCGCACGCAAGCAAGATCAAGGCATTGATGTGCGCACTGAGGCCTCGATGATCAAGGTCTATGCCACTGAGATGGCTGCTGAGGTGTTGGATCACGCCATGCAAACTTTGGGAGCAATGGGTGTCACCAAAGAGCTGCCGTTGCAGTTGATGGCTCAGCGTGTGCGGGTGATGCGCGTGTATGAGGGCCCTTCTGAAGTACACCGTATGTCGATTGCCAAAAAAATCATTAAAGAGGCACGCTAAGATGTCCACCGCAACGCCTCAAGCCGCTCGCGCCAATACGCCTCTTGCTGGTATCACGGTCATTGACCTGACTCAGATCTATCAAGGTCCTTACGCGACATTTTTGATGGCAAAAGCAGGTGCGAATGTCATCAAGATCGAACCGCTCAACGGTGAGCCCTCGCGGATACGCGCCAAGGTAAGTGGAGGTGCCTCGTTACCAATGGCCATGCTCAATACCAATAAGCGCGGCATCACCCTTAATTTAAAAACAGCCAAGGGTCGCGATCTTTTCAAAGAGTTGGTCAAACGCGCTGACATCGTGGTTGAAAACTTTGCACCAGGCGTGATGGATCGTCTAGGCGTGGGTTGGTCGGTCTTGCACGAACTCAATCCGCGTTTGATTTATGGCTCGGGTACCGGCTATGGTTTGTCTGGCCCAGATCGCGACAACTTGGCAATGGATGTCACGATTCAAGCTGCCTCGGGCATCATGAGTGTCACGGGTACGCCCGATGGCCCACCGTTGCGTGCCGGCGCCTCGATTGTTGATTTCTTAAGCGGAGTGCACCTCTACGCAGGCATCATGACGGCCCTTTACGAACGTTCGCAAACGGGGCAAGGGCGCTTAGTTGAGGTGTCGATGCAAGAAACCGCCTACCCAACGCTTGCCTCGAATATGGGCATCACACATAAATCTGTTGGGGTAGTACCACCGCGCGTCGGTAACCGCCATGGTGGGCTCGCGTTAGCCCCTTACAACGTTTATCCAGCCAAAGATGGCTACATCGCGATTGTTTGCGTCACTGAGCCACATTGGCTTCACTTGTTGGCTGCAATGGGTCGCGAGGATCTCAGTACAGATCCTCGGTTTGAGAGCAACAAATTACGTGTTGAAAACATTTCTGCGACCGACGATGAAATCACCCGTTGGACTGAAAGCCTGCCGCGCGCAGAGCTCTTTGCACTCAGTAAAAAACACGGGTTTCCGGCCGCACCCGTGCGCGATTTGCTTGAAGTGATGAACGACAAACATATGCACGAGCGTGGCATGCTTGAGTGGTTTGACGATAAAGATTTGGGTCGCGTGGTGTTGCCACATACTCCCTTGATCATTCACGGGGCCGATCGTGTAAACACAATTGCAAGCCCAGATCTTGGTCAACACAACAAAGAGATTTATTCAGACTGGCTGGGGCTCACACCTACTGCGCTTGAGGCTTTGTATAAAGAGGGCGTCATATGAAACGTTTTTGGTACCCGTTGTGGCTAAGCTGTTTGGTTCTGTGTGTATTACCAAGCTTAAGCCAGGCACAAAAAACCGACTACCCGACGCGCTCGGTTAAGGTGATTGTGCCGTTTTCGGCCGGTAGTGGTGCCGATCACGCCTCACGTTTTTTTGGGGATCTGTTGGCGAAGCAACTGGGGCAAAGTTTTTTGGTTGAAAACAGAACTGGCGCTGCGGGTATGTTGGCGATGAACACAGTGAAGGCTGCACCAGCCGATGGGTACACGATTCTGATGGGTAGTAACTCGCTGATGGCAGTGAACCCAATCATGCTCAAAGAGCTCACGTATGATGCCGTCAAAGACTTCAAGCCGATTGGCGGCTTAACGCGTGGCGTCAACGCGATTGTGGTCGGGAAAGATTCAAAATATAAATCGTTCACCGAACTTCTTACCGCGGCCAAGACCTCAGCTGTACCACTAAATGGCGGTACGTATGCGTTAGGGTATGAGTTGGCGCTTGCCTGGTTGGCCAACGTAGCAGGCGTGAAATTTGAAAATATTTTGTACAAGGGCCTAGGCGAGATTATGGTGAGTCTGCAGGGCGATCAGCTAGATTTTGGCATCGTTAGTTTTAACGGTGCAGCGCCGCTATTGAAGGCAGGGAAGTACAGAGCTCTGGCGTTATCCTCAGATCAGCGCCATCCAGATTTTCCAGAGGTGCCGACGATCTCGGAAAGTGGGTTTCCAGAGTTTACAAACTACACCTGGACATCGTTTTACGTTCGAAGCGACACGCCTGATCAGATCACCAATAAACTCGAAGAGACGCTGCAAACCGTCTTAGCCACACCCTTAGCAAAAGAATACGCAGACCAAGTGTTGGTCGAGTTGATGCCTTTAAAGGCTGACAAAATGAGACAGTATCAACTCGAAGAAATCGCGCGCTTCGCCAAGATTGCCAAAGAGGCTGGCCTCAAACCAAAGTAAAGAGCGGGTGGGGCACCTCATCGCAAACATAAGTATTGATTTAATGTCAAAAAGTTAGGGAATGATTTAACGTACACAAGTTTTAACCACAATTTATCAAAACAACGATCAGGAGACTGTATGACAACGACTCTGCGTGCATGGCTTGTACTGTTTGTTTTCTTAACGAGTTGCTTAGCCGGCGTAAACGTCACCGCGCAAAACTATCCAAGCAAACCAGTCACGATCATCGTGCCTTATGGCCCGGGCAGCGGCAACGATATGATTTCGCGTGAAATCGGGCAACGCTTGTCTGAACAACTAGGCGTGACCTTTGTGGTTGAGAACAAGGCGGGCGCGACCGGCAACATTGCGATGGATTACACAGCTCAGGCGAAGCCTGACGGCTACACGATGATCTTGACCAGTACCAGCAGCATTATTTATCAGGTCTCGAACACGATTAGAACCACCATGTCTAAAGACTTCACACCGATCGCGTTTGTGGCAGGCCTGCCTTACGTGCTGGCGGTGCCACCTAGCGTGCCAGCCAAAACACTTAAAGAGTTGGCTGCGTTAGCCAAGGCCAAACCTGGCGAAATGAATTACAACGGGCCGGCTGGCAGTATGTCAGCCTTTTTAGGCTCGCTGTTTAAATCTGGTGCTGGTGTTGATATGGTGATGGTGCCCTACAAAGCCACCTCAGATGCCCAAGTCGATGTATTAGCAGGGCGTATTCAGCTTTGGATCACCACCTCGGCCTCTGCCTTACCCCTAGTCAAGGGGGGTAGAGTCACAGCGTTGGCCGTGACAGGTGAAAAACGTTTGGGTGCATTGCCTGACGTGCCCACCGCAATCGAAGCCGGCTTTCCGACCATGACCCCTGACATTTCGTTCTTTTTATTAGGCCCTGCCGGGATCCCCGCAGATATCGTCACAAAGCTCAATACAAACGTCAATATGGCGCTAAAGACGCAGCTGATGCAAGATCGCTTAGCTAGTTTTGCGACAGCAACCAAGATGGGTAGCCCAGACGATGTGAAGAACCATATCGCTAGCGAAACAGCGCGCTGGCAAGCAGCCGTCAAAAACGAAGTACTTTCAAAATAGGATCTAAAGATGACTGATGCAGTGACCTATGAGCAAGACGGCGGCGTTGTCACACTGACGCTCAACGAACCTGATACGCGCAATGCCTTATCACCGGCCATTATTGACGCCATTGTTGCGCACGTTGCCAGAATCAACGCCGACCTATCGGTTGGTTGCGTCATTTTGACAGGTGCAGGTGAGGGGTTTTCGTCGGGCGGTAACGTGAAAAAGATGAAAGACCGCGCAACCGTCGACCGGCCCATGACACCCACCGAAACCCGTCGGTATTACCACGAAGGCATTCAGCGTATTCCTTTGGCGCTCTACAACCTTGAAGCCCCCTCAATCGCGGCCGTGAACGGTGCGGCGATTGGTGCTGGGCTTGACTTAGCGACCATGTGCGACATTCGCATCGCCGCACGTAGCGCCAAGTTTGGCGAGAGCTTTTTGCGTGTGGGTTTGCTTTCCGGTGACGGCGGGGCCTGGTTTTTGCCGCGCGCCGTGGGGTTGTCTAAAGCCTACGAAATGACCTTTACCGGGGATTTTATCGATGGCGATGAAGCAGCTAAGATTGGCTTGGTGTCAAAAGTTGTCGACGATGCCGACCTGATGGACGAGGCCAGAAAGCTTGCACAACGCATTGCGTCGCACCCAGTGCAATCATCACGTGCCAGCAAGCGCTTGATTCGCGATTCACAGCACGTGCCGTTGCATACCTCGTTGGATATGGCAGCGGCCAATCAGGCGCTTGTGCAAACGACGCAAGATTACAAAGAAGCGATTTTGGCGTTCTCAGAAAAGCGTAAGCCGAAGTTCACTGGTAACTAAGGCAGCGCTAGGGTATTTGCAGAGCGAAAGCAAGAGCAAATGCCCTTTTTATCTATTAGCATAATACGCATAATGTATATTATGTAAAGTAATGTTTCTG
>CAMDEF010000008.1 GCA_945895265.1 Bordetella parapertussis | reverse complement strand
GAGCGTGGTTTTGCCCGAGCCAACGGGGCCACCGATACCAACACGTAAGGGATTTGTTTGAGTAGAAGCGTTCATGGTGCAATCCTAAAAAATGACAACTACAAAAAATAAATTTTTTATAAGAAAGATGAATTGATTTTTTGTACCTTTGCTCTAATTCAATCATTAACTCTGAGAATAAAGTTCCGTCGATAAGCTAATCCAAAAATCGTTTTTTCTCACGCGTTTAACTTCTAAACAAACGACTGTATTGTGTTTCATGTCTAGCGCTTGCAACCGCAAGGCCAAAGGCCGCTGAGCCTGCATGCGAAGGTTCGGTTGAACGCGCGATCTCAGTTGCGCGCTCGACATCACCCTTTAAACGATGCAGCAACATCTGACCATCAATTTGCCCCAACGGAATAATTTTGACCGCGGCGAGGGCCTGGTTTTCGACCCAGCTCCATAAATAGGCAGTCATCGCCATCGTCTCATCTACGCCCGAGATTGCCGCTAACGCAGCGTATGAGGCGGGGTAGGTCCATTGTTCGATCGAGAGTGCATTAAGCGCTGCCCCTTGCGGCCACTGCGCAAACAGCTTAGTCATCGAATGCCCCATCTGCACAGACTCAAGCCTGAACTCAGCAGTTTCGCGCAAGGCATACAGCTCTTGATTGGCCACGGCTAAGGCAGGCCAATCCTGTTGCACCACCGCACGATGGCACGCTAGCCACAAGGGCAGCTCTTGGCGAGCAAGATTCAAAAGTAATACGTCACGAATCCAAACATAGGATTGCTCAACTTGAGTCACCCACCTATCTTCGATCGCTTGTTCTAAGCCTTGCGAGTAGGCAAAGCCACCGACAGGTAAGGCGGGGCTTGCCAGATGTAGCGCAGCTAATAACGATTGGATTTGTGTCAGCGCAGGGCTGCTGAGTGGCGCAGACTGCTCTGGCTCAGGAGCATTGGCTAGCTGCAGCGGTGTCATCTGCTTACGACTTTGCGCGCGCATGCGCCGCAATTGAGAGTTCTTCGCCAAGATTACCCATGGCTTGGTCGTGTTCTTCAACACCACACTCACTTGCATGATGGTGGTGCTGATGCCCACCGCCCTGCCCTGCAGCGTAAGCACCACCCTCAGGGATAAAGGCCTGTTGCACGACCGTCACACTGCCGCCCAAGCGTCGCACCATGTCGGCAAGTACAGGATCAGGCTGAATCCACACGGCTTCGGTCGACAGCATTGCTCGCACGTGGCGATTGGCCAGGTGATACACAATACGCATCAACTCAAACGGGTTGTTGGCCTGAATACAAAAGAGCTCTTCGACTGCAGCCTGCACCACCACACGTTCACCTTGGTCGCCGCACAAGACATCGCCGTGCTGCATGTGTTCAGTACGAGGCAAGATCACGGCCACGGCGCGGCCATTGGGCAACATCGCAGCCAACCGCCAACGCTGACGATCTTCGAGCGTGAGTTCAAGCACGGGCCAGGGCTCTTGCCAAGCCGTGCTGTCGTTGCGTAACTGTGGGTCATCATGCGTGCGACGCGCGTTCAACATGATTGCCATGCTATGCCCTCTCCAGCGCCACACAACAACGCACGGTCTGAACTGTCAACATCATCGCTACCATCCAATATAAAAACATTTTTATCACCAAGGCGCAATCAAGTTCTAATCCGAATTTTTATCGAACAAGACACTTCGATCTTTCACAGGCCATCAAGTCGACAATCGCTCTTTCTAAAACAAAAAGTACCGCTGTGCCATCGGCAAAATCGTAGCAGGTGGGCAGTCCAGTAAGACGCCATCTGCGTAAACCTTGTAGTTTTCAGGGCTCACAGTAATCTTCGGCGTGGCAGCATTGAGCTTCATATCGGCCTTAGTTAAACTGCGAATACCCTGCACTGCGGCCACATGACGCTTTAAGCCTAATTCGGCTGGCAGACCTTTGTGGATGGCAATGCCCGACATGAAGGTAATGCAGCTTGTCGCAATCGCACTTTGCGCAGCGCCAAACTGCGGCCTGAAGTGCACCGGTTGCGGAGTCGGGATCGATGCATTTGGATCACCCATCGCGGCCATCGCAATCTGACCACCTTTAATCACAGTCGAAGGTTTGACACCAAAAAAGGCCGGGCGCCAAAGCACTAAATCGGCGAACTTGCCCACCTCGATTGAACCGACCTCTTTGTCCATACCATGCGTAATCGCAGGGTTGATCGTGTACTTGGCGATATAGCGCTTAATACGGGCATTGTCGCTGGTTGAGGGATCTGAAAACCCCGCCTCGCTCATTGAGCCACGTTGCTCGCGCATTTTGTGCGCTGTCTGCCACGTTCGCATGATCACTTCGCCCACACGCCCCATTGCTTGGCTATCTGACGAGATCATCGAAAACGCACCGATGTCGTGCAAGATATCTTCAGCAGCAATGGTCTCGCGACGGATACGGCTTTCGGCAAATGCGATGTCCTCGGCGATTGAGGCGTCGAGGTGATGACACACCATCAACATATCAAGGTGCTCGTCTAGCGTATTAATAGTGAACGGACGTGTCGGGTTCGTTGACGAGGGCAACACATTGGATTCACCGCAAATGCGAATGATGTCAGGCGCATGACCGCCCCCTGCTCCCTCGGTGTGATACGTGTGAATCACACGCCCTTTGATCGCATCAATCGTCGCCTCGACAAACCCTGATTCATTCAAGGTATCGGTGTGAATCGCCACTTGCGTATCGGTTTCGTCAGCGACGCTTAAGCAATTATCAATCGCCGCAGGCGTGCTACCCCAGTCTTCGTGCAACTTCAACCCAACCGCGCCCGCTTCGATCTGTTCGTGCAAGGGGCCTGGCACCGATACGTTACCCTTGCCTAGCAAACCGATATTGATAGGATAGGATTCCATCGCTTGCAGCATGCGCGCCAAATGCCAGGGCCCTGGCGTGACTGTGGTAGCAAAGGTGCCCGTCGCCGGGCCGGTACCGCCACCAATCATGGTGGTCACGCCCGAGCTCAAGGCCTCTTCGATTTGTTGCGGGCAGATCAAATGGATATGGCTATCAATACCACCGGCCGTGACGATCATGCCTTCGGCTGCGATCACTTCGGTGGCAGGGCCCACCACAATCGTGATACCCGGCTGCACATCCGGGTTACCCGCTTTACCAATGCCCGAGATGCGACCATTTTTAATCCCAATATCAGCCTTGACGATACCCCAGTAATCGATGATCAACGCATTGGTCAGCACGGTATCCACGCAATCTTTACTCATGCGTTGCGACTGACCCATGCCATCACGAATCACCTTACCGCCACCAAACTTCACCTCTTCGCCATAGATGGTGAAATCTTTTTCAACCATCGCAAACAGAGCCGTGTCGGCCAGACGAATTCGATCACCCGTAGTGGGGCCATACATCTCAGCGTACGCTTGTCTTGAAATCTTCATTTGTCTAAGGCCCCCATCACCAAACCTCTAAAACCATATACAAGCCGATCACCCGCCAAGGCGACGAGCTCAACCTCGCGCTCTTGACCTGGTTCGAAACGTACCGCAGTGCCCGCCGGTATGTTTAGACGAAAGCCCGTCGCTTGCGCACGATCAAACCGCAGGGCAGCGTTGGTTTCTGCAAAGTGGTAGTGCGAACCGATCTGCACAGGTCGATCACCGGTGTTCGCGACCAGCACTTTCGTCAACGTACGGCCAGCATTAATTTCAATTTCACCTGGGGCAACAATCATCTCGCCCGGAATCATTGGTGTGGTATTCATCTATTTCTCCAAAAAATCTTACGTTTCAAAGTGAGAAGAACAGCAATCAGCCCGACGACCGACTGAAATCTCGCCCTTCAACGCAAGAAGAACAGCAACAAGACTGACTAATGAATGAAATCTCGTCCTTCAAAACAAGAAGAAGAGCAACACGTATGACTACTGAATAGGTTGATGAACCGTGACAAGTTTGGTGCCATCCGGAAACGTTGCCTCGACTTGAATGTCGGGGATCATCTCAGAAACGCCTTCCATCACATCTTGTCGACTCAAAATATGACGGCCTTCGCTCATGAGTTCTGCGACGGTTTTTCCGTCGCGGGCACCTTCCATGATGGCCGCCGAAATCATGGCGATCGCCTCGGGTACGTTAAGCTTAAGGCCACGTGCGCGCCGCCGCTCGGCCAGCAAGCTCGCCGTAAAAATTAACAGTTTGTCTTTTTCGCGCGGTGTCAGATCCATAGTTACCCCTTAACAACTTCTATCATCTTAATCATCAAGTTGCCCACAAGCGTGGTGCAACAGCTGGCAAACCAAGTACGACCGGACGCAACTGCGCCCAAGCGTCTTGTAATAAAAACTTAAGCTCACGCGGTTCAGCTAAAACCCGACCCACTAATAAACGAGGGTGAAGAATCGTCCACGCCAACTGAGTTGAGTGTTCACGCAAGGCTTGTACTGTAAATTCGTTAAACGTCTTAGACGCTGGCAAAATCGCCCACAACGTTGCGCAGCTGTAATGCCCGCGCAGGCCGATTGGCGAAACAAACAACGCATCATCGCCTACCAAGGCTAAACGGTCGTGCCAAACCAGCTGCCCATCAATTTGAATTTTCAACGATTGACGAAAGTGTCCTTCAGAAAAAGACTCACCAGAGGCGTGACGCCCGAAGATGAGGTGATCCCAACCTAACATTGCACCGTGCTGATCGACCCTGATATCAAGATCAGAACGCACACGTGCCCGATTAAACACAATGGTTTCTTGAGGTAACCATTCGAAGGCACCCTTCAAGTCAATATCAATCAACTGTGAAGCCTCGAGCGAGGCGTTAGCGCCGTACCACTTTGCTGCAGAGGGCGTCGTGACCAAGCCATGGCTACCAGGCTGACTATTGATTAGCACTTCAAGTCGATCACCACCAGCGATACCGCCGGGCGGGTGCACAATAATCGCGTGGCAAGGCGAAGCACCTTCTGGGTACAAGGCTTTTTGAATACGTAAGGGGCCTAGATGCTGATGATTCAGTCGAGTCTTCAGGCCAGACTGATGCGGGTTTAGATTGAAGTCAAGCGCGAGGCGTGCTGTCCAAGACGCAAGCGCCGACTCGGCTGCAGCCTGGCCTGAGGGGTCTGAGTCATTAGACCAATGTCGCTGATCACCAGGATGCATCAATCACACAAAGTGGAAGGTTGAGCCGCGAAACTTAATCTTGACTATCAATGCCTAGATGCAGGCAGTATTGAAGTCGCAGATCAGCACGAGACGCACAGCCGAAGCGCGCGTGCGTAATTAAAACATCATGATGACAAATCTTTGAGCGAGATGCAAAAAGAATTATCTGACAGAACCAAGCGAGGTCGAACGAGTTCAAAAATGCACCATTTTGGTACATACCACTGCAACAAAAAGGTGCATACGTTTCACTCAAACACGTATGTAGCCTCTTCTCAATCGCTCAAAAAAAACGACGGCCAAGGCCGTCGTTTTTTTAGCGCACGAATGACCTTACATCTTGCCGCTCAACACACTCAGCAAGCGCTGTGCCGTGGCACTGGTGTCACGCACGCCTTGGGCGTCAAGCACCGTAATTTGCGTCTGGTTACCTTGCTGCACCAAACGAATACGCAGCGTAGGCGCTTTCGCTGGATCTTTGCCGCCAAACAGTCGGCTAAACAAGCTAGGCTCTTCACGCTTTTCGCCCGTGTCGGTATCAACGTATCGCACAAAGAACTCGCCTGCAGAGCGATCACGATCGTCTACGGTGAACCCACCCGAATCCAGTGCTACACCCACACGACGCCAAGCGCGATCAAAGGGTTCTGCAACGACCAACATGGTCTTGTCACTCGGCACAGTCACTTTAGGCTCTTGTGCGCCAGGAGTTGTTTGCGCCATTTTCTTACGAGCGCCATCAACATCTTCACCCAAGTACACCATCAGTCTAGCCAACATCGCTGCGTTTAAGCCTGGATCTTCTTTAGCATTCGTCCACTTCAAGTCGACGTCAGCTAAGGTGACTCGGGTGACTTCTTCCATGTGGCGATGCGAAATATAGACCTCTGTACGCGAGCCTGCACGTTCGATACGGGTGCGAAACTTATCACGTGTACCGCTGTCATATAGGCTGTCAAGCAAGGAACCCAACGCTTGCCGCACCCAGCTCTCAGGGATTTTTGCGCGATTTTCAGCCCAGTTCGTCACAATTAAACCCGCCTTGGGGTCAATGACATCAAGCGAAAACCCAGCGTCTGTCCAGAAATCAGCCGTCATCGAAAACACTTTTTCGGGGGCCATATCAATAGACAGCCAACGCAGCTCACCATCGCGCATCACACGCATGTCACTGCGGGTTGGTAGCACGCCAGACTGCGCCGAATTGGGCACGCCCCGACCACCAGTTTGTGCCTGCTGATACTGCGAGAAGGTTGTGATGCCTGTTGCAGGCGACCGATAGCGTGGATCGTTTGCAGCCTGTGTTAGATCAGGAGGGATGCTGAGCGGGTCGGTGCGAACCACGCTTTTATAATCAACTGCGTCGTCGCCGCTCATGACAGACCGTAAACTATTACATCCACTTAGCAGCAACAACGTAGCAAGTAGGGCGGACAAAACACCGCACTTTTTGTTCAACAAACTTTTCATTTAAAGCAACCCCGCCTCTGACATTGCAGCTCGCAAGGGAGCCTGAAATTGAGCGCTAAGTTGAACCAGAGGCAGGCGAATCCCGGAAGGGATACGTCCCATCTGAGCCAACGCCCACTTAACTGGAACAGGGTTGCCTTCAACAAACAATAACTTGTTCAAAGGACCCAGTAAATTGTTTAAGCGCTTGACGGTCGAGACATCGCCTTTCAGTGCGGCACTGCACATATCGTGCATGGCACGTGGTGCAATATTCGCGGTGACAGAGATGTTGCCGCGACCACCTAGCAAAATCAACGCAGCAGCAGTCGCATCGTCGCCACTCAGCACTAAAAAGTCAGAGGGCAAATCACGAATCAGTAACGCGCCACGACCAATATCACCTGTCGCATCTTTAATCCCGATCACGCCTGGCACCTGCGCCAAACGCAGCACGGTGTCGTGCGCCAGATCGGCTACCGTGCGGCCTGGCACGTTGTACAAAATCGTGGGCAGATCAACCGCCTCTTGCACGGCTTTGAAATGTTGGTACATGCCCTCTTGGGAAGGCTTGTTGTAGTAGGGCACCACCGACAACCCAGCATGCGCACCGACGCTACGAGCGTGCTCAGCCAGATGGATTGCCTCGCTTGTTGAGTTGGCACCCACACCAGCAATCACAGGGATTCGACCTGCAGAGTGCTCGACTGCAACGCGAATAAGTTCAGCGTGCTCATCCACATTTACCGTGGGTGACTCGCCAGAGGTACCGACGATCACGAGCGCATCGGTGCCTTCTTGGGCATGCCAGTCAATCAGCGCTTTGAAGCTTTTATAGTCAAGGCTGCCATCAGGGTGCATCGGCGTTACCAAGGCAACCATGCTGCCCATGAATTGGGGTACTTTAGAAGTCGAGATCGTGGCCATGAATGGATCCAGAAGGCGAGTCAAGGCGCAAAAGCACCTATACGAAGTTAGAGCAACAGTTTACCGGATTGCGAGGCGATCTATAAAAAAAGACGCATAACCTGCTCGCCTAACGCGACCAAGGGATTCAGGACTGCACTCAGCACCCCAGTCGCCAGCAACCCAATCACAATCAACATGCCGTAGGGCTCAATACGGCCATATTGCCAAGCCAGGCGATTTGGTAGCAGACTAAACAACACCCGCCCCCCGTCTAAGGGCAAAATAGGCAATAAATTCAAGGCCATAAGCACTAAGTTGATATGGATACCCACCCGCGCCATTTCAAACCAGAAGCCACTTCGCTCGCCCGCCTCGAATAACAAACGTAGGCTGATCGTCCATAAAATCGCCATGAATAGATTGGCAGCGGGCCCAGCCAAAGCTACCCAGAGCATGTCTTGTTTGGGGCGTCGCAGTCGACCAAAATCGACCGGCACAGGTTTAGCCCAGCCAAACAAAAAACCACCGCCAAAGAAGCTGGACATGGCCAGAATGCCAACCGGCACCGCAATTGTGCCAATCGGATCAATATGACGAATGGGGTTAAGGCTGACACGTCCGGCCAGCGAGGCCGTTGGGTCACCAAAAAGTTTGGCAACATAGCCGTGTGCGGCCTCGTGCAAGGTGATCGCTAAGAGGACAGGGAAAGCATAAAGCGTCAAGGTGTCAAGCAGCTCTTTCATGCGGCGATTGTAGAGCTTTATGACCGCTCAAGCGCGCATCTCGCCACCGACACCGTTAAATGATTAGCAAGCGCCACTTTAAGCGAGGCAAAACGACGCTTATTCGGCGCCGCGCGAATGATGCCGAAAAATTTTCAATCAAGTCCCAGCTCACTTGGATTGCCACGGCCCCGCCGCACCACCTCGGGGGGTGAGTTGGTTAGGTCAATCACCGTGGTCGCATCCAATGCACAGGCGCCCGCGTCGATCACGGCCGCCAATACATGTTGATAGCGCTCGCGAATCTCGGTGGGGTCATTCAGTGCAAGCTCTTCGCCTTCAGGGATCAAGGTGGTCGACAAGAGCGGTGATTGCGCATGTTCGAGCAACGCAAGCGTAACCGGATGTGCAGGCACTCGAATCCCGATCGTTTTACGCGATCGATGCGATACCCGGCGGGGAACCTCGCGTGACGCCTCAAGGATAAAGGTCCAAGGCCCTGGGGTAGCCAGCTTAAGCAGCCGATACTGAGCATTATCGACGCGCGCAAATTGACTAATTTCAGCCAAATCGCGACAGAGAATGGTCAGATGATGGCGATCATCAAGCCCACGCAGCTTACGCAAGGCGTCCGCCGCACCCTTATCATCTAGGCGAGCAACCACGGCATAACTTGAGTCAGTGGGCACCGCTACCAAATTGCCCTCTTGCAGCAGCTGCGCCGCCTGCTTGAGTAAGCGAGGCTGAGGGTTATCAGGATGCACCACAAACAGTTGCGACATGGCTCTTTATATAAACTGGTTTAGATACGTCAGAGCCCTTGCCCTAAGCGATGAGACTTTTTACACATTACGCTACAAAGCCTGTGCATTTTGCCGTAGCTCGTCCGCGCCTTCGGTTAAACTCTTGGCGCGTGTTGCCGTAGCTCAGTTGGATAGAGCAACGCCCTTCTAAGGCGTGGGTCACTGGTTCGACTCCAGTCGGCAGCACCAAATCTGCCGCAGCTACTGCACAACCTTGGCGTTTTCGCGCAGTTTTTTCACGTACTCAAACCGCTGCTTTTGCACCAGCATTTGCCGGATATCGTTTTTGACCTCATCAAAGCTGGGCGCTTTAAACGGGCGTATTTCTTCAAGTTTGAGGATATTCCAGCCCGCTGGGGTTTGAATTGGCGCAGCCGCAAGAGCGCCTTTTGCTAAGTTCACCATCACATTTGAAATTGCTGGCAAAATCTGGGCCGGTACAACCCAGCCAACGTTGCCGCCATCTTTTTTACTAGGATCGAGAGACGTCTCGGTAGCAAGTTTTGCAAACGCTTCGCCCTTGCGCAGTCGCGCTAATACTGCTTTGGCCTGATCCTCGGTTGGGGTCACGATTAGACTCAGACGATACTGCTGCTGGTCTTTCATCTGGGCCATCTGCCGCTCGAACTCAGTCTTGAGCGTGGCCTCGGGGATGGGGTTGCGCGCCATGTAATCATTGAGCAAAAGTTCAACCAAAAAGGTCTGACGTACTTGCGCCCACTGGGCTTGCGCCTCATTGGTTTTATCGAGGCCTAGCCTGGCCGACTCTTGCGCAAGAATTTCGCGATTGATAAGCTCGTCTTGAATCACCTGGCGTAACTCGGGCGAATCTCTTTGACCCTGCGCAACGTTGACTTTCACATTTGTGTCAATCAAAGACTGCGGCACAGGAACCCCATTGACTGTCGCAAACGCGCCTGGCGGTTTGGTCTGCGCCACGCTGCTGGCGCAGACTACGCCCAACGACAGCCCCACAAACAGCGCACCAGACGCGACCAAAAACTTTGAAAAGAGTGTCTGCATTATTTTCGCTTAAGCTCATTTTGAAGGAATCAAAAACAACCGATTGTCATCCATTATAGGTGGCGTCTACGCTTTCGACGCGTTGAGGACAAAACTTCTACAAATAAGGTGATGCTAACCACGCTACCTTATTACGCAGCCTCAACCAAAAAGGCTGGCGTCGCAACGTACGAATCGTAATGCGCTCGGCCTGTGCGATGACAGTGTCGATTTGGGCCTCAAGCCCTGCAGCAAAACCGCGGTCGTAGACCTCGAGGTCGAGCTCAAAATTCAAGCGTAAGCTGCGCGGGTCAATATTCGACGAGCCAACGTAAGACCATCCTCCATCTACCGTACACAATTTCGAGTGATCAAAATTGCCTTGCGCTTGCCATACTCGACATCCAGTCAAAATCAACTGATCAAGCTGTGCCATCATGGCCGCATTAACAAGTTTCAAATTATTGGCACCTGGCACAACAATATCCACCATAATTCCTCGGCGCGCACACGTCGACAACGCCGCGATCAACACGAGGTCAGGCAAAAAATAAGGTGACTGGATTCGTACATGGTGTTGCGCCACCGACAATGCGCCCAATAACATGTTGTGCGTACTACCCAAGGTGCTATCGGGGCCCGAGGCAACGCAACGCATCGGTATCCCGTGTTCTGTATGTTGGCTTAAAGCGGGGGCAAACCACTCGGAGCCTTTGAGTTTTTCTTGTGTGGTGAACTGCCAGTCGTGCGCAAAGCTGATAACCAGCTGGTGCACAATGGGCCCCTTCAGTTCAAAATGCGTATCTTGTGTGACGTCTGCTTTGGCCACAGCCGTCAAAAACCCTGCACGAATATTCATGCCGCCCGTAAAGCCGTGCACGCCATCGATCACTAGCAATTTACGATGGCTGCGCAGGTTGGCATACGCCAAGCGCAAGCCAAATAAGGGGCGCATAAAAAGGGCGGCCTTCACACCACCTTTGAGCAACATATTGATAATTGGTGGGCGCGAATACTTCGACCCAACCGCATCAATTAACACCCTCACCTGCACACCACGCGCCTGCGCCTCAATCAACGCTTGAGCAAACTCGGCACCCAACACGTCGTGGTCAAAAATATAACTCTGCAGGGCAATTGACTGGGTGGCGCGACGAATCGCTGCCAGCATCGCGGGATAGGTTTCATCGCCGCCTCGCAGCGTCTGAATCTCATTAAAGTTCAACACCTTGAAATGACTGACGCGATCACCCAAGACTTTAAGGGTCGAAAATTGTGCGCCTGACGCGGCGCTAACATCCCGCACCAGCACCTGTTCAATCACGTCCTCAGCGTAAATGGTACCGGCCCGTGGCTGCGTGATTCGCTGCTTACGGACTCGATTGATGCCGGCAACCAAGTACAGCGCCGCTCCGAAAATAGGCGAAAACATTGCCACACCGACCCAGGCGACTGCGGCACGGACATCTCGCTTGGTCATAGCTGCATGCACCGCAGCAGCCGTACCCGCCACCCCCGACACCACAAACAAGACGTGCGGCCAGTATTCTGAGAGAAGCGCGTGCAATTCGGTCATTGAATAGTCTTACAGTAAAAACGTGAGGCCCCGCAAAGAGGGCAAACTGGGCACAAACATGCTAGAATCTTCGCTCTGTGGTGGACGTAGCTCAGTTGGTAGAGTCCCAGATTGTGATTCTGGTTGTCGCGGGTTCGAGCCCCGTCGTTCACCCCACTCCCCCCTCTTCTTTCAACTCTTGGCTTTGCCGCTCTGGCGAGCGCAAGCCCTGATCAAAATAACAAATTTGTCTGGACTAAGCTCTGTCCTCGTGACGCAGACCAAGTCACCTTCTAGCAGCCCCACCTGAACGGCACGGGTTGAGGGCTTTTCGAACACACTACAACTCTTCAACGGCCGGTCTTTTTACGCCAGGCCTGAAAGTCGACCGTAGTTTGCGGGTCGGTATTGGGATACAGGCCCATGATCGAGCGTCCACCCCTCACTTCTTCCGTTGCAAAGTCTTCAAAAATCGTCATTTCAAACGCTTCGGCTGCCAATTCATCTGCCAAGTGCGCCGGCAACACAATCACGCCATCGGCATCACCCACTATCACGTCGCCCGGAAACACTGGCGCATCACCGCAAGCGATTGGCACATTGACATCGATCGCGTGATGCAACGTCAGATTGGTGGGTGCTGAGGGGCGCTGATGATAGGCGGGGATGCCAAGCTCTGCGATTTCAGCCGAATCACGAAAGCCACCATCGGTAACAACACCGGCCACGCCTCGAGCCATCAAACGCCCAACCAAGATACCACCGGCCGAAGCAGCGCGTGCGTCTTTGCGACTATCAATGACAAATACGGCACCTGCCGGGCATTCGTTGATGGCTTTACGCTGTGGATGACTACGATCTTTAAAGACCTCCATGGTGTTGAGATCTTCGCGGGCAGGAATGTAGCGCAGCGTATACGCCTCGCCCACCATATTTTTGGTGGACTTTGATAAACGCTGCACGTGCTGAATAAACTGATTGCGCAAGCCACGCTTAAAGAGGCAGGTTGCCAGCGTGGCCGTGCTAATACCCATCAGTTTTTCGCGGGTCTCTGGTTTAAGAGTGCTCATCGTGAATCTCGCTTAATAA
The DNA here is from genome assembly GCA_945895265.1 of Bordetella parapertussis. GTDB lineage: Bacteria > Pseudomonadota > Gammaproteobacteria > Burkholderiales > Burkholderiaceae_B > Zwartia > Zwartia parapertussis_I. The sequence continues at coordinate 106,538 of CAMDEF010000008.1, read as the reverse complement.
ATATCAGGTTCGGACACTGGCGCACCAAAATCAGTGCGCAAGAAATCGAAGTCACAGCCCTCGTTAGCCTGTTGAATGTGCTTAGAGAACATCCAACCGTAACCACGCTCATAGCGAGGTGCAGGCGCTTTCCAGGCCGCCTTACGCGCCGCCATCTCTGCGTCAGAGATTTCGAGATTAATCGTGCGGGCCGGTACGTCAACCGAAATCATATCGCCATTTTTTACCAACGCTAGCGGGCCACCAACATACGACTCAGGCGAAATGTGCAATACACAAGCGCCATAACTTGTACCACTCATACGCGAATCTGACATACGCAACATATCGCGCACACCTTGCTTGAGTAGTTTTTTAGGCATGGGTAACATGCCCCACTCGGGCATTCCGGGCCCACCTTGTGGTCCCGCATTACGCAAAATCAACACATGGTCGGCAGTCACGTCAAGATCATCGCTGTCGATCACCGCCTTCATCGAGGGGTAGTCATCGAACACCAGAGCTGGGCCAGTGTGACGATGTAAATGCTCGGGGCAGGCACTGGGCTTAATCACGCAGCCATCAGGGGCCAAATTACCTTTCAGCACCGCCAGCGCACCTTCGGCATAAATTGGATGATCAATCGGACGAATCACGTCGTCGTTATACACGCCTGCCCCCGCAATATTTTCACCTAGGGTCTTGCCGGTGACAGTCAATGCATCAAGGTGCAGATGCTTGGTAATACGGGTCATCAGGCCAGGCAAACCACCTGCATAGAAGAAATCTTCCATCAGATATTCTTCACCACTGGGACGCACATTGGCGATCACAGGCACGATACGACTAAAGCGATCGAAATCGTCAAGGCTGATATCGCACCCTGCGCGTTTAGCTTGTGCAATCACGTGAATAATCGCGTTGGTCGAGCAACCCATCGCCATCGCGACCGCAATCGCATTTTCAAAGGCTGCATGGGTTTGGATTTTGTTTGGAGTGAGGTCTTCCCAGATCATGTCGACAATGCGACGGCCCGACTCGGCGCTCATGCGCATATGGTTTGAATCAGGCGCCGGAATCGACGAAAAACCTGGCAACGTCATACCGAGCGCTTCGGCAATCGCCGTCATGGTGCTCGCCGTACCCATCGTCATACACGTACCATGGCTGCGAGCGATACCGCCTTCGATCTCAAGCCACTGTGTTTGATTAATCAGGCCGGCGCGGCGATCATCCCAGAACTTCCAGGCATCAGAGCCAGAACCCAGCGTTTTACCTTGCCAGTTGCCACGCAACATCGGGCCTGCGGGCACGTAGATCATTGGCAAGCCGGCACTCGTTGCACCCATCAACAGCGCAGGAGTGGTCTTGTCACAGCCCCCCATGAGCACTGCACCGTCAATTGGGTGACAGCGCAAGAGCTCTTCGACGTCCATCGCCAACAAGTTACGGTAAAGCATAGTGGTGGGCTTGACGTACTGCTCGGCTAACGACTGCGCCGGCAACTCGATCGGAAATCCGCCCGCTTGCAACACACCGCGCTTCACGTCTTCAACGCGTTGTTTGAAATGACTGTGGCAAGGGTTGATATCAGACCAAGTATTGATAATACCCACCACTGGCTTACCGGCCCAGTCTTCGGGGCCGTAGCCCATTTGCATAGCACGCGAGCGATGCCCAAACGAGCGCAAATCATCTGGGGCAAACCAGCGCGCACTGCGCAAAGACTCGGGAGTTTTCATTTTTGGTTTTTTTTCTTCGGTTGTCATACTCAAGTCTCCGGAAAGGCAGAAAATTAGTGCGTGATTAAGCTTTTATTGTTCGGCTTTAGTTATTCGGCTTTGGTACAGAGCTTAGCCTTAAATACGGCATCGGTTTCAAGTTTCCAGAGGCGACCGCCATCTGGCTGCTCAAAGAAGGGGGGGACCTCTGCCAAAAAGGGTAGGTGCTGAATAATCCACTGATCACCACGCACCCAAAATACTCTTGGTTCGCTCACACACAGTCGCGCCACTAACTCTTTAAAATTGATCAGCGTCTGCTTACCCAGCTCTGGATTAAACCGCGCGGCATCTGACAATTCGTTACGCCAGTTATCGCGCTTCGGAAGATTGTCCCAGTTTTCGACCACCCAGGCAGGCTCAGTGGCACCGGCATAAAAAGCTAAATCAAACGGATAACTGCGCACATACACAAATACATCGGTCGGCTTTTTTTGAGCAACGATCTGTGTGCCCATGACGTAGGCAGTATCCGTTTGGATAAAGCGAAACACAAACATCCCTGCAACGCAGGCAACGCTAGAGATCACAAAATAGGTGGCGATCGCCCGAGGGATATGCGACGCCCAGCGGCCCTGCAAGGCCAAGAGCAAAGCTTCGGCGCTGAGCACGGCCAAGGGTAGCAACGCTGGCAAAATATACCCAATCAGTTTTGAGGACGGGATCGAAAAAAAGATAAAAATCAACAATAACCAGATCAGCATCAACAAGCCAAATGATTGCAAGGTGCTTTGCCAAAACCGACGGCTGAACGCCACTAACAAACCAAGCGACCACGGCAAGGTCATGCCAAACAGCACAGGCAAATAGAACCAAACTGGCTGAGGGTTGTTAAAACCTGTGCTGACGAAGCGCTCAAACTGCTGATGGATAAAAAAGTAATTAAAAAACTCAGGAAACTTAGCCTGCATCGCCCAGAACCACGGCAAGGTCACCGCGACAAACGCCACGATCGCAGGCGGCCAAAGCAACACACCGAGCTTGAGCCAGCGCTTTGTCAACAACAGCCAAAAGAATAAAACGCCGCCAGGCAAGGCCAAACCGATCAATCCTTTTGCCAAAATCGCGAGGCCGGCAAATACTGCCGCTGCGACCGAGACCCATCGGTAGGGCTGCCCTTGCTCACTATTTAGCACCGCGTGCGCACCGGCAAGAATCGTGAGTGAAATCAACCCTGCGACCAACATATCCAAATTGGCGTATTGCGCACCACCGTAAAACAAAGGCAGTGTGCACAGGATGATTAAGCTCAAGGTTGCCTGTTTGAGACCACGGTGCTTACGAATAAAAAAATACAAAGCAATTGCACTTGACCAGGCCGCCAACCACGAGGGGATGCGCACAGACCACTCGTGCGCGCCAAACACTAGCACCGACAGATCGGTCAACCAATAGAATAGCGGCGGCTTGTGAAAATACGGCAGGCCATTCATCAAGGGCACTAAAAAGCTATCGGCGCGCGCCATATCCCAGGCCACACCCACATAGCGCCCTTCGTCGGGCAGGTGCAAGTGACGCACCCACGACAAGCAACCCAGCCAAAAGCCGGTGCCTAAGACAAGCCAGCGGGTGGCCTGAGGCTGCAAAGCTGCTATCCACAGCCGATTCAGTAAATTTTTCATGAAAAACGGAAATTAAAGGACTGCCCCGATTGTAGGGCAGTCGTGCTCCGTTGGTATGCTGATTACCCCTACCGCGCAATCCGCCTTTCTTGATGGCTCAAAGGAGGGTGAGGCGCCTCGGTCGCAGCCTGCCCTCAAGAATCGGTAGGTAAGTTGAGAGCAACGGGCCACAGAGCGTTCTGATGATGGGATCCGCAGACAGGCCGACGGGTGATCTCTTAGAAACCCAGCAAACTGAAAGGTCAGGTGGTGCGAGCGCGCAGGGCCGCTTGCAAGACCGGTTTGAGATAGGTCAAAAACTTTGCAGGATCTTCGCTCATTGGAAAATGCCCCATCCCCTGCATAATTTGCCAGTGGACGCCCTCAATGGTCTTGCCTAAAAAAGCCGTATCTTCTGGCGTACACGAATAATCGTATTCACCGGTCAAGAGCCATAGCGGGCATTTTGTTGTGTCAATTTGTTTGACTCGGTCGCGAATATCGCCATCGGCGTTATAGAAAAACAAATCGCCTTTAAACACACTGGGCCCACTCTGCATGTAATGCCAAAGAGTTTCCCACTTATGCTGCGCTGGGCTTAACGGGCCAATTAACCCTGAAACGATTCCGGCAGCTACCTCGCCGCCGTGCACATCCGAGCGGTGCAACCACTCAAGGTCGTAGTACGGCTCGACGTGCGCGCCCGATTGCAAACCAATCGCAGCGCCAAAGCGCTCGGGGTGTTCAAGCGCTAGGTGCAGTACGATGCGCCCCCCGATCGAGCAGCCCATCACAATTGGCTGATCAAGTTGCAGCGCATCGGCCACCGCTAAGATCGCTTGCGTGTAATCGTGCGACGATAAACGATAGGTGCCGTTTTGCCAGCCCTCAGGCGGTGACGACTTGCCGTGCCAAGGCAGGTCAAACGCAATCACTCTAAATTGTTTGAGTAGCTCGGCATCGTTCATCAGCGCGCGATACTGACGCGTATCAGCGCCTGCCGTATGCAAACACAACAAGGGCACACCGGCGCCCGCCTCTTCAACATAGACACGGTGCAGTTGACCGTTTAAGCTCAGGTGCATATAACGACCGACAATGGGTTCTACAAAAACTTGTGCGCTCATGCTGTTCTGGCCTATGCTGTTCTGGCCTATGCTGTTCTGGCTTGTGCTGTTCTGGCTTGTGCTGTTCTGGCTTGTGCTGTTTTGACTCACGATGTAACCTCTTCACCGCGCACGCTTGCCAAGACATCTTTGAAATACAGAAGATGCGACATCAACGGATACAAATCGCCCTCCATCTTGAGGTGCTTGAGTTTAAGCATCGCCATCACGTCATGAAAGCCGGGCTTGGGAATAGGTTGTAAGAACTCAGCCCAGGCGGCTTCGCTTGTCCGCAGGGCAAAGACCCAGTCGGCAATGGGGAAAGGACCTTTTTTCACAGATGCAACACGCCCGGCCAAGATCTGAATCACGTACTCAGCTTGATCCACTTGCAACAAAAATGAGGTCGAGACGTGCCTGCCTCGCCAAACCAATCTTTCGTCAGCGTTGACTTTGCCTGCCAACGCTTCACACCACAACGCATCCATCATGACTGGGCTCTTTAGTTGATCGTATTATTTTTTGACCAGTGGGCACTGGCTTTCAGACAAGGGATTAAAGGAATCCTCGCCTGACACTGTTTTGACGATTTTGTAGTAATCCCAAGGGGCTTTTGATTCAGCGGGAGACTTGACCGACACAAGATAAGTATCGTGAATCAATTTGCCATCTGGCCGTAATTTGGCATTGCGTGCAAATGCATCACGAATCGGCATCTCGCGTAAGGTTTTCATGACATCGACCACATTGTCACTGCCCGATTTCTCGACGGCGCGAAGATAGTTCAACACAGCCGAGTACTGCCCTGCCTGTAGGGCAGTTGGCATTTTGCCCATTTCTTTAAAGAACCGTTGCGAAAATTTTCGCGTTTCGTCATCCATATCCCAATAAAAGGTCTCTGCGAAATTCATGCCCTGCGCTGCTTGCAGACCAACGCCATGCACGTCAGCAATGCTCATTAACAGCGCGACCAGTTTTTGCTTTTTTCCTAAGCCGAACTCGTTGGCCTGTTTAATTTGATTCAGCAAATCACCACCAGCACTTGCAAAGGCAACTGCGTCGGCGCCACTGCCTTGCGCCGAGAGCAAGTATGACGAAAAATCATTACCAGGGAATGGATACCGCGACGACCCGACCACCGAACCACCACCCGCTTTAATAAAACGAGCGCCGTCGCTTTCAAGCGAATGCCCAAAGGCGTAATCAGCTGTAATGAAGTACCATTTTTTTGCACCCTGCTCAACCAAAGGTAAGGTGCCGACTTTTGCCAGGGCGTAGGTGTCATAGACCCACATCACGTTAGTCGGTTTGCAATCTACGCCAGTGATTCGCGAAGAGCCCGCTCCGGTCGCCATCGTCATGCGATTTTTTTCGGCTGCGATGTTCATCACAGCCAGCGCAACCGCGCTGTTACCAAGCTCGGTGACGACGTCTACGCCATCACGATCCATCCATTCGCGCGCACGAGCGGCTGCGACATCGGCTTTATTCAAGTGATCAGCGACCACCAACTCAATCGGCTTGCCCGCGACCTTGCCACCAAATTCTTCAATCGCAAGTTTTGAGGCCAGCACCGAACCCGGGCCCACATTCGCCATGTACAAGCCAGACAGGTCGGTCAACACACCAATTTTGACGACACCACCAGAAATTTTGTCTTGCGCCTGCACGGGCATGACACAGAGCGTTGCAGCGACCGCGACTGACAGTAATGATTGCTTGAGCATGATGGTCTCCTGAGTAAAGTTTTATTCTGATTTTTTGTATCGTACAGCATCCAGCGCTAGGCTCAACTTCAATCTCGAGTGCGAGCTCAACCCTTATTCTTTCTAAGTGAGATCAACCTAAGGACGGTACGTGACCGTTCGTACCCCCGCCTGACGTAAAGGCGCGGCCAGCGTCGCAAACTCAACTAACGCGGCACGCGTTTCAGCCGGGTCGATAATGTCTTCAATCACAAACGCCTCGGCGCTACGCATCGGTGAAGTTAAACCCCGCACGCTGGCTTCGATCTCGGCATGCTTAGCTTTAGGGTCTGCCGCGGCTTCGATCTCGGCACGATAGGCAACCTCGAGGCCGCCCTCGATGGGCAGCGAACCCCATTGCGCCGAAGGCCAGGCATACCGAAAATTAAAGCGCCCAGGGGCTTGATGCCCGGCAGCAGCCACGCCAAAGGCGCGACGCATAATGACCGAGCACCAAGGGACGGTCGATTGCGAAACCGCCGTCAGCGCACGCACGCCGGCACGCATCACACCATCTTGCTCGGCCTCGATGCCAATCTGAAAACCGGCCACATCCACCATATTGATCAAAGGCAAATGAAAGGTCTCGGCCAAATCAATCATGCGAACAAACTTATCTGAAGTTTGACGATCCCAGGCACCACCGTAGTGATAAGGGTTGCTTGCCGCGAACACCACGGGCCAGCCATCCACGCGCGCCAAACCGCCGACGATTGCGCGCCCCCACTGCTTGCCCATTTCTAAGAACGAACCTGGATCAACCAAGGCTTCAATGATTGGTCGAATTTTATAAACCTTGCGGGGATCTTTCGGGATCGCATTGCGCAACCAGCTTTGATCAAGCGTTTCGGTGGGTACAGCGCCACGCGGCGGTAGCTCATGCACTGAAGCAGGCAAATAGGATAAGAAACGGCGCGCCGCGACGAAGGCGTCAGCCTCAGAGGCAACCTCATCATCGACCACTCCATTGCGCGCATGGATCTGGCTGCCGCCCAACTCGTTCTTTGTATAGTTCTGGCCGATGCGTGCAACCACCGGCGGACCCGCGACAAACAATTGCGAAGTGTCTTTGACCATCACCGAATAATGACTGGCCGACACCCGCGCCGAACCCTGACCAGCCACAGACCCCAAGGCCAATGATACGCAAGGCACTTGAGCCAAACTACGGGTGATCGATGTCCAGATTTTCATTTTGGGCAATAAAGCATGCCCCATTTTTTCGATGTTTTTAACCGAACCTCCGCCGCCTGTACCATCGATTAAGCGCACGAGCGGTAAACGCAAATCACAGGCCATTTGTTCGGCAAAAATCATTTTGTCGCCAACCGCACCGTCATTGGCGCCACCGCGCACCGTGAAGTCATCACCCACCAACACGATCGGCCGCTGGTTGATTTGCGCCCGACCGATAATGACATTAGACGGCATCACGCTCACTAATTTCCCATCGCCGTCATAGGTGGCGGTGCCGGCCAGTCCACCCACCTCACGAAAGGTCTGCGGATCCACCAGTTGATCGATGCGTTCGCGTACGGTGAGCTTGCCGTTGTCGTGCTGTCGCTTGATCTTATCTTCTCCACCCATCGTGAGTGAAAGTTTTTTTCTAAGCGCTAACTCTTCTAATTCTGGGGTCCAACTCATTGTTTTGCTCTGTCCTTGGTGTCAGGCACACCCGCCGTTGCATGGCGGAGCATGACTCAACATCAATCAATATTGTTCTCGAGTCAACAAGATACCCTATTGCCGGCTAAATTTGGTAGAAATTGGTGAGCTACGACCGAACTCTGTTGGCATTCAGAAGTAGCAGTGCCGATGGGACATAGGGAAATCCTTGATGCGTCGCAGTCTGATCGGCTCGATAGCGCGCAAGCCATCCCGAGCTCTGCAGTGGCACAATAGCGTCTTTTGCACGAGCTTCTGCCATGACCTCAGCCACCGCCCCCTCCAGTTCTATTGTTTCGCTTGATGCTGTCAGCCTGTCGCGTGCGATTCATCGCCGCGAGGTGTCTTGCGTCGAGGTGCTAGAAGCCTTCTTAGCGCAGATAGACCAACAAAATCCAACCGTCAACGCCATCGTGGCGATGCCTGACCCCGACGCCCTATTGACTCAGGCGCGCGAACGCGATGCACAGTTAGCTCGCAAGCAAAGCATGGGCGTGCTGCACGGGTTTCCGCAGGCGCCCAAAGACATCGCCCCTGTAGCAGGCATGGTCACCACCAACGGTTCACCAATTTTTAAAGGGCAAGTCACCACGACGGATTCGGCGGCCAATGCGCGCGTGCGTGCCGCCGGAGCGATTTTTGTCGGGCGTACCAATTCGCCAGAGTTTGGTTTGGGCGCTCACACCTACAACCCTGTCTACGGCATCACCCGCAACGCGTTTGATCCCTCGCGCTGTGCGGGCGGTAGTAGCGGCGGTGCGGGCGTTGCCCTCGCCTTAAACATGCTGCCGGTTGCTGACGGCTCAGACATGATGGGATCGCTGCGTACACCAGCAGCGTTTAATAACGTGTTCGGCTTTCGAACCTCACCGGGCTGTGTGCCCCACGGCCCTGGTGAAGAAGTCTTTTTTCAGCAATTCAGCGTCACGGGCCCGATGGCTCGCAACATACCTGACCTAGCCATGCTACTGTCGGTGCAAGCTGGGTTTGACGCCCGTCTGCCACTATCGCGTCGGCAAGACGATGTCAAATTGTTTGAGCAACCGCTCGAGCGCGAACTGCGCGGCACCCGCATTGGCTGGCTAGGCGATTTAGGCGGGCATTTACCGATTGAAGCAGGACTCTTAGAGATCACCGAAACCGCACTCGAACACTTCAAGACCATCGGCTGTACGGTTGAGGCTGCACGACCGAACTTTGATCTTGAGCAACTCTGGAACGCGTGGCTCACGTTACGCAGCTTTACTTTTTCGGGGGGCAATGCTCACCACTATCACTCGGCCGGTTCGCGCGCCTTGCTCAAACCCGAGGCGGTGTGGGAAATCGAACGCGGCTTGGGTCTGTCAGGACCCGACGTGTTTGCTGCCGCAAAAGTGCGCACGGCCTGGTATCAAGAGCTACGACGCCTATTCGAAATGTTCGACTTTTTAGTCATGCCCGCTGCGCAGGTCAGCCCCTTTGCTGCAGAAGAGCACTGGCCTAAGCAAATCGCCGGAACAAACATGGACACCTACCACCGCTGGATGCAATCAGTCATTCCAGCCACGATGGCGGGCCTGCCAACTCTGGCGGCACCAGCGGGCTTTACGAGCCGCGGGCTGCCCGTTGGGCTACAGATTATCGGCCCAGTGCAAACCGACATGAGCGTGCTACAAGTTGGGCACGCCTACGATTTAGCCAGCGGTTACTCTAAAATTCGTAGCAAGTTATTGTCATAATCGTACGCATGAGCGATCGATCAACATCACATGACACCAGGCCATTCACTCGCCCTTTGCCTCATGCTCACATGACCCAAAGTCACTCACCTACCGTTAGCGACAGAATCACGTGAAGCTGCGCGAGTTGCTTTGCGCTTGCCTACTGCTGCTGTGCCTAAACAGTCGGGCGCAAACCGCTGTTGAAAGCATGGAACTGTTTGACGAGGGCAAAACCTCAGAGGCCGTCACACAACTCAACAAGCTTGGACAAAGCGGCAACGCAGAGGCACAAAACATGCTGGGGGTGTTGTACGACAACGGCCAGGGCGTTGTGCAAGACTACAAGCTCGCGCGGGTCTGGTTTGAAAGGGCTGCAGCGCAAGGTCACGCGAGTGCGCAATACCATTTGGGCTTTATGTATGAAGCTGGTCGGGGCGTGGCACACAGCGACAAACAAGCCTTGCACTGGTACGGGTTGGCGGCGACCGCCTCGAATCCGAGCGCACAGTATCGCCTGGCGATGATGAATCTGAATGGTTTTGGTGTGAAGCCTAATCCTGTCGAAGCGCGCAAGTGGTTTGCGCGGGCGGCCGCTCAGGGTGATCCGCATGCGCAACGTCAACTCGGCACCCTGTATGCAAAAGGCTTGGGCGTTACGCAAAACAAAATATTGGCTTACATGTGGCTTGATATCGCACGCGGTCTGGGCGAACAGAGTGCTGTCCGTACACTTGCCGAACTATCTGAAACAATGTCAAAAGAAGCGGTAACCCGCGCACGAGAGCTTGCCACAAGGTGTATTGCCAAAAGTTACCAAGACTGCGACGCCGCAACATGAATCATCAAGAGGTCATCTAATGCATACATCTACCAAGATCGCGCTCGTCACCGGTGCTGCAAAGCGCTTAGGGCGCTCAATCGCTCTACGTTTAGCGCAAGACGGCTGGGATATCGGTGTGCACTATGGCCAATCAGCCGCTGAGGCGCAAGAGACCGTGCTGGCAGTGCAGGGTTTAGGACGACGTGCTGTGGCACTACAGGCAGACTTTGCTCAACAAACCCAAGTCGATTCACTAGTGAGCCAGTGCACAACTGCGCTTGGTCTACCCGATTGCATCATCAATAGTGCCTCGTTGTTTGCCTTTGACAATGCAGAAGATTTTAGCCCCGCGCAATTTGAAACTCACATGCAGATCAACGCGATCGCACCGATTGCGCTGAGCCGCGATCTATATCGCGCACGCTTGAACGCAAAAGACATCTCTTCACGTGTGTTCTCACATCCTTCGGTGATCATTAATTTGCTGGATCAAAAACTCGCGAATCCAAATCCAGATTTTTTGTCCTACACCTTGTCAAAGTCTGCGCTATATCAAGCGACCACCTTGCTTGCACAAGCGTATGCGCCCGAACTCAGAGTGGTTGGGCTCGCGCCGGGGCTCACCTTAATCTCTGGGGATCAAACTCAAGAGGGTTTTGAACGCGCACATCAACAAACACCTTTGGGTAAATCTTCTACGCCCGAAGATATCGCCAATGCTGTGGTGTACTTAGTGTCGGCGCATGCCATCACAGGTACTACACTCTTTGTCGACGGCGGGCAGCATCTAAACCCGTCAAAGCGGGACGTCATGTTTCTGACTTGATTTGCCTTTTCGATTTTTCACTTTCAAAAACGTTTTCGGTACTCTAATGACTCTTGCCCTTCTTCAGCACCCTGACCTCTCGAATTGCCGTCGTTTGTTTCTCAAAGATTTTGAGATCAACATGAACATCGGTGTCCACGAGTTTGAAAAAAAGGGCGAGCAACGCGTCATCGTCAATGTGGATCTTTATGTACCCCTCAGCGACAACACACCAAGCCGAGACGACTTGGCCGAGGTGGTTGACTACGACTTCATGCGCCAAACGATTGCCGATATCATCGCGCCTGGCCATATTCAGCTGCAAGAGACGCTCTGTGACGAGATCATGAAACGTATGCTGGCGCACCCTTTAGTACGCGCCGCCCGCGTATCTACGGCAAAACCTGATGTCTATGCCGATTGCGCCGCAGTCGGCGTTGAATCATTTCAGTTAAAAAAATAACCATAAATATCAATTATTTATGGTTATTTTATTTAGTACATCAATTAAATATTATTTAGTACATCTAGGCAAGATCTTGAAATAATACTTCGCAATGAGCTTCTCAGTTGTTAGGGCTCAATCTGCATATGTACGACTTCAGGCAAATCGCCAGCCGTCAGTGTCCCTTGGCGTGCATTTGCTTGGACACCTGCGAATCTGGCAAAAATGGCCGTGCGCCGTTAATCACGTTAATCGGCGAATCAGCCAAAAAGGCCAATAAATTCTTAAGTGAAGTCTGGAAGAACTCTTCCATATTCTCTTTGGTCACAAAACCAATATGAGGCGTTGCCAGCACATTAGGCAAGCTTCGGTAAGGATGATCAATGGGCAAGGGTTCGACCTCAAACACATCGAGCCCAGCGCCACCGATACGCCGCTGTTCAAGCGCTTCAAGCAGTGCGCCTTCAGCGACGATTTGCGGGCGTGAAGTATTAATTAAAAAGGCGTCTTTTTTCATCAACGCTAAATCTGCAGCCGACACCAAGCCCAGCGTCGCATCACTCAGGGGCATATGAATCGTAATCACATCAGATTGGCGAAATAGCGCCTCTTTGGTGACTGACTCAACTTGATAAACGCTTGCGCGTTCGGGCGTCATGTTGCGACTCCAGGCCACAACCTTCATCCCAAACAACTGACCAATTTGTGCAACAGGGATCCCCATGTTGCCCAAGCCAACAATCCCTAAGGTTTTACCAGCTAGCCCGCGGCCTAAGCTCACTTGCCAACCACCGGCGCGTAACGAGGCACTCTCTTGCGGAATCGAGCGAAACAATCCAAGAATTAAGGCCCAGGTCACTTCAACCGTTGTTTGATGTTGCGCCTCAGTGGTGCTGACAACAATGCCAAGCTCATCGGCAGCACGCAAATCAATCGAACGTGCGTTACGCATACCGGTGGCTAGCAACAACTTTAATTTAGGCAAACGCGCGAGCACTTCGCGTGGAAACTCAGTACGCTCGCGAATTCGCATCACCACATCAAACTCAGCCAAGCGGTCAACTAACTCATTTTGGTCATGCACATGATCACGAAAGCTAACGACCGCCAACCCAGGCACCACACCCCAATCGACAATCGTCTGCCCAATCCCTAAGTAATCATCCAAAATCGCTAAACGCATTTTCAACCTTTCAATTTTTTGCCAGTCGGCGCGCTCTTAGCCAAGCCATCGCTGAGCCGACGATACCTGTGTGCATCAAACACAGGCATGCGCCGCCCGACACTCAACTCGTTTAGAGCCCAGCAGCCTCGCGAATCCCTTTTGTGATGCCAGTCATATCAGCGCCGGGAGTCTCTTTAACGGCCTTGGCCCATAACGCGGCATTCGCTTCGCACAACACAGTTTTGACCCCGGTCGACTCGATCAGTGACATCGCAATCCCAACGTCTTTGTTCATCAGTTGCATCGCAAAGCCGAAGTTCCAGGTCTTAGGCAACACAGCACGAGGCCAAGCCTGAGCCGTCATAAAGCTGCCGCCACTCGATGCATCGATCACTTGATGCATGACCGCAGGATCCAATCCAAACTTTTCGCCCGCTGCAAAAATCTCAGACGTCGCCACTAAAATCGTTGCGCCTAATAAGTTGTTCAGAGCTTTAACCGCATGACCTGAGCCAACTGGGCCAACATGCACAACTTTCGTTCCCATCCGATTGAGCAAAGGCAAAGCACGCGCAAAGTCTGCGACCTCACCGCCAGCCATAATGGCAAGCTTGCCCGATTCGGCACCGCCGATCCCACCCGATACGGGCGCATCAATAAACGTAATGCCATGCTGTTTTGCGAGCTTAGCGTTCTCGATGGTGTTCGCTGGCGTCGACGAACTCATATCGATCACCAGTGCGCCAGACTTTAACGTCTTGAGTAATTCATTGCGCAACACTTTGTCGACAATCGGGCTATCAGGCAACATCAAAATCACCACCTGCGCATCGGCCATCGCGCTGATGCTAGCCACCGCCTTGCCGCCGGCCGAGGCTGCAGCCTGTTCACGACGCGCAACATCCAGATCGAAGACCTGAACGTCCGCAAAGCCCTTCAAATGGGCAACCATGCGACTGCCCATCGCACCCAACCCTACAAAACCAACTTTCTGACCTGCACCATCATTGTTTTGACTCATGGTCATCTCCTCATGTTTTTAGTTAAATTATTTTTTACCTAACGTTTCATAGATACTGCCGTAATCCAGTTTGCCGTGGCCCAATTTGCTGTGCATATCGTACAGGTTACGGGCCAAACCACCGAGGGGCACGCTACATTTGGTTGCCAACGAGTTTTCAACCGCAAGGCCCAAGTCTTTCAGCATTAAATCAACCCCAAAGCCACCTGCGTAACCATTTGAAGCCGCCGACTCTGGCATCACGCCTGGGCAAGGGTTACATGAATTTAACACCCAGTTGTTGCCCGAACTCTTTGACATAATTTCAGATAGCACAGCAGGGTCAAGCCCGTTGGCGATGCCCAAACGCAAGGCTTCGGCGGTGCCGATCATGGTGATGCCGAGCAACATATTGTTGCAAACCTTCACGGTTTGCCCGCTGCCATGGGCGCCAGCGTGATACAGAGCTTTACCCATCTTTTGGAGGTACGGTTGCGCGGCCGCAAAACCCTGCTCAGTGCCACCGACCATAAAGGTCAGGGTGCCAGCCTTAGCACCGAAGGGGCCGCCCGATACAGGCGCATCAATCATCTCTATGCCTTTTGCCGCAGCGGCGACACCAAGCTCTTTAGCCACTTGCGGTGCAATCGTTGACGAGTCGATCAGCAAGGTGCCCTTTTGTACAAGTGCCAAGACGCCTTGATCACCCAGATATACGCTTTGCACGTGCTGGCTCGCGGGCAACATGCTGACCACGACTTTGGCGCCTTTGACGGCCTGCGCCAAGTCGATTCCTTTTGCACCACCGGCAGCCACCAGGCTGTCAACGTTAGCTTGTGCCAAGTCAAAACCAATGACTGAAAAGCCGCCACGTAGCAGATTCAGTGCCATGGGCATGCCCATGTTGCCTAGACCAATAAATACGACTTCAGGTGCCATGAGATTCTCCGAGAGATAAAGTGGATCATCTCTGATTATCACACCGCCCGCAAAAAACCGCTCACCCAAAGCAAAAGGCTAGTTTCAATTAAGAAACTAGCCTTTTGAGATTACTGGTCGGGGCGGTGGGATTCGAACTCACGACCCTCTGCTCCCAAAGCAGATGCGCTACCAGGCTGCGCTACGCCCCGAAAGATGAGCAGTGTAACAGAATAATGCTAGACGTCCAATTCTGTGCACTGAGGTGCTGAATGCTGGCAAAGACCTTGTTAATCAACCGTCAAACTCAACCAAAACGGCCCGTAATGTAGTCTTCGGTTTCTTTGCGCTTGGGTTTGACGAAAATCTTGTCAGTCTGGCCGAATTCCATCAACTCGCCCAAATACATAAACGCCGTAAAGTCGGATACGCGAGCAGCCTGCTGCATGTTGTGGGTCACAATCGCCACTGTGTAATCGGATTTCAACTCATGCAGCAATTCTTCAATTTTGCCAGTCGAAATCGGATCCAGTGCCGAAGTCGGTTCGTCAAACAAGATGATCGAAGGCTTGACCGCAACCGAACGGGCAATACAAAGTCTCTGCTGCTGTCCACCAGAGAGGGATAGACCACTTTGGTTCAACTTGTCCTTGGCTTCGCCCCACAAAGCAGCCTTGCTCAACGCCCACTCGACACGCGCGTCCATTTCGCCTTTGCTTAAGTTTTCGTACAGACGCACACCAAACGCTACGTTGTCATAAATTGACATCGGAAAAGGCGTCGGCTTTTGAAACACCATACCGATACGAGCGCGCAACATGTTGAGATCCTGCTTTGGATCCAAGATGTTTTCACCGTAAAAGTTGACTTGTCCCTCGGCGCGCTGGCCAGGATACAAGCTATACATACGATTTAAAGCGCGCAAGAGGGTCGATTTACCGCAACCTGACGGACCAATAAAGGCAGTTACCTTACCCTCGGCGATATCCAGATCAATATTTTTTAGACCTTGGAACTTGCCGTAGAAAAAGTTTAAACCACGCACCTCGATTGCATTTTTCAAAGGCGATTCATTTGCTTGATTATTCATAGCGATATCCAGGAAGTTAACCAGCGGTGCGTTCGCGGAACCAGACGCGCGCGATAATATTAAGCGCCAATACGGAAAGCGTAATCAGCAGAGCACCCGCCCAAGCGAGGCTCACCCAGTTGTCATAGGGACTCATTGCAAACTGGAAAATCACCACAGGCAAGTTCGCCATCGGTGCATTCATGTTGGTAGAGAAAAACTGGTTATTTAAGGCCGTAAATAGCAGTGGAGCGGTCTCACCACTGATCCGCGCAAGCGCAAGCAGAAGGCCTGTCATGACGCCTGCACGCGCCGCACGCAGCGTCACGTAATTCGTGACCTTCCAATGAGGAGCGCCAAGAGCGAAAGCAGCCTCACGTAAGCTACCGGGCACAAGGCGTAACATATTTTCGGTAGTTTTCAGCACAACCGGGATGGCGATCAGAGCAAGTGCCAACGAACCCGCCCAGCCCGAAAAGTGTTTAACCTGCGCCACCAACACTGCGTAAACAAACAAGCCCAAAACAATGGACGGCGCGGACAACATAATATCCGTCACAAAACGCGTCACCGCGGCCAGTTTGTTGTCGTCACCAAACTCAGCCAAATACACACCGGCAAAAATGCCGATCGGTGTACTGATTAACACGCTGACACCCACCATCATCAAACTACCGACGATCGCATTGGCTAAACCACCACCCTCAGAACCAGGCGCGGGAGTCGACTCGGTGAAGATCGCTAAACTCAAGCCAGCAAAACCATTCTTAAAAAGAATGAACAAAATCCACAGTAAAACAAACAAGCCTATGGCCATCGCCAACATGGAGGCAAACAGACCAAGCTTATTGACGAACTTACGACGCCGATACAGGTTGGGATTCATTAGGTCTTTACCCCTTGAGCTTTTTCAGCACGCATAATCATGATCTTTGCGATAGCGAGTACGACAAAGGTAATCACGAATAAGAGAAAACCGAGCGCAAACAATGTCGATAGGTGAAAATCATCCGCTTCGCCAAATTCATTGGCGAGCGTCGAAGCAATCGAGGTGCCAGGTGCAAACAAAGACTCTCTGATGCGTTGAGAGTTACCGATCACAAATGTGACCGCCATCGTTTCGCCCAGTGCACGACCCAGACCCAACATGATGCCGCCGATCACACCTTTTTGTGTGTAGGGCAAGACGATATAACGCACAACCTCCCAAGTCGTACAGCCCAAGCCATAGGCAGACTCGCGCAAAATCGGAGGCACAATTTCAAACACATCGCGCATCACCGCGGCGATAAACGGCAACACCATAAACGCCAGAATAATGCCTGCAGCTAAGAGACCGATACCATTCATGGCACCACCGAAAAGGGGGCCGATCAGAGGCATTTGACCAAGAGTAGACTGCAGGGCTGGCTGACCATAGTCGGCAAAAAGAGGTGCAAAAATAAACAGTCCGAACATGCCGTAAATGATAGAAGGCACAGCAGCAAGCAGCTCAATCGCTGTGCCTAGAGGACGGCGCAGCCAGAGCGGGCACATTTCAGTTAAAAATAGTGCAATACCGAAGGCCAACGGGACTGCGATTAAGAGAGCAATCACAGAGCTGATCAGCGTGCCGTAGATCGCGATCGCGGCACCGAAATTTTCGTTAATGATGTCCCACTCATTGGTCCAGATAAAGTCGATACCGAATTTTTGAAAAGCGGGCCAGGCGCTAATCATCAGCGAAACCAAGATACCGGCGAGTGCGACTAACACTAGCAATGCAAACAACATCGTGACTTTGTGAAACAAAAAGTCTTGGATACGCTGCTTTTTAACCACGGCAACCATGCGCGGATCCATCATGCCACTCGTCGTTGGGGGCGTACCCATCTACTACTCCTTAGAACCGAATGTCCAGACCCACCGGGTCTGGACAGACTGATTACACGTTCTACAAAACATCTCAATTGCGATCGTACTGATTACTACGTTTTAAAAACTAAGATCTCGAAGCTTAGTTCTTGATCTGTGACCAAACCTTGCTAGCAATCGCCTTGGTCAAGGCATCAGGCAATGGCACGTAGTCAAGGTCAAGCGCCAGTTGCTGACCGTCTTTGAAGGCCCAAGTAAAGAACTTGATCACGTCTTTAGAGGCCGCCTTGTCAGCAGGCTCTTTGTACATCAAGACAAACGAGGCGCCAGTGATCGGCCAGGATGAAGCACCCTTTTGCTCAACCAACGAGATTCCCATGCCTGGAACGCTGAACCAGTCTGCACCAGCCGCTGCCGCAGCGAAAGACTTTTCGCTTGGAGCCACGTACTGACCATCTTTGTTCATCATTTGCAAGTATGTGATGTTGTTTTTCTTGGCATACGCGTACTCTACGTAACCAATTGAACCTTTCACACGGGTGACGTTCGCTGCAACACCTTCATTACCCTTACCACCGACTGAGCTGTCTGCAGGCCATTTCACTGCGGCGCCCTTGCCAACCTTGTCTGCCCAAACCTTGCTGACTTCGTTCAGATAGTCAGTAAAAATAAAGGTTGTACCCGAACCATCCGCACGATGGACAACAGTAATTGCCTGGTTGGGCAACGTTTTACCCGGGTTGAGTGCACCAATCTTAGGGTCATTCCAGTTTTTAATGGTGCCCATAAAAATATCAGCCAATACTGGGCCCGTCAGTTTGAGCTCGGCTTGCTTAAAGCCGTCGATGTTGACGATCGGCACCACACCACCCAGAATCGCTGGAAACTGAACCATGCCGTCTTTTTCGAGCTGAGGACCTGCCACGGGCGCATCCGACGCACCGAAGGTTACCGTTTTAGCGCGAATCTGACGCAAACCGCCCGATGAGCCGATCGACTGGTAATTCAAACCGACGTTCTCGATTTTTTTGTAAACTTCGGCCCATTTGGCGAAAATTGGGTATGGAAACGTTGCGCCTGCACCGGTGATGTCTGCTGCTTGAGAAGCAAAGCTCAGCACGCCGAGTGCGAGCGCCGCTGAGAGTTTGACGAGTGAGCGTTTGAGCATGTCTTAGCCTTATAAAATTAAATTTATGACGAAATCTAGACCCTTATTTGGCTCTAGTTTCCAAATGATACAGAGCCAACGTGACGACTTTATGACAGTCACAAACAAAAATGACCCCAGCTGGGGTCACATATAAAATTTATTAAGTTATTGATTTATAAGTATTTTATTAAAATTCGATCAAATGCCCTCACAATTTTTGCATCAAATGCTCGTGTAATTTGAACGCTGCACGCCGATTCATTAGTTTGCTGTAACCACCATCGGACTGCTGCAACCAGGCCAGACGGTTGTCGCGCAGCGCAAAGGTAAACGCCTCTTCAATCACACGTTTCTTTAAGGTTTTTTCTAAAACCGGAAACGCAATCTCTACTCGCCTAAAAAAGTTACGGTCCATCCAGTCAGCCGACGAAAGATAGACGGATTCGGCGCCCTGATTGTAAAAATAGAACACTCGCGAATGCTCAAGGAAGCGCCCAACAATGGACCGCACCGTGATGTTTTCAGATAGGCCAGGCACACCCGAACGCAAGGCACACACGCCGCGAATAATCAAATCGATCTTCACCCCAGCTTGGCTGGCTTTGTATAACTCTTGAATCACGATGGGCTCAAGCAAAGAATTTAACTTCACTAAAATCCGTGCAGGTTTGCCAGCGCGCGCTGCACGCGCTTCGGCGCGAATCAGCGACACCACCGTGTCATGCAAATTAAAGGGCGACTGCAAGAGTTCTTTCAGTACACGCCGCGAACCCAGCCCGGTTAACTGCGAAAACACTTTATCCATGTCTTCGCACAGACGTGGATCGGCTGTCAGCAGACCAAAATCCGTATACAAACTCGCCGTGCGCGGGTGATAGTTACCGGTGCCTAAGTGGCCGTAGCGCCTGATGCGGCCCTTTTCACGACGCAGAACCAGCGCCATCTTGGCGTGTGTTTTATGGCCGACAACGCCGTACACCACATGCGCACCAACCTCTTCGAGGCGAGCCGCCCAATTGATATTGGTCTGCTCATCAAAGCGGGCCATCAGTTCTACCACGACAGTCACTTCTTTACCGGCCTTGGCCGCAGAGAGTAACAAGCGCATCAATTCTGAGTCTTCGCCTGTTCGATAAATCGTCTGCTTAATTGCCACCACATCCGGATCGACTGCAGCCGCCGTTAAAAAATTAATGACGGGTTGAAACGATTGATAAGGATGGTGCAATAAACGATCTTCTTTCGCGATCGCTTCAAAAATAGCAGAGGGCCGATTGGGCAAACTATCAAACGGAGCAGGAATGGGCCCCTGAAACTCTGGAAACAATAAATCTGGCCTTTTCACTAAATTACAAATCTGCATTAAGCGCGACACGTTGGCCGGGCCGTTGACACGATAGGTGTCTGCCTCAGTCAACGAAAACTCTTTTTGCAAAAACTTGGCAATCTCAACAGGAGTTAGCAGATCAATTTCAAGCCGCACGGCCGAACCGAAGTTACGCTGCGATAACTCACCCTGAAGCGCCTGACGCAAGTTAGTGACCTCTTCTTCATCGACAAACAAGTCACTATTACGCGTCACCCGCCATTGATAACAGCCCTGCACCGTCATACCCGGAAACAGTTCGCCCACGAAAGCGCGCAGCAAGCTCGTCAACAGAATAAAACTGTGGGGTTGACCCGATACCTTAGGCGGCATTTGTATCAGACGCGGCAGTGCCCGCGGCGCCTGCACAATAGCAATCGTTGCCTTACGACCAAAGGCATCTTGCCCAGACAAGGGCACAATAAAATTTAAACTTTTGTTATAAACACGCGGAAACGGGTGCGCCGGATCAAGACCGATAGGGGTGAGCAAGGGCATCACATCACGGTGAAACACCTCTTTGGCCCAACCGGTTTGCGCTTCATTCCATTCAACCGCATGATGAAGGTATACACCCTCGGTACGCAAGCGCGGGTAGATATCATCATTTAGTAAGGCGTATTGCCGATCGACCATGCGGTGCACTTCAAGTTGCACCCGCTCATAGGCTTGCTCGGTGGTCATGCCGTCGGGCCCCAGCAGCGTTGGATGTTGCGCTAATTGTTCTTTTAAGCTTGACACCCGTATCTCAAAAAACTCATCCAGATTCGAGCTCACAATACAGACATAGCGCAAGCGCTCGAGCAGGGGGGTATCTGGGTGCTCAGCCATGGCTAAGACCCGCTCATTGAACTGGAGCAGGGACAATTCTCGGTTCAGAAAAAGCGGTTCGGCTTTTTTACGCGCGGGCATAGTGAGGGACCTTAGTTGTCGGCTTAAAGTGGTTGTACAACAGTCAGGTTACAGTTTGGTAACAATTCAGGCTACCTCGTGCATTTTTTTTGGATTCTAGATACCCTTTTATAATATGCGTAATTAGGTTACAGGTTGACGTTGATGGAACACCTCTTGGCAGCAGTAGATCTGGGGTCGAACAGCTTTAGGCTATCGATCGGAAGGGTAGCCGAGCAAAATGGTGCCAAACACATCTATCAAATCGATCGCCTCAAAGAAACGGTTCGTTTAGCCGCAGGCTTAAACTCCGCCAAGATACTGAATGATGAATCCGTTGAACGGGCCATCGAAGTACTCAAACGTTTTGGCGAACGGTTACGCAGCTTTCATCCTGACCGAGTACGCGCGGTTGCCACCAACACCTTCCGTGTGGCACGCAACGTCGCTGATTTTTTGCCTCGCGCCGAAGCTGCGCTTGGCTTTCCGATTGAGGTCATTGCTGGGCGCGAAGAAGCCCGCCTGATCTATTCTGGTGTCAACCACACGCTACCGATCTCGACCGATAGGCGCTTAGTCATCGACATCGGGGGTGGCTCGACCGAGATCATCATTGGTCGCGGAGACGAGCCTCTGCTCACCTCTTCGCTGTATATGGGTTGCGTCAGTTACAGCCGAAAATTTTTTCCGGAAGGTGTCATTGACGTCTATTCGATGAAACAGGCCGAGTTAGCCGCCCGACGTGAAATTGAGGTCATTACCAAGCCCTATCGCAAAATGGGTTGGGACGCCGCCTTTGGCTCGTCTGGTACCGCCAAGGCACTTTACGCAATCTTGACCGAGGGTTGCCTGTCACCAGAAGGGATTACGAGAGACGGTCTCGAAAAACTGAAGGCTAAGCTCGTTCGTGCTGGCCGGGTGATCCCAAACGACCTACCTGGCATCAAACTTGAGCGGGCCGACGTCTTAACTGGTGGCTTAGCCATCATGAGCGCCTTCTTTAACGAGATGCATGTCGAGGTCATGAAAACCGGCGATGGCGCCTTGCGTCTTGGTGTGTTGGTTGACCTGGCCGGTCGCGAAGAGGCTCACGACCGGCGTGACGTATCGGTGTTGGCCTTCACAAAACGCTACCACGTCGATACCCGTCAATCCGCGCGGGTGAAGCGCTGCGCCTTGAGTCTGTTTGATGCCGTGCTACCAGGCCGAACAGAGCAAGATGAACTGCGCCATACCTTGAGTTGGGCAGCAGATCTGCACGAGGTGGGTTTATCAATCGCCCAGGCGGGTTACCACAAACACAGTGCCTACATTTTAAATAACGCCGACATGCCAGGCTTTTCACGAGTCGATCAAACACAATTGGGCCTGTTAGCCCTCGCGCATACTGGCAAACTCAGTAAGGCGCAAAATCTAGTTAAAAATCGTGAGCAATGGTTAACGATTCTATGTTTGCGTTTGGCAGTACTACTTTGTCGACGCCGCGAAGATGTGTCTCGCTTACCGCTCTCGGTCAGCGTGAAAGGGCTTGCAATCGTCTGCAAGGTCGACAAAAAATGGCTCGGCTCGCATCCGCTAACCGATTTTTCGTTACATGGCGAAGAAACCGAATGGGGTAAGGTCGGTTTTAATTTTGAGTTAATCCAGGTTTAGCGCGATCAAAGCCAAAGTGCTTACGGTAGCGCTGGCCCATATGACTGACCGACAGCAACATCGGAAAATCCGCAGTATTAAAGTCAGGATCCCAGGCTGGCTCGCCGCAAACGCGCGCCCCTAATTTCAAATACCCTTTGAGCAAGGCTGGCACCGAGGCCGGTAACTGGCTATCAAGCTGCTCGACGGGATAACGATGCAAGGGCTTGACGTTGATGTCCTCGGTAAAGAGCGAGCGCTCTTTGATTTGACGCCACACTTCAGCGGCCGTGACACCATCATCACGCAGGCTAACGCTTGCGCAACCGAACACATGCTCGTAGTTACCTTGCTTCAGGATTTCTGCCAAGCCCGACCAAAGCATCATCAAGACGCCGCCTTGCCGGTGCTCTTCGTGAATGCACGCTCGTCCAAATTCAACTAATGAATCACGTACGTGCCCCAAGCCGCTTAAATCAAACTCAGACTCCGAGTAATAGCTACCTGCACGCTTAGCTTGTTGCGGGGTCAAAATTCGGTAGGTACCTACCACTTGATCGGTCGAGAGTTCACGCACCAGCAAGTGTGCGCACCAAGGGTCAAATTGATCACGATCGATTCCATCGCTGTCACTGCCCAGGGCAGCACCATACTCTGCACTAAACACGTCGTGACGAAGTCGCTGCACTAATTCAATTTCTTCGGGTGACTGCGCCAAGCCGACAACCAAGCCGGCAGAGTTATTTGAAGCTGTAGGAAGCGTAAATAAACTAGAGGCACTGCGCACAAGCTCAAGCATGAGGTTGATCTCCTGAGATATCCCTCACTATGACCAACGGACATTGCACGAAAGTGACGAAACGATGAAGTTTTTTTGACTTCAGTCAAGCCGGTCAGAAAACCGGCCCTCCCCCAAGACTAGGAGCTAGGGCACTGAGTCGCTGAGTCGCTGGATCGCTGAGTCGCTAGAACTCTAGCGACTCAGCACGTTCGAGCGTTTGATCGCTAGCTCGTCAAATCAACCGCTGCCAGCAAATCGACGCATCTTGTGGCCAACGCCTCGTCATCAGCCTCGACCATCAAGCGCAGCTTGGGTTCGGTGCCCGACGCGCGAATCAATACGCGACCACGCTCACCCAGCAAGGCCTCGGCTTGTTGTTGAGCCGCCTGCAAGCCGGCATGGGTGGCCCAATCCGTGCCAGGCTTCAGTGCCACGTTGATCATTTTTTGCGGATACAAGCGCAGGGCAGACACCCATTGAGACAAGGTCTCACCGCTGCGCTGCAAGGCCGCCAATACTTGCAAGGCTGCAACGATGCCATCGCCCGTCGTGTGCGAATCCAAACACAACAAATGCCCTGAGCTTTCGCCGCCATAGAGCCAGCCGCGATTACGCAATTGCTCGAGCACATAACGGTCACCGACTTGAGCACGCTCAAAGGGGATACCCATGTGTTTAAGCTGACGCTCAAAGCCGAAGTTGGTCATCAGGGTACCCACCACACCTGCAACCGGCCCACGCGAGAGGCGTTCACGCAACACCGCGTACAACAACTCATCGCCGTTATAGACACGGCCGGTGGCATCGACCATTTGCACACGATCGGCATCACCGTCTAGCGCAATGCCAAGATCTGCGCCACGTGCACGGACTTCAGCCGCTAAGCTTTCAGGATGTAAGGCACCAACGTCTTTGTTGATATTGAACCCGTCAGGTGAAACGCCAATTGCAGTGACTTCGGCACCTAGCTCGCGAAACACGTGCGGAGCAATATGGTATGCAGCACCATTGGCAGCATCGACCACGAGTTTCAAACCGCCTAAATCCAAATCCGATGGATAAGTACTTTTACAAAACTCAATATAACGACCTGGGGCATCGTCAATACGACGCGCGCGTCCGAGCTTTTCAGAGCTGACGCATTGCATGGGTTCGTCTAGTGCAGCTTCAATCGCAGCTTCAGTTTCGTCAGGCAACTTCATCCCCTTAGACGAAAAAAACTTGATGCCATTGTCGTAATAAGGATTGTGTGAGGCGCTGATCACAATACCGGCCACTAAGCGCCAGGTACGCGTCAAATACGCCACCGCTGGGGTGGGTAGCGGGCCTGCGAGCAACACCTCGATACCAGCCGAAGCAAAGCCTGCTTCGAGCGCCGATTCAAGCATGTAGCCACTGATGCGCGTGTCTTTACCAATCAATACGGTTGGGCGACCGCGCCGCGCCGAATGCTCTTTAGCCAAAACTTTACCGGCTGCATAGCCAAGCCTGAGTGCGAATTCAGCATTGATGACGTCGCCACCCACTTCGCCGCGCACGCCATCAGTACCGAAATATTTTCTTTGACTCATTTTTTTCTCCGCGAAACTCGCCGTTCAGCACAAGAGGGACATCAATGTAGATCCCCTGCAGTCTGAACGGACTGCCAGACTTTTAAAGCGTCGCGCGTAGCATCGACATCATGCACACGCAAGACCGCTGCACCCCTGACCACACCTGCGAGCGCCGCGGCAATGCTACCACTCAGGCGCTGATCAACAGCTTTGCCGATGACACTGCCGATCATAGATTTGCGCGAGGCACCCAACACGACTGGGTAACCACTTTGCACAAGCTGCTCTAGCCCTTGCAGTAATTGATAATTATGCTCGACTGTTTTACCAAACCCGAGGCCTGGATCCAGGCTAATACGGGCCCTCGTGACACCTAGATGCTCGAGCAACTGCGCCTGGGTCACGAGTGCCGCTTTCACCTCATGTACGACGTCTTGGTAGTGGGGTGCGGTTTGCATCGTACGCGGCTCGCCCTGCATATGCATCAGGCACACCCCACAGCTGGGGTGCGCAGCAACGATGCGCCGCGCCTCTGGTGCTCGCATTCCTGTCACATCATTAATGATGTCGGCCCCAGCCTCAAGCGCAATCTGCATCACCTCTGGCTTGCAGGTATCGACTGAGATCGCGGCACCACTGTCGCGCAGCGCAGCGATGACAGGCAAAATACGCGCAAGCTCATCTTGGATAGAAACAGGCGCAGCCCCTGGGCGAGTGGACTCACCACCAATGTCGATAATATCGGCACCTTCAGCAACCAATTGTTGCGCATGTGCAATCGCCGAGGTGGCGTCAGGGTGTTGACCGCCATCAGAAAATGAATCAGGCGTTACGTTAACGATACCCATTAAAAGCGGGCGCTTGAGTACAAACTCAAAGCGCCCGCATAACCAGCTAGCTGACATCAGAGTCAACTCTGCTGTCGTCTTAGACCACCGCTGCTGGATCGTTAGTCGGTGCTGCGCCCGTGGGAGGCGTATCCGACGAATCAGCTGGCGCCTGTGGCACCTTTGGTGGGCGCGGTGGGCGACCTTCAATGATGTCACCGATCTGATCTGCATCGATGGTTTCCCACTCGAGCAAAGCCTTGGTCATGATTTCGACTTTTTCACGACTATTTTCAAGGATGGTGCGAGCACGTGCGTACTGCTCGTCGATAATTTTGCGGATCTCTTTATCGACCGTTTGCATCGTCGCTTCAGACATGTGCGTAGTTTTTGTCACGCTACGGCCTAAAAAGACTTCGCCTTCGTTTTCAGCGTACACCACTGGGCCCAATGAATCGGTCATGCCATAGCGCGTGACCATGTCACGAGCAATCGCAGTCGCACGCTCAAAATCGTTTGAGGCACCGGTGGTCATTTGGTTCATGAAAAGCTCTTCAGCGATACGACCACCAAACAACACGGCAATCGTACACAACAGACGCTCTTTATCCATGCTGTACCGATCGCCTTCGGGCAACTGCATCGTGACGCCTAAGGCACGACCACGAGGAATGATCGTGACTTTGTGAACAGGATCAGTTTTAGGCAACATACGGGCGACGATCGCATGACCAGATTCGTGATATGCGGTATTGCGGCGTTCTTCTTCGGGCATCACGATTGACCGGCGCTCGGCACCCATAATGATCTTGTCTTTGGCTTTTTCAAAGTCAGACATATCAACGGTGCGGCCATTGCGACGCGCCGCAAACAACGCCGACTCATTCACCAGATTGGCAAGATCAGCGCCCGAAAAACCAGGGCAACCGCGCGCTAGTGTATGAGCATCGACGTTTTGCGCCAACGGCACTTTGCGCATGTGAACTTTAAGAATTTGTTCGCGGCCACGAATATCTGGCAACGGCACCACCACTTGACGATCAAAACGACCAGGGCGCAGCAACGCAGGGTCAAGCACATCGGGGCGGTTGGTTGCAGCGATCACAATCACGCCAACGCCAGACTCAAAGCCGTCCATCTCAACCAACATCTGGTTGAGCGTTTGTTCGCGCTCGTCGTTACCGCCGCCCAAGCCTGCACCACGCTGGCGACCGACAGCATCGATCTCGTCAATAAAGATAATGCATGGCGAATGCTTTTTAGCGTTTTCAAACATGTCGCGTACACGGGCCGCGCCCACGCCCACAAACATCTCGACAAAGTCAGAGCCCGAAATACTAAAAAACGGCACCTTGGCTTCGCCAGCAATCGCTTTGGCCAGCAATGTTTTACCGGTACCGGGCGAACCCACCATCAGCACGCCACGAGGAATACGACCGCCGAGCTTTTGAAACTTGGACGGGTCACGTAAAAAATCAACAATTTCTTGAACGTCATCTTTTGCTTCGTCGCAACCGGCAACGTCAGCAAACGTGATGGCATTGGTGCCTTCATCTAGCAAGCGCGCACGCGATTTACCAAAACTAAACGCCCCACCTTTACCGCCGCCCTGCATCTGGCGCATAAAAAACACCCAGACACCGATCAACAGCAGCATCGGAAACCAGGACACAAAGATGCTCATCAGTAGTGAAGGCTCTTCGCGCGGCTTGCCCGACACAGAGACACCCGCTTTGAGCAAATCAGACACCATCCAGAGATCACCAGGCGAAGTCAGGGTGTAAGGACGACCCGAGTCAGGCGTCACATGGATGACATCGTTCTGAACATCGACCCGGCGGACCTTGCCCGACTTGGCGTCATCCATGAATTGGGTATAACTTACGGTGTCTTGTACAGGGGCGCGGGTGTCGAACTGTTTAAACACAGTAAACAGCACTAAACCAATCACCATCCAAACCGCGACTTTCGAAAAAGAATTATTCAAGGCCGATCTCCAGCTTGTCGTTCTGACGCGCCGCGCACCTTTGGCCTAAAGGGCGCATTGCAACGAGGCAAAATAACATTCTACCTGTTAAAAAAGCCCATTCGCAATAATCCCTTACTGCGCGACGGGACCGAAATCGCAAAGCTCTAGCCCTTTCGACCCTTGGCGATCAAGAAAGTTTCAGAAGAACGATCTCTTGAGGCCTTGGGTTTGCGCTCGACCACCCTTTTGAAGTGTCGTTTGAAGCTTTCAACGGTTTGCGAAAAGCCGCTGCCGTGAAACGCCTTGACAATCAACGCACCATCTGTTTTGAGGTGCATTAGCGAAAATTCAAGGGCTAAATCAATCACTTGTTGAATTCTGGCTGCATCAGCTAAGCCGACCCCAGATAAATTTGGCGCCATATCCGACATGACTAAATCTACCTTAACTCCCTCAAGGGTTTGATTGAGTTGTTCGAGGACAGCATCCTCACTAAAATCGCCCAAAATGAACTCAACACCTGCGATAGGCTCCATCGGCAAGAGGTCTAATGCAACAATGCGACCATCGAGGACTCCACCCTTGCCCACCAGACGCTCGCGCGCCACCTGAGACCAACTACCAGGGGTCGAGCCCAAGTCAACAATGATGTCGCCGCGACGCATGAGTTTTTCAGCATCGAGGATCTCGGTCAGTTTGAAGGCGGCACGGGCACGATAGCCCTTTTGTGTCGCCATTTTGACGAAAGGGTCATTAATGTGCTGCATGACCCATTCTTTAGAAAATTTGTTCTTCGCCATTCCCGTACAATCTACCTTATGACTATTATGGAACTTACCCCCCGCGAGCGTAGTTCGCTTCGCGCTGCTGCTCACCCCCTGCGCCCAGTTGTACTGATTGGCGACAACGGGCTCACTGAGGCAGTTTTAAAAGAAATCGACCTAAACCTGTCTGCTCACGAGCTGATTAAGGTTCGAGCCGGCAGTGCTGACCGCGACGAGCGCGATGCCATGCTTGCCACGATTTGCGACACACTTTCATGCGCCACGGTGCACCATCTGGGCAAAATGCTGATTCTGTATCGCTTTGGCTCAAAGGGTACCTACCTAAAACCGCCGGCCGAACCCGCAACCCCGGCCAAGCGTAAGCCCAACGAACCACACACACCCAAGAAACTAGCCGCAGCGGGTAAAAAGGTTCAAAAACCAAGCCGACGCAATCGCCCAGAACGCGAACAGACCGACTTGGCAACTGATCGCCCAACCGTCTATTCGGGGGATCGTCCTGCTCGGCCAAGCAAACGCGCAAGTGCCAAGGATACCTCACATGGGATTCCGCGTCGCAGTGGCAGCGCGTTGTCGCTACGTGCCGGAGCGCGGCGTGGGGCTCTTGGCACAACAGTGCGAAAGCGCGCACCGGTGAAACGCTAATCAGGAATATGACAGAGAGCGCGTCTCGAAGGGCGCGTGCTCAAAGATATTTGATACTGATGATTTCGTATTCACGGGCGCCCGATGGGGCCTTCACTTCAACGACATCACCCTCATACTTACCAATCAACGCGCGCGCCACCGGGCTAGACACCGAAATCAAATTCGAACGGATGTCAGCCTCGACGTCACCGACAATTTGGTAAGTCACTTTGGTACCCAACTCAAGATCTTCGATTTCGATGGTTGCACCAAACACAACGCGACCATCGGCCTCGATCGTGCTTGGTTCAATTAACTGGGCGTTTGAAAGCGTGCCATCGAGTTCGGCAATGCGCCCCTCGATAAAACCTTGACGCTCGCGCGCGGCATCATATTCGGCGTTTTCAGACAAATCGCCGTGCGAACGCGCTTCAGCAATAGCGTTAATGACCGCAGGGCGGTCGACATGCTTGAGCCGCTGCAGCTCAGCTTGTAAGCGCTCGGCCCCGCGCACGGTAAGAGGAATAGTTGCCATGATGTTTTCCAGAAAAGCAAAACCCCGGCTCGGGTCAGAACCGGGGTGATCAACAATATCTCTATTGTGGGCAAACTTTACGGTAAATGCAAGCTTGGTGACATACGGATTACCCCAATTTTCTGTTCGAGGTTTTGCCAGGGCGGCTGAGTGGGGGCAAAACGGCTACGCATGTAAGTCAAGAGCTCACTCAGCTGTTGGTCATCAAATTGCTTAGCAAAACCCTGCATAAAGCCGATTTGCTCGCTGGCAGGTTTGCGAATCCCCTCTAAGATCACGCGAATCACGTTATCAGGTTGCGCGCTGTGCATACCAGTGCTCAGCGCCAGCGGGATATTGACGCCAAGTAAACGCGGGCCGTCACCGTCGTGATGGCATGACGCACAGGCGGCCTGAAACATACGTTGCGCGGGCCCAAGTAGCATAGGCTCGCGAGCTGCGGCCTGCGCGACGTAGGTTTGAGCGACCAGAGCCGAGGCGCTTTGCTCTTGAAACGACGCCAAATAATGCGCCATCGCAGCAAGATCGGTGTCTGGCACTTGCGCCAACTGCCTAATCACCGGCGCCATCGGGCCCGAAGCGCTACCGTGTTCGGCGCTATGGCCGTTGCGTAAATAGTCATTAAAAGCAGTTTCAGTCCAGGGCACGGGGCTGGGCGAGCGCGCATTCAGCGCAGGGGCCTGCCAACCATCAACTGTGGCACCACTCAAATAGGCCAGCCCTGAGCGTTCGCCACCCAGCGCATCGCGTGAGGTATGACACGCCGAACAATGCCCCAACCCATTCACAAGATATTCGCCCCGTAACCACGCTGGCGAACGCTCAACTTCAGTTTTCAGTGGCTTGGCAGAAGACCCTGGCGTTAAGTACAGCGCATTCCAAAACGCCATGAGCGGACGCAAGCTAAAAGGAAACGCAAGCTTCGTTTCAGGCGTTGCCTGGCGCACCGGCTCTTGCGACATCAGCCAGCCGTACAGTGCTGTCAGATCTTCATCACTGGTGCGCGTGAACGAGGGGTACGGAAACGCGGGGTACAAATGATGCCCATCGCGCGAGATACCTTCACGCATGGCACGATTAAACGCTTGCTGTGACCACAGACCAATCCCAGTTTGAGGGTCAGGCGTTAAGTTGGTGCTGTAGACCGTGCCAAAGGGAGTTTGAATCCCCAAGCCGCCAGCATTTGGTTTGCCTTGTGCACTGGTGTGACAAGTGACGCAGTTACCCAAGGCCGCTAATTCACGACCACGCTCAAGCGTTGCGGCTGAGTAGGTCGCAATCGGTTGGGCAACCGGTGCAAGCGCAGTGCGCTGACCGAACAGTGACCACGTCGCGCCAAGCAAGGTAGTCCCGAGCGCCGCCGTCAACGCAGCCGCACGCAACCACCACGAACGTGGCTTAGGCCAACGCGCGTCGGCATGATCTGTCTGTTGATTCGCAGGGCTTGCTTGCAGCGGGTCAGTTGTTTGCGAAGCTAGCTGAAGTTTGTCTGAGGCCTGCGCTGCCAACTGAGGATTACCGCAGGCGTAAGAGTCTGAGTCGCCCTGATACATCAAAGGATTCAAAGCCGCGCGCACAACCTCTGGCGTAAAAGGTGGTTGTCTGAAGCGCACACCCGTCGCATCGAAAATCGCATTGGCAATCGCGGCCGTACCTGGTACCGAGGCTGACTCGCCTGCCCCAAGTGCGGGCTCGTTGTGCCGAGGCATCTGCATGACTTCGATCACAGGCACCTGCCTGAAACTCAAAATCGGATATGAACCCCACTCGCGGGCGGCAACAGTATTTTGTTCACGTTCAGTCGGTACCTGCTCAATCATGGCGCGACTGGTGGTTTGAACCACGTTGCCATGAATTTGATGCTCAACACCGGCAGGATTAATGATCAAGCCCGCATCGTGACCGACCACCACCCGTTTAACATGCACCTCACCAGTGCGCTTGTTGACCTCAACATCGGCAATCCACGCAGCCCACGCCGCACCAAATCCTGGCCACTTACTGTGAACATAGCGTGCCCAGGCGATGCCCTGCCCATGCAAAATATCGCCCTCTGCGCCCTGCTGCTGTGGCTGATCATGCGTTTTCCAGCCCGCCTTGACGGCGGTCGCTTGCAATAATTCACGCGCGCGTGGGTCATCGAGATAACGCAATCTGAAGGTCAAAGGATCGACCCCAGCAGCAGTCGCTAGTTCATCAATATAGGATTCGTGCGCAAACGAATTGGGCATCGCCGACACGCCACGCAACCACGAGGCGCGCAAAATGGGCGGCATATCATTCACCGTCACGCGCAAATTTTGCAAGGTATACGGCGGACGCGCAGTGCGATCGCCCATCTCATACGCTTGCGCGTTAGGTTCAAGCGTACGCGTCAGTAACAGCGCGAGCGTGGGTGCACCGTTCGAGGGGTAAGAAGTTGAAAAATCATAGGCTGCAATCGAGCCGTCTGCATGCAAGCCACCGCGAACCTCCATCCATTGCGCCGCGCCCTTGGGCTCCCAAAGGTTTTCTTGCTCGCGCGTGAGCTGCACCCGCACGGGAGCACCGACTGCGCGCGCGAGTAAAACGGCATCTGCTGCTACGTCATCGGCACCGTTGCGCCCGTAGCAACCAGAGGCTTCCAGTCGTATGATTTCAATCGCAGTATCTTGCAGTGCAGTTAAGCGCGCTAAGTCTGCGCGCAACACATGAGGATTTTGCGTGCCCGCCCAAACTGTTAACGCAAATGGATCGGTCGGATCGGTTTTAAATTCGGCCACGGCACACGAGGGGCCAATCGACGCGTGCATCTGATAGGGCCAGATGTAGGTGCGGGGCATCGACTGCGCAGCCTGAGCGAGCGCTTGATCTACATCGCCCTCATCGACGAGTTGACGTGGCGTTGCTGGGTTATTACGTAACGCTTGCTCAATATTGGACAAGTCGGGCAAGCCAGCCCAGGGTTTCCAATTCACCCGTAGCGTGTTGGCCGCTAGTTCAGCGAACTCTTCTCTTTCAGCGACCACCCCAATAAAATCCCGTATGACGACCACCGCACGGATGCCCGGGATGTGAGCAATCGACATCTCGTCAACCGACTCAAACAAGTTACCAATAAAGTCACCGTGATCGGCGCCGGCATAAGGTGGGCGAATCACTCGGCCGTGCAACATGCCAGGCACGCGAACATCGTGCACGAACACTAGCTCGCCTGTCGCCTTGGCAGGGATGTCTACACGCGGCGATGACTGCCCGACTGTACGGTAGTTTGAAGGATCTTTTACCGGCGTGGTCAACTCAAGCTTCAGATGGAGTCGCTGCCCCGCAAGTAATGTTGCGTAGCTGACGGTGAGACTTGGACTAGGCGACGTCGTACCCTCTGTA
This sequence comes from Bordetella parapertussis, assembly GCA_945895265.1. Classification (GTDB taxonomy): domain Bacteria; phylum Pseudomonadota; class Gammaproteobacteria; order Burkholderiales; family Burkholderiaceae_B; genus Zwartia; species Zwartia parapertussis_I. Next base: position 73,403 of record CAMDEF010000008.1, on the reverse strand, counting down.
GTGGTCTGCACAACGGTACCGCTCGCATTCGACGTCTGAAGTTGAATGGGGTTCGCTGAGGTCTCTAGGGACACGACCCCGGCTCTGACTGCCAACTGAGCTGTGGGCACTGCAAATCTAGCAGCTGCTAACTCAAGCAAGTATTGCCGCGCCTGTGCTGCGGCCGCTCGGAGGGGTGCCGCGTGATTTTGCAGCGAGCCACTGGCAATGGTGGGCCCTTGATTAGGTGCTGTGCCGGTGTCGCCCAAAATCACCTCAACCTGCTCGAGCGACACATCGAGCTCTTCGGCCACAATCTGCGCAAATGCGGTTTTGATTCCGGTGCCAAGATCCACATGACCATGCAAGGCAGTCACTCGACCGTCTGCCCAAAGCGCGAGCAAAATTTCGACGCCTTCAGCAGGGTTGCCCGGTACAGCCGCCGGCTGACCAAGCGCAGGAGGGTTAGCAGGTGGCGGATCACGCACCACCAACAACACGCCTGTTGCGTTTAAAAAATCTGCGCGAGTGCGCAAAGACCTAGGGTGCGTCATGGCGGACCGGCCGAGGGGCTTGCATCAGTACTGCAGCACGTTTAACTGCCCGAATAATTTCGACGTGAGTGCCGCAGCGACAAAAATTACCCGACAAGGCGCTACGAATGTCTTCCTCAGTGGGGTCGGGTGTATGCGTCAACAAAGACACTGTCATCAAAATCATGCCATTCAGACAATACCCGCATTGCGCGGCTTGCTCGTCGATAAAAGCCTGTTGCACGGGATGAAACTGCGCACGCGAACCCAAACCTTCAAGCGTGGTAATGGCGCGACCTTGTACGCCTTGTGCTGGCACCACGCACGAGCGCGCAGCCACCCCGTCGATTAGCACGGTACAGGCGCCGCACTGACCTAAGCCACAACCATATTTTGGCCCATTCAGCGCAAGGTCGTTACGCAACACATGCATCAACGACACATCCGCTGAAAGCTGTAACTCATGCTGCTGAGCGTTGACACGCAGCGTACAGGGGGACGAAGTGTTCATCAAAGACCTTAGACGCTTAAATAGGTTTGACGGACATGCTCGTTAGCATCGAGCTCGGTCATCGTGCCGCTAAAACGGATTTGCCCTTTTTCAAGCACATAGGCGCGGTCGCACACTAGGCGCGCAAAGTGCAGATTTTGCTCAGACAGTAAAATACTGACGCCTTGCTTTTTAAGTTCAAGAATCATCTGCACCATTTGCTCGACGATCACGGGCGCCACACCCTCAGAGGGCTCATCAAGCAACACCAGATATGGGTTACCCATTAGACTGCGCGCCACGGTCAGCATCTGCTGTTCTCCGCCACTCATTTGGCCACCTGGGCGCCTGGGCATCTCACCAAGGTTTGGAAACAGCGCAAACAGCTGCTGCACGGTCCAGGTCGGGGCCGCTGAGCCGTCGGGCCACAAGCGAGCCTTTTGCCGGCCAACTTCAAGATTCTCTAAAACAGTCAAGTCAGTAAAAATTCGGCGATCCTCAGGCACATATCCGAGCCCACTTGCAGCAATACGATGCGCCGCATCTTTTGAAATATCGCGCCCCATAAATTGCACGTCGCCGGTACGCTTTTCAAGCAAACCCATCAACGCTTTCATGGAGGTCGACTTGCCCGCCCCGTTGCGCCCCATCAACGCCACGACTTCACCGCGTTTCACCTGAAAACTCACGTCGTACAAAATTTGAGCCGCGCCATACCAAGCTTTCAAGTTCTGCACGGACAAAAGCGGTTGAGTTTCATCGCGCGAGCCCGAGTCTTCGTAGACGTCTTCGACGCTCTGGCCCTTGAGCAAACCGGCGTGAGCCTGCTGCGACATCTGAGTGTTTGGCAACTTGTCATTTAAGTCTTCAGCACTCTGAGCTTGATCTGTCAGACCCGAGCCGCTCGCCGCGCCTTCAAACGTCGCGCCAGTGCCGAAGTACACCTCTTGTACCTTGGTATCTTTGCGAATGTCGTCCGCCTTGCCTTGCGCAATCAGTCTGCCGCGCGCCAAGACAATCATACGATCGGCGTGAGCGAAGACCACATCCATGCTGTGCTCGGTAAACAGCACGGCGATTTGTTGCTCAAGCACCAATTTTTTAGTCAACACCATCAATGCGTTACGCTCTTTCGGCGCCATGCCTGCTGTGGGTTCATCCATCAGTAACAGTCGCGGACGATTGGCCAACGCGATCGCCAACTCAACACGTTTGACATCACTGTAGGCCAACGCGCTGCAGGGGCGGTCTGCTTGCGACGCCATCCCAACCTGTTCAAGCAGCTCAAGCGCTCGGGTACGTTCGTGTGCGCGCGCAGTCTTAAAAAACGAAAATACCTGCCCTGCATGTGAAAGCAAGGCCATCTGCACGTTTTCAATCACTGTCAACGACGAAAACGTTTCGGCAATTTGAAACGTGCGCCCCACCCCTAAGCGCCAAATGTCTCGTGGCGCCAGGCCAACCAACTCTTTTCCAGCGAACTGAATCGACCCGCGATCAGCCTGCAATTGACCATTGACCATGTTAAAGGTAGTGGATTTACCAGCGCCATTCGGGCCAATCAAAGCCAATAACTCGCCCGCCTCGAGCTCAAACGAAATCCCATCAACGGCCTTCACTCCGCCAAAGGACTTACCCAAGTCTTTCACCGTCAACAGACTCATGCTTGCCCCCTACCTGCAAAGCGCAAACTGAGGCGGCGTGCAAAGCCTGCAATCCCGTCGGGAAACAACAGCACCAGTAACAAGATAATGCCCCCCAGCATCGCGCGCCAATACTCTGTATTGCGCGCGATCACATCGTGCAACCATGTGAAGCTCACTGCGCCCACGATGGGGCCCGCTAAAGTCTGTATGCCGCCAAGCAATACCATCACTAAGCCATCTACCGAACGACTCACATGTAACGTCTCGGGCGAGATGCTGCCCTTAGAAAAAGCGAACAGTGCGCCGGCCACACCCGCAAAGACACCCGCTATCACGAAAGCAACCCACTGCACCCGTTTGACATGAATACCAATGGCATCGGCACGCATCGGCGAATCGCGCCCCGCGCGCATGGCGTAACCCAAGGGTGCGTGCAACATCCGACGCAACAACCAAACGCTTAACACGACACAAGAGAGCGTCAAAAAGTAATAATTTTTTTTGTCTGCGAGCCAAGCGGCTGGCCATACACCCGTCAACCCATTGCTGCCACCCGTCAGTGCATCCCACTGAAACACTACGGCCCAGGTGATTTGTGCAAAGGCCAAGGTCAGCATCGCCAGATAGACGCCCGATAAACGCACACTAAACCAACCAAATAACAACGCCCCCACGCCAGCGACAAGAGGTGCCAGCAGCAGCGCAACCTCCATTGGTAACCCAAGCGCTTTAAACAAAAGCGCGGCGCCATACGCGCCTAAACCAAAATATGCCGCATGACCAAAGGAATGCATCCCGGCAGGCCCCATGATGAAGTGCAAGCTCGTCGCAAACAGCACTGCCACCAACAAATCGATACTCAGCACCGTGAAATAAGGCGACGCAGAGGTCAGCCATGGCAGCAACACCAACAGGGCCACGGCCGCGACTTGCAACGCGGTCGTCACGCGTGTCGGTGCACCTAACGGCGCCTCAGTATGACCGGCATGGCGCGAGAGCGGTTGTGGTCTACCTAGCAGACCCCAAGGACGTAACACCAACACCACAGCCATCACCAAAAATTCAACGACCAAGGTGAGCTTTGAAAAAGATATCGCGGTACCAAAAATATTAACAACGCCTAACCAAATGCAAATGGCTTTTAGCTCGGCGATCAACAGTGCAGCCACGAAAGCGCCAGGGATAGAGCCCATGCCACCCACCACCACCACCACAAACGCAGCGCCAATCGTGTTGAGATCCATTTCAAGGTTCGCGGGTTCGCGTGGAAGTTGCAAGGCACCGCCCAAACCTGCCAACAGAGCACCCAGCGCAAATACACTGGTAAACAACCACGCCTGATTCACACCGAGTGCGGCCACCATGTCACGGTCTTGGGTTGCAGCGCGAATAAAGGTGCCCCAACGAGTTCGCGTCAGCAGCAGCCATAACAAGCCCAGCAAGACGGGGCCCACCACAATTAAAAATAAATCGTAGGTGGGAAAACTGCGTCCCAAAATTTGCACGGCTCCTTTCAAACCTGGGGCCCGTGGTCCGAGGAGCTCTTCCGGGCCCCACAGCCACAGCACCGCATCCTTAAACACCAAGACCAGAGCGAAGGTGGCTAACAATTGAAATAATTCTGGCGCACGATAAATACGGCGCATCAGTGTGAGTTCGACCACGGCTCCGAGCACACCCACCAGCACTGCTGCACACAGCAAGGCCGGCCAAAAGCCGAGTGTGCCAGCAAAACGGGTCACCAAGGTGTAGGCGAGATAAATCCCCACCATAAAAAACGAACCGTGAGCAAAGTTCACGATTCGTGTGACACCAAAAATGAGTGACAGTCCGGCTGAGACTAAAAAGAGCGACGAGGCCCCAGCCAGACCGTTGAGCAACTGAACAACAAAACCAGATAAATCCATCAATCGCCCACTTAAATCAAGACACTATTGTGCAGGTCGCAATTTTTTAACCTCTTCGGCAGAAGGTAAGAATTTCGCACCGTCCAAGAAACGAAAATCAACCATCACGCCTTTGCCCCCCTCGTTCTTTGTGCGGCCAACAAAACTACCCATCGTAGACTGATGATCTTCGGGACGGTAGGTGATGGCGCCAAAGGGGGTCATCAGGTTCAGCCCGGTAAACGCAGCGATCAGCTTTTCTGTCTCTGTGCTTTGAGCTTTTTTAATGCCGGCGGCAAGCGACATGATGGCGCTATAGCCCACCACAGAGCCTAGGCGCGGATAGTCTTTGAACTTATCTTGATACGCCTTCAAAAACGCCGCATGCTCTGGCGTCTTGATGCCATACCAAGGGTAACCAGTCACTAACCAGCCATTGGGCGTTTCGTCTTTAAGTGGATCAAGGTACTCAGGCTCACCCGTTAACAAGCTCACCACCTCACGGCCTTTGAACAAGCCGCGGGTATTCCCTTCGCGTACAAACTTAGACAAGTCTGCACCAAACAACACGTTAAAAATCGCATCAGGCTTGGCATCGGCCAATGCTTGCACGACGCTACCAGCGTCTAGCTTGCCTAAGGGCGGAGCTTGCTCGGCTACAAATTCAACATCGGGTTGCGCAGCCTTGAGCAAGGCTTTGAAACTGGCGACTGCTGATTGCCCGTATTCATAATTGGGATAAACGATCGCCCAACGCTTTTTCTTCATCGCAACAGCGTCTGGCACGAGCATCGCCACCTGCATGTAGGTTGAGGTGCGCAAACGGAACGTATAGCGATTGCCGTTTTGCCAGACGATCTTATCCGTTAAGGGTTCGCTGGCTAAAAAGAAGACTTTCTTTTGCTTGGCAAAGTCAGTCAGCGCCAGACCGATATGCGACAAGAATGACCCAGTCAACACATCCACTTTATCGCGCGACACCAACTCTTCGGCCACTCGCACGGCGTCGCCTGGGTTGGCATTGTCATCACGCGTGATGAGCTCAACTTTTTTACCATTCAAACCGCCGCCCGCATTGATCTGTTCAATCGCGAGTTCCATACCTTTTTTGTAGGGCTCAAGGAAAGCAGGCTGAGCTTTGTAACTATTGATTTCGCCGATTTTGATGACGCCTTGCGCCAGCAAACTCGATGAGGCGGTTAACAGCGCCAATGTGGCGACGCTGAGTTTTGCAAGACTACTGAGTCGATATTGTTTCACTTTTTTCTCCAATTTAAAGGTCTGATTCTTTGACTACCAAACACACTTAACGCAAACCATCTTTGCCAATCATTTCATGATGCTGCAGCCCGCCCACTCGGGGGTTGGGACGCCCGCTATCGGTCACAGCAACGCACACCACAATTTCGTTTGCGCGCGGCGCATCGGTCACCCGCGCTTCAATCGCATCAAAATGCGTTCGCACATAGGCCGCATCTTTGTGCCCAAGCGGCACGTCGATGGCGGTACCCATCACCCCCATTTTTTTACTGGAGGGTACCAGTGCAGCACCTTTTTCAACCGCCACACGCAAAGGCGCACCTAATTTGGGATGCAAGATTGCGGCCGCGTGTTCGAGTTCACCCGCTTCACCCACGATGGCGGCTTTGCCATAGCTTTGAGCCTCGCTGGGCTTGATGCCGAGCGCTTGCACACAGCGCTCACCCAACAAACCACCAAGCTCTTCACCGATGGCAATCAATTTTTCAAGATCCTGAACGTAACGTCCTGCGAAAGGATTTTCAATCACGGCCATCGCCAGTGCCCGACGGGTCGGGGGCGACACGGCCTGACCATTCTCAGTCAACACTTCATCGACTTGCACCACCACCCTGCGAATGTTTGCTTGCATCTTGACCTCAGGTTATGCGTTGAACTCGAGCCGCTTCAGTACTGGCAAACCAGCCCTGACAACTTAAAACACTTGCACAGATTAAACCGTTCTGCTTAAGCGTGCGCGCTTTTTTTAAGCCTGCTTCGAGTGCTTCGTGGATTTCCTGTTCACTCAACTCGGGCACGGACACCGTGACCAACTGCTGACCCAAATCTGAATCGTCTTTCAGGGCGTTGGCGGGCTCGCGCATAATACGCGCATCTTCGACATTCACGGCGTTGGCAATCATCGTTGCCGCGGCATCTGCCTGCGACGCACTGGCCGCAAACACCGTCACGCTATCGGCGATACCCAAAGAAAAGCTGCGTCCGCGCCAACCACTGGTGGCCACACCCAAGATACCCATCCCATACTTCACTGTAAATACAGCATCGGTCTGCACACCGGCAACCAGCTGTTGCTCATCTAAGCGTGCCAAGTCAGCGAATAGCCCTATCGATACCGCAGTGTCTTCAGTGAGATGCAACGCAATATCGCCTCCGTTATTGACCCAGGCGCGCCTGATCCCCGAAACTTGGTAACAGGCACTTAAGTCTTGCGCAACCGAACCGGCGACCGCGGCCATAGGCGTTAAAAACGCGTGTGCATCTGAGTCGATCAAACAGGCCTTGCACGCTTGCCACATCGACTGAGCAATCGGCCCTTTGAACCCACCCGCGCCGCGCACGGGTTGACGCAACTCAGCTAACTCATTCACTAATTCGGGCAGGATTTGTCCAAAGCGCTGCCAGGCAGCCTTATGCGCTAACGCAACGCTTGACGGATCGCCTTCGGCATAGGCAATGATATCGATCGGCCCATGTTGAAAATGGCGGCGTCCGTGCGACAGCTCGTGCGAGGTCGGCCCCATGTTCTTTAACCTAGCTGTGGCGGCTGACCCAAAGGCCAAGGATTTTGAGTGGGCTGCATCACCCACTTGCGCGCAGTCGGCGCACCATCTGCGTGCCAGGCGCCATCGCGCAGCACTGCGTCAAGCGTTCGCACATACTCCATATGGCCGCCCAGCTTTTTGAAATCCTCTGCGCGCATACTGAATTCGAAAGGTGCCACGATCGCTGGGGTGGGCACGGTCCCGAAGCTGCGATCTGGCATACGCAAGACGTCAACCATCACCGTAATCCCCCCGCCGGGCCAAACATACGCGGGCGCCCCACCACAGGTCACATTGACCAAGGATTGTTTAATCGCTCGAGTCAGTAACACTGGGTTTTCTGTGACGCCGGCACGCAAACTGCCACCCGCGCCACCCAAGAACAGCACCGTGGTCAGTGAGGGCTCGCAGTTTTCGCCAATGCGATCGATGACTGTCTGGGCCGCAGCCGGAATCTCTTGCTGCCTCGGGACCAAATCCTCGTCGAGCACAAACCAGGCAGCGTGCTCACCCGTCGTCGACGTCATCAGCAACCGCAAACCAGGCCAAGCACGTTTAGGATCCCACTTTTCAATGATGCTTAAGGGATCGGCAATATCAGTGCCGCCCCAACCAGTGCCAGGGTTTGCCACTTGAAAATAGCGGCCAGGGGTTGACCGGCGACCCCGAATCGAAATCCCTGACGAGCGCATATTCAAACAGCAGCCTGCCTGATGCTCGGTCAAAACGCCGGTGATGTGATCGTCGACCACCACCACCTCGTCGGCCAACTCGAAAAATTGTTGCGCGAAGATACCAATCGCAGCAGACCCGCAACCGACCCGCATACGCTGCTCGACCACGCCATTGACAATCGGCGCGCGCCCAGCCTGGATCACCAGATTCGCCCCGCCCTCGATATTCAACTCAGCGGCCTCTTTGTTGCCTAGGGCCTGCATCATCTCCATGGTGACGCGACCCTCTTTTTTGCTGCCTCCTGTTAGGTGGTGCACACCACCTAAAGATAGCATTTGCGAACCGTACTCAGCGGTAGTCACGTGACCCACTACCTCGCCTCGGCACAGCACATTGGCCTGCTCAGGCCCTAGATAACGATCAGTATCAATTTTTATTTTTAGGCTGCAGTAACTAAAGATGCCCTCGGTGACAACCGTCACCATGTCGACACCGTCAATCTGTGAACCCACGATAAACGGCGCGGGCTTGTAATCTGGGTATGTGGTCGATGACCCTACGCCAGTAATGAAAATATCGTTGGCATGTATCAGATCGCCTGTCCATTCGCCCTCAGACGCGCTGGGCGCAAAGGGTACCAACGCCGACTCTTCAGTTTTCAAGGCACGATTTAGCACCAGCACTGGATCGACTCGAATGAGCACACCCTCTTGGTTGGCATAGCGATCGCAGGCACCGCTACGACCCACACTGATCTGGCACAAGACTGGGCACGCGTTACACTCGATTTTGGTTGAGCCCACTGGGCGCGTTTGCGTGACCGGCGTGCCCTCCTCGGCCACTACCGCCTGCTCTGAAAGTCCGTCGGTTTTCGTGTGTTCAGTCATGTGGGGTTGGGTGAAAAGCGTATTGTCTTTTATTCGTTGCCTAAATTGTGCTTCAGGGGTTAACATAAATGTAGCATTTGCTACAATTTAGTGTTGCATTCACTACATTTATTGTTTAATTTAATGCATCCCTTGTAAGCCTGCAACGTTTTTATTGGGCTTGCCCCTGACTTAACAAGATTTTGATACTTAAGCCGACCATGAGCGCCTTCAACGAAGAAACCGTTTTATCCGTACACCACTGGACCGACCGCCTGTTTAGCTTCACCACAACGCGCGACCCGTCTTTACGTTTTAGCAATGGCCACTTCACAATGATCGGGTTGCGCGTCAACGACAAGCCCTTGCTGCGAGCCTACAGCATCGTCAGCGCCAACTATGAAGAACACCTTGAGTTTTTAAGCATCAAAGTCGAAGACGGGCCGCTGACCTCAAGGCTGCAACATATTAAGGTGGGTGATTCAATTGTGGTCGGGCGCAAACCAACTGGCACGTTGCTAATCGATTATTTGTTGCCTGCCAAACGTTTGTACATGTTCTCGTCCGGCACGGGCTTAGCGCCGTTTTTGAGCGTAATCCGCGACCCAGAAACCTACGAAAAATTTGAAGAGGTGATTTTGGTACATTCAGTGCGCGACGTTGCCGAACTCGCCTATCACGATTACCTCACTCAAGAACTACCCAAGCACGAGTTCTTAGGTGACATGGTGAGTAAACAGTTGCGCTATTACCCGACTGTCACGCGCGAACAATACAAGCAGATGGGTCGCATCACGACTCTGATCGAAAACGAAAAGCTGTTCAAAGATTTGGGTGTTCCTGCGCTTGATCGTACGCAAGATCGCATTATGATTTGTGGCAGCCCAGGCTTGTTACGCGATTTAAAAACCATGCTTGAGCGGCGCGGCTTTAATGAAGGCAATACCACCAAACCAGGCGACTACGTGATCGAAAGGGCCTTTGTCGAACAATGAGCACACGCATTTCAGCCCCTCTCAAAGCGCCGCGTAAAACCGGGGTACGAGAGCGTGCGGCTGAAACCACGCGCGAAAACATTTTGCGCGCTGCGATCAAAATCTTTGCCAAACATGGTCTAGATGGTGGCAGCATCGATCAAATCTCTAAGGCGGCCAACTCACACGACCGCATGATTTATTACTACTTCGGCAATAAAGAGGGCTTGTTTGTCGCGGCGCTTGAAGAGATCTATCGACGTTTTAACGATGCCGAAGCTGCACTGAAGCTTGACACTGCCCAACCACTCGTGGCCCTCAAGCAAGTCGTGCAATTCATTTTGCAGTACTACAAAAAAAATCCCGAATTTGTCACACTGCTGAATAGCGAAAATCTGCACGGTGGTAAACACATCGCCAAATCCAGCAAAGCCCCCGAGTATTCGTCACCCGCCATTGGGGTCGTGGATCAGGTCTTAGTCAGCGGTGTCGCACAAGGGGTATTTCGAAAAGACCTGTCATCACGCGATCTGTACATGATGATCGCTGCTCTGGGTTATTTTTATCAATCCAATCGTTTCACATTGTCTGCCTTTTTAGGCGAAAATCTAGAAGCGCCGGCCACCTTTAAACAGTGGGAAGCGTTTGTTGTGGATGCAGTACAACGCACAGTCGTGCTGTAACTTTGGTCAGTATGGTCGCAAGCATACGAAGGTAACCAACAAATTAATCGAACTGGTCAGGAGACCAATATGGCAGAAGTCGTTGCGAATGAAAAATCAGGCAAAGTCGTCATCAAACACATCGGCTTACTTTTATCAGGCGATTTAGACCAGCCGATTCTGTCGGCGGATACGATTGTGATCAACGATGGGGTGATCGTTGCTGTCGGTAAAGAAAAAGACTGCGATATCTCTCATGCAAAAACAATCATCGATGCGCACAACACGTGCGTTGCGCCGGGCTTAATTGATAGCCATGTGCACCCAGTGTTTGGCGATTGGACACCGCGCCAAAATCAAATCGGCTGGATTGAGTCGACGCTCAATGGCGGTGTCACCACCATGATTTCGGCCGGCGAAGTTCACTTGCCTGGTCGCCCTAAGGATATCGTTGGGCTCAAAGCACTTGCTATTACGGCTCAACGCGCCTTTGACAACTTTCGCCCAGGTGGTGTCAAAGTCTTAGCGGGTGCGCCGGTCATCGAACAAGGCATGGTCGAACAAGACTTCAAAGAGCTGGCTGAGGCTGGCGTCAAGCTCTTGGGTGAGGTGGGCCTGGGTTCAGTCAAGGCGGGCGAAGAGGCCCAAAAGATGGTGGCGTGGGCACGCAAATACGGTATTCAAAGCACCATCCACACCGGCGGGCCCTCAATCCCAGGCTCTGGACTCATCGATAAAGACGTTGTGCTTGAGGCAGACGCCGACATCATCGGTCACATTAACGGGGGCCACACGTCGCTGTCTGAAGCCCATGTCTGCGAGCTATGCGAAAAATCTTCACGCGGCATCGAGATCGTACACAACGGTAACGAAAAAATCGCCATCGTTGCAGCGCAAGCAGCCATGCAACTGAAGTGCCCGCACCGCGTGATTTTGGGTACCGATGGGCCCGCAGGCTCGGGGGTCCAACCTCTGGGTATCTTACGCATGATCGCCCTGCTTTCAAGCTTGGGCAACATCCCCCCTGAATTGGTATTCTGTTTTGCTACCGGCAATACCGCGCGCATGCGTGACTTGAACTGCGGCCTGGTTGAGCCCGGTCGTGCGGCCGATTTAGTCTTTATGGATCGCGCGCAACACACTGCTGGGCGTGACTTGCTCGATAGCGTCAAGCTTGGTGATATACCTGGCATTGGCATGGTGATGATTGATGGTCTAGTGCGTTGCGGGCGCAGTCGTAACACGCCCCCTGCAACCATGATCCCGAGTGTCGTTCATCACTGAGCTGACCACCGACGCTTGCGTCTGAGCAAGGTCGCCTTGGTTTTGGACTCAGGGGGAGCACCGAGTACAGCGCCAGAGTGGCTTGCAACCACCGCGCTGGCTGCGAGCCCTAACTCTACGTTTGCTGCCGCTGGCAACTGTTTTACACTCAGCAGGATTAAAAAGGGAAATTGATGAACCTCTCCTCTCGTTTCTGTGCCGTTCTAATTGCCGCGCTGGCGACAATCACTTTCAATGCCTCGGCACAAACCGTGACGGTCATCACCTCGTTTCCTAAAGAGCTCACTGCGGCGTACAAAATCGCCTTCGAAAAAACGCACCCAGGGATTACTCTTGAGATCCTAAATAAAAATACAGTCGCTGGTATGGCTTACCTGCGCGAGTTACCGGTAGGCCAACGACCCGAAATTTTCTGGGTCAGCGCCCCCGATGCCTTTGAAGTACTCGCGCGCGAAAAACTACTCGCCTCAGTCGTCGATCTGAAAAATCCTCAGGTGCCTGAAAAGATCGGCTCTTTCCCGATTAATGATCCGCAGGGGCTCTACCTGGGGCAAGCCCTCGCCGGTTACGGCATCATGTTCAACACGCGCTACCTCAAGGCCAACAAGCTTAGCCCCCCTAGCGAGTGGCAAGATCTGCTCGCTCCCGCATGGTTTAACCATGTGGGCATCACCGCTCCGTCGCGCTCGGGCACCATGCACCTGACAGTCGAAACGATCCTGCAAAGCAATGGCTGGAACGTGGGCTGGAACACACTACTGCGAATGTCAGGCAACAGCGCGGCAGTCACTGAGCGCTCGTTTGGGGTGCCTGATGGCGTCAGTAACGGCCAGTTTGGCGCCGGGCCCGTGATTGATTTTTTTGGTTTGTCTGCAGAGTACTCTGGCTTTCCGGTCGAGTTTGTGTATCCAATTGAAACCGCAATTGTTCCGGCCAATATTGCGCTCGTGGCGGGTGCTAAAAACCCTGAGGCTGGCAAAAAGTTTATTACCTTTACCCTAAGTCAAGCGGGGCAAGAAATCTTATTGCAGCCTAAGGTGTCGCGCCTACCCGTACTTCCTTATCGTGAACTCACGAGTAAAGTCCCCGCAAATTATCCCGATCCCAACGCGATTGCCGCCCGCAGTACCGTCAAATTTGACACCGAACTTTCAGCAGCGCGTTACGAAGTCGTGCTCAAGCTTTTTGATCAGACCATCACATTTAGACTCAAAGAACTGCAAGCCGCCACCAAAGCGATCTTTGAAGCCGAGCGCAAACTCAAAGGCGCCACGACTGGGTCTCAAGCAGAATTACTGGCTCAGGCACGAACGCTTGCCTACACTCCTTTGGTAGATGACAAGCAAATTAGTGATGTCGCCTTTTTAAAGATTTTTTCTGGCAATAAAAAAGATCCTGAAGTGAGCAAAGCCATCAGTCAATTTGAAAGCGACTGGAACGCGCGCTCAAAAGAACGCTATGAGCGCGCGCTTGACCTCGCGAAAAAGGCCGCACAGTAATGCAACGCCTTGGCGGGCCAGCGCTTGCCGCCTTGGCGATCCTGGGGTTTCTCGGATTATTTCTGCTTGTGCCCATTGCGATGGTATTTTTCACTGCCTTTAGCGATGCGCAAGGGCATGCCACACTTGGCCATTTCGCGGTATTTTTTCAACAACCGCTGATGCTCGAGTCGTTCTATAACAGCCTCTACGTTGCACTCAGTTCCTCGCTGGCCGCCGCGCTGATTGCAGTTCCCCTTGCCTATCTCACCGTGCGCTTTCAATTTCGCGGCGCCCTGCTGATTCAAACGCTTGGCGTTCTACCTTTAATCATGCCCCCCTTCGTGGGCGCGGTTGCCTTACAACTGATCTTCGGTCGCTCGGGCAGTGTGAATTTGTTGCTTGACGACTGGTTTGGTGTAACGATCCCCTTGATGGAGGGACTAAACGGGGTCATCTTTGTCGAAGCCTTGCACTACTTTCCTTTTATTCTGATGAATCTGACGATATCGCTGCGTAATATCGACGGAGCCATGGAAGAAGCCGCATTAAATTTGGGTGCCCGTGGTTGGCGCTTGTTTAGCCGAATCATATTTCCACTTGCCTTGCCGGGCTTTGTCGCTGGCGTTGCCTTAGTGTTTGTCAAAGTGTTTGACGATCTGGGTACGCCCTTGGTGCTAGGAGTAACCAATATGCTGGCACCGCAAGCCTACTTGCGCATGACGCAAGTAGGCACCGACGATCCGATGGGCTATGTGATTAGCGTCATGATGATTGTATTTTCAATCTTTGCGATGTGGTTATCGGCGCGCGTTCTCAAAGGCCGTGATTATTCAACCTTGCAAAAAGGCGGCAGTGCCTTGCAACAACGCGCTTTAAGTAAAGGCGAAAGCATCCTGGCCTATGGATGGATTGGTCTGATCATGCTGCTAGTCTTGTCACCTCACATCGGGGTCTTATTGCTTTCGTTTGCCAGCATCTGGAGTTTTGCCCCACTACCCGATGGCTACACTTTCGCGCACTACGCCACAGTATTTGAACAATCACCGGGCATGATTAGCAATACGCTTCTATATTGCGGCTTGGCGGCGGGGATTGATGTAGTGCTAGGCACCAGCATTGCCTATTTAATTCTGCGCACGAAAGTCGTTGGAAGCCAGTGGCTCGATTGGATGGCCTCGGCTGCGCTGGCGATTCCAGGGTTAGTGCTTGCGATTGGATATCTCAGAACGTTTCGCGGCGTCTTGGTGCCTGGCACCGACATCTTGTTCACCGCAACTTGGTTTTTGATCATGATCGCCTACGCGATTCGCCGTCTACCCTATGCACTACGTTCTTGTATGGCCGCCTTGCAACAAGTGCATCAATCGCTCGAAGAGGCTGCCGAGTCGATGGGGGCAACACGCTTGCGCACGATTCGTTGTGTGGTGATTCCGTTAATGGCGGGCGGCATGCTGGCGGGGTTTGTCACAAGTTTCATTACCGCTGCGGTTGAACTGTCTGCCACAATGATGCTAGTGACCAAAGAAAGTCAGGCACCTATGAGCTATGGTATCTATTTATATATGCAAAGCACCTCGGGTCGCGGTCCCGGTGCTGCTCTGGGCGTGCTTGCAATCCTTGCAGTTGCCCTGGGCACCTTTGCTTCTCACTGGCTGGTCTCGCGCCATCAGCGGCTGACTCAACTTCAACGACGCGAGGCCTAAACCCATCATGAAAAAAGTCAGCGTCGATTGCCACAATATCAGCCTGTCTTATGGGGCGACTCAAGTCTTGAAAGACATCAATCTCACCATTGAGCCAGGTGAATTTTTTGCGCTGCTCGGGCCCTCGGGCTCTGGCAAGTCGACCTTACTGCGTTTAATCGCCGGCTTTAATCAACAAAACTCGGGTGAGCTACTGGTTGACGGCATGGACATCAGTCAAGTCCCACCCTGGCAACGCGACATTGGCATGGTGTTTCAAAACTATGCGCTATGGCCCCACATGACCGTTTGGGATAACGTAGCCTTTGGTCTGGTTGAACGAAAGGTGGCACGCGCAGAACTCACGCAGCGCGTGCAGGCCGTTTTAGAACTAGTCGGTTTGACCGCGTACGCCAAGCGCTATCCCGGACAACTATCCGGCGGGCAACAACAACGCGTGGCGCTTGCCCGCACCATCGTCATCGAACCAAAAGTACTTTTGCTTGATGAACCTCTTTCTAATCTGGATAAAAATCTACGCGTGCAAATGCGCCAAGAGTTGTTGTCTTTGCAACGCAGACTAGGCATCACGACAATTTTTGTCACGCACGATCAAGAAGAGGCAATGACCACCGCAGACCGCATGGCTGTTTTACATCAAGGTGTGGTGCAACAAGTTGGCAGCCCTGCTTCGCTTTTTGATAAGCCCGCTAATCGCTTTGTGGCAGAATTTGTCGGCACGATGAACCGGCTACCCGCAACTGTACGCGACATACTGGATGAGACTCTTGTCCTCACACTTGAAGATGGCATGCAATGCGCCGTCTCTAAAAGCGCTGTTGCCTCGGATGTACTGAGCACGTTACGCATTGGCCTGGTTGTCTCGGTCTGCACAAGGCCACATCAACTATCTTTAAAGCCCACCTTGGCTGGGCAAACCATGACTCGGTCCGCAGGGCTCACCTTAATAGGGTCGATCCTTTCAAAAGAATTTATGGGTCAGCAAACGCGGTATGTTGTCAGTGCCGGCTCGCAATCACTCATGATCGATCAAGTCAATCAAGTGGCAGACCCCACGCATGCAATCGGTGCGCAAGTCTTGATCGATATCCCCACTGCAAACATTAAAATTCTGGATACTTAGCATGACCGAAATTTGGGTAGTGAGGCACGGCGAAACGCCCTGGAATGTCGTACGTCGTGTGCAAGGCTGGGAAGATATCCCGCTCAATGAAAAAGGCGTCGAACAGGCACAAGCCTTGGGCAAGCATCTTGCAACACTCAAGGCAACGGGTGATGGCGTTGACGCCATCTATACCAGCGACCTCAAGCGCGCGCACCATACCGCCAGCATCTTGGCCGACTCATTAGGCTTGCCTCTCAATATCGAACCCGGTGTACGCGAGCGTCACTTTGGCGTACTGCAAGGATTGATCTATGGCGAGATGGATCAACACGCGCCAGAGGCGGCCAAAGTTTGGCGCAGCCGCGACCCCGATGCTCAACTGCCCGGTGGTGAATCGTTAGGATTTTTTCATCAACGTGTCGTGCAAGCGATAGATGACATCGCGGCAAAGCATCTTGGTCAACGTGTGATGGTAGTCAGTCACGGTGGTGCCATGGATATCATCTGGCGTCACGCCACCCAAGTCAGCCTGCGCGTACCGCGCGAAGCGCCTTTACTGAACGCTAGCCTGAATCGCTTAAGCGTTTCAAAAGACGGTTGGAAGCTCATCAATTGGGGCGATGTACGTCACCTAGAACGCGGCGCGAGCGATGACATCACGTCTTCTTAACATTACCTAGTCTTGACATTACGTCGTCTTGATATTGCTGCGCTCAACAAGCGTGTTTGATTCACTCGACATGAGTGGCGTCCTTTAGCCGCAAATGTAAGAGCGAGACAATCTTGTCTCACACCCTTTGAATCGAAATTCTACGCATGATAAAAACCTTGGCTGAATGAAAATTTTGCTAGAGGTTTGTCATGACATTCGAGCACGTTGGGTGGCTAGTCATTAACATTTTGTTACCATTTTGTTTGCCCATACTAGGCCTTTTGCCGTTTAAAATACTACCACTCCCACTTGGGGTAGAGGTTAGATTAATTGCCTTGGTAAAAGATGGTCAGTGGTGCTGGGCAGCCATCGCCATGGGGGCTTCAGCATTGTTTGAATACGTCAATGCGTCTCGCGAAAACCTTGCGACCTTCCCTCACGGCGGCGCATTGCTTTTTGTGCTTAGCCTAGCGATGTTTCTTGCGGTGGGCTTGGCGGCTGGCGGGGCAGTATTCAATACAGAATATCTAAGGCCACCATACTCTCTTAAAGGCTGGGTCACTCACTACAAAACATTGATTGGCTCGTTCATTGTGAGCGTCTTAACCGCTCTACTGTCTTCTATTTTGCATTTTGTTATTTAAATTTTTTTGAGGAAACTCTATGTTGAAATACATCACATATCGGTTCAGTGACGCAGAACGAGCAAAAACAACGATGTTTGTGACAACGCTCATTGTCAGCGCTTTCATCTCGTTGAGCACTATCGTTATCTTGATACTTAGATGACTCTCTGAGCAAGCTCGCTGCTAATAATCAGCCTGCTTGCCTAGGTTTACGCGGCCCATTCATAGCCAACCGGTCGTAAAGCCAATTGGGCAGCAGGCGCAGCAGCTTACCCACCACCCCCATCTGCCACGGGATCACCACATAAGATTTTTTTTGTTGAATCGCCGCAAGCGCTCTCACTGCAAACACTTCAGCATCCATCAAAAAAGGCATGTGATAAGGATTTTTTTCGGTCATCTCTGTACGAATAAAGCCAGGCGCAATCGTCACGACTCCAACATTGTGGGGCTTGAGCTCTAAGCGCAAGCTTTCGCAGTAGGTGGTCACGGCCGACTTTGAAGCGCTGTAAGCCCCAGCACCCGGCAAGCCTCTTACACCTGCGACACTCGCAATCCCCACAAGCGTGCCGGCTCGACGCTTAATCATTTGCGGCACAAAGGGCTCAAACGTCGACACCGTTGCCATGACATTGGTTTCAAAGATCGCTTTGAATACAGCGAAATCATCGGCTTCTTCGGTCAGCGTACCTGCACTGATACCCGCGCAGGCGATCACCACATCCACCTCACCCACTTGTTCGATAAAGTTATGTGCAGCGGCGTGAAGCTCATCACGATCTTGAACATCGACCACATACAAGTAGTGGCGACCCGGCAAACTCGAAGCGAGTTCATGCAAACGATCGCGCCGGCGCGCCAGTAAGCCAAGTGTATGGCCTTGCGCTGCATATTGCTGGGCGAGCGCCGCGCCTAAGCCGCTGCTCGCACCCGTAATAAAGACCGCCACTTAATTGGCCTTTGCACCTGAAGCGCGGACAATTTTCTCCCACTTGGCGAGCTCAGTTTCGTTGTACTTGGCAAACTCGGCTGAGCTTGACCCCACCGGTTCAGCGCCCATGCCGGCATACTGGTCTTGCACCGATTGCAACTTTAGGGCTTGACTCGCCGCTTGGGATAACTGATTGACGATCGCCATTGGCGTGCCCTTGGGAGCCCAGTATCCGTACCACGTTGCGATATCAAAACCCGCGTACCCTGACTCGGCAACGGTAGGGAGTTCAGGTAGCGCTTGTGCACGCTTAAGCGTCGTCACAGCGATCGCTCGCAACTTACCTGCTTTGATGAATGGCATAGCAGAAGGCATTGAGTCAAACATCAGCTGCACTTGCCCGCCCACCAAATCAGCTAAGGCGGGTGAACTACCTTTGTAAGGGATGTGCTGCATCTCAATACCTGCCGCGACCTTGAACGATTCGCCTGCCAGGTGTTGCGCCGAGGCATTACCCGATGACGCAAAATTAAGTTTGCCCGGATTTTTTTTGCCGTACTCAACTAAGTCTTTAAGCGAATGCACGGGCAAGCTATTGGGTACCACCAGCACCAAAGGCACAGCAGCCAATTGCGTGATTGGCACAAAATCTTTCAATGCATCAAAGCGCATGTCTGGATACAAATGCGGATTGATCACGTGCAACGACGCATTTGCTAAAAAGGTATAGCCATCAGGTTCAGCGCGCGCCACCAACTCAGCACCGATCATGCCGCTTGCGCCCGGCTTGTTATCAACAATGATCGACTGGCCTAGTATTTTGCTCATTTCGGCAGCGACTACACGGGCCGTCAAGTCCGTTGGACCACCAGGTGGGTATGGCACGACCATACGAATTGCTTTGTTTGGATAAGTATTGGCTTGCGCGAACGCGACTGGTGCGCCGGCGATACTAGCGATAATAGCGACACAAAGTAGTCGCAACACAAACTTTAAACTGAACATAGAGACGCTGCTTTTCAAATGGTTGATGGTTAAGAAGCTAGCGCCGGTGCCTGAGTCACGACACCCGACTCTAGTAGTTGCTGAATCGACTCGGCACTGACACCGGCCTCAGTCAGCGCCTCGATTGAGTGTTCACCAATACGCGGGGCGCTGGACACCGGGCGATGCAGCGGATGCGAGGGCAGACCAATATAGGGCAGCTTGCCAACCCCTGCCTGCTCGAGTTGTTGCGCCAAGTTTAAGTGCAAGGCCTGGGGGTGCTCAAGCACCTCAGTGTAGTTGCGCACTTGTGCGTGCAACACATCATGCTTTTGTAATAAACCTACCCAATGAGCGGTCGTGTTTTGCTTGAGGATTTGAGCCATGTCGGCCTGCAAGATTGCACGATTTTCAAAACGAATCGCGTTTTCAAGGTAGCGCGGATCGGTGATCCATTCTTCGCGGCTGAGCGCCTTGCAGACACGATGAAAATGCTCGGTATTCACGGTGACAACAGAGACTGTTCCATCTGAGGTTGCAAATGTCGCATTGGGTGCACTCACGGCACCAAATGGTCGCTTGCCCGCGATGGCCTGCTCGATAAAACAAGCCCCTTGAAACGCCGCACAGGCCTCAAACAAGCTGACTTGCACATGAGTGCCCAACTTGTGCGCCAAACGCTGATACAGCGCGGTTGCAGCGCCCTGCGAGGCATACAAACCCGTCATCACATCGGCGGCCAACAGCCCGACACGTCTGGGCGTGCCATGCTCGTCTTGATTTGAGAACATCAAGCCACTGTCAGCTTGCATCACAGAATCGGTTGCGGGCGCATCGGCATACGGGCCCGTTTGCCCATAGCCACTGACCGACACGTACACAAGGTCAGGCTTGATTTTTGACATTGCTGAATAACCAACGCCTAGACGATCGGCGACACCTGGTCGAAAATTTTGCACGATGACATCGGCTTGCATGGCGAGGTCAAACAGAATCTTTTTACCTGCCTCGGTGCGCGCATCTAGCGCCAACGCTTGCTTGCCTGCATTGAACTGAATCGCTAGTGCGCTCAAGTCACCCTTACCTACGCCAACAAAGCGAATCCAATCGCCAGCTGGGGGTTCGACCTTTAACACGTGGGCGCCCTGCTGCCAGAGTATGTGGGCGCAATAGGGGCCAGCAATGCCCTGGCTGATGTCGAGAACTCGCAGGCCGGCGTAGGGAAGTGGGGTCGATGTCATGTTAGCTCGCTAGCGATTGATGCAGTTCTTGCAACGAATACACCTTAATCCCAAGCCCTTCGCGCAAATACTGCATGCCTTCAACGGCAGCGCGGGCACCGGCAATTGTGGTGTAGTAAGTGACTCTGGCTGCCAAGGCTTGTGTACGAATCGCACGCGAATCGGTGATGGCGTTGCGACGCTCTTCGACCGAATTAATCACCAGCGACACTTCGCCATTTTTAAGCATGTCGACAATATGCGGACGACCCTCTGCCACCTTATTCACGATCGTGACTGGGATGCCTGCTGCTTTGATCGCGGCGGCAGTACCGCGTGTTGCGACCACTTTAAAACCCAAACCATGTAAGCCATGGGCAACTTCAACTGCTTTGGGCTTATCTTGATTTTTGACGCTAATGAACACTGTGCCTGATTCGGGCAAGTTCACACTTGCGGCCATTTGCGACTTCACAAAGGCTTCACCAAAGGTCACGCCAACACCCATGACCTCGCCGGTTGATTTCATTTCAGGACCAAGAATTGTGTCAACGCCTGGAAACTTCACAAACGGAAACACCGCCTCTTTCACTGAGAAATAATGCGGAACCACCTCTTTGGAAATTCCTTGCGCCGCCAAAGTTTTACCAGCCATGACGCGCGCGGCTATCTTTGCCAATTGCAAGCCTGTTGCTTTGGACACAAACGGAACCGTGCGCGAAGCGCGGGGGTTCACTTCAAGCACATAGACGTCACCTTTTTGCACGGCAAACTGTACGTTCATCAAACCCGACACATTGAGTGCGCGCGCCATCAAGGCGGTTTGGCGTTTGATTTCAGTTGTCATTTCGTCTGACAACGAAAACGGTGGCAAGCTGCAAGCCGAGTCGCCCGAATGCACACCCGCTTGCTCGATGTGTTCCATCACACCACCAATAAACACCTGTTGCCCATCACACAAGCAATCGACATCAATCTCAATGGCGTCATTCAAAAAGCGATCGAGCAACACTGGCGAATCATTGCTAACTTTCACGGCCTCGCGCATGTAGCGTTCGAGGTCACCTTGCTCATGTACGATTTCCATGGCGCGGCCACCCAGCACATAACTTGGGCGCACCACCAGGGGATAACCGATTTCTTGAGCATGCGCCAAGGCTTCACTTTCAGTACGCGCAGTGCGGTTAGGCGGTTGGCGAAGATTGAGCTTGGTTAATAACTTTTGAAAGCGCTCGCGGTCTTCAGCCACGTCGATTGACTCGGGGCTTGTGCCAATGATCGGCACGCCGTTGGCTTCAAGCGCACGTGCAAGCTTGAGCGGCGTTTGACCACCATACTGCACAATCACACCCACAGGCTTTTCAATATGTACGATTTCAAGTACATCTTCGAGAGTGACTGGCTCAAAGTACAAGCGATCTGAGGTGTCGTAATCGGTTGAAACGGTTTCAGGATTGCAATTGATCATGATGGTTTCAAAGCCATCTTCGCTTAACGCCAACGCTGCGTGCACGCAGCAATAATCAAACTCAATCCCTTGGCCGATGCGGTTAGGTCCCCCGCCCAGCACAATAATCTTTTTACGATCAGTGGGTTTAGCTTCGCACTCTTGCTCGTAGGTTGAATACAAATAAGCCGTATTGGTCGCAAACTCTGCTGCGCAGGTATCCACTCTTTTAAACACTGGGCGCACATTCAGTTGTTGGCGCAACTTACGCACCTCGCCTTCAACAGTATCCAACAAAAAGGCTAAGCGACGGTCAGAGAAACCGCGGCGCTTGAGTTGCCACAGCGTTTCATAGTCAAGGTCGGCGAGCGTACGTTGCTCAAGCGCTAATTCAATGTCAACAATCTCTTTAATTTGCGCCAAAAACCATGGATCAATCTTGGTGAGCTGGTGCACTTCAGCCATCGTGAAGCCTTGAGCAAAGGCATCACCCACGTACCAAATCCGCTCAGGGCCAGGTTCGCCCAATTCGATTTGAATCTTTTCGCGATCGGTGGTTTTTTGGTTCAAGCCATCTACCCCGACTTCTAAGCCGCGTAGCGCTTTTTGAAACGATTCTTGAAAGGTGCGGCCAATGGCCATGACTTCACCCACTGACTTCATTTGCGTCGTTAAGCGGGCATCAGCTGTCGGAAATTTTTCGAACGCAAAACGTGGCACCTTGGTGACGACGTAATCGATGGTTGGTTCAAACGAGGCAGGTGTCGCACCGCCCGTGATTTCGTTTTTAAGTTCGTCTAAGGTGTACCCCACGGCCAAGCGTGCGGCAACCTTCGCGATCGGAAAGCCAGTGGCTTTTGATGCCAAGGCAGATGAGCGCGACACACGCGGATTCATCTCAATGACAATCATCCGACCATTGAGCGGATTGACGGCGAACTGCACGTTTGAACCACCGGTATCGACGCCGATCTCGCGTAAGACCGCGATCGAAGCATTACGCATGATTTGATATTCTTTATCAGTCAGCGTTTGAGCGGGCGCAACCGTGATCGAGTCACCAGTATGCACACCCATTGGGTCTAAGTTTTCGATCGAACAAACGATAATGCAGTTATCGGCGCTGTCGCGCACGACTTCCATTTCAAACTCTTTCCATCCTAGCAACGACTCTTCGATCAAGAGCTCGCTGGTGGGCGACGCCTCTAGACCACGACGACAAATCGTCTCGAATTCTTCGGCGTTGTACGCGATACCACCACCGCTGCCACCGAGCGTAAAGCTGGGGCGAATCACTGCCGGAAACCCTGAGGTGCCGAGTTCAATGCCGATGCGGCGTTGTACTTCCCAGGCCTCTTCGAGCGAGTGGGCCACGCCTGACTTGGCTGACTCAAGACCAATCGCAGTCATTGCGACTTTAAATTTTTGACGATCTTCGGCTTTTTCGATCGCGTGCGCATTGGCGCCAATCAACTCAACATTGTATTTTTTGAGTACGCCATGCTTATCGAGATCGAGCGTGCAATTTAGCGCCGTTTGACCACCCATCGTGGGCAGCACAGCATCTGGGCGTTCTTTTTCAATGATTTTTTCGACGACCTGCCAGGTGATGGGCTCGATGTAGGTGACATCGGCCGTTTCTGGGTCGGTCATGATAGTGGCAGGATTGCTGTTGACCAGCACGGTGCGATAGCCCTCTGCCTTGAGGGCCTTGCAGGCCTGCGCGCCTGAGTAATCAAATTCGCACGCTTGCCCAATCACAATGGGTCCAGCGCCAATAATCAAAATAGTTTTTAGGTCGGTACGCTTGGGCATGGTGACTCTTTATTTGTTGCTGGCCATCAGGCTCATGAATTGATCGAACAAGACAACGATGTCATGTGGCCCGGGACTCGCTTCGGGGTGCCCTTGAAAACAAAACGCGGGGCGATCGGTCAGCTCAAACCCCTGCAAGGTGCCGTCAAACAACGACACGTGGGTCGCGCGCGCATTAGCTGGTAGGGTTTGGGCGTCAACTGCAAAACCATGGTTTTGAGCGGTAATAAATACACGGCCCGACGCCAGATGCTGCACCGGGTGATTTGAGCCGTGGTGACCGGTTTTCATCTTGATCGTCTTGGCACCAACGGCCAAGCCCATAATCTGATGCCCTAAGCAGATACCAAAGGTGGGCAACTTACGCTCAAGAAATACTTTTGTCGCCGCAATCGCGTAATCGCAAGGGTCAGGGTCGCCAGGGCCATTGGATAAAAACACGCCATCAGGCTTGAGTTTGAGAACATCTTCGGCCGTGCTCTGTGCAGGCACCACAGTGATGCGGCAACCGCGCTCGGCTAACAGGCGCAGGATATTGGACTTGACGCCAAAATCGTAAGCCACCACATGCGGTAACTGGCTATCGTTTTTGCCATAACCATGACCAAGTTGCCAAGTGGATTCTGTCCAGGTAGCCTGCTTAGTGGCAGACACGACCTTGGCCAAATCCTGACCCGACATCCCCGGAAACTTAGCAGCAAGTGTTAAGGCTTGCTCAGCGTCATCACCCACCAAAATACAGCCACCCTGGGCGCCGCCTTCTCGCAAAATGCGGGTGAGCTTGCGGGTATCGATTTCGGCGATCGCAACAATACCTTGCGCTTTTAGATAATCAGGCAACGACTGAGTTGACCGAAAATTGGATAATTGCTCTGGGCAATTGCGCACAATCAGGCCGGCCGCGTGAATTTTTATGGATTCGACGTCTTCGAGATTGACCCCTGTATTGCCAATATGCGGATACGTTAAGGTAACAATCTGGCCGCTATAGCTAGGATCTGTCAGTATTTCTTGGTAACCTGTCATGGCCGTATTGAATACGACCTCGGCCACAGTGTGACCGTCAGCCCCTATTGAAACACCTTTAAAGATGGTTCCGTCGGCGAGCGCTAAAATTGCAACAGCACGCTTTGACTGGGGGGCGTTTTGCTTGGCTCGTAGTTCATCAAATATATTCGGCAGCACAATCAACCCCAGCGTTAAAAATTAGTAAGCAAACCTTGGAAGTATAACTGATGGCCAGCCTTCTTGACTCCCTTCGTACCCAAACCACCGTTGTTGCCGATACCGGTGACTTTGAGAGCATGCGGCGCTACCTACCCACCGATGCGACGACTAATCCCTCTTTGATTCTCAAAGCGGTGCAGCAAGAGGCCTACCGCCCTATGCTCGAGCGCTGCGTGCAGGCCAACCCTAGAGCGGCAACAAGTGACCTGGTTGACCAGTTGCTCGTCTCTTTTGGGAAAGAAATCCTTAATATTGTGCCTGGCAGAGTTTCAACAGAGGTGGATGCGCGTTTATCGTTCGACACTAGCGCCACCATTGCGCGCGCCCGCCAACTGATTGCTCTTTATCAAGATGCTGGCTTTGGTCGCGAACGCATTCTGATCAAAATTGCCGCCACCTACGAAGGCATACAGGCTGCGCGCGTGCTAGAAGCCGAAGGCGTTCACTGCAATCTGACTTTGTTGTTCTCGTTGGTGCAAGCCGTTGAGTGCGCTGATGCGCGAGTGCAATTAATTTCACCTTTTGTTGGCCGCATCTACGACTGGCACAAAAAACAGCAAGGCAACGCCTGGAACGAAGCCGCAAACAGGGGCGTCAACGACCCCGGCGTATTGTCGGTTTCTAAAATCTACAGTTACTACAAAAATTTTGGCGTTGCCACTGAAATCATGGGCGCAAGCTTCAGAAACACTGGCCAGATTTTGGCACTTGCCGGCTGCGACTTATTAACGATTAGCCCAGATCTCTTGGCGAACCTCAGTGATACGCAAGGAGAAGTCAGCCCTTGCCTAAACGCAGCTTACGCAAAAGCAAACCCACTAGAACGCTTACCTTCGGGCGAGCAAGCCTTTCGCTTTTTGCTAAACGAAGACGCGATGGCAACTGAGAAATTGTCTGAAGGGATTCGTGCGTTTGTCGCTGATGCGCGCAAGCTGGATGTATTGATCGACGCTCAGCGCTAAACGTCACAATTTTTCAGTTTCACCCGATTTAGGCTGCCAGCGCATGAGGCGTTTTTCGATCACACCGACGATCGAATCCAAGATCAGTGCGCACGCTGTCAACACAAAAATACCAGCAATCACCGTGTTCACATCAAGCGTACCCTCGGCTTGCAAGATCAGATAACCAACGCCGGCCGCAGAGCCCAAATACTCACCCACCACCGCGCCCACAAAGGCCAAACCAACCGAGGTGTGCAAGCTCGAAAAGACCCAGCTTGTCGCACTGGGCAAATACACTTGCCGCAGCAACTGTTTGCGATCAGCACCCAACATGCGCGCGTTATCCAGCAAGGTTGGGCTGACTTCGCGCACGCCCTGGTAGACGTTAAAGAACACAATAAAAAACACCAACGTGACCGCCAGCGCAACTTTTGACCAAATCCCCAAACCAAACCACATCGCAAAAATCGGCGCCAAAATCACACGAGGCATTGAATTCAGGGCCTTGATGTAAGGATCAAGGATATTGCTGGCCATTGGCGACAAGCCCAACCATAAACCCATTCCTAGGCCCGAGGTCGTGCCGATAAAGAACGCCAACATTGTTTCAGTTAAGGTAATGCCTAAGTGTGAATAGATGTCGCCGTTCGCGACAAACCAGTCCCAAATCCTGCCCGCAACACCAAGGGGCTTACCAAAAAAGAAGGCGATTTTTGGATCAGCAGAGGCCAGTTGCCAGCTACCGATAATCAAAATCAAAATACCGACTTGCCACACACGCAACGATAACTTCGAGGTGGGTTTTAAAAAGTTCAACATATCAAGCTCGCTTTTGCTGGGCGTAGCCCTTGAGGACCTCATCGCGCAACACTGCCCAGATCGCGCCGTGCAGTTCAATAAACCGCGGTTGCATACGCACCTCTGCGACATCACGCGGACGCGGCAAGTCGATCACAAACTCACCGATCGGGTGCGTGCCAGGCCCTGCAGATAAGACCACGACCCGATCGCTCATCGCAATCGCCTCATCTAAGTCGTGAGTGATAAACAGCACAGCTTTGCGCTTGGCCATCCATAACTCAAGCACTTCGTTTTCCATGAGTTGGCGAGTTTGAATATCAAGCGCCGAGAACGGCTCATCCATCAAGATCAGATCGGGGTCGCGAATCAGGGTCTGCGCGAGCATCGTGCGCTTGCGCATACCGCCTGACATTTGATGTGGGTAGCGATCTTCAAAACCGCTCAGACCAACACGCTTCATCCATTCGCGACCCTGCTCACAAGCTTGCGCGCGCTCAACGCCGGCAAACTCAAGACCCGCCACGACATTATCCAGTGCGCAACGCCAGGGTAGCAACGCTTCACCCTGAAACATATAACCCGAGCGCTTATTGACTCCGTTTACGGGTTCGCCAAACGACTCAACTGCACCACTGGAAGGCGCAAGCAAACCTGCTGCAATATTCAACAAGGTCGATTTTCCACAACCAGTCGGACCGACAACCGACACAAACTCGCCGGGCGCAACTGAGAGGGTACTGTTCGCCACCGCCGTATAGCGTTGATTAGGGTCATCGCGTGACACAAACGTACAGGTGATGTCTTTTAACAAGAGCGCCGGTGTTTGTGCCTGCGATTTACCTGCGACTGCCTCAGTAGATACCATCAACCATAATCAATTTAAGCTGCAGTTTCAAAAGATCTGTTTTGTTGAAGCATGCACCGAAACGTTGACGCCTAGGTGCATGAGTTCACGTACAGGTTAGACCTTCACTTCAGGGTATTTTTCATTCGCGCGGCGGGTGAAATCGTTGGTCCAGGTTTTAGACAAATCAATTTTGGCATTGCGGATGTCGGCATTGTAAGCAGCCAGCGCTCTCAAGGCGGTAGGCGGCCCGTCTTCTGGGATCATGCCATCAGGCGAAATCGCCTCAAAACATTTTTCAACAGCCTTGGTGTAAATCTCTGGCTTGCCTTGCAAATAGCTAGCGGGCACTACCTTTGTGACCCCTGCAGGGCCTGCTTTCATAATCCACTTATCGGCTCGCACAATCGCATTGACCAACGCTTGCACTGTTCTTGGATTTGCGTCGATATACGCTTGCGGCAAATACAGGCTACCGGCAGGCATGTTGCCACCAAAAATATCTTGCGTATCTTTTAGGCGGCGGGTATCAACAATCGTCAGGATTTCGTTCGCTTCTTCGAGCGTGGTAATTACAGGATCAATATTTGCCAGCGCATCAATCTGACCCTCACGAATTGCCGAGATCGCACCGGCACCCGTACCGACGCCAATGAATGAGACATCAGTTGGCTTCAAGCCGTGTTTGGCTAAATAAAAGCTCGCAATCATACTGGTCGACGAGCCAGGCGCTGTCACGCCGATTTTTTTACCACGCAGATCAGCCGCCGTCTTGAAGTTTGGCAGAGTCTTTTTCGAAACGCCTAACGTAATCATGGGGCAACGACCTTGCAAGACAATGCAACGAAAAAACTGACCCTTAGACTGCAAATTGATCGTGTGCTCGTAGGCGCCCGACACCACGTCAGCACTGCCGCCGACCACTGCCTGCAAGGATTTTGAGCCACCAGCAAAATCCGAAATTTTTATGTCTAGGCCCTCGTCTTTAAAAAAACCCAACTGCTCGGCAATCGTGAGCGCTTGGTAATAGGTGCCAACCTTGCCTCCGACTGCGATATGCACACTTGCTTTTTCAAGTTTCTGGGCAAGCGCCAAAGAAGGCGCAGCCGATAAAAGGCTGGCTGTACCAGCGAACTGAAGCAACTGACGGCGTGAAATCGACATGAGTGTCTCTCGTAAGAAGTTTTGATTATCTATTAAAGCACAGGACCGATTGGACGCGCCACGGCGTTTACCCGCAAAAAGATAACTTTTTAGCGATATTTAAGGGCGATCGGAGGGGTCGAATATCTCAAAGGTGCGGCATGCAGCCAGCCGAACTGTGGGAGCCAACTTCAACCTAAAATTTAGCTGGTTCAACGATCGCCAAAGAACCCGTATGCAAAAACGTGACCGACGCGACTTAGGTCACTGCATGCCGTCGGAACATTTAGGTAGGTTTGCGCTCGAGCAGCGCCCAGGCAACAGTGCCTGCATCGACGTACTCAATTTCACTTCCGGCGGGCACGCCTCGGGCAAGCCTCGTGACTTTGATGCCTTTGACGCGTAAAGCTTCGCCAAGGTAGTGCGCCGTGGTTTCACCTTCAGCAGTGAAGTTAGTCGCCAAGATCACCTCTTGCACGACCCCATTTGTTGCGCGCTCAAGGACTCGATCGAAGTCGAGTTCGTCTGGCCCCCTACCCTCAAGCGGCGCCAGGCTGCCCATTAAAACGTAATACAAGCCTTGATAACCACGAGTGGCTTCAATCGAATTCTGATCTGCTGGCGTTTCAACGATACACAGCAGGCTGGCATCGCGTTCGGTGTGATCGCAGGTCGCGCACACTGGCGTTTCTGTGAAGCCATTGCACAATTGACAATGTTGTAAGCGTTGCACTGCGTCAGTAAGCGCCTGGCCAAGTTGCTGCGCAGCCTTCAAGTCGTGCTGCAATAAATGATAGGCCATGCGACGAGCGGTACGCTCACCCACACTGGGCAAGCGTCGCAAGGCCTCGACTAAGGCTAAGAGCGGTTGTGGTTCAGAGGGCGAACTCATTAGAAGGGTAGCTTCATCCCTGGGGGCAACGGCATACCGGCAGTGACGCCAGCCATTTTTTCTGAAGAGGTCGACTCAGCTTTACGCAAGGCGTCATTGAACGCAGCCGCCACCAAGTCTTCGAGCATATCTTTATCATCGGCCAGCAAGCTCGGATCAATCGTGACCCGCTTGACGTCATGGCGGCATGTCATTGTGACTTTAACGAGGTTACCGCCCGCAGCGCCTTCAACCAAAATTTCGGCCAAAGCGTCTTGCGCCTTTTTCATATTTTCTTGCATCTGTTGCGCCTGGCGCATCAACCCTGCAATCTGTCCTTTCATCATAATGAGATGTCCTGAAATAATTATTTAAATTAGAAAAATCGTATTTGAAATTCAACTCAGCATGTCATGCGCCGCGAGAAGCTTAAAGCGCTGCGTGGCCCGGACGAATCGAACCAGGCACAACGTGGGCACCAAAATCTTTCACCAGCGCCTGCACAAACGGGTCGCTTGTGACCGAGTGTTCTGCAACCAGCTGACGTGCGGCTTGTGCAGCCAGATCGACGGCGTGGGCCGACTGCCCTTGTGCGGCCCCGATCTCAAAATGAACCTGCACCACAAAGCCAAAGTATTCGGTTAGCACGGCACGCAACCTATCAGCGTGCGCGCCGACCGCCAACGCCTTTGAGACCACCCGCAAAGTGATCGCGCGCCCAGACACGGCCACCCATTCGGATTGTCGAGCCAGCTGTGCGGCCATACCAGACAGTGGTAGTTTGGCTGAAAACGCGGCCCAAGGTTCCGGCAAAATAATCGTGTCAGACACCGAAGCGGCCGGCGCCCGAACAAACTGCCCATCATCGGCTTGATCAAAGACAGGTTCTGAACCGTAATCGATGTCGTTGCCTGAAAAATACTCTGGCTCGTGCTCTAGATAAGAGGGCTCTGACTCATCATCCGAATCCGCAGAGGGTTGGTTTGCCGCAAGCGCAGCAGTCGCAGCGGTAGCACGAGCGGCCGCGGGGGGCTCGAGCGAAGCCGCAGAAGGTGCGAGGATTGGGCTTGCTTTCGCTGCACTGGGCTGCGCGGTGTTTGGTTGCGATGCGTTGGGTTGTGCTGCACTAGTTTGCGTCGCGCTTAGCCGCGCTGTACTGGCTTGCTGTTTCGCACCGCCCGCCGCGCCCGACAGAGACAGCATACGCAGGCATGCCATCACAAAGCCGGCGTACTCATCAGGCGCAATCGCTAACTCAGAGCGACTATGCACCGCCACCGTATAAAACAATTGCACCGCATCGGGCTGCAATGAACTTGCCAGGTGTTTGATATCAACGGCCAACGGATCTGCATCGTCAATCGCTTGCGCAACCCTTTGCACGATCGCCACACGCGATAACAAGATTGCAAGATCAGCCAGCGCGGCACGATAAGACAAACCTCGCGTCGCGAGCTCGTCAGCGATTTCGAGTACCGCACTCGCCTCGCCCGCCTGCAGCGCGTCGAGCAAGCGCACCAAATGGCGCTGATCAATCGTACCAAGCATGCCCCGCACTGACTCTTCGGTTAGATTGCCAGCGCTATATGCAATGGCTTGGTCAGTGAGCGATAAAGCGTCACGCATCGAACCCGAGGCGGCCTGCCCGAGTAAGCGTAAGGCAGGTACTTCAAACGGGATCTCTTCTGCGCCCAACACTTGTTCAAGATGACCAACAATTGCATCGCCCGGCATCTGTTTAAGATTGAACTGCAAACAACGCGACAGGACGGTGACAGGTATTTTTTGTGGGTCGGTCGTTGCCAAAATAAACTTTACGTGCGCTGGTGGCTCTTCGAGCGTTTTGAGCATCGCGTTAAACGCGTGCCCAGTTAACATGTGCACCTCGTCGATCATGTAAACCTTAAAGCGACCAACGCTTGGGGAATAGACCGCTTGCTCAAGCAACTGCGTCATCTCTTCGACACCACGATTTGAAGCGGCATCAAGTTCTAAATAGTCAACAAAGCGGCCCTCATCGATTTGCGTACACGCCTGACATACCCCGCAGGGCGAGGCGGTAATGCCGGTTTCGCAATTCAGGGCTTTAGCCAAAATACGCGACAAGGTTGTTTTACCGACCCCACGTGTGCCAGTAAACAACCAGGCGTGATGCAAGCGTTGCGTGGTGAGGGCGTGCGTCAGTGCGCGGACAACGTGATCTTGACCGACCAGAGTGTCAAACGAACGAGGACGCCATTTGCGCGCAAGGACCAGATAAGTCATGAAAGATGTGGATTACTGACAAAAATTACCAACAAAATCATCGAATCGCTAACAACAGCCACTCATACATCCACTGATAAGGCGAAAGAGGCGAGCCTGACTTCGGCACTGTTTCTGCACGACTATGGCTGCTTCGTTCCCGACCTGACCAGATTTGCCGCCGAACCATGCGAAGGGGCCCGCCAAGCTCCATTCTAGCAGGGCTTGTCGCTCGCTAGCGGCTCAAACTCAAACCAAAGGTCATCTCTGGGAAAATAAAGCGCAGCGCGCGCGGCTTGGCCGTCGAACCCAGTCACCCGCTCGCAGTAGCCTTGCAACTGCTTTGCATAGCGAACCAGCATTCGCTGACCAAACGCCTCAGTCGTTTCACCCTCGAGCGGGCGGCCGGTTTTGTAATCCACCACCAGCCAACCCCGCTCATCCTGAAGAGCGAGATCCAAGACTGAGACTTTACCAGTCTCGTCGAGCAGGGCCCACTCGCGGCGCGCCCCCAACTGTGAAAGCAACATTTGGCCACGCTCATGCTTAAGCATCGCGCCGAGCGTCTCGAGCACCTCGTTGGCGGCATTAGACACCTGGGGCGCGGGCACACCAGCCTGGATGCACTGGCGCTCAATACGTTTGCGTTGCGCCCGCAAGGCTCGCTCGGACCAATGCGCAATACCGTGCTGACCCAAGTGATCAAGCCATGCATGGATCAGCGTACCCAGTACGCGATCGTGCGATTTTACGGCGGGCCAGACGTACGCGGCGTTAAAGGCGAACGGCACAACGGTCGAGGTTGCGATCGCCCCCGTCGCAACTTCCGAAGGGGGCGCTAAAGCGGCGACCTCTACCCGGCGAACTAACGCACCACCTCGGTGATAGGGCACCGCGGTAGATGGTTCTTCGGGATGCGCCATCACCCGCGAAATCGAGTCTCTTTGCCAACCCGACCACAAACGCTCAAGCAGACTGCCTTTGGTCGGCTCAGCGACGGTCAGGTCTTTCGCTGACACGCTCAAATCTGCAACAAGGTGCAAAACCTGTTTAGCGCGCGTCGCAGCCACATACAGCAGTCGATCGATTTCAAACTCACCTCGGCGCTTTTCTCGTTGTGCGAGATACTTCGCAATCGGATCTTGCTCTTTGCTTGCGCGCGCCTTGATGGGGCCAAGTAGCAACTTCGAACCGACTTGCTCAAAACGCAATAAGGGCGCCTGGTCTGGCGCCGGGCCCCTCTGCAAACCATACAGAATGACGGTTTCAAACTGCAGACCTTTACACTTGTGCATCGTCATAATTTCAACCGCTCTTTCATGCGGATCGGGCGAGGCGTACAGCTTTTGAAGGCGCTCTTGTAATTCGTCGATCTGAAGCGCGCCGTAGGGCGCAAGACGCTCAATGAGCTCAAACACACTTTCGGCATCTTGCAGATCGGCTTCGGATTCGGCTAGGGCAGGCCCAGCCACCGCACGCCAAACGGACTCAAGACGCGCGGCAAACGGCTGCACGTCATCCTCTGTTAAGGCCTCAAGCAAAATCGAGGCCACGCCGCGCAAGCGTAAAAACTCTGCTGGCGCAAGCGCCTGTTGCGCCCGACAAAGGCCTGCCGAATCGGTTGGCCTCAGTGCAGCACGCAAAATATCTGGCACTGACTGATGATTCTGACCAAACAAGGCATGCAGGCTCGCGAGCGTTAAGCCACAATAAGGCGAGCGCAACACCGATAGCCATGCCAAGCGATCTGCGGGGTGTGTCAGGGCACGCGCAATTTGAACCAGATCGACCACATACGGGCGCTGATGCAAGGGCACCAACTCAACGGCACGACAAGCAATCCCCTCGCGCTGCAATAGCTGCGTCAGATCAAGCAAATGAGCACGCGCCCGCACCAAAATCGCGACCGGATGCTTATGCTCGGGCTGACTAAAGTCTTTAAGCGCCTGACGTACCAACTCGACGACGCGCTGCCCAGACGTCTGAGGTTCATCTGGTAAGAAAGAATGGCACTGCACTGCGTCAATTACCGTCTCAGCCTTGAAGGCGCTTGAGGCCGCATACGATATCGCACCCACCGCCGGGTCATCGTCTTCAGGAAACATGGGGTTGAAGGTTGCATTGACCCAATCAACAATTTTTCTTTGCGAGCGAAAATTATCAGTTAACTGTAAACAGGTTAGTTTCAAACCCGCTAAGCCTTGATCGCGCACCTTGATGAACAAGCTCACGTCAGCCTTACGAAACCGATAGATCGACTGCATCGGATCACCGACCAAAAACAAACTTCGTCCATCGCCCTGCTGCCAACCCGAGGTAAGTTTTGTGATCAACGAGATCTGCGAAAGACTGGTGTCTTGAAACTCATCAATCAACAGGTGCTGGATACTGGCGTCGAGTTTGAGCAACAGTTCGCTTGGATCATCGGTGTGCCCCAACGCCAAATCAGCACGGCGAGCGATCTCGATAAAATCGACCTCACCTGCCTGTATAAACTGCAGCGTCAGCTGCCCAGCCGCAAGTTTTAAACACTGCATCTGCGCCTGAATGATTTCCCATTGTTCAGACGTAAATTCATAATCTGGCAAAGTGGTCGTGCCGTGCAAACGGCTGAGCCACTCTGGTGACTCAGCGCCCGCGAGCTCGATTGGACGATGATCAGTCAACCATTGCAACATTTGCGCCTTGGCAGCCTTACCTTCGGCGCTGGCCGGAAACCCTTGCCCAACGTTCACGGCCTTTCGCACCAGCCCGTCGCCCGTCAACAACAAAGCAGCCAAACCTCGCCAACGCTCGAGCTCGTCCACACTCGCCTCAAAGGGACTGCCATCCCAATCAAGCAACGCAACAATCGGACTATCAGCCTTAGTCTGCAGAAGGTTGCCCGCAGCGAAGTGTGCGAGCGGCGCAAGTTGCGCGGCCCAGCGCTCAGGCATGACAGCTAGCAACTTTGTCAGGTCTTGCTCAACCGCCTCGAGTAAATTATCTTCGAGCGCACTGTGATCATCACTTCGCTCAAGATGTGGCAACCACTGATCGCGCTGACTCAACATATCAGCCAGCGCGTCGCGCGTGGCGGATACATCCAGATCCATATGAGCCAACAAACGCTCGACCTCAGGGCACTCACCCGCCAGATCTATCGTGGCACTTGCAGCAGCGAGGTAGTGAGGTCGGGCATCCTCGGCGATGCCAGGCAAGCCGCCCATCGATGACATCCACGGCATCGCCCGCACCAACGAGGCGCAAAACGAATCAATCGTACGAATCGCCAAGCGCGCCGGATATTGCAAAATATTCCACTGAAATTCTCGGTCACGCTCGAGCGCCTGACGCGCCATGTCCCAACTGCGTCGTTCGTGCTCGGCTACAGGCGGGGTGTCGCTTAATCCTTTGGACAACTTCTCGAGCACTCGTTCGTGCATCTCGGCCGCAGCCTTACGTGTGAAGGTGATGGCAATGATGTCTTCAGGTCGCTTGACCGTGCTTAACAAAGCAAGAATACGATCAGTCAAGAGCTCTGTCTTGCCCGAGCCTGCCGGAGCCTGCACCAAAAACGAATGTCTTGGGTCGGTTGCCTGCAGTCTGATCGCGGCATCGCTAGGTTGCTTTTCACTCATCACTAGGCTCATCTTCGTACAGACGCAGCAAGGGCAAGACATCGCAGTGCTCTAAATCTGTTTTATTCCAGGCTTGATTCAGGGCATGACCCGCAACAAACTCGTCGGCCAGTGTTTCAATGGCCGTTTGAAGTCTGTGCAGCAGTGCCTGCCAGTTTTCGTCTTTAAACTTTGCTTCGTCTAAGGTCTTGGGCCCTTGCAAGCCGAGGCAATCGCGCTCAACCAACCCAGCTACCACGGTCTCTTTTGAATGCAACTGCACCAGCACTAATCCAGCGGTTTTCACTAAAGTCTGTTCGTCAGCAGCACCCGTCTGGCCGAGCATCATGGCATAGGCGGGCACCTGCAAATTTAAAGGACGAGGTGTTTTCCAGTCGTTTAAGACTTTGGGCAGGGCCGCGCCCGTTTTGTAATCAATAATGACACGGTCTTTGGTCTCACCCACCACGTCTAAGCGGTCAAGTCGCACGTCAAGGGTCAGCCCCTTCACAGAAAGTTTTCGCTTTTGTTCAACTTCGATCACTTCAAACGGCAGTCGCGCCTCTTCGAGCGCAAGCCATTGTCTGACCACCGCAATACCGCGCTCGATTTCAAGCTGTTGCAAGGTTTCATCAAAGGCGTGCAATTCTTTACGACCAACCTCTTGCGCGATACGTTCAAGTTGAGAGTCGAGCGTGTGTTGCATGACGGCCTCGTGCAAGGTCTCTTGATCACGCAACTCTTCCCAAATCCGTTGCAACACGCCATGTAAAAACAGGCCACGCTGCATCTTGTAGGCGAGCTCTGTGTAGGCGGGCAACCCACGCACCCCTAGGCGGTGCCGGATAAAGGCCCACAAAGGATTACGCGCCTGAGTTTCTAGCAAGCCAATCCCGCCAGAAATCTTTTCGTTCTCAGTCACGATTGGCCCGCACTCGTCTGGTACGCGCTCAAGCAAAGCCGCTACATGCTCAATTCTCGAAGGAGTCCAGAGGTCTGAGCTCGGCTCAAGCGACACAATCAACGGCGAAGGTCGCAGAGCCCGCTCGCCTTCAAACAACGCAGAGCTCACCACAATGTTTGGGGCGGTGTGGCAAAGTGCCTCAAAGATTTTTTCGGCCCATTGGCGCTCGCGCTCGGGGGTGGCCCGCGGCGCTTGCGCCTGACGCAACGCCTGAACCGGAATAAAGGGATTAGGCTTGGCGATCGCAGGCAACACTTCGTCAGTCAGGCCCAACATCCAGATCGCATCCCACTGACCGCCCTCTGCCTCGAGTAGTCCCAAGACATCCAGACGCGCATCGGCTGCACGTTGCGGCTGAAACAAGGTGCTACGCGCAAGTCGGCTGAAAATCTTTAAGGCTTCACCTGCGGTCAGCGTACCTAGCACTGCTGAGAGTGCCTCAAACCGTTCAAATAAATCATCAAGCGCCTCGAGCACTTGGTAGGCGGTCGAACTTTGCTGACCCGTACCAGGAAAGCCAAGCGTCGCAAGTGTTGCCCGAAAAAATCGAGCCCAACAATATGCCTGCGCCGACGAGGCACTGTCTTGCCAATCTTGCCAGGCACGCTGCCAGGCGGGCGACAGCTGCTCGAGCTTAGCGATAGCACTCATCCAACCAGCAAGGTTCACATGACTGACAAATTGCTGCCGCCAGCGAGCATCTAACTGGGCGCGTCTCCCCATCTCAGCGAGATGTCCTACGCAATGACCGGACAGCAATGCTGCACTTAACTCAACAGGAGCCGCTTGTTGTTGTTCTTTCAGCAACACAAACGTACGCAACCAAGCTAGGGCAGCACGCCCTGCCGCCCAGTCAGCTAACGGCCGCGCAACGGCGACGTTAAAGCTGTACTCGGGCACGCCCTGCTCGTCACTCAAGACGGGCATCAGCACACGACGGGCGAAAGGGACTTGAGAGTCGAGCGCGACCGCCACAATCGCAAAGCGACCCTCAGGATGCGCGTGAAGCTGAGCGCGCGCCCAATGCGCAGCAGCCTGCCATTCAGATTGCGCAGTCGCACTCACCACGCGAGTCAGCGCCCCTGTTTGCGCCGCAGGTTCGCGCAGTACCGAGAGGGTAATCCCACGCGCCAAGAGCGCCGCACACAAGACGCCCAGGCGAGGTGAAAGCTCACTAAAGCCCGCCAAGACGATATTGCCTGGCAATTCAAGGCCTGCCTCGATATGCTGAATCAGCCTTGCAACAGCCAAGTTCGGATCCAAGGCATCGAGCGCGTGCAAGCGACTGAGGTAGCCGTCGCGCCAACGCAAAAAACTTGCATACTCTTCGGTGATCGCAGACTCATCTACCGAGATGCACCACTCGTCGATTAATTGGGCCGCTTGCATCGCCCCCGCAGCCGCTTGTGTCACATCAAGCAGCACGCGCTCTTTTTCAAGCGCTTCAATCACTTCAGCCCACACGGTTTGCGCCGCAAAGTGATCGAGTAACAAGGTATGTTCGATGAGCCCGTCTTGAAAGCCAGCACGGCTCAATTGCTGGACTAACCAGCCCGACCAGGGCGCAACCGTTGGGACTTCAGAGACTTGTTGCGTCTGACCCGCCTGCTGCCGAGCCAGAGTTTGAATGACCCGGCGTGCCAGGCGATTATTGACGGTGATGACCGCAGTATCGCGCGCACTGCTCTCACGAAGTTCGGCGTAATCGATGACCGGTAATTCAGACAAGTTTTGCATAAGAGGCGGCCTAAAAACCGCACATAGAGGCGATGGTTTCCCAGTTCAAACGCATGGCGGGCGATAGATAGGCTAAAAACCCGATACACAACACACCACCAAGCAAGGCCCAAAGGCCCGCATGCAGCATCAGCGAAGCTTTGCGCGAACGTGGCGGCTTCAACGTCGCACCAGACACATAGGGTTGAGCGGACGTATCAACATGACCATTTACCTAAGTCGTTTTAACAAGCACTGCTGGATTCAGTGGAGTTTCGCGCACCGGCAAATATAAAGCCGCGGCAATCAGAGACAAGGCAATACCAAGCCACCAGACTAGATCATAGCTGCCGGTCACGGCCTGCACGCGTCCACCAATCCAGACGCCGCTGAAGCTGCCGAGTTGATGCCCCAGAAAGGTCATGCCCATCAAGGTTGCACCGAAACGCAAGCCGTAAATATGGCCAATCAAGCCTTGAGTCAGCGGAACTGTGCCTAGCCAAAAAATCCCCATCCACCCAGCAAAGACATAGACCACCCACGGTGAGGTTGGCATCACAAGAATCCATATCAAACCCACCGAGCGCAACGCGTACAAGCCAGCCAACAAATTCTTTTTGCTGTGCGTACCACCCAACTTACCAGCGGTGAAAGAGCCAAAGACGTTGAACAGACCAATCAAACCGATCGCGATCGCGCCCGTGCTGGCATTCAAACCCTGATCGACCACAAACGCCGGCAAATGCAAGGTGATGAACGCAGTATGAAACCCACAGACAAAGTATCCCCAAAAAATCAGATGAAACGTGGGGTGCCTGAGTGCCTGACTAATCGCCTGCAACATCGATTGTTGCGGACCCGTGTTGGGGCCGGGCGTACCGCGCAAAAACCAAGCCAAAGGTAAGGTCATGGCCAGCGTGAGCGACAGCACCCAATAGGCACCGGTCCAGTCTAGTGAGTCGATTAAGAACTGCCCAGTGGGAACCACCAAAAATTGACCCAACGAACCACCTGCGCTAGCGATACCCATTGCGGTGCTACGCGACTCTACAGGCACAGTACGCGCAATCACAGGCAAAATCACTGCAAAGGTGGTGCCGGCCTGACCTAAGCCAATCAGCAAACCAGCCGTCATGTATAGCTCGAACTCGGTGCTTGAGTAACGTGTTCCGAGGAGGCCTAAGGCATACAAGGCAGCGCACAGCGCGATGGTTCGACCTGCGCCCAGGCGATCTGCCATCATGCCCGCACCGATCGCGCCAAAACCCCATGCCAAGTTTTGTATCGCGAAGGCCATCGAAAAAACTTCACGACCCCAGCCACGCTCAAGCCCCATCGGCTGAATAAATAAGCCAATCGTTGCACGAATACCCATAGCAAGCAGCACAATCAAGGTGCCGATCACAATCGTGCGTAGCGCAAGTGGATCGTCAAGTAATTGTGGTTTGGGTGTAGCGGGGGTAGGCGTTTGCGTCATGTTACGAGGTGAACTATTCTATTTTTCTGGATCATGAATGTAGATCATGATTGCTTGAAGTTGATGATAACGAAAAGCACAAGTAAAAACCGACCTTCAGTCAGAAAAATCACCTTTACAGACCATCTCTGAACTGTTCAAACTGAGTCATTGCTCGTTATTTCAGTCAATTGGTCCCGCCGACTGGAATCGAACCAGTGTCCCACGCTTAGGAGGCATGTGCACTATCCACTGTGCTACGGCGAGAAATTAACAGGCAATCAAAAAAAGAACCACGGGTTGAGCCGCGAAGGTGATCGCTATGTGGACTCCGAACTCGCTATCGAGCGACTAGACGTGAGTGTAACAAGTGCTCGGGCTTGAGCCCCAAAACATCTATTAGCCTCTGGGATGGTGTTGCGCGTGCAGGCTTTTCAGGCGCTCGCGCGCCACGTGGGTATAAATTTGCGTAGTCGAGATATCAGAATGCCCCAAGAGCATCTGCACCACGCGCAGATCTGCTCCATGATTTAGCAAATGTGTTGCGAACGCATGCCTCAAGACGTGGGGCGAAAGTGGCGCATTCACCCCAGCCAAGACTGCGTATTTCTTGATGAGTAGCCAAAAAGATTGTCGCGTCATAGGCGCGGCGCGCGCCGTCACAAATAACGCGGGGCTAGTTCGTTGCCCGAGCAACTGCGGGCGCGACTCTGCCAAATAGCGCGTAATCCAGTGTGCCGCCTCGGCACCTAACGGTACTAAACGGTCTTTACCACCTTTGCCCTGTACGACTCGCACCACCCCATCACTTAAACTCACTTCGAGCACCCCAACACCGACTAGCTCCGAGACCCTTAAGCCGGTCGCGTAGAGCACCTCTAGCATGGCGCGATCCCGCAGACCGCGTGCAGTGTGCGTTGGGGGCTGCTGCAGCAAAGCCTCAACCTGCGCCTCAGACAAGGTTTTAGGCACTCGCAAGGGCTGACGCGCCGTGGTCAGTTGCAGGCAGGGGTCAGCCGTCACGCGCTGATGACGCAGCGCCCACAAGTAGTAACGACGCAAAGTCGCCAAGCGCCGATTCGCGGTGCTTGGCTTGGTTTGCGCATGTTTCGCTGCGAACCAAGCCTCGATTTCGCCGCCCGTGGCAGCGCCTAACTCAAGACCATGCTGTTCTCTGAGCCACTCTTCAAAGCCAATTAAATCCAACCGATAGGCGGCAAGCGTATTGGCAGCCAAGCCATCCTCAAGCCAAACCGCATCAATAAATTCACCAATCGTGGCGGATTCTTTTTGACTCATATCGAAACACCTCTGTTTACAGCTAAGCGTACGTCATACTGTGCATCCCACCCAAACTGTACAACGCATCTGCCTGTTTTTTTACAGCCAACATTGAATAGTGGACAATGCTTGAGTTCAACGTTTTGAGCGAAACGCTAAAGTATTGACTTCACTCGAAGACACACCCCTGATGGTCACAAACACCTCCTTGACACTTGACCTACCCGACGAAGCAGCCACCGACGCGCTTGGCCAGGCCTTAGCGATGGTTGCGGCAGAGTTGAGCCCAAATGCCGCTGGCGTCTTGACGCCGGGGCCTAAGGCTCAAGGCAGAATTCACCTTCAAGGCGAACTCGGTGCGGGTAAAACCGCCTTAGTTCGATCCTTTTTGCGGCACTGCAACATTTCTGGCCGAATTAAGAGTCCAAGTTACGCACTACTTGAATCTTATGAAGTTTCTAACTTATACTTGTATCATCTTGATTTTTATAGATTTAGCGATCCTGCCGAATGGCTAGACGCAGGGTTTCGTGATCTGTTTAAAAACAAGGCACTGCTTTTAATCGAATGGCCTGAGCGGGCCGGCGACTTACTCACTGCGCCAGACTTGTTAATTCAACTGGCTTACGCGGGTACAGGTCGCCAAGTCACGCTTAAGGCGTTCACTGATAGAGGGATTCGATGGCTCACCGCTTTGCCTCCGACCGCGACGAAGTATCGCCGCCCACCCGAGCGCTCAGCCGACGCCGCCTCTTAGGCGCAGCGTCTACCCTTTTATTGCTACCCATCATCCCACGCATCGCGATGGCCGCGCGCCTACTCGCCGTGCGCACTTGGCCAGCAGAAGAATACACACGCGTCACGCTCGAACTTGATAGTGAACTGAAAGCCGAACACTTCACTTTAGACGCCCCGCACCGTATGGTGGTGGATATTCAAGGCATCGACATCTCACCTGGACTCAATGAGTTGGTTCGTAAGGTGCGCACTGACGATCCGTACATCAGCAGTTTGCGTGTCGCGCAAAATCGCCCGAATGTTGTGCGAATTGTGTTTGATCTGAAGCAAGCCATTGCCCCACAGGTCTTCACACTCAAACCGGCGGGTGACTACAAGTTCAGGTTGGTACTCGACTTCTACCCAAAGGTTGCACAAGACCCGCTTGCGGCGCTGCTGAAAAACAATCCTCAAAAAATCGATGAAGATCCGCTCGCGCAGATTCTCGCCGACATCGGTCGTAACCCAAAGGGCACATCAATGGCCAGCTTGCCTGTGCTGCCCAGTTCAATTGCCCCTTCAGGCAGCAGCCGAAGCATCACGCCTTACAAACAAGACCGCGGTCGTCGAGTCGTGACGATTGCCTTAGATCCGGGACATGGCGGAGAAGACCCTGGAGCAATCGGCAAAGGTGGTACCCGTGAAAAAGACGTTGTGCTCTCGATTGCACAGCGATTAAAAGCGAAAATTGATGCAACACCTGGTATGCGTGCCTACCTCACGCGCGATGGGGATTATTTCGTGCCTTTGCATGTGCGTGTTGAAAAAGCGCGACGCGTGAAAGCGGATTTGTTCATCTCGATTCATGCTGATGCCTTTGTACGACCCACAGCAGGCGGTAGTTCGGTGTATGTCTTATCCTCTGGCGGTGCCTCGAGCACCTCGGCGCGTTGGCTGGCAGACAAAGAAAATGCCGCTGACTTGATTGGGGGGATTAACTTAAACGTTCAAGATCCACGATTAGCGAAAGTCTTGTTAGACTTATCGACCAGTGCACAGATCAAAGACTCGACGACCGTTGCTCAAACAATGTTGGGCGAACTCAAAAACGTGTATCGCTTGCATAAACCTCAAGTCGAGCACGCTGGGTTTGCGGTCTTAAAAGCCCCGGATATGCCCTCTATTTTGGTTGAGACAGCCTTCATCAGTAACCCCGACGAAGAACGTATGCTGCGTAACGCTGCTGATCAAGATAAATTTGCTGTGGCCTTGCTAGTTGGCATCTCGCGTTACTTTTCTGCAAATCCTCACGTGGCTTCAGTCGGTTAAGCTCTCGACCGCCTGATCGACAAGTCTGCCTCAGGCGCCCTGTGTCGAGCAAGCGGTCGCCTAACTCACTACAAGTCGCCTGAATGAAGGGGAGGCGCACCGCGGGCTCGGGGAAAGTTGGCGCGCAGCAATAGCCAACGCACCACGCAAGCGCACAAAGCTCTAAAATGCAGACTTCTTTGTCATCGCGTCTGCCATGTCGACACATCGCCCGATCTGCCCACTGCCCGATTTATTAATTAGCCAAATCGCGGCAGGCGAGGTGATTGAGCGTCCGGCTTCAGTCCTCAAAGAGTTAGTCGAAAATGCAGTCGACTCGGGCGCGCAGTCAATTGAAGTGCGACTTGAGGCTGGCGGCATTCGCCGCATTGCTGTGATTGATGATGGCAGTGGCATCCGCGCCGAAGAGCTCTCACTTGCACTGACGCGCCATGCGACCAGCAAAATCACCTCTCTTGCCGAACTTGAGTCAGTCGATTCGATGGGCTTTCGGGGCGAAGCCCTGGCGTCCATTGCAGCGGTCTCGCAAC
Source organism: Bordetella parapertussis (assembly GCA_945895265.1). Classification (GTDB taxonomy): domain Bacteria; phylum Pseudomonadota; class Gammaproteobacteria; order Burkholderiales; family Burkholderiaceae_B; genus Zwartia; species Zwartia parapertussis_I. Next base: position 29,974 of record CAMDEF010000008.1, on the reverse strand, counting down.
TGACCATCACATCGCGTACCCGCGACGCCGCGCATGCCTTCAGCTTTGAAAGTGGCATGACTGAGCCTGTCGCCGCCGCGGGCGCCTTGGGCACCACCGTTGAAGTCAAATATTTATTTGATGCCGTGCCCGCACGACGTAAATTTTTACGCGCCGAGGCCACTGAGTTTGGCCATTGCATCGATGCGATTGAACGGGTAGCGTTAGCGTTTCCTGAGATCGGCTTTCGGGTGTTTAACAACGACCGTGCTGTCCGCCAATGGCTACCCGCCTCTGCCCTGCAGCGCATCAGTGATGTGCTTGGTTCTGAGTTCAATGAGCACGGCATTGAAGTCAATGCGCAAGGTGGCCCCATGTCTATTATGGGGGTGACTACACGCCCGACGGCTGCGCGCGCGCGTGCTGATCGGCAATTTTTATTTGTCAATGGTCGACATGTACGCGATCGCACCGTGTCGCACGCCATTCGCAGCGCCTACGCTGATGTTTTGCATGGTGATCGTCAACCTGCTTTTGTGTTGTTTTTACAAATTGATCCGCTAGCCGTGGATGTCAACGTACATCCCGCTAAACACGAAGTTAGGTTTCGTGACACTGGTGCGGTGCATCGCTTTGTCGCGCAAACCATCACACAAGCCCTCGCTGGCACTGCAGGCACTGCAGGCACCCATCAGGTTTCACATGGCGAACAAGGCGCGACACTTGGTGCGTTTGCGATGCCACTAAACGGAGGTGCTCAAGCCTTTACGCCGCGCTGGAACCCCGGTTCACAAGCCGCCTTCGCGCTTCGTGAACCTGCCTCGAATAGACTTGGACAACCCGGTGCCTGGAAAGCGCTTTATCAGCCGCTCAATGACAGCTCTAAGACTGACAGCGACAGGGTGGAAAACAACGAAACTTGGCCGTTAGGTCGAGCCTTGGCGCAAGTACACGGTATTTATATCTTGTCTCAAACGTCTTCAGGGCTGGCGTTGATTGATATGCATGCGGCGCACGAACGCGTGGTCTACGAGCAACTCAAAACAGCGATCGACGCACAAACCTTGCCACAACAAACACTCTTGGTGCCGGTAGTGTTTCGCGTCACCGACAAAGAGCTCGCGCTCGCCGAAGAGTGTGCAGAGCAACTCAACGCACTGGGCTTTGAGTTGGCCGCGGCCGGCCCACAATCGATGACCTTGCGTTCGGTTCCGGCCATGCTTGCGCGTGGTGATCTTGAAGCCCTGGCGCGCGGCGTGCTGCGCGATATCGAACACGTGGGTGCGAGTCGCCTGCTGACCGAACAACGCAATACCTTACTGGCGACCATGGCCTGTCACGGTGCGGTGCGTGCCAATCGGCAACTGACTCTCGAAGAAATGAACGCGCTGTTGCGCCAGATGGAACAAACTGAACGCGCGGATCAATGCAACCACGGGCGCCCCACCTGGGTGCACTTTAGCGTGTCAGACCTCGATAAATTATTTTTGCGCGGTCAATGAGTTTGCTCACGCAGGCACCGCTGATTTGCATTGCTGGGCCCACTGCTTCTGGCAAAAGCGCAGCAGCGCGTGCCATTGCTCAACGTTGGCCGGTTGAAATCATCAACGTCGATTCTGCAACCATCTATCGCGGCATGGATATTGGTACTGCCAAGCCCACTGCGCACGAGCGCGGTGAGGTTAGCCATCACTTGCTAGACCTTCTTGATCCAACCAACAGTTATTCTGTTGCAAGCTTTCGACGCGACGCCTTGCAATGTGTGCGCGACATCCAATCACGCGGCCACCTCCCCCTGTTCGTGGGTGGCACGATGATGTATTTCAAAGCCTTGCGAGATGGCTTAAACGACCTGCCCGCCGCAGATCCTGAGATTCGCAAGGCACTTGAGGCCAGTGCAGCGGCAGAGGGCTGGCCTGCGATGCATGCCAGGCTAAAAACGATTGACCCTGTGACGGCACAGCGCCTCTCACCCAACGACAGTCAGCGTATCGGTCGCGCCTTCGAGATCTGGCAAATTAGCGGTCAGCCCATGTCTGCGTTGTTAGGCGCCACACAACCCGCTGACGAACCCGTCGCAACAATCACGTTAAGCCTCGAACCGCTCGAGCGCAGCCAGCTACATGCGCGCATCGCCGAACGCTTTGATCAGATGCTTGAACTCGGTTTATTGGCAGAGGTGCAAGCGTTGCATGCGCGGGGCGATTTGCACTTGGGGCTACCCTCAGTGCGCTGCGTAGGGTATCGGCAACTCTGGGCGGTGCTCGAGGGCGAACTAGATTTAAAACAGGCCAGAGAGCAAGCGATTTCAGCCACCCGGCAACTGGCAAAGCGCCAGATCACTTGGCTGCGTAGCCAACCCGAGCGACGCATCATCGATGCCTGCTCGCCCACTGCGACGGCTCAGCTTGTACAAGCGCTGGCCGATGTGCTGAATCCACCCTAAAGCTTAGGAACCAAGCACAACCGGCCTACGATCTAAAGTCTTTTTTATACGACAACCGTTTGCGCCACACCCTCTGCACATTCGCGAATGTCGCCTAACTGATATACCGTTTCGCCTTGCGCACGCAACGCAGCGCTGATTGTCTGCGCATGTTCAGGCGCCACCACGGCAACCATGCCAATCCCGCAGTTGAATACACGATACATTTCAGCATCAGCTACGCCGCCCTGCTGTTGCAACCAAGAAAAAAGTTGAGGCATTTGCCAGGCATCGCGCTGTAAGTGCGCTTGCAGACCTGCCTGCAAAATACGCGGTACGTTATCAAGCAAACCGCCGCCTGTAATGTGAGCCAGCCCTTTGATTTGCCCTTCAAACTGCGCCAGTACCGCCAACACCGGTTTGACATACAGATGGGTCGGAGCCATCACAACGTCACCTAAGGGACGACCATGAAAATCTTGGTCGGGTCGCGCACCGGCGCGCTGCAAAATCTTGCGCAACAACGAAAATCCGTTTGAATGCGCGCCGCTTGAAGCCAAACCCAACAAGACATCGCCTGGTCGAATCGATTTACCATCGATCAGTTTGGATTTTTCAGCGGCGCCCACTGCGAAGCCCGCCAAGTCGTATTCACCGTCGGGATACATGCCTGGCATTTCAGCTGTTTCGCCGCCAATCAAGGCACAACCTGATAGTTCGCAACCAAGCGCAATGCCACCCACAACCTGAGCAGCCACATCGACCGACAACTTGCCGCAAGCAAAATAATCCAGAAAAAACAGAGGCTCAGCGCCCTGCACCAAAATATCGTTGACACTCATGGCCACCAAATCAATACCCACCGTGTCGTGGCGCTGCCAGTCGAAGGCTAGCTTGAGCTTCGTGCCAACACCATCGGTACCCGATACCAAAACGGGCTCTTTATAGCGTTTAGGCACTTCAAACAGCGCACCGAAGCCACCAATCCCTGCCAGAACACCCTCGCGCATCGTGCGTGCCGCTAACGGCTTGATGCGATCAACGAGCGCGTCTCCGGCGTCAATATCAACGCCCGCATCGCGGTAAGTGAGGGGTGCTTGTGGTTGGGTCATAAGAAAAAGCCAAGGTTATGTGACAATTGCGGAGATTTCCCCGTGTTTATACCTAATTTTACGATGAGTCGATGAGTCGGCAGTTACTTCTAGAAATCATCCCCGCGCCAGGGCCAACCTTGAACAACACCGTTGTGGGGTCAAACGCGGCCGCAATCGAGGCTGCAAGCGGGCTCGCGCCGGGTCGCGCCCTCTATCTCTGGGGCCCGCCGGGTGCCGGGCGCAGTCACGTTCTGCGTGCCATTGCCGCTGAAAAATCGTCGATTTTCTTTGATTTAGCTGTATCGGCCGCTGAAATCATGGCCTGGGCGACTCGACCGCTTTCGGGCTCAGACCTCAAATTAGTCTGCGTCGATGACATCCAAGACATGACCCCAGAGCAACAGGCCAGCGTATTTGCCCTGTACAATCGTTGGCGCGAACTTGCCTCAACCGAACACGCTTTTGCACTAGCTGTCACAGGTGACCGTGCACCTATGATGCTTTCTCTGCGCGAAGATTTGCGTACGCGTTTGGGTTGGGATCTGATATTTCGCCTTGACCCATTGTCTGATCAAGAAAAATTCGAAGCCATACAAACATATGCTCAGCGACAGGGCTTACCACTGTCTGCAGAAGTGCTTGATTGGACGTTGACTCATTATTCACGCGACATTCGTCAACTGTTTGCCCTCGTCGATGCCCTTGACCGCTATTCGTTGTCGAAGCACCGCAGCGTCACTGTGCCGCTCTTGCGCTTAATGCTCGCAGATCGCGATTTTTTGCAATCTTCTATTCCTTTTGCCTGACCTTTACGTTGTTACCGACACATACTCATGACTAGCCAACGCCTAGCCCTCTTTGATCTGGATCACACACTGCTGCCACTCGACAGCGATCACCAATGGGCTGAATTTCTTGCCAAATCGGGCCGCGCCGGAGACCCAGTTCAAGCACTGGCTCGCAACGAAGATCTAATGAACCGTTACAACGCGGGCGATCTAACCGCTGAGCAAGCTGCAGAATTTATGCTGGGCTTGCTCGCTGCACACCCTCCTCATTTATTAGCTGCTTGGCACGAAGAATACATGCAGCGGGTGATTCGCCCAGCCATGACCGATCAAGCACTCGCAATCGTACAAAAGCATCTTGCCGCAGGCGATCTGTGTGCGATCGTCACGGCGACGAACAGTTTTGTCACGGCTCCGATCGCGCGTGCGTTTGGCGTGCCAACCTTGATTGCCACCGAACCCGAATACCTTGCAGGCCGCTACACCGGCAAAATCCACGGCACGCCTAGCTTCAAACATGGCAAAGTGCTGCGCGTCAATAGTTGGCTGGCGACCTTAAACCGCAGCCTGAAAGATTTTCACGAATCCTACTTCTACAGTGATTCGATCAATGATCTTCCGCTTCTTGAAGTCGTGACACACCCTATCGTCACCAACCCAAGCCCCAGTCTGCTCAAAGTTGCTCAAGAACGCAATTGGCCAGTCTTAAATATCTTCGCCTCGCTGGCCGATCATAAATCCTAATGATTACAGATACTCTCAAACGCTTTGTTGGCAAACTGTTTGGTCAACGTTCATCGGGGCTGCAACGGATCGGCCGCGACAAACACGGCATCGATCGTCGCAACGTCTCACGTCACGCCATCAAAGTCTGCGAGGTGCTTCAACACGAGGGACACCAAGCCTACATCGTGGGCGGCGCCGTGCGCGATCTGATCGTAGGACTTGAGCCTAAAGACTTTGACGTCGCCACCAACGCAACACCCGAGCAAGTTCGCCCACTATTTAGACGCGCCCGCATCATCGGGCGGCGCTTTCAACTGGTACACGTCGTATTTGGTCAAGAGATCATCGAAACCTCAACCTTTCGCGCACCAGCCTCTGAGTCACAAGAGACAGACGAAAATGGTCGCATTTTGCGTGACAACGAATTTGGCACTCTTGCGCAAGACGCTGCACGTCGTGATTTCACGATTAACGCGCTGTATTACAACCCAACCACCGAAGAGGTCATTGATTACCATCAAGGTGTTGAAGATCTCAAACACCGCGTTGTGCGCATGATCGGTGACCCGCGCACACGCTATCGTGAAGATCCCGTGCGTATGCTGCGTGCTGTGCGCTTTGCCGTCAAACTCAATGGCAAAATTGATCCAGCCTCTGAAGAGCCTTTGCAATCGATGGCGGGCCTGATCGAAAACGTACCTGCCTCGCGTCTGTTTGACGAGATGCTCAAGCTGCTCACCTGTGGCCACGCCATGGATTGCCTGCAGCGCTTGCGCCAAGACGGCTTGCATCAAGGCATGCTGCCCTTACTCGATGTTGTACTCGAGCAACCCAGCGGTGCGGCGTTCATTGAACTTGCGCTCGACCGCACCGATCATCGCGTTCGTGCCGGCAAAACTGTCAGCCCAAGCTTTTTATTCGCAGCGTTACTGTGGCACCAAGTCGAGTTGCGTTGGCAACAATTACAAAAGCAAGGTGAAGTTGGCATCCCCGCCTTGATGCAAGCTGCTGACTCTGTGCTTGATGAGCAAACTGAAAAACTCGCGATTCAAAAACGTTTTAGCGCCGACATGCGCGAGATCTGGTTTATGCAACCTCGCTTTGATCGTCGCCTGCCTAAATCAATCTGGCGCATGATCGAGCAACCCCGCTTTCGTGCAGCGGTTGATTTTCTGCAGTTGCGTGCGGCCGCTGGCGACTTTGATAGCGTACTGGCGCAGTGGTGGATGGATCTGGCCAATGCGGATGATTCAGGCAAAGCCGACATGATCGAAGACTTAAACAAATTGCCTCGCGAGAGCGCGACGGCTGCACCGCGCGCGCGCCGCCGTCGGCGCAGCCCCAGAGCAGTGGTCGGGCAACAAGACGCACCGTTTGTTGAATAAGCATTACCGTCACTGATGAGCGCGCCTACCACTATCAAGCCAGAGGCGATGCTGAGTCGCTCTAGCCAGCACCGATGAGCATTGTTGCGTACATCGGCCTAGGTGCCAATTTAGGCGACGCGCGACAAACAATCGCAGCCGCAATTGACGCGCTACGTCATTCGAGTGGCATCTTGACATTAAAACAAGCGCCGCTCTACAGCAGTGACCCCGTCGATGCGCAAGGCCCCATCTTTATCAATACCGTTGTTGCGATTGACACCACGCTTGAGCCCTTAAGCTTGCTTGATCGCTTACAAGCCATCGAGCAAGAGCACGGACGCGAGCGACCCTACCGCAATGCGCCACGCACGCTTGATCTTGACCTACTGTTGTATGGCACGTTCACGATTGAAACTCCGCGCTTAAGCGTGCCTCATCCGCGCATGCACCAACGCGCCTTTGTGCTGCGCCCGTTGCAAGACCTCGCACCAGCCTTGCAACTTGCGCAAGGAAGTTTCGCAACCTTAATCGCTCGCTGCCAAGATCAAAAGTTAGATCGACTGATTAATTGAGAGACCAACCGACTCACCGATTGATTGGTTGATTAGTTTATGGGTCGACCTATCGACAGGGTGAACACCTGGCCGATTCTTAGCGCTCGCGTCTCACACCGCAGGCGGGCTGTGTGTCAACACAGCGCCGCCACACTCACACCTGAGCAATTAAATCGCTTTGTCAGCGAGCAGCTTCGCTACAGTGCTTTCAGGCACACCTAACTCTTTGAGGATGGCTCTGGTGTGCTCACCGATGCCAGGGATCGGATCCATACGCGCGTCAAACTGATTATTAGTGGCTGGTGGCAGCAATGCAGGTAACAGACCAACAGGGCTCTGCACCTCGGTCCACCGATTACGCGCTTTGAGTTGTGGGTGAGCCCAGACATCTTTCATCTCATTGACGCGAGCATTTGCGATCTGCGCCTCTTCAAGCTTTTGCTCAACCTGGGCAATCGTCATCTTTGAAAACAGCTCGACAATCACCGCACGCAAACGCGCGCGATTGGCGGTGCGCTTTGTGTTGTTATCAAACTCTGGATCAATCGCCAGCGCTTTTTGTTCAAGCACTTTTTCGCAAAAGATCACCCACTCTCGCTCGTTTTGCAGGCCCAGCATGATGGTGTTGCCATCACCCACCGGGAAAGGGCCGTACGGGTAAATCGTGGCGTGCGACGCGCCCGCACGCGGCGGTGGCGCAGCGCCTTCAAAGGCGTAATACAGCGGAAAACTCATCCACTCGACCATGCTTTCGAGCATCGAAACATCAAGATGGCTGCCAAGCCCGGTTTTATGACGCAAGAGCAGCGCATTCAAAATGCTTGAATACGCATACGAACCCGCAGAGATATCTGCAATCGAGCACCCGGCTTTTGAGGGTTCTTCAGCCGAACCGGTGACCGACACAAAACCGCTTTCACTTTGAATCAGCAGGTCGTAGGCCTTTTTAGTTTCATAAGGCCCGCCCTCGCCGTAACCAGAGATGTCGCACACAATTAATTTTGGAAATTTGGCATGCAGCGCGTCAAACGACAAGCCCATGCGTGCGGCCGCGCCGGGTGCCAGATTTTGCACCAGCACATCGGCCTGGGACAACAATTGTTCAAGAACCGGCCCAGCATCTGCGTGTTTCAAGTCGAGCGTGAGGCTTTCTTTCGAACGATTCGTCCAGACAAAGTGCGAAGCCATCCCACGTGTGCGCTCATCGTATTTGCGCGCAAAATCGCCAACGCCTGGGCGCTCGATCTTAATCACGCGCGCGCCCATGTCGGCAAGCTGACGCGTGCAAAAGGGTGCTGCAATCGCGTGCTCAAGGCTCACCACAGTGATACCTTCTAAGGGCAGCGGGCCCGTCTTAGTGCCCTTCGGGGCTGCTGCGTGCATAGTGTTTGTGTTCATTCTTGAAACCTCAATTCAGCCTGGTGCGCAAGGGTGCCATCTTGTTCGGCCCAAAGTTTGGCCTCGCCTGGCGCAGTCACAGCGCCAGCAACATCAAAAGCCGTCGGAGCAATTAAAGGACGCAAGCCCCGATAGGACAAATGCTTGAGCGTTGCACTGGGGTGAGCCTGAACAAACGCCTGGCACATCAAGGTGGCAATCAACGGCCCGTGAATCACCAAGCCGGGATAGCCCTCTTTTTCAGTGACGTAGGGAAAGTCGTAGTGAATACGATGGCTATTGAACGTGACGGCCGAGTATCTAAAGAGCAATACGGCACTGGGGTCAACGGGTTGCCTCCATTGCGAAGCTGGTGCGGGCTCAGTGCCCTGAAGCTTTGGCGGGCTAGGCTCGCGATAGACGATATCTTGCTCTTCGCTGACGACGAGTTTGCCGTTTTGTACGGTGTCGTGCTTAACGGTGACAAACAATAATGAACCGGTGCGACCCGCTTTTTCTTTGATCGCGGTCACTGTCGAGGTTTTGTGTGCCTCGACACCAACAACTAAACCACCATCAAACCCAACCCGACCACCAGCCCACATCCGATTTCGATTATCGGCGGGCGGCAAGAAGCTTCCACGTGCGGGATGACCATCGGTACCAGTCAGCGCGATTGGCACCGTCTCTAAGAAAAATGCCCAATGCCACAAGGCCGGCAACACTTCGCCCAACTCTGGAATCGGACGCCCGAGCGTCACAGCGATACGCGCCGCATGCCCAGGGTCCAAACGGTCTACTACAGTTTGTGATTTACCCAACCACGCACTTAAATCAGTCGTCGACATCTAATACCCTTTAAACAACACGTATGTTTCAAGCGATCACCTAGCCTCGCCATGCCTTGCCTTTCAATCTTTCAAGCGATTATCTCGCGTTGCCTCGCAGCGCGCATTAGACTAAACGGCTTCGAGTTCTTGCATACGTTGCAAGTGAAAGTTGGTATCACCTAGCAGCATATCGGTGTAGGTGAGTCGCTTGAAATAGTCACCAACCTCAAGCTCATCGGTCATTCCCATACCGCCATGCAATTGCACCGAAATCTCACCCACTAAACGCGCGGCAGCTGCGACCTCGACTTTACTCATTGATACCAAACGACTGCGCTGCGCGGCATCTTGTTCGCCAAGTGCAATCGCGGCGACATAGGTCATTGACAAACCCATTTCAGATTGAATCAACATATCGCCTAAGCGATGCTGCAGCACCTGAAACGCGGCAAGTGGCTGACCAAATTGCTGACGTGTTTTTAAGTATTGAATCGTGCTGTCGGTGAGATAAGCCATCGCACCACAAGCATGCGCACACAACGCGGTAATACCGTAATCAAGCGCTAGCGCCAATAATTGTTCGGCCTGCGCTCCGCTTGCGATCAAGTGCTCGCTTGACACACTCACGTCTTTAAAATGGATCGTGGCCGCGCGTGCGCCGTCAAAGGTTGGGTAATCTTTGACCGACACACCTGAGGTATCTGAGGGCACCAAAAATAATGCCACTGCGCCGTCGAGCAACGCCGACACAATGACCGCCTGCGCGCCGGCACCGTGCCACACCAAGATCTTGCGACCTTCGAGCGTGTAGCCCTCTTTCGACGCGGTCGCGCGAGTGCACAGAGGGCGTTGCGAATCACGCTCACCCTGCTCTTGCCACGCCACCGCCAAGACTGCGTCACCCTCAGCCTGAGCCGTCAACCAGCGTTGCTTGAGCGCCTGATTTTGACAGTTTGCCAGCAGCGTTACCGCAATCACTGCGCTTGAAATCGCAGGCTCACTGACAAGACCGCGCCCGAGCTCTTGATGCACCGCAAGCATCGAGGCGGGCGTTTCACCAAAACCACCAAATTCTTCTGGCACCAACAAACCACTGACGCCCAGTTCAACCAAGCTACCCCACGCACTGCGATTCAGCACGCCAGCCTTTTGACGCTCGCGACGTTTGGGTCGTGACCAGTTATCTTCTACCAGCCTGCGCAAGCTGTCGGTCAACATGCGCTGCTCTTGTGAGTATGTAAAGTCCATTTTTATACCCCAATGATTTGTTTGGCGATGATGCCTTTTTGCACTTCGTTGGTACCGCCATAGATGGCCGTCTTGCGCATATCAAAATATGCAGCCGCCGCGGCCGGCGAATACTCGGGGCTTGGTCCATGATCCTCAGACTGCGCAAACATCCACTCGGGGTCGTAGGGCCAGGCGTCAGCGCCCGCCACTTGCATTTGCAAACGCGCAAGCTCCATCTGCAGTTCAGAGCCACGAATTTTTAAGATCGACGCCTTCGGCCCCGGATCCGTTTCACCCGCAGCGACGCGCAGCACCATGAGTTCAAGCGCTAGCAACTGACCTTCTACGCGATTGATACTGTCACGCACGCGGGGGCTCAAGCTTAAAGCTTCGCCGCTTGCCATCGTACGCTCAGCCAAAGATTTCAAAATCGCAAGTTCACGATGGCAGTGACCGATACCGGCAATCCCGCCTCGCTCGTGTCCGAGCAAATATTTTGCGTAAGTCCAACCTTGGTTTTCTTCACCCACTAGGTTCTCTATTGGCGCTTCGACGTTTTCAAGCCAAACCTCATTGACCTCAGCACCGCCATCCAGAGTCCTAATGGGACGCACCGTGACGCCCGGTTGCTTCATGTCAATTAAGATCATCGAGATGCCGCGCTGCGCTTTTGCGCTCGTGTCGGTACGCGTCAAACAGAAGATCCAGTCGGCGTGATGCGCCATGGTGGTCCAGGTTTTTTGACCGTTAATAACGTAGTGATCACCCACACGTTCGGCGCGCGTCTTTAAGGAGGCCAAGTCAGAGCCAGAGCCCGGCTCTGAATAACCCTGACACCACCAATCTTCTAACCGCAACATACGCGGCAAGAAATGATCTTTTTGTGCTTGAGTGCCATACTTCATGAGCACAGGGCCAATCATGCTCAACCCAAACGGGATCAAGCGCGGCGCACCGGCCTTAAACGACTCAATCTCAAAAATCAAACGCTGAACCGGGTTCCAGCCTGTGCCACCGTATTCTTTGGGCCAACTCGGCGCACCCCAGCCGTGATCCGTCAGCGTGTTGTGCCAAAACACAAACTCTTCGCGGGTGACGCGGTGGTGTGCAAACGCCTTTGCACGCAGCGCAGCAGGTAATTTGGCATTAACAAAATCTTGCACCTCTTGACGAAAGGCGCGCTCTTCGGTGGTCCAGGTCAGATCCATAGGTTTTCTCCTCGATGCGCCATCTTAACGCCCCAATTCAAGCCGAGAATCTCGGATTTTGGAAGTCGAGGTTCTGCAAGCCCAAATCCACCTACAATTGCGGCAGAACTATCTAAATAATGTCTGAGGAGACACTCATGAAAACCCTAATTCAAGCCTGCGCACTCTCGATTGTGGCCTTGGGGCTCAGCGCCCCCGCCACGGCCGCCTGGCCAGAAAGACCCATCACCCTGATTGTGCCTGCGGCACCAGGCGGCACCACAGACATCACGGCCCGCTTACTGAGCGAAAAGCTCGGGGCAGCGTTAGGCACCACCGTGGTCATTGAAAATCGCGCGGGTGCGGCCGGCATCATCGGCACACAGGCGTTGTTGCGCTCAGCCCCTGACGACTACACCATTGGCTTTGGCAACATCGGCCCAAACGGCATTAACTACAGCCTCTATAAAAATCTGCCCTATAAGTCGACTGACTTTGCGCCCATTACTTTGGTAATTTCAGTACCAAATGTTTTGGTCGTCAACAGCAAGTCGCCCTACAAATCGGTCAAAGAGCTCGTTGACTCGATCAAGAACGACCCGAAGGGAAACTATTCCTATGGTTCGCCCGGCACAGGCCAATCACCCCATATGTCATCCGAGATGTTTTCGCAGCGTACGGGGTTGACGCTTACACACGTACCTTACAAGGGAATGGGCCCTGCCGTTGCAGCATTGCTTGGCGGGCAAGTGACCTTTGTCTTCGACAATCTGCCGAGCTCAATCCCCTTTATCCGCTCTGGGCAGTTTCGCGCGTTAGCCGTGACGGGCGAGCAGCGCTCACCTCAGCTACCTGAAATCCCCACTATGGCCGAGGCTGGGATCAAAGACATGGTCGTGACCGCATGGTTTGGTTTCGTTGCACCGGCCGGCACACCCGCTGATGTCGTCAACAAAATCCAACAAGCCACCAAAAAAGTGCTTGAGATGTCTGAGATCAGGCAACGCTTTGCCGAAATGGGCGGAGTTCCCGGCGGCGGCACTCCTGCTGAATTCGGTGCCTTCATGGACAAAGAGCAAGCCAGCTGGAGAAAAATTGTCGAAGCCGCCAAGCTATCTCTGGATTAAACATGATTGACAAAATCAAGCAGTCGCTTGAAGACGCGATCTTGCCTCTTCAAGACGGCGCTTCGATCATGGTGAGTGGTTTTGGCGAAGCGGGCATCCCCTTTGAGCTGTTGCATGCCGTGCTAGATAAGGGGCTGCGTGACCTCACGATTATCAGCAATAACGCGGGTACCCACGAGGTGGGTATTGCCGCGCTGATTAAGGCCAGACGAGTTCGCAAAATCGTCTGCTCGCATCCACGACCCGTTAATTCTGAAACCTTTTTAGCTGCCTATCGGGCGGGGCAAGTTGAACTTGAGTGCATGCCGCAAGGAACGCTCGCAGAGCGTTTGCGCGCGGCGGGCGCTGGCCTGGGGCCCTTTTTTACCCCTACCGGTTTTGGTACCTTAGTGGCTGAAGGCAAAGAGCAGCGCGTGATTGATGGCAAAGGCTACATTCTTGAGCAGCCGTTGCACGGCGACGTGGCGTTGGTGCGAGCCCACCTTGGCGATCGCTGGGGCAATCTAACCTACCGTTGGGCGGCGCGCAATTTTGGGCCCGTCATGTGCATGGCCGCCAAATATTCAATCGCTCAGGTCAATCGCGTGGTCAGCTTGGGGGATCTGCCCCCAGAACAGGTCATGACACCAGGCATTTTTGTTCAAGCCGTTGTCGCGACTGGAGGCGAACGATGAATAGCACGACCACAAAACAAGTTTCTGAGGGTAATACGCCACAGTCCTTGTACACGCCCCTGTCACGCAATGACATCGCTTATCTCGTAGCGCATGATTTTCCGGATGGGGCAGTTGTGAATCTGGGCATCGGCATGCCAACCTTGGTGGCAAATTTTTTACCAGCAGACCGCGAGATTTTGCTGCAAAGTGAAAATGGCATTTTAGGGATGGGTGGTGCGGCGAGCGGTGACGACATTGATCTAGACATTATCAATGCGAGTCGCACTCCGGTGGTCTTGCTGCCTGGCGCCTCGATTACCGAGCATACGATTGCCTTCGCGATGATGCGCGGTGGCCACTTAGACTACTCGGTGTTGGGCGGTTTTCAAGTCGCCGAAAATGGCGATCTCGCAAACTGGCTCACCGCAGGGCCCGACGCGATTGCCGCCATTGGCGGCGCGATGGATTTGGCGGTGGGTGCCCGAGAAGTCATCGTCATGATGGAACACGTCACCAAAGACCAAGCACCCAAGCTGTTACCAGCCTGCACCTATCCACTCACGGCGGCGGGGGTCGTCAACGTGATTTACACCGATTTGGCGATCATCGATGTGGCAGCAAGCGGCTTCGTGGTGCGCGCCATACTCGAGGGGCTCACGGTAGAAACCCTAGCAAAGAAAACCGGGGCGACCTTAGCGATTTCGGATAAGCTAGCTGTGATTCGTCGTAATGCGCAGGGCGATCCTGTGTACACATCAGTTTGACAAGCGCGCCCGAGGCGCAGCCGCTTACGGTGACTTCATCGCAAGCCCCACCGATTAAAACAAAGGGACACACCATGCTTCAAACATTTATCACAAAGAGCACGCGTTGGATGCTCGGTTTAGTCTGCTTGACGTTGAGCGGTTTAACGTTGGCTCAGAGCAACGCCAATCAACCCATCACCTTGATCATTCCCTATCCACCCGGTGGCAGTTCAGATATGCTGGCACGCCCCATGCTGCCAGAGCTACAGAAGAAATTAGGCCAAACGATTGTGCTGGATTACAAAGCAGGTGCGGGCGGCACGATCGCCACGAGCGCCCTCGCCCGCGCCAAGCCCGATGGCCAAACAATTATTATGATACTCACTGCACACGCGATCAACGACGCGCTTTATCCAAAACTACCCTATGACACGCGTAAAGATTTTGCGCCTGTTTCACTAGTGGCAACCTTGCCACTGTTGGTCGCCGCCCCCCTAAGCTCACCCTTCAACACAATCACTGAGCTGATTTCCTACGCTAAAGCCAATCCAGACAAACTCTCTTATGCCTCTGCAGGCAATGGTAATACCAGCCACCTTTCTGTCGAGTTATTTAAAACACTGACTGGCACAAAGATGGTTCATATCCCCTACAAAGGCAGCGGCCCCGCTGTGATTGCCATGTTGGGCAATGAAGTGTCATTTATGTTCGATAGCATTTCGACTTCGTTTCCACAGGTCAAGGCCGGCAAACTGAAAGCGGTTGCAGTCAGTAGCCTTGCGCGTGCTTCGATTTTGCCCAACACTCCCACCATTGCCGAGACCTTGCCTGGGTTTGATGTAACAGTCTGGTACGGTATTTTGGCACCTGCAGGGACACCTGAAGCAGCGATCAACAAACTGAGTCAAGCCTTTGCCGAAGTGGCGACCGACCCAAAAGTGCGCGCCCAGTTGGCTGAAAGCGGCTATGCAACAATCGGTTCAACGCCGGCCGCTTTCGGCAAACATATTGACGCCGAACTCATCAAATGGAGTAAGGCAGTAAAAGACTCCGGCGCGACGATTCAATAGGCCAATAGACTCGGCTCCAAAAGCGATTCAGACACTCCGTAAAAATACGACGAGAAAATATTCATGTCAAAAAAACTTGCACAACACACGCGTACCCTAGCGGCCAGCCTTGCAGGCGCCTTAGTGATGGCAACCGCCCTCACCGTGCCTGCTCAAGCACAAACAAACTGGCCCGAGCGCCCCATCAAGCTGATTGTGGGCTACCCGCCGGGTGGGCCCGTTGACGTCACAGGCCGAACCTTTGCGCGCTTCTTGAGCGAACAACTCAAGCAATCAGTGGTCATTGAAAATCGCGCCGGCGCCAGCGGCATGTTGGGTGCAGACGCGACTGCAAAGGCGACGCCAGACGGCTACACGCTGAACTTTATCGCCAGCCCCACGATGACGATCTCTCCGATCGTTCAGCGCACAAAACTCTTTGACCCTCGTCAAGATTTCACCATGCTTGGCTCGGTGGTGAATTACACCAACGTGCTGCTGATTGGGCCGCAAATCCCTGCCAAGACCGTTGCAGAGCTCGTTGCATTTGCCAAAGCCAATCCAGAGAAAGTGTCTTTCGGTTCTGCGGGGTTTGGTGGCTCAAACCATTTGTCGGCTGAGCTGTTAGTTCAATCCACCAATGCGACGATGCTGCATGTGCCTTACAAGGGTAACTCGCCTGCCAT
The DNA here is from genome assembly GCA_945895265.1 of Bordetella parapertussis. GTDB lineage: Bacteria > Pseudomonadota > Gammaproteobacteria > Burkholderiales > Burkholderiaceae_B > Zwartia > Zwartia parapertussis_I. The sequence continues at coordinate 14,153 of CAMDEF010000008.1, read as the reverse complement.
GATGGATGTCATCAGCGGCAAAATCACCTTTATGTTTGATATCACAAGCACCGGCAAAGTATTCGTCGATAGTGGTCAGGCACGTGCGCTAGCTGTGACGTCAAAACAACGTAATCCGAGCATGCCCAATGTGCCCACAATGATCGAAGCCGGTATCGCCAATTACGAGGTGGTGGGATGGCTCGCCGTCGCTGGCCCTAAAAACCTACCTGCTGGCGTCGTGAGCAAACTTTCGAATGCGATTGAGCTTGCCAAGCGAGATCCAGCTTTTCGCAAGTCTGTCGAAGATGGTGGCTACACGATTGACCAAGCAAGCCCAAAAGAGCTTCACCAACGCATCCTGAGCGAGTACGCCATGTGGGAGGGTGTGATCATCAAAGGCAAGCTTCAACAGTAAAGGCAAGCCTTTATCGTCATGCCATTTATCGTTATGCTTAAGGCAGTTTCATGAACACCGTCTCAACGTTGCAACACCTGTTAGCCCAAACGCGTATCCCAGTGATTGGTGCGCCAATGTTTTTAGTCTCGGGCACCGACCTTGTGGTCGCCCAGTGCACCGCTGGGGTGATAGGAACATTTCCCACCTTAAATGCGCGCCCCCAAGAAGAACTGCCAACGTGGTTAACCGAAATTAAAACGCGTTTAGCTGCTTACAAAACGCAGCACCCACAAGCTGTCGTATCACCGTTTGGCGTGAACCTGATCGTGCACCCCTCCAATCCACGTTGGGAGGGTGATCTAGAAATTTGCGCACAACATGAGGTTCCACTGTTTATTACCTCGCTGCATGCACCCAACACTGTTGTCGCTCGGGTACACCCCTACGGCGGTATCGTCTTACACGATGTCACCAATGCGCGCCACGCACGCAAAGCCATCGACGCCGGAGTCGATGGGCTGATCTTGGTGGCGAACGGCGCCGGCGGCCATGCAGGGACACTCAATCCGATCGCCTTGGTCAACGAAATTCGTAGTTTTTATAACGGCCCGATTATTCTTTCAGGATGTATCTCGCACGGCAAAGACATCTTGGCTGCGCGCGCACTCGGCTGCGATTTTGCTTACCTAGGTACCCGCTTTATCCCCACCACCGAATCGATGGCACCCGACCGTTATCAAAACATGGTGATCGACGCTGACGCCGCTGAGATTTTGTATTCGCCCTACTTTACCGGTGTACCCGGTAACTATTTAAAAGCCAGCATCATCGCAGCAGGCATCGAGCCCGAAGAGGTCTTGGCCGCCAAAGTGGGCGGCTCGGTGTCGCTCAATAAAGACTTACGCCCCAAGGCCTGGAAAGACATCTGGGGCGCAGGGCAAGGCGTGGGGGCGATCGACACGATTATGTCGGTGCGTGAACTGGTTGATCAACTGATCGCTGAACACGAGCAAGCCAAACGCGACGTACTGCGCTAGCAGCGACTTAGAGCCTTGCGCTCATCGCAGACCGCATTTCAGGCATCCACGCCTGAAGCTAATTGTATTGTCGAACTAGGGTTATCCCTTATTGGCAGAGAGCGCTGCGATCCGCGCAATATTCCAAAACACTGAAGTCTCGCATTGTGAATGCTGAACACCGCACACTTTAGATTCACTCTACTATGATGGCTATAGAATACCCTGCACAAGGGTTGTTTTTTTTGTGACACAAGCAGTGTCACGCAATTAGATCGTGGAAACGATTGAACTGGAGAGCATGAAATGAGTGGAATGTTGGCAGGTAAAGTCGCTGTTGTGACAGGCGCAGGCGGCGGAATTGGGCGCGGGATCGCTATGGCCATGGCCGCGGCTGGCGCAAAAGTTGTGGTCAACGACATTGGTGCCACCCTATCAGGCGAAGGCCCCGGCGCCGGCTCAGGCCCCGCACAACAAGTCACCGATATGATCATTGCCGCAGGTGGCCAAGCGGTGCCAAATACAGACAGCGTCTCGACACGTGCCAGCGCCAACGGCATCATCGAATCAGCCATCCAGCATTTTGGTCGCATTGATATTGTGGTCAATAACGCCGGTAACTTGCGTGATCGTCTCTTTCACAAAATGAGCGACGAAGAATGGAGCCAAGTGATCGACGTTCACTTGAATGGCACATTTTTTGTGAGCCGCGCAGCAGCCAATCACTTTCGTGAGCAAGAGTCAGGTGCGTTTGTACACATGACCTCAACCTCGGGTTTGATTGGTAACTTGGGGCAATCAAATTATTCAGCAGCTAAGCTGGGCATCGCGGCCTTGTCAAAATCGATCGCGCTTGACATGCAGCGTTTCAACGTGCGCTCAAACTGTATCGCGCCTTTTGCCTGGAGCCGCATGACAAGCTCGATTCCAGCTAATACGCCTGAAGAAAAAGCGCGTGTCGAAAAATTGCAAAAAATGGATGCCAACAAAATTGGCCCCATGGCTGTGTACTTATCGAGCCCAGCCGCAAAAGACGTCACGGGCCAAATCTTCGGTGTGCGCGCCAACGAAATCATGCTCTTTAGCCAGCCACGTCCGATCCGTTCGGTGCACATGAGCACTGGCTGGACCCCAGAATCGATTGCAGAAATCGCTGCACCCGCGATGCGCCATCACTTCATGGCCTTGGATCGTTCACCTGACGCCATCGACTGGGATCCAATCTAATCATGGATTATCACAATATCAAAAACTGGAAATTTCCAGAGGTTGATCAGACCTATACCGAGAATGACAGTATCTTGTACGCGCTCGGTATAGGCTTTGGACAAGAGCCCACCAATCCTCAGCAATTGAAGTACGTCTACGAAAAAAATATGCAGACGTTTCCCACAATGGCCGTTGTGTTGGGGTATCCCGGCTTCTGGATGAAAGATCCAAAAGCCGGCGTGAACTGGGTCAAGCTGGTGCATGGTGAACAACGTCTGAAGATTCACCGCCCATTACCCACCTCAGGGCGCATGATCGGTCGCGGTCGCATCACACACGTGATCGACAAAGGTGCTGACAAAGGCGCTTTAGTGTTGTCAGAACGCACCCTGCAAGATCCGGAAGGCAATCTGTACGTGACGATGAACTCGACAACATTCTGCCGAGGCGATGGCGGTTTGAGTCAAAGCGACGATGCGCCAGCTGCGCTGCAAGCTACCCCTGATCGTGCACCAGACTTGGTGTGCGAACTGCCCACTCTGCCGCAAGCGGCTTTAATCTATCGCCTGTGCGCGGATAACAATCCCTTGCATGCCGATTTAGAGGTCGCCGCAAACGCTGGGTTTCCAAGACCGATTTTGCATGGACTGTGCACCTACGGTGTGGCAGCACGTGCGATCGTTCAAGCGGCTTGCAACAACGATGCAACCCGTTTGACCCAGATGGACACGCGTTTCTCGTCACCGGTGTTTCCGGGCGAGACGCTGGTCTGTGAAATGTGGCGTGAAGGCACTGAGGCAATCAGATTTCGCGCCAAGGTCAAAGAACGCGACATCATGGTCTTAAGCCATGGCTTTGCAGGGATCAAAGCTTGACATCCTTTGCTGAACACGCCCGAACGGCGCGTGTTCAGTAAGGTTTGTATCAGTCCGGTTTGGATCAGCTAGTTTTGGTTCAGTTGGATGTGCATCAACTGAGCGTGTATCAACTTCATCAAACAACACTCCATGACCAATAGTCCAAATCACAACGCGGCTGGGTCACCACGACTCGCACCACTAACAGGTATCCGCGTACTCGATTTATCGCGCGTCTTAGCCGGCCCGTTTTGTACGCAAAATCTGGCCGATCTAGGTGCCGATGTCATTAAGGTTGAGCGACCCAAGCTCGGCGATGACACTCGTGCCTGGGCGCCACCCTATTTAAAAGATGCCGACGGTAACGATACAGCTGAAGCGGCCTACTATCTAAGCACCAATCGCAACAAACGCTCGATCGAAATCGATCTGGCTAGCGAGGCGGGCATCAAGCTTGTCAAAGAGCTAGCAAAGCATTGCGATATTTTGGTTGAGAACTTCAAAGTCGGTGGCTTAAAGCAGTATGGCCTTGATTACGAAAGTATGAAAGACGCGTACCCGAGTCTGATCTATTGCTCGATCACGGGGTTTGGTCAGACGGGCCCGTATGCCGAACGCCCAGGCTACGACTTCATGATTCAGGGCATGGGCGGCCTGATGAGCATCACAGGCGAGCGCGACGACCTACCCGGGGGTGGCCCACAAAAGGCAGGCGTTGCCGTGACCGACATCATCACAGGCATGTATGCCTCTGTGGCGATTTTGGCCGCGATTCAAGAGCGCACTCGCAGTGGTCTAGGTCAACACCTAGATATCGCCTTATTGGATTGCCACATTGCGATGCTGGCAAATCAAAATCTAAACTACATGACTTCGGGCGTGAGCCCAACACGCGCGGGCAATGCGCATCAAAACGTCGTGCCCTATCAGGTATTTAAAACGTCTGATGGCTTCATGATCGTCGCCGTGGGTAACGATTCACAGTTCAGAGCGTTTTGTACGGTGTTGGGCATCGCAGAATACGGCACCGACCCAAAGTTTGCGACCAACCATGCCCGTATCGTCAACCGTCTTAAACTTATCGCTGTACTTGAACAAATCATGGCGGGCGGTGAACGCGATGATTGGATCACAAAATTAGAAGCTGTGGGTGTACCTTGTGGACCGATTCAAACTATTGATCAGGTCTTTGCACACCCTCAGGTCATTGCGCGCGACATCTGGAAAAATATCCCTCACCCAACAGGGGGCACAAGCCCAACGACAGCAAGCCCCATGAATTTCTCTGCAACACCGGTTCAGTATCGCCGTGCGGCACCAACCTTAGGACAACACACCGACGAAGTCTTGAGCGAAATTCTTGGTATAAAAAAATAAAGATATTCACAACAGGACAAAGTCTCAATCAGCGCGCTCGTACAGCGTACCTGCTGTTTTCTGTATAAAGCCACTCACATCATGACAAAGTCTCAATCAGCTATCGCCTACAGCGTAACGGGTACCGGCGAGAATCTTCTACTCGTACACGGCGGTACCGGTTCACGCAAGCACTGGATCCGCAACACAGAGGCGCTGGCTAAGCACTACCGCGTGTGGGCGATTGATCTGCCAGGTTTTGGGGAGTCGCCCGATCTGCCCCCAGGTGTGGCTTCAGAGCAATACATTGACTATGTCTACGAGCAGCTTCAAGCATTGCCGTTCACGCACGAGCCTTTTTTACTTGGCGCGTTTTCGTTTGGCTCGGTAGTCTCAAGCGGCTTAGCCATTAAGTTTGGCGAGCGACTCAAAAAGATGAGCATCATTGGCCCAGCAGGCTTTGGCATTAAGCGTGCAATACCAATCGACACCCGCAGTATGCGTAGCGCAGGTAACTCGCTTGAGGCGCAAAACGAGGTGATGCGCCACAACCTCAAAGCTATCATGTTGTATTACCCAGAATCGATCACCGACGAGATGCTCGCCATGCACCGAGTACACATTAATGAAACGCGCTTTGATAGCCGACCCTTAAGCTTAAGCTCGCTGTTGCTAGCCAACCTTAAACAGGTGCGTTGCCCGCTGCAAATTCTGTGGGGAGAACACGATCAATACGCACACCCGCACTTGAAGGCGCGTATGCAACTCACCCAAGACGCGCTTCCGTCGGCCACGCTTCAAATGATTGCGCGCGCCGGGCATTGGGCGCAGTACGAAAACGCACCAGCCACCAACGAGGCCATGCTACATTTTTTTCAAGCGCTGAGTAATCTGCACACGCAACAGACGTCCTTTTTTAAACCCACAGAAGCGATCGACCTGATCCCGAGGTTTACGCCGTAGAAATCCCCGTTCTTCAAGCCGGGGAGGATGTCAAAGCAACTCAAAAAACGGTAGTTTTTGCGCGTGCACCTGCACAAAACTGACTTGCACGCGCGCGCCGATACTAACCCGCGCTTGATCTTGCTTAAGCATACGACTCAGCATACGCGGGCCCTCATCTAAATCGACTAAGACAACGGTGTAGGGCAGGTCAGCATTCCACTCGGGCCCAAAAAAAGACACGGCCACTTCTGAAAAAGAAAAAACCGTGCCTTTGCCAGTGCTCTGATGCCACGAGATTTTTTCGCCCCCGCAATGTGGGCACAGTCTGCGAGCATAATAAAAAGACGTCTCGCACTCGCCGCAACGTTGCAATAAAAGCTGCTCTTGATTGCAAGCGCTCCAGAAGGGGATCGAATCAATCGTTGGAGGATGCAAAACTGCTTGATAGGATTTAGACATTAGTTGGCCTCGAGTACCATCACACCACAAACCGAGAAGACCCCGCCATTGCCACTGACCACTGCACGGCGCGCGCCCTCAATTTGTCGTCGCCCGGCGCGACCCCTTAATTGTTGAACCGCCTCGGTCAAATGCAGCATGCCTCCGATGTGCGCTTGCGATAGCAAGCCACCGTGTGGATTGAGCGGACAACGCCCCGCCATGCTCGCATGCCCCGCACGCAAATAATTGCCACCTTGGCCTGGCTGACAAAACCCCAAGGCTTCAAGTGTAATCAGCACAGAGACAGAAAAGGCATCGTGCAAGAGCGCAACTTGCATCGCCTCAGGCCCCTCACCAGAAGCCTCGAAGGCATCACGACCCGCTTCGCGCATCCCAAAGTCTTCAAGATCGGGGAGCTGTGCAATTGAGCTATGGGTGGCGCGCATTGCCATCGATTTAATCGAGACAAAACGCTGACCCATTCGTTGAGCCCTGCTGCGCGTCGTTAAGATCACTGCACCCCCGCCGTCTGAGACTAGCGAGCAGTCAAGTAAGCGTAACGGTGAACTGATCATTTTGCTTGCGCGATGATCTTCTAGCGTCATTGGCTTTTTCATTTGGGCGTTTTCATTATTCAACGCATGGCGTCGGGTCAAAACAGACACCTCGCCAAAATCGTCGACTGTGGCGCCATACTGGTGCAGATAGCGCTGCGCGACCAGTGCATAGGGCGTCACCATCCCGTGCACACCAAAGGGCTCTTCCCACTCTTGGCCGCCCATTAAATTTTGCATGGCTAAACCGCGTTGCTCAGGCGCACGCGCGGTCAACGCGTTTTCACCATACACGCACGCCACCACTTCGCAGTGACCCGCCTCAATCGCCCAGACAGCCTGCTGCAGCAACGTCATACCGGTGACGGTACCACCCACGTCAAGCGTCGATAAAAACTTAGGCTTCAGACCAAGGTATTCGCTCAGGGTCGACGAAAACATCGAGTGCGGGACAGCATAAGGATCTAAATTGATCAGACCATCAAGCTCACTGACTCGCAATCCGCAATCGACTAAAGCCTGCTGCACCGCCCAGGCTTGGATGTGCACCGACTGCATACCGGGTAATTTACCAACTTTGGTCTCACCAGCACCGACTATCACCACTTGATCTGATACGCGCGGCATCGCAGCCTCTTTGAGCTTTCACTGAAAAATAAGAACTAAGAACACACAACAGGGACACCTGCGGTGCCCTCGCGATTCATCACCGCCGCCCTAAAGAACGGGGATTCCTACGGCTTGAACCTCGAGTTAAAAACTAAAACAAGAATTACCCACTAAGCGCTAAGAAGCACATGGCGCGCGATTTGTAAGCGCTGCATCTCAGAGGTGCCCTCGCCGATTCGGAAGGCTCGCACGTCGCGATAAAACCGCTCAACCGGCAAGTCGGCCATGTAGCCAGCTCCGCCGAAGATCTGCATCACGTTATCGGCTACGCGTCCCGCCATTTCGCTGGCATACAACTTGGCGCGCGAGGCCGCGATACGAAACTCACTACTGCCCTGATCGGCTAGATAGGCTGCTTTTTGCGTGAGTAACCTAGCCGCATCAAGCTCGACGTCGTTATTCGCCAGCATGAACTGGATCGCTTGGTGCTCGCCCAGAGCCGTGCCAAAGGTTTTACGCTGACGAACATGCGGCAAGACTAAATCCGTGAGCGCCTGCGCGATCCCTACGCACTTGCAAGCAACCATGAGTCGATCGTTGTTGATCGTTGCCATCATCGTTGCAAAGCCTTGGCCTGGTTGCGCCAAGACATGGCTATCCGCAACAAAGCAGTCATCTAACGCCAACTCTGAGAGCGGATGACCATGCCAGCCCATTTTGCGAAAGCGTCGAAGGTTTTTCCAGCCGGGATTACCGCGCTCGATAATAAACGTCGTCAACTTGGTTTTGAGCGGCTCTTGGGGAGCAGTGACAGCCAGCACCAACAAGAAATCTGCGTGCTCGGCAGCCGAAATAAAATGCTTTGTGCCGTTCAGCCGCCAACCGCCAGACACTTTCTCGGCACGCGTGGCGATCGCAGATAGATCAGATCCTGCGCCGGGCTCGGTCAACGCGTAAGCGATGGTCGCCTCGGCCTGCATCAGTGGTTTGATCAGCCATTCGCGTTGCGCCTCGCTGACCAGACGCAACGAACCGGGAAAATGACCAAAGGCTTCGGCCAAGGGCATGGTGGTACGCCCAAGCTCTTCGTCGATGACGCTTTGCGCAGCTACGCTCAGTTCGGGCCCACCGAGCACCGCAGGCATGTTGTAGCCAAACAGGCCCAAGGCGATCACGTCTTGTTTTAACGCGCGAAGCATCGCTGGATCAATTTCATCGGCCGCATCGATGCCCGCCTCAAGGGGTGCGAGCCGCTCTTTAATAAAGCGTCGTACCGTGTCTGCGATCAGTTTATTCTCGCTGCTAATTTCGAAATTCATTTTTTCTCACCAAAAACTGCCTTTGTGCAGCCACACTGCAAACGGTATCATAAGCTTAGTGTCACTCAGTTCAAAGCAACGTTTCACTTCAACAAAATAACAAAGGCATCTTGTGATCTTAGGCGAAATCTTTGAAAGAAATGCTGCGCTCTACGGCGATCAGACTGCAATCTACTTCAACGGTCGTGAGGTCACACATGCGACGCTGTTGGCGCAAGCCTATCAACTGGGCAATGCGCTACTGTCGTTAGGCTTGCGTCGCCAAGACCGGATCGCGATCCTGGCACAAAACTGCGTCGAAACGCTAGAATTAATCGCGGCCGCCGGGCTAACGGGGCTGACCTGCGTGGGGCTTAACTACCGCCTGAGTGCGCGTGAGCAAGTGCATATTCTTCAGGATAGCGCCCCAAGCGTATGGCTCTTTGAGGCGCAATACGCCGAGCGCGTGCAAGAGATTTGCGCGAGCTTAGCGACTCTGCCCATCCTAATATGTATCGGCACGCCAACGCCTGCTCTGACGCACGTCTACCACGACTATGGGCAGCTGGTCAGCCAAGCCGCAACGACCCGACCGGCCTTGAGCGCACGCGAGCAGGACATCATCTTTTTGGTCTACACCAGCGGCACGACCGGCCAACCTAAAGGGGTGATGCACAGCCATCGCGGACAACTTGAGCAAACTAAGAATTGTTCAAACATCTTTGCTGCGAGCCCGCAAGATTGCGCATTGCTTGTGATGCCTTTCTACCACTTGGGGGCGCTCAGTATTTACTTGTCATACGCCTGGGCTGGGGGCGCCGTTGCGGTACATCGCGCCTTTGACGCGAGCCAGGTCTTATTGGCACTTTCGCAGCAACCGATCACCGCAGCGCTCTTAGCCCCAATTATGATTCAGACGCTGTTGGATGCACCAAGCGAGCAACTCAACCAACCAAACCGACTGCACACCGTTATTTATTCATCCGCACCCATGCCTGTGCCCTTGCTCAAGCGAGCAATCCAGCAATTTGGGCCGATCTTTATGCAGGTCTATGGCATGACTGAAAGCATGCTGGGCACGTGCCTCTACAAACATCAACACACACTCGCAGGCCAGCCACACGAAACCAAACGCCTGGCCTCGGCAGGTCAACCCTATTTTGGCTGTCAGGTCGTGCTGCGCAAAGACGATGGTTCACCCTGCAGCACCAACGAAGTGGGCGAGATTACGATCTTGTCAGACGCCACGATGCAAGGCTACTGGAACAACTCTGTCGCCACACATCAGGCCATCAGAGATGGTTGGTGCTATACCGGCGACCTTGGTTATTTTGATGCTCAGCATTTTCTATTTTTAGTCGATCGAAAAAAAGACATGATCATTTCGGGCGGCGAAAATATTTATTCGCGAGAGGTCGAAGAGGCGCTACTGACCCACCCCTCGGTCTTTGAGGTCGCGGTCGTGGGCGCGCCTGACACTACCTGGGGCGAAGCAGTCGTGGCTTTTATCGTCTGCCGAGCACAGCAGCCCGAAGCACAAGAGTTGATCGAGCACTGTCGTCAACAAATCGCAAGTTATAAAAAACCTAAGGCCATTTTTTTTATAGAAGCTCTGCCTCGTATCTTGAGTACCAATAAAGTCGATAAAAAAGCGTTACGCGCACGCGTGCTTCATGTTGCCGTGCAGCATTAAATGGCTTAGCCAGCCATGCAAGCTTACGCCTAAACCTGTCATTGGACACGGAGGCAAAATCCTGAAAGAATGCGGCGAGTGATTCGTTAGTAGCAAAAACGAAAAATAAAACCCGTTGTGATCACGCCTGCCTCTTGCACGCTTTGCTCACAGCACTTTAGGAGCAATCTCATGAAAAAACTCATTCTAGGGCTTACCCTTATTCAAGCTGCTTGGGCGTTGCCCGCTGCGGCAGCCGACTACAAGATCGGTGCAATTTTCCCGATGAGTGGTCCGAATGCTGAATACGGTCAAATTTTTGGTACGGGCGTCAACTTAGCAATTGAACACATCAATGCTGACAAAAAATTATCTGGTACCTTGTCGGTGATTTACGAAGACAGTCAAGGCCTGCCTGCACAGGGCGTGACAGCGGCGACCAAACTGGTCAACGTCTCAAAAGTTACGTACGCACTGTCGGCCTTCACAGGCGTCTCGAAGGCCGTCGCGCCTATCGGTGCACGCACGAAAACCATAATGGTCAATGGCGGCGGTGTCGGCCCCGATCTCGCCACGTTGGGCGAATACTTCTGGAACGTGATTCCCCTGGCAAACTTTGAAGTGCGCGTGATGGCTCCCTTCTTGGTCAAAGAAAAGGGCTTTAAGCGTGTTGCCATGGTGTATGTCGACGACCCAATTGGCCAGTCGCTTTTGGCAGACCTCACCGCTGAAGTCAAAGCCGCAGGCGGCGAAATAGCGGGTCACTTTTCGATCCCGGCTACCGCACAACAATTTTCAGGGATCGCAGCCCGCGTGCGCGACACCAAACCTGATGTCGTTTATATCGCCTCGTATGGCAACCAGCAAGTGCAATTGATTAAACAATTGCGCGACAACGGCATCAGCCAACCGATGGCAAGCTATTCAGCGTTCTCAACACCCTCGGTCTTGAATTTGCCCGAAGCAAAAGGTGCTTACTTTTCGGCTCAGCAGTTGAATCTGACACGTGCCGACCCACTTACCAAACGCGTGGTTGCTGATTACAAGGCTAAGTACAACAAAGAGCCCGGCGCCTACGTGGTGAACTATTACAACGCGGTTATAACGTTTGCTGAGCTTGCCTCGGCTCTCGAGAAAGCGGGTAAACCGGTCACAGGCGAAAACTTACTTGCTCAACGTAAAGCCACCAAGAGCTTTGAATTTGTCGGCGCAACCGTGTCGTTCGCTGATGATGGCACAGTCAAAGCCCCGATCCAAGTCAATCAAATTGTTGGCGACGGCACCACCAAAGTGGTCTCTGCAGCCAAATAATTTTTTTAGTGCTTTAGATTGCTTTAGGATATTGCCCCATGCTGTTCACGCAACTTTTTATTAACGGCCTGCAAACCGGCGCGCTCTACGCGCTGATTGCAGCCGGGTTTTCGCTGATCTTTGGCATGACCCGGATTTTTCATGCGGCGCATGGGGCAACCTTTACGATTGCCGGTTATATTTTTTATGAGTGTTATTCAGTCCTGCACCTAAGCTGGCCGGTGGCGGCGCTTGCAGCCACCTTCGCAGCGAGCCTGTTCGGCGTGCTGCTTGACCGTTACGTCTACGCCATCATTCAGCGGCACGAAGGTTCATTTTTTACGGTGTTCGTCGCTTCGTTTGGCATGGCCATCATCGTACAAAACCTGATCGCGATGATCTTTGACCGTGGCGCAGTAACGGTATCAACCCCCTTGAGTAAAAGTCTTGAGGTGATGCCCGGGCTCTATGTCGCCCCCATTGCAGCAGTCGTGATTATGTGTGCCATCATATTTTTTGTGGCGCTGCAGTGGCTGCTCACCAAAACCAATATTGGGATCGCCCTTCGGGCGTTGGGTGAAAATCCAACTCTCATCGAGGTCTATGGTCTCACCCCACGCTTGCTGTCGCAATATGTCTTCTTGATCGGTTCAATTCTCGTTGTACCGGCTGCCATCCTGACTGCAGCAACGTCTGGCTTGAACCCAGCCATGGGCAACCATGTGATGCTCATCAGTATCGCCGCAACAATCGTAGGAGGCGTCGGGAGTTTGCGCGGGGCCGCGATGGCCGGTTTGATTTTAGGCATGGCCGAAAATCTCTGCCTGGCTGTCATTGACCCGCAATGGAGCGAAGCCGTCACGTTTGTGATTCTGTTCTTGTTCATCCTGTTCCGCCCCGGTGGTGTGTACGGTCGCGCGGTTATGTCTTAAAAGAGAACATCACATGATTGCCTATCTTCAAAATATTGCTGTACTGTTTTGCATTAACGCGATTTTGGCGCTGACCCTAAATTTCATTATGGGTTATGCCGGTATTTTTTCGCTCGCACATGCCATCTTCTTTGGCGTGGGTGCTTACGCCACTGCGTATATCGCAATGCATGCGTCTGACTCGTTGCTACTTTGCATGGCCGCTTCGGCTGCTATCTCAGCAATATTGTCGATGGCGCTGGCGCTACCTGCCCTAAGGGTGCGCGGAGAATACTTTGTCGCGGCCTCACTTGGCTTGCAAGTGATTGGTGTCACGATCTTTTCTGAATGGAAATCCATTACCGGCGGGCTCGGCGGCATGATCGGGATCCCGCGCCCCAAACTATGGGGCTATACCTTTAATGACGACACCGCCTTTCTCGCTCTTGCGCTCGTCGTACTTGGTTTAGTGGTGGGGATTACCGCGTTGCTTGTGCGCGGCAGTTTTGGCCGTAGTCTGATGGCGATCCGCGATAGTGAATCGGCAGCGCAGACCTATGGCAAACACGTCAATGCCATCAAAACGCTATCAGTTGCAGTCGCTGCAGGCTTGGCGGGTATCGCGGGCTCACTCTATGCTTTTTATATCAGTTTTATTAACGTCGAAAGCTTCATGCTAGAGACCTCGATTTTATTGATGGCGATGGTCATCATCGGCGGCACCGGTACCCTGTTTGGGCCAATCGTAGGCGCTGCGCTACTGATGTCGCTGCCAGCCGCCCTGACCTATCTGCCATTTTTACCGCCGACTGAACTCGGTTCGATTCAACAAATCATTTATGGTTTAGCGATGGTGCTCTTGATGATGTTTCGCCCAGGCGGCTTGGTGGGTGGGCGCAGCAAGGAGAAGTCAGCATGACGACCTCAACGGCTTCGCAAGAGATCTTGCTACAAATTAGAAACGTCAATAAAAACTTTGGTGGCTTGCAAGCCATTGATGATGTGACGCTAGATCTGCCAGCCGGTGTGATTACCACCTTGGTGGGCCCCAATGGTGCCGGCAAAACCACCTTATTTAATCTGATTACGGGCCACTTAATCCCGAGTAGTGGCACGATACATTGGTTAGGCAAGCCACTAAAAGGTTCTCAGCCTTGGCAGGTCGCCCGCCTAGGCATCGCACGTACCTTTCAAGATTTACGTCTGTACAGTCAAATGACTGTCGAAGAAAACGTGATGACGGTGACAGAGCGCAGCAGTTGGCTTTGGCAAGGCGGTCGCAAAGCCGCCGAGCAACGCGTCACTGAAATCCTGACTGAAACCCAACTACTCGACAAACGTCACGAACGCGCGGTTGATCTTGCCTACGCCGAACGGAAATTTTTAAGTCTTGCGCGGATCATGGCAAGCGAGGCGAAGCTCTGGCTGCTTGACGAGCCTGCCTCGGGTCTGGACCCTCGCTCTTTTGATCGCTTCGTGACCTTATTACGCGATTATGCCAAGCGTGGAATCACAATTTGTATCATTGAACACAACCTTGACATCGTGATCAAACTTTCGGATCGCGTCGCGTTTTTAGATCAAGGCAAACTCCTTGCTCAAGGCAGTTCAGAAGA